>NZ_JBIAQP010000009.1:81640-442089 GCF_042889145.1 Streptomyces sp. NPDC002680
GTGGGGCTGGCGCGGCTTTAGGGTCACTGGAGCGGGCGGCCGGCGCGGGGGGGGGGGGGGGGGGGGGGGGGGGGGGCGGGGGGTGGGGGGGCCCCGGGGGGGCGGGGCCCCCCCCACCCCACGTCGCTGCCCGCCGTCGTACGAGGGGGTCAGCCCCCGTCGACGTGGCCGTTCACTTCGATGCCGCTGTCGTGATGGCCGGTCAGCTCGATGCCGCTGTCGTGGTGGCCGCTCTCGTGGAAGCCGCTGCCCGCCGAGGTGGCCGCGGATGCGGTGCCGATCCCGGCGAGCAGGGCGCCGAACGTGAATGCGCCTGCCGTGACGACGGTCGCGAGTTTCCTGCGGATCATGGGTGGTACCTCCGGGTTCCCCGTTGGTGGTGCCGTTCGTGGGTTCGAGTCTGGCGCCCCGTTCCGGGCCGGCGCCACAGGTTGAAACCGTGCTCTAAACGAACGCCTGGACGAACGCTCTAGACGTCGAACGGCGTGCCGAGCGGGTTGCCGAGGAGGGCGAGTCCGGTGGGTGTGGCGGTGTGGAGTACGTACTTGCCGTGCCGCTCGCTGAGCAGCAGCCCGGCCCTGCGCAGGACGGCGGTGTGATAGCTCGTGGCGGCTTCGGAGATGCCGATGCGACGCGCGAGTTCTCTCGTCGTACGGCCGGTGATGACGTCCTCCAGGATGGCGGCCCGGGTGTGGCCGATGAGGGGTCCGAGTTCCGGACCCGTCACCCGGGCGAGGGCGAGGGTGTGCCGTATCGGATAGACGAGAACCGGGGCCGGACCGACCGGCGGGACGGCGAGTGTGACGGGCCTGCGGCAACAGAAGAAGGACGGTTGCAGCGCCAACCCCCGTCCGCCGAGCAGCAGTTCACGGTCGACGGGATAGTCGGCCTCCAGGACCGGCGGCTGCCAGCGCAGCACGGGCCAGAAGCTCCTCAGCAGCCCGTCGGCGCCGCCCGCCAGCACGGCCCGCGTGCGCAGGGCGAGATCGGCGTCGACCTGGGCGCGGACGGTCGGCCAGAAGGGGGCGAGGGTCTGGCGGTGGTACGTGTGCAGGGCGTCGCCGAGACGGCGTAGCACCTCGGGATCGCCCTCGGCGAGGGCGCGGGTGCCGGCGGGCAACGGCCGTATCCGCTCCGGGGACGCGGCGAGCCGGGCGAGATCACCGCGCAGGTCGGCCCGGGGCGTGCTGAGCACGGCGTCGACGGCACTCGCCAGGTCGGAACGGCCGCCCAGATCGGGCGTGAGGAAGTCGGGGGAGTAGCCGCGCGGCGGCAACAGCCCGCCCAGCAGCCGCCCGGCCGTGGGCAACCGAGGCCGGACCAGCCGCCGCCACTCGCCGAACGCGAGCGGAGCCTCCCTGGTGATCAGGATCTGGAAACTGTTGGTGACCTCCCACAGCGGGTCGGGTGCGGTGGCGAGACGGACGCGTGCGATGTCGTCGGTGGTGAAGTGCACTCGCAGCATGGAATCTCCGACGGTGGGTCGCTCATCGGGCCGGCAGGCACGGGCGTTCTCAGCACTCTCACCGCCAGAATGCCCGTGGTCGTGGGTGAGCGGCATAAGGGCCAACGCCGGTGACGGGAAAAGCGGTTGCCGGGCGAACGCCCGTCATGGACGATCCCGGACCGTGAAGACACCTGCCGAGGAAGTCCGCCCCGCCCACCCTGTCCGCCCGCTCGCCCTGGTCACCGGAGTGGGCCGCACCGTGGGTATCGGTGCCGGGATCGCCCGTCGGCTGGCGGCGTCGGGATGGGACATCGCCTTCACCTACTGGACCCCGTACGACGCACGTATGTCCTGGGGCGCCGAGCCGGGCGCGACGCGGGTGATCACCGAGGAGCTGTCCGTGCTCGGCGCCGCGAGTACGGCGATCGAGGCGGACCTCGCCGACCCGGACGCTCCGGCGCACGTCTTCGACGAGGTCGAGCGCAGAATGGGCGGCGAGGGCGGCGCCGGTGTCGCGGCACTGGTGATGTGCCACTGCGAGTCGGTCGACTCGGGCCTGCTCGACACGACCCTGGAGAGCTTCGACCGCCACTTCGCCGTCAACGCCCGCGCGACCTGGCTGCTGATCCGGGAGTTCGGCCGCCGCTTCACGGCTCCCCCGGGAACGGGCCGGATCATCGCCCTCACCAGCGACCACACGGTGGGGAACCTGCCGTACGGGGCGAGCAAGGGGGCCCTGGACCGCATCACGTTGGCGGCGGCCCACGAACTCTCCCACCTGGGCGTGACGGCGAACGTCATCAACCCCGGCCCGGTGGACACCGGTTGGATGACGGAGGAGGACAGGGCGAACGCGATCCGCCACACCCCGCGGGGCCGCCTGGGCACCCCGAAGGACACGGCCCGCCTTGTCGACTTCCTGTGCTCCGGGGAGGGGGAGTGGGTCAATGGGCAGTTGTTGATGAGCAATGGGGGGTTTGGGTAGACCTGGGTCGGATTCCAGGCCAGGAACAATCCTCAGAGGATCTCGGCGCCCAAGGCGATGTCGAAGCCGGCGCCGTTGCGTGCCAGGCCCACCAGGAGGATGCCGGCCCATTCAAGGGCGTGGGCCATCTCGAGCCCTCCCGCGTCGAGGGCCCGCATGTCCACGCTCTCCAGAAACGCCGCGACTCGTGCTTTCGCCTCGGCGTTGTCACCGGCGAAGAACGCGTCCTGGTGCTTGTCCTCGGCAAGGACGCCGCGGAAGATCGAATTGAAAGCCTTCACGACGTGTGCGCCCTCGGGGGCGGCGGCGGCGATCTGCTGGGACACCGAGTTGCCCGCGGTGGTCACGAGTCCACTTGCGTCGGCGTTGAACGGGTTGGTGATGTCGACGAGGATCTTGCCGGCCAGCGCATCGCCGTAGTGCGTGACCGCTTCGACCGCGCCGGTGTACAGGACGGCCACGATGACGATGTCACCCGCCGGCCTTGCGCCGAACGTGCCGACGGTGGCTCCGTTGCCGATCTGGTCGGCGAGTGCCTGAGCCTTGGCGGTGTTGCGGCTCATGAGCTCGATGGTGTGGCCGTGCTTCGCCGCCCGGGTGCCGATGGCGGTGGCCATGTTGCCCGAGCCGATGATGCTGATGGTGGTCATGACGTGTGTCCCCTTGCTGTGTATGGATCAGTTGGTCGTGGGGGTCTTGCCGGCGTGCTGGGCCGGGGTGTCGAAGGTTCGCCGACGCCCAGGTGCCGGACGGCCCGTTGACGACCTGGTCGACGGGCTCGGGCCGGCCGGCCGCGTGGTGGCGACGAAGGTGCTGATGACGGCGATACCGAGCGCCGAGCCGAACGCCGAGCCGAACGCCGAGCCGAGGTGCTGGGAGACGGTGTCGATCCGCGCCCGCCATACCCGCGTCGCGCGGATCGACACCCTGCTGACCGACCGCGACGCGCTCAGATCACCGTGGTGCCGCCGTCGGCAACCAACTCCATGCCATTGACGTAGCTCGAGTCGTCCGAGGCGAGGAACAACGCGACCGACGCGATCTCTTCAGGGCGGCCCATCTCTCGCCGCGGGATCACGGATTCGAACTGCGCCTTCATCCGGTCGTCCATGACCTCCTCCAGAATCGGCGTGGCGACCTGGCCGGGGGTCAGCACGTTCACCCGGATCCTCCTGTCCCTCAACTCGGACACCCACACCCGTGCGTAGGCGGGCAGCACGGCCTTGCTCGCCGCGTACACACTCCAGTCGGGGTAGCCCCGGAGCGACGCGTTCGACCCGGTCATGAAGATCGAGCCGCCGTCGTTGAACAGCGGCAGCGCCTTCTGGACCGTGAACAGCGTGCCGCGCGCGTTCAGCGAGAAGGCGGCATCGAACTGCTCCTCGGTGATCTCGCCGAGCGAGCCCTGCTCGCCCGTCCCGGCACTTGCCCACAACACATCGACCGTGCCCTTTTCCCGCTTGACCGTCTCGAACAAACGGTCAAGATCATCGAGGTCGGCCGAATCGCCCTGCACGCCGGTCACGTCCCGGCCGATCAGCTTGACGGCCTCGTCCAGCGCGTCCTTCCGCCGACCCGAGATGAAGACGTGAGCGCCTTCATCGACGAACAACTTCGCACCGGCCAGCGCCATCCCACTCGTCGCACCTGTGATCACCGCAACCTTGCCATCGAGCTTTCCCACGACCGCTCCATTCACATGCCGTGCCGATGTTAAGTACACCGGTCTGCATACTTAACGTAGCGAACAGCTGTGCGGGGTGCAAGCTATGCACACCGATCGGTACCCAGGTGGGCTACGCTGGGCGTATGACAGAGCTGGAGAAGGGGCCGCGAGGCCTGCGCCGCGGCAGGGGCGCACGAGAGCGCATCGTCAGCGCGTCACAACAACTGTTCCGCGATCAGGGCATCAACTGCACCGGCATGGACCAGCTCTGCGCGGTGGCCGAGGTGTCCAAGCGCACGCTCTACCAGCACTTCACCGGCAAGGACGAGCTGATCGCCGAATGCCTACGGCGATTCGATCCCGACATCCTGCCCGAGGTGTTCGACCGCACTGATCTCACACCTCGCGAACGACTCCTCGCCGTGTTCGACATGCACTCGCCCCTGTGCCCGTTCATCGCGGCGGCCGTCGAAATCCCCGACCCGGGCCACCCGGCACGCGTACTCGCCCGCGACTACAAAAAAGGCTTTGCCGCCCGGCTCACCGATGCCGCCCGCGAGGCCGGCGCCACCGACCCCGAGCAGCTCGGCGAGCAACTGGCGCTGCTCCTGGACGGCGCCTCGGCCCGCAGCCGAGTCCTCAACGCCGATGCGTTCAGCACCGCCGCCGCCATCGCGGCCGTCCTCGTCGACAACGCCCTCCCCGCAGAAGCGGCAGCGGCAGCGGCACCGGCCGGCGCCCCGCGTTCCGTCCGTGACGCTGTCGACTGCTGAGGGAGATGTTGTCGACGTCGCTGCACCATCCGATGCTGGCAAGCGAGAGCCGGGGTATGTCACGTTGAGGATCTGTGGGACTGTCCGTCCCGGATCAGCCGGTCCGCCGCCTCCAACTTCAGTCTCGCGTCACCGAGTTCGTCCCGGAGCCGAGCGACTTCGGCTTCCGCGCGGGCCCTTCGGTCCTCCTCGTAGCGGGCCCAGTTCTCCGCGCAGCCGCTCAAGTTTCTCGACCTCTCGCGCCAGCTTTTCCTTGTTGCTGCGCTCCTGTTCGAGCAGTTCCGCGAGATGCCTCAACTCGGCCGCGACCCTGGACTGCTCGTTGAGAACCTGACGGAATTCGTCGCGCACACGATTCTCGTGTGCTTCGAGACTTGAAAGAATATCCTGGAGGTCCGATTTCGCGGATTCCAGTTCCTGGATGGTCGCGCTGCTGGGCGGGGGTACGAAGTCGGCGTGCGCCTGTACGGATTCCGGTCGGGGGCTGTCGGCCTGGACCTCGTGCGGTCCGGATCGTTCGGCCCGGTCATGCAACTGTGTCAGGCGTTTCCAGCGGTCTTCCCACTCATGCAGGCGGCCGTCGCCGTGCTTCACCTGGGTTCCGTCCTCGGCGCCCAGCAGGACGCGGACCAGCGCGAGCAGGAAGTCCCGGCCCGGTGGACACGGGTTGGATGACGGAGGAGGACAGGGCGAACGCGATCCGCCACACCCCGCGGGGCCGCCTGGGCACCCCGAAGGACACAGCCCGCCTTGTCGACTTCCTGTGCTCCGGGGAGGGGGAGTGGGTCAAAGGTCAGTTCAGTTCGGGTTCCGGATGATGGCGAGGGCTTCCACCTCCAGCATGAGTTCCGGCCGGTACAGGGCGGCGACCTGTACGGCCGTACTGGCAGGCGGGCGCGCGGTGTCGATGTGCGCGTCGCGGGCGATCCGTACGTCCGGCAGGACGGCCACGTCGGTGACGTAGAAGGTGAACTTGGCGACGTCGGCGAATGTTGCGCTGGCCGCGGCCAGGCAGCGCCGCAGGTTCTCGAAGACCTGACGGGCCTGGGCGGCGGCGTCGCCCTCCCCGACCAGGTTGCCCTGCTCGTCGAGTGCGACCTGCCCGGAGATGACGACCAGCCGGCCCTCGCCCACCACGACATGGCTGTAGCCGTTCCCCGGGGCGACCCCGTCCGGCGGAATGTGGGTGAGCGCGGCCATTGCCGGCTCTTTCGGCTCGTCCGACACGGGTGACCTCCACGTACAACAGGCGACGAGGCAACGGTATATGGCGGTGATCCCGTGAGAGGACGCGAGGACGTGGATGTGTATGAGGCTGTGGACAGCCGCCGGGCTGTACGGGCGTTCAGCGATGAGCCGGTGCCGAAGGAGAGACTCGAACGAGTGCTGACCGCGGCGACGCGAGCTCCGTCGAGCGGGAACCTCCAGCCGTGGCATGTGTTCGTCGTGACCGGCGGGCCCTTGGACAGCCTGAAGAGGCGCACTACGGCTAGGGCACTGGCGGGAGACCCGGGTGATGACCGGGAGTATCCGATGTATCCGGCCGAACTGAACTCGCCGTATCTGGACCGTTTTTCCGCCGCGGCCGCCGAGAGGTACAAAGCCCTGGGAATCGAGCGGGACGACCCCGACAGACCCATGAAGATCGCCGCCTTGAACTCGGAGGCGTTCGGGGCGCCGGTCGTCCTGTTCTGCTACCTCGACCGGACCATGGGACCCGGACAGTGGGCTGACGCGGGGATGTACTTGCAGACGGTCATGCTGTTGCTGAGGGCGGAAGGGTTGCACAGCTGCCCCCAGGTCATGTGGACCATGTACCACAGGACCGTCAGCGAGACGGTCGGAGCCGATGACGGGCTCGTGCTGTTCTGCGGTGTCTCGGTAGGGTTCGAGAAGGAAGGCGCGCCACGGCTGCGTACCGGCCGGGCGGACATGGCGGAGACAGTCAGCTTCATCGGGGTGTGAGCCGCTGGGCGGTCGAGACGGACAGGACGGCTCCGCAGAGCGTGTATCCGTGGTCATCGCCTCGCGTTCCTGGCGGCCCAGACGTGATCCGAACAACAGGCCCCAACCCTCGGCGGCCTGGCGCGAAAGGTGATGGAGGACGGTGGCGGGCCGGCTCCGGGTGCCTGCGCAAGGCCGCCCCCGCGTCAGGTCGCGGCACTAGGTTGTGCCGATGACCCGACCCCTGCCGCCTGGCGGCACTGTGCTCGATGCGGACGAACTGGCGGCCCTCTGGGCGGACGCCTGGCGTCCGGAACAAGTCGCGGAGCGGTTGGGTGGGGTCGGTGCGCCCTGGTGCGTCGCGGCGGGGTGGGCGCTTGATCTGTTTCGCGGGCAACAGTCGAGGCCGCACGGCGACCTGGAGATCGCGGTGCCTGCGGCGGGATTCCCGGAGATCCGGCGCCGCTTCCCCGAGTACGCGTTTGACGCGGTGGGTTCGGGGCGGGTCTGGCCGGGGGCGGGAGCCGAGGAGCTGGTGGCTACGCACCAGACGTGGCTGCGGGATCCGGCGAGCGGGCGGTTCTTGTTCGACGTCTTCCGTGAGCCGCACGAGGGCGGGACATGGATCTGTCGGCGGGACGAGAGGCTCCGGCTGCCGTACGACAGGATCATCGAGCGAACGGCGGACGGAATCCCGTATCTGGTACCGGAGTTGGTGCTGCTGTTCAAAGCGAAGACGCCACGACCCAAGGATCAGGCGGACTTCGCCGAGGTGCTCCCGCTGCTGGGTCGGCCGCGGCGGGATGTCCTGAGCGAGTGGCTGGAGCTCGTCCACCCCGGGCACCCATGGCTTGCGGAGCTGGCGGGATGAGGATCTGGGCGGGGGTGGGCGGGGCTACAGGGGGATCAGACCGGCATCGGACGGCCGGAATCCGCAGACCTCGAAGTAGAAGGACCGGAGGTGCTCTTCGAAGTCCACGTGCAGCCACGCGCACTTGGCGGCGCGGGCGTGGTGCGCGGCGGTGGCGATGAGAGTGGCGCCGATGCCCTGGGACCGGCAGCGCCGGGCCACGACCGTATCGAGAACGAAGGCGTGAACTCCGCCGTCCCAGGCGACGTTGACGAAGCCGACGAGGGAGTCGCCGTCCCAGGCGCAGACCCAGCCGAGGCTGTGCCGCTCCAGTCGTGCTCGCCAGTCGATGTCCACGGGCGGGCCGCCGAAGCCTTCGGCGTGCAGGGCGTTGAGGGAGGCGTTGTCGAAGTCGCCGCGCCATTCGTATGTCGCCGTCACGCGGTCTCACTCTCATGGTTTGTGCGGCAGTACGACGACCGACCGTGCTCGTTCACGCACCGGCGGTGGCTTGATCAGAGCAGTACTCTCGAAATCATGGCAGAGCACTTGGGAGACCGGTTGAAGCGGCTTCGCCGTGTGGCCGGTCTGACGCAAGAGGGCCTGGCGGAGAAGTCGAACCTGTCCGTCGACACGGTGAAGAAACTGGAACAGCGGCAACGGCACTCCGCGTCGCTGCCCACGCTTCACGCTCTGTCGGGCGGCCTCGGGGTCGAGCTGACCAGCCTTCTCGGCGACCCGCCCGGAGTGCCCTCCAACGGGGAGGCCGATCCGCCTCAGTTGGTCGCGTTGCGTCGCGCGATCATGCCCCCGATGTTCGCACCTCCACCGGAGCCGTCCGGCGTCGAGAAGCTGACAATCCCCCTTCTCCGCAAGGAGATCGCCGCCGCGTGGACTCTCTACCACGACGCCGAGTTCGCGGCCCTGATGGAGGTTCTGCCGGGCATCGTCAACGATGCCCGCTTCGCTGCGGCTGTGGGCACCGGCGACCAACGGGCCGAGGGCCAGGCCGCGTTGGGGAAGTCCCTTCAGCTGGCCGGCCATCTCGCCATCCGCCTGGGGAAGACCGACCTCGCCCTCTCCGCCCTCGAACGGGCCATGAACGCGGCCGACAACTCCTCGGATCCCCTCCTCGGGGCCATGGTGACCAACTCCGTGGCGTGGAACTACCAACGGCAGAACCGGCTGGGGGACGCCGAACACGCCGCCGTGTACGCGGCTGATCTTGTGGAGCAGGAGAACAGCTCGACGGCCGAGGGCGTACGTGTGTGGGGTGGGCTGGTCATGTCGGCGGCCACCAGCGCGGCCCGCAGCGGCGACTACGATTCCTGAACCGGCTGCCGGGTTACTGTGCCGCGTGTGCGGGCTGGCGCGAGATCTGGTGTCCGCCTGCTGTGGCTTCGACGGGTGCGGGGGGGGGAGACGCGGAGCCGATCCGATGGTGAGGTTCTGCCGCACCGCGACAGGTTCGAGAACCCTTGGACAGGTCACCGCGAAGCCCGGCCACACCGGGACGTTGAGCGTGCGGACCGTTGCCCCGTAGAGGGTGTTCCAGAAGGAAATTCGGGTGCCGGAACCGAGCGAACATCCCTACCCTCGCCCCATGCCCCACCAATCCGCCCTCCTGAACGTCATCGACGTGGAAGCCACCTGCTGGGACGGACAGCCGCCGCCCGGTTCCGTGAACGAGATCATCGAGATCGGGCTCACCGTCGTGGACGTGCCGGCACGGCGCCGGGTGTCCAGGCACCGGGTCCTGGTCCGGCCTGTCCGGTCGAGGGTGAGTGACTTCTGCACCGAGCTGACCGGCCTGACGCAGGCCGAGGTGGAACGGGGCGTCAGCTTCGCCGAGGCGTGCCGGGTCCTCGTCGAGGAGTACGGGGCCGGGGGGCGCCCCTGGGCGAGCTGGGGCGAGTACGACCGCCGTCAGTTCGCCCGCCAGAGCCAGGCCGACCGGGTGGCCTACCCGTTCGGCTACCCGACGGAACGCACCCACACCAACGCCAAGGCCGTATTCACCGAGGCCTACGGCCTGCGCAGAAAGCCCGGCATGAGCCAGGCCCTCCAGATCGCCGGACTGCCACTCGAAGGACGCCACCACCGGGGTGAGGACGACGCGTGGAACATCGCCGCACTCGTCCTTGACCTGGTGGGGCGCGGGGCGTGGCCGGTCACGGACGCGGTCGTCTAGTGCCGTGAGCGGACAGGCCGACCGTGTGGTGATCCCCCTGACACGGCACCAGACCAGACCTGCCTGACCACGAGTCGGTCGGGTCGCTCCGGGCGCTGCCCGTGTCAGTGGCACCCGCTACGTTCCAGGAATGGTCGAACTGGACTCCCTCCCCGCCACCCGTGACGCCTACGACGCCGTCGCAATGCGCTACGCACAGCACTTCACCGACACTCTGCGCGACCGGCCGCTGGAGCGTGCGCTGCTCGCCGCGTTCGCCGAGTCGGTGCGCGCTGGTGGCGAAGGCGAGGTCGCGGATCTGGGCTGCGGACCCGGGCATATCACCGCTCATCTACGGCGGTTGGGACTGCGTGCCTTCGGCGTCGACGCGTCGCCCGCGATGATCGGGCTGGCCCAGGAGGCCAACCCGGAGTTGCGGTTCGAGGTGGGCTCGATGGCGGCACTCGACATCGCGGACGGCGTTCTGGGCGGGGTGCTTTCGCGATACTCGATCATCCACATCCCACCGCAGGACGTCCCGACCGTGGTGGCGGAGTTCGCCCGGGTCCTGGCCCCTGGCGGTCACCTGCTGATCAGCTGCTTCGCCACCGACGACTCCGCGATCCCCACGCAGTCTTTCGACCACTCGGTGATGACGGCCTATCGCTGGTCGCCCGACCGCCTGGCGGGGCTGCTGCGCGATGTCGGCGTGAGCGAGATCGCCCGGGTGCTGTGCGAGCCGAAGCCCACCGACAAACGGCAATTCCAGGAGCTGCAATTGCTGGCGGCCAAGAACTAGTGCTCCGACCAGTGGATTCCCCGAGCCGGTGGTACCGCCAGTTGGATGTGCAGTGGTATCCCTCCGACTGCTGGGGGTGTGGTGGCTCAGCCTGTCGGTGTGCGCGGCTTGACCGATCAGGAGGGGCAACCGCTTGCCGCCTCAGGGGACTCCAGGTGGCTTCCGCCAGCCGAAGATCGCGAGTCTAGTCGCTGACTAACGCCAACCGGCCAGCGATATATCCAGCCCACCACCGCCCAGATAACTACGAAGAGCCCCCGCACTCGACCGCACGAACTCCCCCGGCAGCACCCCCACTTCCGCCCAACAGACCTCCGCGTGCTTCTCCGGTTCGCGGTTCTCCGGTTCGCCCGTCCAGGTGTGGGTGGCGAAGACGATCGTGAGGTAGCCGTTCGGGGTCTCCGCGCCCTGGGCGCCGTGGACCAGGTGGGCGACCTTCAGGGACTCCGGGGTCACCCGCAGGCCCGTCTCCTCGTGCAGCTCGCGGACCGCCGTTTCGGTGATGGGCTCGCCGGGTTCGCTCTTGCCCATGGGGAGGTCCCACATGCCCTGGCCGAACCTGGCGTTCGGGCCGCGTCGGAGGAGGACGACCCGGTCCGCCGCCCGGTCGTGGACGATGACCGCCGCGACGAGCACCGTCATCGAGTCGAGGGCCGGCTTCAGGGGATTCAGGGGTCCGGGGTGGTTGTTCGTCATGGTGCGGCGGAGTCTAGGGTCGCCCACTGACATCGCCCCCTCCGCGAGCCGTGCCCAGGCCAACGCACCCTCACGCCCGCCGCAGCAACGGCATCTCCACCTTCACGCCCGCCGCAGCAACGGCCGTTCCACCACCACGTACGACACCAGCGCCGCCACCACCGTCGCCGCCAGGCCCGCCGGGAGCAGGTGGTCGTCGGTCACGCCCAGGTCGGAGAGGAGGCGGATGACGGGGTAGTGCCACAGGTACATCCCGTAGCTCAGGTTGCGGCCGATCCAGGCCAGTGCCCCGATCGACAGCAGGCGGGAGGGCCAGGAGTCCGGGACCAGGTCCAAAGCCGCCACCACCGTCGCCGCCAGCACTGCCGCGACCATGAAGCCCGCCGTGTACCAGACGGGGTTCCACGCGCTCGCCTCCGCGATCGGGATCTGCCAGGCGATCAGGCCCAGCAGAGCCAACGCCGGCCAGCACAGGCGGTTCGCCCAGCGGCGGAGCAGTGCGAGTCGGGGGTCGTCGGCTCGTAGGCGGGCCAGGAGTACGGCCAGCAGCGCGCCGATCAGGAGCTGGTCGGCGCGGGTGTCGGGGCCGTTGTAGATGCGGTGCGCCGCCGTGGGGTCCCAGAGGGCGAGGCGCCACAGCAGCGGCAGCACGCACAGTACCGCGACCCACGCCAGTACCTTCCGTGCCGTGGTGTGCCGTAGGAGCAGGAGGAGCAGCAGGGGCCATGCCAGGTAGAACTGCTCCTCCACCCCCAGGGACCAGGTGTGGCTGAGAGCGGACGTGACGTCCGAGTACGGGCCCGGCTCTCCCGCCCGTACGAGGTTGACCACCGACACCGCCGCCAGCGCCGCCGCCGTCCACGCCCCGTCGAACAGCGGCAGCGGCAGCGCCAGGGAGAGCAGTGCCGTGACCGCGCACATCAGCAGCAGGGCCGGGCCGAGCCGTAGCCAGCGCCGGCGGTAGAACCTCCGCAGGCCGATACGGCCGGTACGGGCGTACTCGGCGATCAGCAGCCGGGTGATGACGAAGCCGCTGAGCGTGAAGAAGACGTCCACGGCCACCGAACCGCCGGGCAGCGGGCCCGGCGCCACGTGGTACACGATCACCAGGACGACCGCGACCGTCCGCAGCCCGTCCAGCCCCGCCACCCGCCCACCACCGGCACGCGATGCCGACGGAAAGCCCCGCCCGCCACCACCGGATCTGCGCCGCGGTTCGGCCGTACGTACGTTCGCGCTCTGCTGGGCGGTCCCGTCTGCCGCTTCCGCCTCTTCTGCTTCTATGGTGCTCGGGTCGGTGGGGGTGCTCATAACGACCGCGCCTGCCCAGCCCCGGCGGCGTCACACAAGTTCTTATGGTCCCCACAGCTTCGGCGCGGCTTTCCGGCCACCGCGTCTCCCCTCCCAGGGGGCCTCCCCCTCCAGCCCGCTCAACCCTGCGGGTCCCGCGCCGGTCTACTCTGTCGCCGCGGACAGCGGTCATGCGTGTGAGCGGAGACGAAACCAGATGAACAGCCCTACGGGAGCCCCTCGAAGAGTCGGCGGTGGCGGCCGCACCAGGCAGCCAGGGTCGCGGGGTGCGCGAATACATCGCACGCGTACGACGGTCCGCGCCACCCGCGCACCCCTGACCGGGCCGGTCCCCGCCGACGGCCGCGGCGCACCCCTGCTGTCGGAGCCCGCTCGGCGCCTGGCCGCCGGAAGCGTGCTGTTCCTGCTGATCAGCGGGGTCATCACGGTGGGGGTGTGGTTCTGCATCACCTTCCAGACCGCCGTCACACCCGTCCTGATCGCGCTGCTCCTCTCGGCCCTGCTCGGCCCGTTCTACCGCCGCCTGGTCCGGATGAAGTTCAACAAGTCGCTCGCCGCCGGGCTGGCCTGCGCCGCCGTCCTCGTGGTCATGGGCGGTGCCGCGTACATCGTGGTGACCGCGCTGATCGACAGCGGCGACCAGATCATCGACTCGGTGCAGGACGCGGCGAAGTCGCTCAGCGAGCGCTTCGACGTGGTCGGCAACTCCCTCGACGAACTCGCCACGAACGCCAAGGACCTGCTGTCCAAGTTCGGCGGCACCGCGCTCTCCGGCGTACTGAGCGGCGTCAGCCTGCTCACCGAGATGATCGCCACCGGCACTCTCGCACTGCTGCTCCTCTTCTTCTTCCTCCGTGACTCCGACCGGGCCGTGGCCTCGCTGCACTCGCTCGCGCCCCGTGGCTCCGGCGCGACCCTGGAGGTCATGGCCCGCCGCGCCTTCCAGGCCATCGAGGGCTTCATGCTGGGGACGACGATCATCGCGTTCATCGACGCCGTCTTCATCACCGTCGGTCTGCTGATCCTCCAGGTGCCGGGCGCGATCGGGCTGGGCGCGCTGGTGTTCATAGGCGCGTACATCCCGTACCTCGGCGCCTTCCTGTCGGGCGCGGTCGCGGTCCTCGTCGCGTTCGCGGACGGCGGGCTCAACACCATGCTGTGGGTCCTCGGCGTGGTCTTCGTCGTGCAGCTCATAGAGGGCAACGTGCTCCAGCCGATGATCCAGAGCCGCACGCTCCAGATCCACCCGGCGGTGATCCTCCTCGCCCTCACCGCCGGCGCCTCGATCGCCGGCATCCTCGGCATGCTCCTCTCGGTACCGCTGACGGCGGCGGCCTTCGGGGTGGTGTCGGAGCTGCGGGGGCGGTACGAGGAGGGGGTCGGCGGGCGCGAGAGCGTCGGCGCCGGAGCACCGAGCTGATCATGGCGGAATGATCCGCCCGGCCGTACGGCACCGTGGAGGGGGCTGTCCCGGGTTTCCCCGGGCGGCCCCCTCAGGTCGATTTCAGAGGTCCCACGGGAGTCGGTCCCCCACGGCGGTCCGCACCGCACTCAGCCTGTCCAGGTCCTCCTCGATCAGCGTGAGCGCCTCGAAGGCATAGGCCGCGCCGGCCTCCGACCCGCCCCGCACCACCTCGGCGTACAGCACCCGCAGCCCTCGCCGAACCGCCTCGACACAGGCCACGGCCACGGCGCTCTCCGAGTCCACGGCCGGCCCGAGAATCCGCAGCACCCAGCCGAGCGTCTCGCGCCTGGCGGGTTCGGACAGGGGGCCGGTCAGGGCGGCGAGAGCCACCGGGACGAAGGCGGCCGACGCCGGCACCAGTCCGTCGGCCGGAGTCATCACGTGGTCATGCAGCGAGGTGAGGAACGCCTCGCCCCCGCCGTGCCCCTCGTCGAGGGCGAGCAGTTCCCTGATCCTGGCCGGCAGATGCGCGGCACTCCCACCGCAACCGCACTCCGTCCGCTCCCAGTCGAACCTCAGCAGTTCGGCCTCGAAGCCGCTCTCGCCGACCGGGGTCACCGGTTCGCCGTCCCACCGCACCACCGCGATCACTTCCCTTCCGGCCCGCACGTACCATGGCCTGCCTCACCCGCTCCTCCTCGACCACCGGGCGACGAAGGTGAGGAAGGAAACGAAGACATGGAGACAGCGAGGCTACGGCTCCGCGGGTTCACCCCGGCGGACGCGACCGCCCTGGCCGCGTACCGCTCGGACCCCGAGGTGAGCCGGTACCAGTCCTGGGAGTCGCCGGTGCCGTCGGCGGAGGCCGAGCGGCTGGCGGCCACGCTCTCGGCGGGGGATCCGCGTGATCCGGGGTGGTTCCAGTACGCCGTCGAGCGGCTGGACGTACCGGGGCTGATCGGTGATGTCGGGGTGTGCCGGAGCGACGACGGGCGGCAGGCGGAGCTGGGCTTCACGTTCGCGCCGGAGTTCCAGGGGCGGGGGTACGCCACCGAGGCGGTCGCGCGGACGGTGGAGTTCCTGCTGGTGGAGGAGGGGCTGCACAGGGTCTCGGCGGCCTGCGACGGACGTAACGTCCGCTCGGCGAAGTTGCTGGAGCGCGTGGGTTTCCGCCGCGAGGGCCATCTCGTGCGGAGCACCTGGATCAAGGGGGAGTGGACCGACGACGTCCTCTTCGGCCTCCTCGCCTCGGAGTACCCGGCCCGGCTCCGGCGCTGAGGGCCGATAACGTCGCGGAACATGCGCTACGTACACGTCGATGTCTTCAGCGCCCGCCCCTACAGCGGCAACAGCCTGGCGGTGTTCCCCGACTCCGCCTCCGGGTCATACCGAGGTTGTACAGCCCGCCCAAGGGGGTCCCCAGCCGCGGGTTTCGTGCGGACCGGGCGATCTCCTCGCCCAGCCGGGCGGTGTTACGTCGCCGTCGTGGCCGCCGTCGGCCACCCCTTCGCCTCGCCGCCCATGAACGGACCCGGACCTCCATGACCGCCACGACCACCCCGCACGTACTGATCCTCGGCGGCACCGCGGAGGCCCGCCGCCTCGCCGAACTACTCCACGCCACCCCGGACCTGACCCTGACCAGCTCCCTCGCCGGACGGGTGGCCGGACCCCGGCTGCCCCCCGGCGAGGTCCGGATCGGCGGTTTCGGCGGCGCGGAGGGGCTGGCCGCGTGGCTGCGCGAGCACCGGGTGGACGTGCTCGTCGACGCCACCCACCCCTTCGCCGTCACGATCGGTCTCCACGCGGCGCGTGCCGCGGCCACCGCCCGGATCCCCCTGCTCGCGCTCCGGCGCCCCGGCTGGACCCCGGTGGAAGGGGACGACTGGCACGAGGCCGGCTCCCTGGAAGAGGCCGCGACCCTGCTGCCCGCCCTCGGCCGACGGGTGTTCCTCACCACCGGACGCCTGGGCCTGCCCGCCTTCGCCGCACTGAACCACCTGGACGACATGTGGTTCCTCGTACGATCCGTGGACGCGCCCGAACCTCCGCACCCGCCCCGGATGGAGGTGCTGCTCGACCGGGGCCCGTTCACGCTCGACGGCGAGCGCGAGCTGCTGCGCCGCCACCGCATCGACGTCATGGTCACCAAGGACAGCGGGGGAGCGGCGACCGCACCGAAACTGACGGCGGCCCGGGAGGCGGGGCTGCCCGTGGTCATGGTCCGCAGGCCACCCGTACCGGAGGGCGTGCCGGTCGCGGCCGACCCGGAGACGGCGGCGGGCTGGATCGGCGAACTGCTGAGACCTGCCTGACGGAAACCTTGCACGGGCTTTGCCGCCCTCTTCTTCTACTTGCAACCTCTATGCAGAAACCTGTGGTGTGCGGCTGAAGGCGGCCGTCCCGTCGACAGGTAAGGCCCGTCCCCCATGACCACCGCTACCCGGCAGCGCATCCGTACCTCGATGACCCGCAAGGAGTGGGCGAGCCTCGGCGGGATGGCCGCGTTCATCCTGGCGCTGCACGTCATCGGCTGGTTCACGCTGGTGGTGATCGTCGCCCCCGAGCACTACAGCCTGGGCACGAAGACCTTCGGCATCGGCATCGGCGTCACGGCCTACACCCTCGGCATGCGGCACGCCTTCGACGCCGACCACATCGCCGCGATCGACAACACCACCCGGAAGCTGATGAGCGAGGGCCAACGCCCGCTGTCGGTCGGCTTCTGGTTCTCGCTGGGGCATTCGAGCATCGTGTTCGCGCTGGCTCTTCTGCTGTCCATCGGTGTCAAGGCCCTGTCGGGCCCGGTCGCGGACGACAACTCGGGCCTCCACGATGTCACCGGCTGGATAGGTACGACGGTCTCCGGGACCTTCCTCTACATCATCGCGATCATCAACCTCGTGATCATGGCGGGCATCTGGAAGGTCTTCCGCCAGATGCGCACGGGCCACTTCGACGAGGCGGCCCTGGAGGAGCAGCTCAACAACCGCGGCTTCATGAACCGCCTCCTGGGCCGCCTCATGAGGTCGATCACCAAGCCGTGGCAGATGTACCCGCTGGGCCTGCTCTTCGGCCTAGGCTTCGACACGGCGACCGAGATCGCGCTCCTCGTCCTCGCGGGTTCGGGCGCGGCCTCGGGCCTGCCCTGGTACGCGATCCTGTGCCTGCCGGTCCTCTTCGCGGCCGGCATGTCGCTGCTCGACACGATCGACGGCTCGTTCATGAACTTCGCGTACGGCTGGGCCTTCTCCAAGCCGGTCCGCAAGGTCTACTACAACCTCACGATCACCGGCCTGTCGGTCGCCGTCGCGCTCATCATCGGCACGGTGGAGCTGCTCGGCCTGATCGCCGAACAGGCGGACCTGCACGGCCCGTTCTGGGACTGGGTCTCCGGCCTGGACCTCAACATCATCGGTTACGTCATCGTCGGGCTGTTCTTCGCGACGTGGGCGGTGGCCCTGCTGGTGTGGAAGGTCGGCCGCATCGAGGAGAAGTGGACGGCGGGCCTGGCAGAGCCGATCCCGGCGGTCGAGCAGAACTGACCGCTCACTCCTCTCCTACTCCTCTTCGCTGGCGATCGCGTTGATCGCGGCGGCGGCGATGGCACTGCCGCCACGCCGACCGCGTACGACGATGTACTCCAGCCCCGACACGTTCGCGACAAGCGCGTCCTTCGACTCGGCGGCGCCGACGAACCCGACCGGGACGCCGATGACCGCGGCGGGCCGTGGCGCCCCCTCCTCGATCATCTCCAGCAGCCGGAAGAGCGCGGTGGGCGCGTTGCCGACAGCGACAACCGCCCCCTCCAGCCGGTCCCGCCACAGTTCGAGGGCGGCGGCACTGCGCGTCGTCCCGAGCTTCGCGGCCAGCTCGGGGACGGCCGGGTCGGTCAGGGTGCACAGCACGTCGTTCCCGGCGGGCAGCCGCTTGCGGGTCACGCCGCTGGCCACCATCCGTACGTCGGTGAAGATCGGCGCGCCGCCGCGCAGCGCCTCACGGGCGCGGGCCACGACACCGGGCGTGTACGACAGATCCTGTACGAGGTCGACCATCCCGCAGGCGTGGATCATCCGTACGACGACCTGACCGATGTCGGCGGGCAGGCCCGCGAGGTCGGCCTCGGCGCGGATGGTGGCGAAGGACTGACGGTAGATGGCCGCGCCGTCCTTCTCGTAGTCGTACGTGGTCACGGCGCTCTTCTCACTGCGTCAGGGTCGTCAGATGTGCGGCAGAGGTGCTGTCACATCTTGCCTCGGCCGGTCACGGGGCGGGGTCAGGGGTGGGGGATCACGCCTCCCGCTTCGCGCCGTCGATCTCGGCGATCAGGGCCTCGATACGGTGCCTGATCTCGTCGCGGATGGGACGCACGGCCTCGACGCCCTGGCCGGCCGGGTCCGCCAGGTCCCAGTCGAGGTACTTCTTGCCGGGGAAGACCGGGCAGGCGTCGCCGCAGCCCATGGTGATGACGTAGTCGGACGCCTGGACGGCCTCGGTGGTGAGGATCTTCGGCGTGGCACCGGCGATGTCGACACCGACCTCGCGCATGGCCTCGACGGCGGCCGGATTGACCCGGTCGCCGGGGATGGAACCGGCGGAACGGACCTCGATCCGGTCGCCCGCGAGGTGGTCGAGAAAACCGGCGGCCATCTGGGAACGCCCGGCGTTGTGGACACAGACGAACAGCACGGAGGCGAGGGGGCGGGGCGGGCTGGAGGACATGGGCCCTTCCTTCATATGTGCGGCTTCATATGGGCGTACTCGGAGTGATGTGAAAGTATCAGCCCATGCTGAAATCAGTCGACACTGATCTGATGCGGGTTCTGGCGGACCCGCTCCGCCTCCGGATCGTCACCCTGCTCGCGAAGGAGACGCTCTGCAGCACCCACCTGATCGAGGAGACGGGGGCCAGGCAGACCAATCTCTCCAACCATCTGAAGGTGCTGCGCGAGGCGGGCGTGGTGGAGACGGAACCGTGTGGCCGGTTCCTCTACTACCGCCTGAAGCCCGATGTCATCGCCTCCCTCGCGGGCCGGTTCGCGGACCTGGCGGAGACCGCGCGGGCCACCGCCGAGAACAACGTCAAGCGGTCCTGTCCTTGAAGACGGCGACGACAGCCCCTGCGGCGCCCGCAGTGGCCCCGCTGATGTCCAAGGCCGCGGCCGAACTGCTGGGCACCGCACTCCTCGTCGCGATCGTGATCGGCTCGGGCATCCAGGCCACCGAGCTGACGACGGACGTCGGGGTGCAACTGCTGGCGAACTCGATCGCCACGGTCTTCGGCCTGGGCATCCTGATCCTGCTGCTCGGCCCGGTCTCGGGCGCGCACTTCAACCCGGTGGTCACCCTGGCCGAGTGGTGGACGGCCCGACGCGGTGGCGGCGCCGGCGTCACGGCTCGCGAGGTCGCGGTGTACGTCCCCGCGCAGATCGTCGGTGCGATCGCGGGCGCGATCCTCGCCGACGCGATGTTCGGCGAGCCGCTGGTGGAGTGGTCCACGCACGACCGCTCGGCCGGTCATCTGCTGCTGGGCGAGGTGGTGGCCACCGCCGGTCTGATCCTCCTGATCTTCGGCCTGGCCCGCACCGACCGCCTCCGGTACGCACCCGTGGCCGTGGCCTCGTACATCGGCGCCGCCTACTGGTTCACGTCGTCCACGTCGTTCGCCAACCCGGCGGTGACGATCGGCCGCACCTTCAGCGACACGTTCGCGGGGATCGCGCCGGGGTCGGTGGCGGGGTTCATCGGTGCGCAGCTGGTGGGCGGGGTGGTCGGGTTGGCGCTGGTGGCGGTCGTCTTCCGGCCCGGCCGGACCGCTGGAGCGGCGAATTAGATAACTATCTATATTGACGGTTGCCGAATCAGGTGCCATGCTGGGCCGCAGGAAATCGACAGATGTCGAAGTAAGCCCACGCGATCATGGAGGTTCGTCATGTCATCCCGCGTACAGCTCGCTCTCCGCGTCCCCGATCTCGACGCGTCCATCGCCTTCTACAGCAAGCTCTTCGGCACCGAACCCGCCAAACTCCGCGACGGCTACGCCAACTTCGCGATCGCGGAGCCGCCGCTCAAGCTCGTCCTCATCGAAGGCGCGGCGGGCGAGACGACACGTATGGACCACCTGGGGGTGGAGGTCGAGACGACCGAGGCGGTCCACGAGGCCACCGCCCGCCTGGCCGAGGCCGGTCTCGCCACCGACGTGGAGGACGACACCACCTGCTGCTACGCCCTCCAGGACAAGGTCTGGGTCCACGGCCCCGGCCAGGAACCCTGGGAGGTGTACGTCGTCAAGGCCGACGCGGACTCCCTGGCCAAGCAGCAGGGCAGCACCTGCTGCTGATCCCGGCGACGAACGGAGCGATCGTGATCGGAACCGTGGGCGGCCTGTACCGCTACCCGGTCAAATCCCTGCTGGGCGAGGCGATCACGGCCACGGAGGTCACCGAGCACGGCCTGGCCCACGACCGTCGGCTCGCCCTCGTCGACACGGAGACGGGGAGGATCGCCAGCGCCAAGCACCCGCGCCGGTGGGGCCGTCTGCTGGCCCTGAGCGCCCAACTCGGCGGCGGGGAGGTCCGCATCACCGCGCCCGACGGCAAGGTGTGGCACTCCACCGACCCGGACGCGGACCACCACCTGTCCCACTTCATCGGCCGCGACGTGACCCTGACCGACACCGCACCGGAGTCGCCGACCCTCGACCGCGCCCGCCCGGACGACATCCTGCGCGGCGCGACCGACATCGGCATCGACATCAGCCACATCGGCAGCGCGGCCCCGGCCGGCACATTCGTCGACTACGCGCCCGTCCACCTGCTCACCACGGCCGCCCTGGCCCGCATCGACACCCTCGCCCCGGGCGTCGCCGAAGCCGTGCGCTACCGCCCGAACATCGTCGTCGACACACCCGGCTCCGGCTCCGGCTTCCCCGAGAACGACTGGCCCGGCCGCACCCTGCGTATAGGCGACGACCTCACCCTCCTCGTCATCGCCCGCACCCCACGGTGCGCCGTCCCCACCCTCGCGCACGGCCCCGTACCGGCGGCCACGGCCGCCCTGCGGGTGCTCGCCGACCACAACCGGGTCGTCCCGCTGGACTCCATGGCCCCCATGCCCTGCGCCGGAGCGTACGCACAGGTCGTCGTCCCTGGCCGGATCAGGCACGGCGACACGGTCCGGTGGGTGTGACCGGTGTGACCGGTACGGTGCCGCGGGCTCTCCCGCGCTGAAAAGGTCGAGCCGGCTGCGGAGTTGTCTACGGCGTGGGCGCGGGCTGCTCGCCCGAGCCGCGGACGATCAGGCGGGTGGGCACGGTGATGGTGCGGGCGCGGGTGCGGTCGCCGTCGAGTCGGGTCAGGGCGGTGGTCGCCGCGGTCCTGCCGAGTTCCTCCGCGTCCTGGGCGACGACGGTCAGGGCCGGTTCAAGTGCCTCGGCGAGCGCCACGTCGTCGAAGGCGACGACGGCGACCTCCTTGCGCTTGCTGCGGGCGAGTTCGGCGACCGTCCCCAGCGCCATGATGTTGTTGCCGGCGAACAGGGCCGTGGGGGGATCGGCCAGGCCGAGGAGTTGGGCGGTCGCCGCCTCGGCCCCCTGTTGGTCGTGGGCGTTGGTGACGAGCGAGCGGTCGTACGGGATGTCGGCTTCCTGGAGCGCCGAGCGGTAGCCGGCCAGCCGTTCGCGGCGCGTGTACAGCTTCGGGGGCAGGTCGCCGACGAAGCCGATGCGCCGGTGTCCGTGGGCGATGAGGTGGGCGACCCCGTCGTGGGCTCCGGCACGGTTGGAGCTGACGATGCTGTCCGTGGCGAGGCCGGCTCCGGGCCGGTCGAGGAAGATCACGGGCAGTCCCGCCGTACGGTGGGACTTGAGGTGGGCGTGGTCGGCGCCGACGGACGGTACGACGATCAGGATGCTGACCCGGCGGGCGAGGAACTTGTCCGTCAGGGCGCGTTCGCGTACGGGGTCGTCCGCGGAGGAGCCCATCAGCAGGGTCAGTCCGCGGTCGCGGACCGTGTCCTCGATGCTCCGGGCCACGGCCCCGAAGAAGGGGTTCCCGAGGTCCGGGATGACCAGTCCGACCGTGGTGTCGGGGCCGCCGACGCGGATGTTGCGGGCCATGAGGTTCGGCTGGAAGCCGAGCTTGGCCACGGCGGCGAGCACCTGTTCCCTGGTCCGAGCGGAAGCGGGTCCGTCCTCGTTGAGGACTCGGGAGACGGTCTTGGCGCTGACGCCGACTTCTCGGGCGACATCGGTCAGGGTGGGGCGGCGGTTCGCTGCCATGGAGAAACCGTCCTGTGGGCTCTCGGTTCCGGCCGCGGCCTCGGCCGGAAACCACGAGAGCTGGGTCGTGCTGTCAGGTGGCCTGGACTCCCGCGGCCTTCGCCGCCTCGGAATCCGCTACGACAGTATCTCCGGCCGCGTCGACGGAGAGAGCGCCGGTCATGATGGCGACGACCTCGGCCATGGAGTAGTCGGAGGGCTTGATCACGGCGGCCCGCCGGCCGAGCCGGTGGACGTGGATCCGGTCGGCGATCTCGAAGACGTGCGGCATGTTGTGGCTGATCAGGACGACCGGCATGCCCTTGTCCCGGACCCGGCGGATCAGGTCGAGGACCTGGCCGGACTCCTTGACGCCGAGCGCGGCGGTGGGCTCGTCCATGACGACGACGGAGCTGGCCCAGGCGACGGAACGGGCGACCGCGACGGCCTGCCGCTGACCGCCGGAGAGGGTCTCCACCGACTGGGTCAGCGAGCGCAGACCGATCTTCAGATCGGCCATGTGCTCGGCGGCCTCCTGACGCATGCGCTTCTTGTCGAGCATGCGGAAGACACTGCCGAGGACGCCGGGGCGGCGGAGCTCGCGCCCGAGGAACACGTTCGAGGCGATGTCCATGGACGCGGCCACGGCGAGGTCCTGGTAGACCGTCTCGATGCCGTGGGCGCGCGCACTTTGCGGCCCGGAGAATGTGATGGGCTCGCCGTTGAGCCGTATCTCGCCCGCGTCCGGGGTCACCGCTCCGGTGAGGGCCTTGATCAGGCTGGTCTTGCCGGCGCCGTTGTCCCCGATGACGGCGAGGACCTCCCCGGGCAGCAGGTCGAAGTCGGCGCCGTCGATGGCGGTGACCTGTCCGTACCGCTTGAACAGACCGCGGGCCTGAAGAACAGGGGTGGGGGTTCCGGTGGCGGTCATCGGGCCTTCTTCCGGGAGAGCTGGTCGACGGTCACCGCGAGGATCACCAGGACCCCGGTGATCAGGGTCTGGTAGATGGACGCGACGCCCATCAACTGGAGCCCGTTGCGGAACACACCGACGATGAGGACGCCGATGAAGGTGCCCAGGACCGACCCGCGTCCCCCGAAGAGGCTCGTACCGCCGAGGACCACGGCCGTGATGCTGTCGAGGTTGTCGGTCTGCCCCGCCTGCGGATCGCCCACCCCGGTACGGGAGATGAGCAGCAGGGCCGCGATGCCGTACAGCAGGCCGGCCACGGTGTAGATGCCGATGGTGAGACGGGACGTACGGATGCCGTTCAGCCGGGCGGCCTCGGCGCTGTTGCCCAGGGCGTACACGTGCCGGCCCCAGCCGGTGCTGCTCAGCGAGTAGGCGAAGATCAGGAACAGGGCGATGGTGACGAGGGAGCCGTAGGTGATGTCGGTGTGGCCGAGGGGGAAGGTCTCGCCGAGGGCGGTCAGCGGGCCCGGCAGATTGCTGACCGTCTGCTCCTCGGAGTAGATGTGGGTCAGCGCGAACGCCACGTTGAGCATGCCGAGGGTGACGATGAACGGCGGCAGCGGGATCTTCTGCACCAACAGCCCGTTGACCAGCCCGAACCCGCCGCAGACGGCGATGCCGAGCGCGATGGCGACCAGCGGCGGCAGCGACCCCTCGGCGGCCATCTTGGCGATCACGATGCTGCCGAACGCCATCACCGCCCCGCACGACAGGTCGATGCCGGCGGTCAGGATGATCAGGGTCTGCCCGATGGCGAGAGTACCCACGACCATGACCTGCTGCACGATCAGCGAGAAGTTCCCACCGGTCAGGAACTGATCGGTCGAGATCGAGAAGAAGGCACAGGCCAGGAGAAGGGCGACCAGAGGTCCGGTGGTCGGCGCGGTGAGCAGTCTGCGGGCCGTACTTGGCGCTTTGAGCTCCGAGTACGGGGTGATGGTGGCTGTCATGCGAAGTCCTTGTCGGAAGACAGATGGCCGGGTCGGGAGACGGGGGCGGGGGACGCTGGCCGGGGGGGCGATGTCGGGTGGCGCGACAGCGCCCCCGACAGGGGCGCGGGGAACTGCGCGACCAGCCCCCACCGGGCCCGCAGCCAAACACCGCGCCCCCCAGCGGAGCGCCCCGCTCAGCCCCAGCAGTTCTCCAGGCCATAAGCGGTGTCCTTGGACGCCACCCCGTCCTGAGCCTTGTCACTGATCAACGTGACCCCGGTGTCCGTGTAACCGGACGCCTTCGTGCCGTCCTTGGCATACGCCACGACCGCCTTGACGCCCTCCTCCGCCATCTTCAGCGGATACTGCTGCGAAGTCGCCGCGATCTTGCCGTCCTTGACGGCCTGGGTGCCGGTGCAGCCGCCGTCGACGGAGACGATGAGTACGTCCTTCTCCCGGCCCTTGGCCTTCAGCGCGGTGTACGCGCCCAGCGCGGCCGGCTCGTTGATGGTGTAGACGACGTTGATGTCCGGCTCCTTCTGGAGACAGTTCTCCATCGCCGTCTGGCCCTTGGCCTGGTCGCCGCCCGTGTCCTGGGCGCACACGACGTCCTTGTCGGTGGCGCCGAAGCCCTTCAGGAAACCGTCGTGGCGCTGGACGCCGACGGAGACGCCCGGCGCGAGGTCGAGCGCGGCTATCTTCGCCGTCTTGCCCGCCATCGCGGCCTTGGCGTACTCGCCGATCAGCTCACCGGCCTTGAGGTTGTCGGTGGCGAAGAGGGCGTCGACGGCGCTCTCCGGCTCGGTCGGGGTGTCCAGGGCGATGACCAGAACGCCCTTGGCGCGGGCCTTCTCGATCGCGGGCACGATCGCCTTGGAGTCGCTCGGGGTGATCAGGATGCCCTTGACCCCGGCGGCGACCATGTTCTCGATGGCGGTGACCTGCCCGGCGTTGTCCCCGTCGAACTTGCCTGCGGCGGTGGACAGTTGGGCGCCGTTCTCCTTGGCGGCCTTCTCCGCGCCCTCCTTCATCTTCACGAAGAACGGGTTGGTGTCGGTCTTGGTGATCAGACCGACCTTGACCTCGCCCGAACCCGAGCCGGAACTCGACGAGCCCGATCCGGAGCCGGACCCGCAGGCCGTCAGGGTGAGGGCCGCGACGCCCGAAACGGCGGCGACTCTGAGGAGGGAGGAGGACAGGCGAGTGGTACGAGACATCATCGGCTCCTGTGGGATAGCGAGCGGCACGGAGTTGGGATCGGAGCACGCCGCCCGGGGTGTCATCGTTGACTTATGTCATCGTTGACACTGCCTGGCGAGGATGATGGACTCCGCTTCCCGGAAACGTCAATGCCCCGCGCACGTCACAAATCGGCAAACACGCGTGGCGGGCGCCCACTGTGACTGTCCGTCAGAGAAGAGCAGTCATGAGCCCGCGTCGGATCACCGCCCTGGGGGAGCGCGTCGCGGACACCTTCGCCGAACCCGCGAGCACCTCGAACGAACTCGGCCTCCGCGTTCTGCCGGTCGGCGGACCTGCGAATACGGCGGTGCAGCCCCTTCCTCGGGGCGCTGCCGCCGAACCCCCGCTCCTCAAATGCTGGAGAGGCTGGATGGTGCCGGCCGGGGCTTGATCTTTCAGCGCGAGCCCAGGCATCTCGGCCCGTCCGGCGTTTGAGGACAAAGGGGGGTCTGGGGGCGCAGCCCCCAGGGATGGGAACGGGTAGGGGCGGCGGGGGCGAGAACAATCGAGGAAGCCTGCCGCCCAACAGGCCATCGCGGCCGAACCGTTGACGCACCGCCCGGATTGCCTCCATCATCGGGCCACTCGATGTCATCGATGACTCAAGTCAACGATGACACTCCTCGCCGGAACCGGTGCCGTGGGACGACGGCACCGGCGAGGCGCTACTTCAGCGGCCGGGTCCGCGCCGGGCAACAGGGCTTCGCTGCGCGGAACGGCCGTAGCACAGGAGAGCCCATGAGCGCTGGACGTGTATCCCGGCATGCCCGCATACGGACGATCGCGGCGGTGGCGACGGTCTGCGCCCTGTCCGCAACCCCGCTCGCCCCCCAGGCGGTAGCCGCCGACACCGCGCCGTACGCCGAGACCTACCGGCCCCAGTTCCACTTCACGCCGCAACAGAACTGGATGAACGACCCCAACGGTCTCGTGTACTACGAGGGCGAGTACCACCTCTTCTACCAGTACAACCCAAACGGCAACTCGTGGGGCGACATGTCCTGGGGCCACGCGGTCAGCACGGACCTCGTCCACTGGACGGAACTCCCGCTCGCCCTCTCGTACGACGCCAACGAGATGGTGTTCTCCGGCAGCGCGGTCGTCGACCGGGACAACACCACCGGCTTCGGCACGACGGAGAACCCGGCGATGGTGGCGATCTACACCAGCCACAACAAAACGACGGGCATCCAGGCCCAGTCGCTCGCCTACAGCACCGACCGCGGCCGTACCTGGACGAAGTACCAGGGCAATCCCGTGCTCGACATCGGCTCCAGGGACTTCCGCGACCCGAAGGTCCAGTGGTACGAACCGACGAAGAGCTGGCTGATGACGGTGTCGATGTCCGCCGAGCACAAGGTGCGGTTCTACTCGTCCAAGAACCTCAAGGACTGGAGCCTGCGGAGCGAGTTCGGCCCGGCGGGCGCGACGGGCGGGGTGTGGGAGTGCCCGGACCTGTTCCCCCTCGCGGTCGACGGGGACACGAACAACATCAAGTGGGTCCTGGTCGTCAACATCAACCCCGGTGGTATCGCGGGCGGTTCGGCCGCCCAGTACTTCGTCGGCGACTTCGACGGCGAGAAGTTCACCGCCGACGACAAGGACACGTACACCCCGCCCACCGGCACGGTGATGCAGGACTTCGAGGCCACGGACTTCGGTACGTGGACGACGACCGGCACCGCCTTCGGCGGCGGACCGGCAGCCGGGGCGCTGGACGGTCAGAGCCCCGTCGACGGCTTCGACGGCAAGGGCCTCGCCAACAGCTTCCACTCGGGTGACGCCACCACCGGCACCCTGACCTCGCCCTCCTTCACCGTCGACAGCGAGTACCTGAACTTCAAGGTCGGCGGCGGCCGGCATCCGCACGTGGACGGCACGCTCCTCGCCGACTTCGAGGGCGGCACGTACGGCGGCTGGACGACGACCGGGACCGCCTTCGGCACCGCACCGGCCACCGGCACCCTCCCCGACCAGCAGGCGGTCTCCGGCTTCCTGGGCAACGGCCTGGTCAACAGCTATCTGCACGGCGACTCCACCACCGGCACCCTCACCTCGCCCGAGTTCACCATCGACAAGGACTACGTCAACTTCCTTGTGGGCGGCGGCAACCACCCCGCCGGCTCCGACAACCCGACCGCGATCGAACTGCTCGTCGACGGCAACGTGGTCCGCAGCGCCACCGGAAAGGACGCCGAGGCGCTCAACTGGGCCTCCTGGGACGTCAAGGACCTCGCCGGCAAGCAGGCGCGGATCAGGATCGTCGACGACAACACCGGCGGCTGGGGCCACCTCAACGTCGACCACATCACGCTCTCCGACACCCGGGCCCAGCCCGTCTCCCAGGAGACGTCCGTCAACCTGATCGTCGACGGCAAGGTCGTCCGGAGCGCCACCGGAGCCAACAGCGAGACCCTGGACTGGGCCTCCTTCGACCTGCGCCCCTACGCGGGCAAGCAGGCGCGGATCCAACTCGTCGACATGAACACCACCGGCTGGGGCCACATCCTGGCCGACCGGTTCACCGAAGCCGACACCGCCGCCAAGTCCGTCGTACAGCGCGCCGACTGGGCCGACTACGGCAAGGACTACTACGCGGCCG
The DNA here is from genome assembly GCF_042889145.1 of Streptomyces sp. NPDC002680. Lineage (NCBI taxonomy): Bacteria > Bacillati > Actinomycetota > Actinomycetes > Kitasatosporales > Streptomycetaceae > Streptomyces > Streptomyces sp. NPDC002680. The sequence continues at coordinate 109,693 of NZ_JBIAQP010000009.1, forward strand.
TGTCCTGGGAGGACGCGCCGGACGGCAAGCGGTACATGGTCGGCTGGATGAACAACTGGGACTACGGCGGCGCGATCCCGACCTCCCCCTGGCGCGGTGCGCAGAGCGTCCCCCGGGAGATGGCCCTCCGTACGGTCGACGGCCGGATCCGGCTGACCAGCGAGCCGGTGGACAGCGTGACGTCCCTGCGACAGGAGCCCCCGGCGACCGCGGCCGGTGTCACCGTCACGAACACCTCTCAGCCCCTGACCGACCCCGCGGTCCAGGGCAAGGCCCTCGACATCGAGGCGACCTTCTCCCTCGCGGACGCCGACCGCTTCGGCCTGAAGGTGCGTACCGGCGCCGACGGCGAGGAGACCGTCATCGGCTACGACACCACGACACAGGAGTTGTACGTCGACCGCACCCACTCCGGTGCCGTCGACTTCGACAGCACCTTCCCCGGAGTCCAGACCGCACCTCTGAAGGCGGAGAACGGCAAGGTCAAGCTGCGCATCCTCGTCGACTGGTCCTCCGTGGAGGTCTTCGGCGGCAGCGGCGAAGCCGTGATCACCGACCAGATCTTCCCCGACCCCGCCAGCGAGGGGGTGCAGATCTTCGCCGAGAACGGCTCGGTGAAGCTGGACGAGGCCGAGGTCTGGCAGCTCGACTCGGCCCACGAGTGACACCCGCAACGGACAAGGACACGAAACTGTGAAGAAGACCCTGCTGGCCGAGTTCACCGCCCGCGAGGGAGCGGAGGACGAGGTCGCCCGCCTGATCGGCGACTACGCCCTGAAGGTGCGCGAGGAAGAAGGCAACCTCGCCTTCGACGTCTACACCAAGGCAGCCGCCCCACGCGCCTTCTGGATCTTCGAGGCGTACCGCGACGAGGACGCCTTCCAGACGCACCTGAAGGCTCCGTACGGCGGCCCGTTCAACGCGGTCCTCGCCCCGCTGATCGAGGAGGACGCCTCGGTGCTGACGTTCCTCGACCCGGTGACCTGACCTGACCTGGTCCGGTACGGCGCTTCGCCGGATTCCTGCGCCAGGACCGGGACGCTGTGACGATCAAGCGGCAGATGTACGGCCGCGGCTCCTTCCGGCTCCTTCGCACCCGCGTCCTGCTGCGATCGTGACCGATCTGCGGTCTTCCGATCCCCTCGACCAGCCACCGGTGATGGCACGTCAGGGCCTTTTCGGACAATGCGGTTTCAGTGAGAATTGCCGCATGCTGGCCGCTCTGTTGCCGGGAGTGCGGGAGATTCGTACTCCTCTCGCTGTGGGGTATACGTGGTTGGTCGTGTTGTGGCTCGCTGTCGGCCATCGAGTGCCCGAGCCAGGGAATGCGCGGGGGGTCCTGTCAGATCTGTACCGGCTGGCGCACGCCGTAGGGCTCGTCGCGGTGGGAATCGCCGTCAGCGTGATCGCCTACCTCGTCGGTGTGATCGCGACGAGGCTGGGTCTGAGCGTCACATACGCGGTCGGGGCTGCCCTGCGTCGTACTCCGATCGCGCCCGTAACCCCTGGCGATCGCCGGGAGAACCAAGGCGACGAGGCACTCGGCGACGCGGTTGTCAGCCGGCTCGCGGAGAGGTTCAGTCATGACGCGGTGTTCCGCAGCCAACTCCTCGACCAGTTGCTGGCCGATCCTCCCGCAGATCTACCGGCTCGGACAAAGGCCGAGTGGGAAACCCACGCGCTCACCCGCGGCTGGACTCGCCACTGGCTTGTCCGCCAGGTGGTCGACGCCGAGACGCTGGCCGATCAGTTGAAGGCGGACCGCTATGACATCATTCTGCGCCTGCGTGGTTCGGCGGAGCCTGTCGCACTGGAACACGACCGGCTCCAGTCCGAAGCCGACTTCCGTATCGCGATGTTCGGCCCCTTGGCCGCGGCCTGTGTCGTCCTGGCGGTCCGTTGGACCCCCTGGTGTCTGCTGGCCCTGCCGTTCCTGATTGTCTTGATCTATGTCGGTGTGGCGGCGCGTACGGAGGCGGAGCAAGGCGTCGCGTGGGCGTTGGCAGCCGGCCAGGTGAACGATCCCTCCCTGGCACGGCTGGACGCGATTCCTGTACCGCTACGCGCCGGCGGTAGCACTGTGATCTCCAGTGACAGCTCCGCCGATGTGTATGGCCCGGGTGATCCCGATGACACTCCGGCAACGCCAGGGTAGGTAGGAGCGGCTTCCTTCAGTCTGGGAACTGTCTCCCGGGCATGAACTCCGCCGGCGCGGTCGCCCTCTTCGTCCACGCGTTCATCTGCCTGTCCCAACTCCGGCTCCGCAGGACCCTGTTGGCCGAGCACGAGGGCGAACCGCCGGTCGAGACGGACACCCGCGAGCAGGTGACGCTGAGCGTCCCCAGCCTCGCGTGGCTGATATCCGCCCGTAACCAACCCATGGCAGCATCCACAACCGCCGGACTCCGAGTCGATCCACAGAGCCCCGAGGTGGTCCCGCATGACAATGAGCACCGCGCTGTGGTCCTTCGCCCTGGTCGTCGGGCTGCTCGTCGTCACCCCCGGCCTGGACACGGCGGTCATCCTGCGCACCGCGGCCGTCGGCCGCCGCACCCGCGCCTGGGGGGTGGTGCTGGGCATCCAGACCGGCACGGTCGTCTGGGGCACGCTGACCTCGCTCGGTGTGACCGCCCTGGTGACCGCGTCCCACATCCTGTACGAGATCCTGCGCTGGGCCGGCGCGGCCTACCTGCTGTGGATGGCCGCCCGCATGATCCACGCCACCTTCCGCGCTCGCCCCACGGACACCACCCCCGACGAGGCCGTGACCGGCGACGACGACACCTTGGCCGGCGGCTGGCGCCAGGGAACCCTGACCAACCTCCTCAACCCCAAGATGGGCGTCTTCTACGTCGCGGTCCTGCCCCAGTTCATCCCCGCCGGCGCCCCGCACCTCTCGACGGGCCTGCTCCTGACCGCCGTCCACATAGTCGTCGCCGTCCTCTGGTGCAGCGTCCTCATCATCTCCGTGTCCGCCCTGGGCACCTGGCTCCGCAGAGCCCACGTCCGCCGGGCCCTGGACCGGGTGACCGGCACGGTCATCGCGACCTTCGCGGTACGCCTGGCGCTGGACGACCGGGGGACGACGTAGAAGACGTAGAAGCGGCACGGAAAAGGGCGAGGCCCGAAGACCTCGCCCGCTACCTACTCACCAACCCCCGGCTCACGGCCAAACAAGGCAATAAGGCTGATGCCCCGCCTCATGCAGCCGATGCGAGAAGTCCTGCCACTCATGCAGCAGTTGATACACATTGAACGCATCCCGAGGCCCGCCCCGGTCCGGCACCGTCGACCAGATGAACGCCGCCGCGCCCACCGCCTCCTCGCCGATGCCCCGCAACGGGTCGACGACCGTCATCGGGAGTTTCACCACCGCGTAGTCCGGATGCAGCACGACCAGTTCCAGCGGCGGCACCTTGTTGAGGGGGACGCCCTCGATGCCCGTGAGGACCATCGCGGCCATCGTCTCGGGCTTGATCTTGGTGAACATGCCGTTCATGCCGAGTTCGTCGCCGCCGAGTTCCTCGGGGCGCATCGAGATCGGGACGCGGGCTGCCGTGGCGCCGTCCGGCGCGCCGAAGTATTTGTACGTCACCCCCACCCGACCACCATTCCCGCTCGCCGCCCGGAGCCGCTCGACCCTCCGGTCGAGGCCCTCGGGCACACCGTTCGATCCCGGGCCCTGCCCAGGACCCGTTCCCTGCCGTGCCGCTTCTGCCGCTTCCTCCACGTCGCGTCGGTGCCTTCCCCGCTGCGCACGTCGAGGACCCAGGTCGTCGGTCCCCTCGCCCAGTCCGCCACCGCGATGCATATCTCCACCCGACTGCTTTTCTAGGACGCGCGAACCCCTCCGCGCAACCCGATCATCGTGTCAGTGACCTCCCCCACGTCCGCCCGCCGAAACGTGCGTTGAAACACCTGTCCGCAGGATCTTCGCAGCCTCTGAACACCATCGTCCGCCCATCGTCCGTATGTACGGGCAGATGAGCCGTGTGTCTCTGTGTGTCCCTGTGTGTGTTCGGTCCCAGTTTCGCAGACGGGTGGGGCCGACGGGCCGCTGTCCGGCCGCCTACCCTGAGGGGGTCACTGGCAACCGGAGTCCGAGAAGTCGGAGAAGTCGCAGGTCATGAGCGAAACGTCTAGCGAAATGTCTAGCGGGGCAGCCAGCGGGATGGCTGGTGGGTTGCCCTATTCATATGAAGCGCCCGTCTCGCAGGGCCTCTTCGACCGTGCGACGGCCGTCACACCCGGCGGAGTCAACTCGCCGGTGCGTGCCTTCCGTGCCGTGGGGGGTACGCCCCGGTTCATGGTGTCGGGGCGTGGCCCATATCTCACCGACGCCGACGGGCGCGAATACGTCGACCTCGTCTGCTCCTGGGGGCCGATGATCCTAGGCCACTCCCGCCCCGAGGTCATCGCCGCCGTCCAGGACGCCGTCTCGCGCGGCACCTCCTTCGGTACGCCGGGGGAGGGGGAGGTCGCTCTCGCCGAGGAGATGGTCGAGAGGATCGATCCCCTTGAGCAGGTGCGGCTCGTCTCCAGTGGCACCGAGGCCACCATGTCCGCCATTCGCCTCGCCCGCGGCTTCACCAGGCGCGCCAAGGTGATCAAGTTCGCCGGGTGTTACCACGGTCACGTCGACTCGCTGCTCGCCGCCGCCGGGTCCGGTGTCGCCACGTTCGCGCTGCCCGACACCCCCGGCGTCACCGGTGCCCAGGCCGGCGACACCATCGTGCTCCCCTACAACGACCTCGACGCCGTGCACGCCGCCTTCGCCGCGCACCCCGGCGAGATCGCCTGCCTCATCACCGAGGCCTCCCCGGGCAACATGGGCGTCGTACCGCCCCTGCCCGGGTTCAATCAGGGGCTCAAGGACGCTTGTGCCGCCAACGGCGCGCTCTACGTCTCCGACGAGGTCATGACCGGGTTCCGGACCAGTCGTAGCGGGTGGTTCGGGATCGACGGCGTACGGCCCGATCTCATGACCTTCGGCAAGGTCATGGGCGGGGGATTCCCCGCCGCCGCCTTCGGTGGGCGGGCCGATGTCATGGCCCACCTCGCTCCCGCCGGGCCCGTCTACCAGGCCGGCACCCTCTCCGGTAACCCCGTCGCCACCGCCGCCGGGCTCGCCCAGCTGCGGCTGCTCGACGAGGCCGCGTACGTCACCGTCGACGCCGTCTCCGCGCAACTCCAGACACTGGTCTCCGACGCGCTGAGCAAGGAAGGCGTCGCGCACACCGTGCAGAACGCCTCCAACATGTTCTCCGTGTTCTTCACCGACCAGCCCGTGCGCGACTACGAGGGCGCCAAGGCGCAGGAGTCGTTCCGATTCACCGCGTTCTTCCACTCCATGCTGGCGAGCGGCGTCTACCTCCCGCCCTCGTCCTTCGAGTCCTGGTTCGTCTCCACCGCGCACGACGAGCGGGCCATCCAGAAAATCGCCGACGCCCTCCCGGCGGCGGCCCGTGCGGCGGCGGAGGCCACGGCAGCATGAGCGACATCAGCAATCAGACGAACAACTCCGACAGCGACATCACCGTCGTCCACCTCATGCGGCACGGCGAAGTCGCCAACCCCGACGGGGTGTTGTACGGGCGGCTCGCCGGCTACCACCTCTCCGACCTCGGGCGCCGCATGGCCGACCGCGTCGCCGAGCACCTCGCCTCCCGTGACGTCACGCACGTCGGCGCCTCCCCGCTGGAGCGGGCGCAGGAGACCGCGACGCCCATCGCCAAGGCGCACGGCCTCGATCTCGCCTCCGACGAGCGGCTCATCGAGGCCGACAACGTCTTCCAGGGCAAGACCTTCGGCGTCGGCGACGGCGCCCTCAAGCGGCCCGAGAACTGGAAGCACCTGGTCAACCCGTTCAAGCCGTCCTGGGGGGAGCCGTACGTCGATCAGGTCGTACGGATGATGGGGGCGCTGGACGCCGCCAAGGACGCCGCCCGTGGGCACGAGGCCGTGCTCGTCAGTCACCAGCTGCCGATCTGGATCGTGCGCAGCTATGTGGAGCGGCGGCGCCTGTGGCACGACCCCCGCAAGCGGCAGTGCACGCTCGCCTCCCTCACCAGCTTCACCTACCGCGGCGACAAGATCGTGTCCGTCGGCTACAGCGAGCCCGCCCGCGACCTCGTCCCCGCCCATCTCCTCGCCGGCGCCAAGCCGGTGAAGGGGAAGGACAAGGCCTTCGGGGCGTAGTGACACAGTTGTTGCAATTGTTCCGAACTGCGTAACAACAGGAGGAACCTCCCCATTCGTCGTGCCCTCTGACTGGGTGACCACCAGCGGGTACGACGGATGGGGAACACATGCACGTCAAGAAGGGTGCCGCCGGCTTCAGCCGGCGAGGTGCGCTCGGCCTCGGCCTCGGGGCCGCCGCCGCGCTCGGTACCGCCGGCTGCGGGACCGTCCTGCAAGAGGGGTCGGGAGGGTCCGGAGGTTCCAGCGACGGCCGACCTTCCGGCAAGCCGTCGCCCACCGCCACCTCCACCGCCAAGCCCATCGGCGACGGCTCCACCTCCTTCACCGGCAAGCAGCCCCACCAGCCCGCCAAGCCCGTACCGCTGGAGCCCGGCCAGACCCCGCCCCAGTTCGTGATCTTCTCCTGGGACGGAGCGGGCGAGGTCGGCAACGGGCTCTTCCCGCGCTTTCTGGAGCTGGCCAGGACCCACGGCGCCCACATGACCTTCTTCCTCTCCGGGCTCTACCTCCTCCCCGAGTCGCAGAAGCGCAAGTACCTCCCGCCGAACAACGCCCCCGGCGCCTCCGACATCGGCTACCTCACCGACGAGCACGTCAAGGCGACCCTCACCAACGTCCGCCAGGCCTGGCTCGACGGCCACGAGATAGGCACCCACTTCAACGGCCACTTCTGCTCCGGCTACGGCACGGTCGCCAACTGGACGCCCCAGCAGTGGCGCAGCGAGATCGACCAGGCCAAGGGGTTCGTCAAGGAGTGGCGCACCAACACCGGGTGGACCGACCTGCCCGCCCTCCCCTTCGACTACGACAAGGAGCTGATCGGCGGTCGTACGCCCTGTCTCCTCGGGCAGGACAACCTGCTGCCCACCGCCCGTGAACTCGGCTGGCGCTACGACGCCTCCTCGCCCGGCGGCCGTCAGGTGTGGCCCACGAAGACGGACGGCGTCTGGGATCTGCCCCTCCAGGCGATACCTTTCCCCGGCCGCCAGTTCGAGGTCCTGTCCATGGACTACAACATGCTCGCCAACCAGTCGATCAACTCGACCAACGCGCCCGCCTACAACTACCCGGCCTGGCGCGAGCAGGCGGCCGGCGCCTACATCGCCGGTTTCCAGCGGGCGTACGAGACGAACCGCGCCCCCTTCTTCATCGGCAACCACTTCGAGCACTGGAACGGCGGCATCTACATGGACGCCGTCGAGGCCGCCCTCAAGCACATCGCGCGGGAGAGGGAGAAGGGTGAGGACGTCAGGCTCGTCTCGTTCCGGCAGTACGTCGACTGGATGGACGTACAGAAGCCCGAGGTGCTGGAGAAGCTGCGGACCCTCGATGTCGGGACGCAGCCGGTGGGTGGCTGGAAGGAGTTCCTCGCCGATGCCGGGAAGGCTGCCGGGACGGCCTCCCCGTCGAGCACCGGAAACGCCGCCTGAAATGCGGGTTTACGCCCGCAAGGGGGGTGCGCAAGATCCTCGGAACGGACATGCGAAACTTTTCACATGAGTGCCGCCAGCCGCGCCCCCCTCTCCTCGAACCGTCCCCGTGGCCATGTCAGTAGCCGCAGGGCCATGGCGCTCACCGCCACGGTCGTCGCCTCCGCGTTCGCCCTGACCGCGTGCGGTTCCGGTGGTACGTCCGGGGGCTCGGGCGACACCAACTTCGTTACCGGGACCGACGGCATCGCGACCGTCGCCAAGGGCGAGCGGGTCGCCGCCCCCGATCTCTCCGGCCCGACCATCGACGGCAAGCAGCTCGACGTCGCCGACTACAAGGGCAAGGTCGTCGTCATAAATGTCTGGGGTTCGTGGTGCGGGCCCTGCCGGCTGGAGGCGAAGAACTTCGTCGCCGTCTCCGCCGACCTCAAGGACCAGGGCGTCGAGTTCGTCGGGATCAACACCCGTGACACCAGCACCGGTCCGGCGGTCGCCTTCGAGAAGCAGTACGGGGTCACGTACCCGAGTCTGTACGACCCGACGGGCAAGCTGATGCTCCGCTTCAAGAAGGGCACGCTCAACCCGCAGGCCATCCCCTCCACGCTGATTCTCGACCGGCAGGGGAAGATCGCCGCGCGTACGCTCCAGGCGCTCAGCGAGGACAACCTCCGCAAGATGCTCAAGCCCGTCCTCGCGGAGAAGTGACGTGTCCGGCATCACCGGTGCGCTCACGCTGGCCGCCTCCGTGCCCGAGGCCAACCAGACCGTGCTGAACGGCGCCCTGATACTGGCTCTCCCCATCGCCCTGCTCGGCGGCCTCGTCTCCTTCTTCTCGCCGTGTGTGCTGCCCCTCGTACCCGGCTATCTGTCGTACGTCACCGGCGTGACCGGTACCGATCTCGGTGACGCCCGCCGGGGGCGGATGGTCGCCGGGGCCTCGCTCTTCGTGCTCGGGTTCACCGCCGTGTTCGTGTCCACGGGCGCCCTGTTCGGGTACTTCGGGCAGACGCTCCAGGAGCACCAGGACACGCTGTCCAAGGTGCTCGGCGTCCTCATGATCCTCATGGGGATCTTCTTCATGGGCATGATGCCCTGGCTCACCCAGCGCGAGTTCCGCTTCCACAAGAAGCCGGTGAGCGGGCTGCTCGGCGCTCCCGTCCTCGGCGCGCTGTTCGGTATCGGCTGGACGCCCTGCATCGGCCCGACCCTCGCCTCCGTCAACAGCCTCGCCTTCGACCAGGCCAGCGCCGGGCGCGGGGCCATCCTGACGGTCGCCTACTGCGTCGGACTCGGCGTGCCCTTCGTGCTCGCGGCGGTCGCCTTCCGCAAGGCGCTCGGTGCCTTCGGCTGGGTCAAGCGCCACTATGTCTGGGTCATGCGCATCGGCGGCACGATGATGATCCTGACCGGTGTCCTGCTCCTTACCGGCGCGTGGGACCGTCTTGTGCAGGAGATGCAGACCTGGTCCAACGGCTTCACTGTGGGGATCTGATCCATGAGCAACACCACCGCCGACAGCAAGAGCGACGAGCAGGAACTCGGCGCCGCCGCCTCCCAGCTGTCCACCGCCCCCCAGGAGGAGGCACCGGGTGTGCCCGCCCTGGGTGTCATCGGCTGGTTCCGCTGGTTCTGGCGGCAGCTCACCTCGATGCGGGTCGCGCTGCTGCTGCTGTTCCTGCTGTCGCTCGGGGCGATCCCCGGCTCGCTGATCCCGCAGTCGGGGACCGACGAGACCAAGGTCGCCGACTTCATGCAGCGGCACAGCTTCGTGGGGCCGATCTACGAGAAGCTCGGGCTGTTCCACGTCTACAGCTCGGTGTGGTTCTCGGCGATCTACATCCTGCTGTTCATCTCCCTCATCGGCTGCATCGTGCCCCGCACCTGGCAGTTCGTCGGCCAGCTGCGCAGCCGTCCGCCGGGCGCGCCCCGCCGCCTGACCCGGCTGCCCGCCTACACGACGTGGCGTACGGAGACCGAGCCTGAGCAGGTGCGCGAGGCAGCCCTCGTACTGCTGCGGAAGCGCCGTTTCCGCGCCCACCTCGCCGGGGACGCGGTCGCCGCCGAGAAGGGCTATCTGCGCGAGGTCGGCAACCTCGCCTTCCACATCGCGCTGATCGTGATGCTGACCGCCTTCGCCTGGGGCCAGCTGTACAAGTCCGAGGGCAACAAGCTGATCCTCGAAGGCGACGGCTTCTCCAACACGCTCACCCAGTACGACGACTTCAAGTCGGGCACCCTCTTCGACACCGACGACCTCGACCCCTTCAGCTTCACCCTGAAGGACTTCAAGGGCACGTACGAGGTCTCCGGGCCCAACCGCGGCACCCCGCGCACCTACGAGGCCGACGTCAGCTACAGCGTGGGCGCGTACGGCAAGGACCAGAAGCGCACCATCAAGGTCAACGAGCCGCTGGTGATCGGCGACTCGAAGGTCTATCTCACCGCCCACGGCTACGCGCCCGTCATCACCGTCCGCGACGGCAAGGGCAAGGTCGTCTACAGCCAGCCCGTGGCCCTGCTGCCCCTCGACTCGAACGTCACCTCCTCCGGTGCCATCAAGGTCATGGACGGCTACCGCAACGCCAAGGGCGTCTCGGAACAGCTCGGCTTCCAGGCCTTCTTCCTGCCCACCTATGTGCCGGGCAACGAGATCGCCTCGCAGTTCCCGGCGCTCGACAACCCGGTGCTGAACCTGGTCGGCTACCACGGCGACCTCGGGGTCAACGCGGGGATCCCGCAGAGCGTGTACCAGCTCGACAAGAGCCACATGAAGGTGTTCAAGGACGCCAAGGGCAAGGAAGTACGGGAGAACCTGAAGCCCGGCGAGACCATGACCCTCCCGAACGGCGCCGGCTCGGTCACCTACGAGGGCACCCAGGAGTGGGCCAACTTCCAGGTCACCCGGCAGCCCGCCAGCGGCTGGGCGCTCGCCGGCGCGATCGTCGCCATCTTCGGCCTCGCCGGTTCCCTGTTCATCCAGCGCCGACGGGTGTGGGTGCGGGCGGTGCGCGGCTCCGACGGCGTGACCGTCGTCGAGCTGGGCGGCCTCGGCCGCAGCGAGTCCGCCAAGGTGCCCGAGGAACTCGGCGACCTCGCCGGAATCCTGTACGACCAGGCGCCAGGCGCCCCCGATGCCGAACCCCCTGCCTCCGATACCCCCGACCCCACAGCCGTACCTTCCGAAGGGGCTGAGAAGTAAATGTCCGCTCTCGCCACCGCGACCGAACTCGTCCACACGACGACTCTCGCCGCCGCGACCAACGAGAACCTCGCGAACATCAGCAACACGCTGATCTACTCCGCGATGGCCGTCTACACCCTGGCCTTCTTCACCTACATCGCCGAGTGGACCTTCGGCAGCCGCAGCAAGATCAGCCGTACGGCCGCCGCGCTCACCGCGAAGCCGGCCGGGGCGGCCGGTGCGAAGGCGCCGGAGGTGACCGTCAAGAACGCCGGCGGGACCGCCGTACTGGAGCGGCCGAAGGTCGTCGTACGGGCCGCCGCCGGGGCCCGGGACGTGCCGGACGGGCCCGGCGCCCACGGCGGCGACGAGCAGGGCGACCTCTACGGGCGGATCGCCGTGTCCCTCACGGTCGTCGCGTTCCTCGTCGAGTTCGCCGGGGTGCTGGCCCGCGCGCTGTCCGTGCAGCGGGCGCCGTGGGGCAACATGTACGAGTTCAACCTCACGTTCTCCACCACGGCCGTGGGCGTGTACCTCGTCTTCCTCGCGCTGAAGAAGGACATCCGCTGGCTGGGCCTGCCCCTGGTGACGTCCGTCCTGCTCGACCTCGGACTCGCGGTCACCGTCCTGTACACGGCGAGCGACCAGCTCGTCCCGGCGCTCCACTCGTACTGGCTGTACATCCACGTCTCCACGGCGATCCTCTGCGGTGCCGTCTTCTATGTGGGCGCGGTCGCCACGATCCTGTACCTCTTCAAGGACTCGTACGAGAACAAGCTCGCGTCCGGCGGCAAGCCCGGCACCTTCGCGACCTCCGTCATGGAACGGCTGCCCGCCTCCGCGTCCCTCGACAAGTTCTCGTACCGCGTCAACGCCGCCGTCTTCCCGCTGTGGACGTTCACGATCATCGCGGGCGCGATCTGGGCGGGCGACGCGTGGGGCCGCTACTGGGGCTGGGACCCCAAGGAGACCTGGGCGTTCATCACCTGGGTCGCCTACGCCACCTACCTGCACGCACGCGCCACGGCCGGCTGGAAGGGCCGCAAGGCCGCGTACATCGCGCTGATCGCCTTCGCGTGCTTCCTCTTCAACTACTACGGCGTCAACATCTTCGTCAGCGGCAAGCACTCGTACGCCGGAGTCTGAGCCGTAACTCCCTTGTACCGAAGGCCGGTTCCTGTGACTCAGGTCACGGGAACCGGCCTTCGGCGTACGGACAGGTAAGTGGGCGTGGACACGAATCTGCGGAAACGGATCCGCGCGGGAGACCACGACGCCTTCGGTGAACTCTTCGACGCGTACGCGCGCTCCGTCTACAACCATGCCTTCCGGCTGACGGGGGACTGGTCGGCGGCCGAGGACGTGGTCTCGCTGACCTTCCTGGACGCCTGGCGGCTGCGCGCCAAGGTCGACGAGGAGGGCGGCTCGCTGCGGCCCTGGCTGCTCGGCGTCGCCACCAACGTCACGCGCAACACCCGCCGCGCCGCCCGAAGACACGCCGCCGCCGTCGCCCGGCTGCCCCGGGACGAGGTCGAGCGGGACTTCGCCGACGAGGTCGCGGGCCGCCTGGACGACACGGACCAACTGGCCCTCGTACGGACCGCGTTGGCGCTGCTGCGGCGGCCCGAGCGGGAGGTGCTGGCGCTGTGCGTGTGGTCGGGGCTCGACTACCCGGCGGCGGCCGAGGCGCTGGGGGTGCCGGTGGGGACCGTACGGTCGCGGCTGTCGAGGGCGCGTACAAAGCTCGCGAAACATGTCAAAAACCTGGAACCGCCAACCGGGCGCGGACAGATGAGAGGTGACCGCATCACCGCGGTCGGGCCCATGAGGGAGGGAAACCGATGAGCACATCCCCCGGATTTTCCGAGCGAGACCTTCCGCCGGCCCGTCACCGACTCCTCAAGGAGCATCTGATGACCGAGATCCGGCACGACAGCCAGCGCGACATACGGCACGAGGGCGAGAAGAAGGCGGCGCGGCGCAATCCGTGGCTGCGGCCCGCGATCACCGCCGGGGCCGTCGCCACCGTCGCCGCGCTCACCTTCGTCGCCCTTCCGGGCGGCGGCGCGGACGGTACGAGTGGCAAGGGGACCACGACCACGACGACCGCTCAGACGGCGACGACCCTGCTGGAGAACATCGCGCTCGCCGCCGAGGGCACCGAACTGCCCAGTGGTGTCCGTGACGACCAGTTCGTCTACATCAAGAGCCGGGTCGCCTACCTGACCTACACCAACGGCGGGCCCGGGAAGCTGGATCCCGTCCACGACCGGGAGACCTGGCTGTCGGTGGACGGCGTCCGGGACGGACTCCTGGAGGAGGACAAGGAGGGCCACGAGCACCAGGTACTGAGTTTCGAGGGGGACCTGCTGCCGAAGCCCAAGACCCCGTCGGCCACCAGCTACCGCTCCCTGTCCAAGCTGCCGACCGACCCCGACAAGATGCTCGCCTGGCTGTACGAGACCGTCGCCAAGGAGGTCGACAACGAGCAGCCCGACAAGGACTACCGGGCCTTCGTCCTCTTCGGCGACCTGATCCGGGAGACCCTGATGCCGCCGAAGGTGGGCGCCGCGCTCTACCGGGCCGCCGCGAAGATCCCGGGCGTCGAGGTGGTCCCGGACGTGAAGGACGCGGCGGGCCGGACGGGGATCGCGGTCACCAGGACCGGCGCCGACGGCGAGGAGGAGCAGCTGATCTTCGACAGGAAGAAGTACACCTTCCTCGGCGAACGGCTGCTCGACGACGGGAAGTTGGCGGGCAGCAGCTCGGTCCTGGAGCGGGCGGTGGTCGACCGGACCGGCCAACGCCCGTAAGCGGTCACGACGGCGGCAGGCAGTCCTTCTCCGGGGGCTTCCCGGTAGGCCAGGCGATCTCGACGAAACGGGCGTGCCGGTCGGGGGTCAGTTCCACGATCGGCACGGCCTTGTCGTACGGGTTGCCGTAGTTGTCGAGGCAGATCCAGCCGCTCGCGCCGTTCACCCGGCCCGAGGAGCCCTTGATGAGGGTCCACTCGTCGCCCACGTCGGCGAGGGTCGGCGCGGACTGACCGCGGGGCGTGGCCTCGCGGACGCCCTCGACGGTGAGTCGCATCGCGTCGTACGCCACGATCAGCTGGCCGTCCTCCAGGTCGACTTCGCCGATCGGCAGGGGCCTGTCGGTCTTGGCCGTCCTGTTGGCCTGGGCGGCGGTCAGCAGGTCGGCCAGATCCTGGGCGTCGGCCGCCGAACCCCCGGTCTTCGGGGGGCTCTTGATCCAGGCGTCCGGGTGGGCGAGGGCGCTGTAGCGGACCGAGATGCCGTGCTTGAGGGCCTCGGGGTCGAGTTTCGCGTCGCCGGTGAGATAGGAGGCGTCGTCACCGGTGAGGATGGTGAACTCCCGCTGCTGGCAGCCTCGTTCGCCAAGTGCGTTGATGAACTGGCGCAGTTGGGTGTGACGGCCGGCGAACAGGATGGTGTTCACGGCGGGCGCGGTGTCGCACATCAGCTCCCTGATCTGCCGGAAGTCGTTGGCGGTGGTGCCTTCCTTGGTGCGGTCGGCGAGCGGGGTGAAGGGCCACGGCTGATAGCGCGAGCCCGTCAGGAGCTTCTCGAACGAGGCTTGCAGGGTGAGGGTGTACGGGTCGCCCGGATCGTCGTACACCAGCACCGCCTTGTCGGCCGCCACCTTGGCGAAGGAGGCGAGGGCGCGGGCCTCGTCGGTGTTGGTGGGGGCGACGCGGGCGAGCCCGGGGAAGGGTTCCATGCCCGCCGGGTTGCCCTGCTGGCCGTTGGCGAGGCTGTCGGCCGTGATGGAGGTGCCGACGACGGGGATGCCACGGCTGGTCAGCTCCTTGACCGCCCGCGTGTTCTCCTCGGTGCTGAGCCCGATCCCGGTGACCGCGCGCAGCCGGTCCGAGGTGGTCGTCATCTTCTCCAGCTGGTCGACCGTGTGCTCCCAATGGGCGCCGGTGCGGCCCGGGTTGGCGAGCACGAGGCGGATCGGCGGACCCTCGCCGTTCGCGTCGTGGTTCACCTTCCACTGGGCGAGATACGCGCCCTGGAGTTCGTGCAGCACATCCCCGAGGTTGTCCGCGTCGGTCGCGGTGAACGGCTCGAACAGGGCGACGGTGACGTAGTCGTCGCCGAGCGAGTCGTTCTCGCGGTCGATCGCCCTGATGGTGTCGGCGAGTTGGGCGCGGCCGAAGGAGTAACCAGTGGACGAGACGCCCACGCACTCCTCGCTGCCTTCGGGCCGCTCCACACCTGGCGCGCACGAACGGTCGTCGTACGTCCACTCCTTGATGCCGTACGTCAGTCCGGCCACCAGCCCCGCGACCAGCAGCAGAGCCAGGAACCTGCGCAGGGGGATCTCCCAGACCTCCTCGCGCAGACGCATCCCGATGCCCCTGAAACCCCTGCGAGCCATCACGCGCCTCCGTCGTTGCGGTCGTCGTCGGCGGAGTCCTCGTCGCCCGGGACGCGCAGCGGGCGCCCGGCCAGCGCGTCCTCGGGCCACTCCTGCGAGGCCTGCCACAGCAGCGCGTTGCTGGCCAGCGGGTCGTTGGAGAGCTGCTCCAGCTCGTAGCGCAGCCGGGAGCACAGTGTGCGGTCGGGCAGCACCAGCGGGTCGGTCAACTGCCAGACGGCGTGCAGGAGTCGGCGTACCCGCAGATGCAGTACGGCGTCCACGTCGTCCGGCGGGAGCTGCTCGGCGTCGGTGTGGCCGAAGGCGATCCGGGCGCGGTGGTGGTCGCCGCCCGCGAAGTCGTGGCCCTCGGTGTCGTGGGCGTGGAAGTAGGGCGCGGACGCGACGAACAGGAGCGTGTCGAGCCAGGTGCGGGTGTCGAGGGTGTGGAAGGTGTCGCGGAGGTACGCGACCGCCGGTCCGGTGTCGCCGAGGGCGAGTTCGTGGTGGAGGCGGTAGCGGGCCGCCGACGGTTCGGGTCCCTCGTAGTGCTGGATGAGGGTCTCGTGGACGTCCCGCCACTTGCCGTGGTCGGCGTGCCGGTGGTGCAGGCGCAGCAGGAGCAGGGTGCGGACGAAGCCGTCGCCGACGAACTGCCCGGGTACGGCGGGCAGTCCCTCCGCCGTGAGCCGGGTCTCCAGGGCGCGGACGCTCGACGGGCCGAAGTCGTCCGGGAGCCCGGCGGCGGCGAGCAGACAGGCCGAGTCGTGGTCGTGGGCGGCGGCCAGCACGGTCAGTTCGTCGAGCCGGTCGGCGGGGACGAGCCGGTCGAGGAGTTCGCGGTAGGCGGGACGGCCGTCGCGGTCCTCGTACAGGACGAGGTCGGCGGTGAGCAGGGCGCCGAAGGGCGCGGTGGGCGGCAGTTGGGGGAGGTTCTGCCGGGCCGACTCGGCGAGCAGTGCGATGCCCAGCGGGTTTCCGCACGTCAACCGGTGGGTGGCGGGCGGGAGTTCGGCCGGTACGGGCACCGCCGTACCCGTGCAGACCGCGTCGACGATGTGCAGCGTGTCGTCGGAGGAGAGCGGCGGCAGCGACACCAGCAGCGCCCGGGAGGCGGCCGTGTCGGACGGGGTCCAGCGGGTGCGCTGGGCGGTCTCGCGCAGATCCCGGCGTACGGCGTTGCGCAGCGAGGACTGGCCGCCGCTGCCCCGCACGGCGGCGATGAAGGCGACCTGGTCGGTGATCCCCTCGGACCGGTCGCGCAGCACCTGCTCGATGAGTTCGCGGCCGGGCGACCCCTGGGCGTTGTCGACCAACACCAGTGGACGGCCGAGGCGTTGCAGGTGCGCCCGCATCCCGGTGTAGGCGTCGGTGAGGTCGGCGCGCAGGGCGCGGACGAGATAGCGCTCGGCGTGCTCGCGGGAGGTGCCGCCGGCCCTGAAGTGGTCGGAGAGCAGCCGGAGTCCGAGTTCGGCACGGTCACCGGCGTTGGGGTAGGTCCGGTACCAGGTGGACGCCCGGCGCTGCCGCGAACCCGAGGAACGTTCCGTCATCGCCTCCAGCGTCGCCTCGATGACCGCCGACACCAGCGGGTCGTCGCTGATCGCCGCCGCGACCGCCTTCGCGGCGACCCGGCCCGCCCAGCGCGCGGCGAACCCGCTGAACCACGAGCCGCTCTCGTTGAGCAGCAGCATCCGCTGGACCTCCCACCGGATGCGCTCGGTGTCGGCGTTGCCCCAGCCGCCGGCGGCCACCGCGATCAGCCCCGACATCAGCCGGGGAAAGGCGATCCGCCGGGCCCCGGTGACCGGTTCGGCGAGCTGCTCGGCGATCACGAGAAGCGCCTGCGCGAGCGGCGACCAGGCCTGCGCCGGACGCGACTCGAACGACCCGGTGAACTGGGGGTCCTCGCAGTCGATCAGCGCGATCGGGGTGTGCCCCTGGTAGGCGGCGCGCAGCTCACGTAAGACGGCGCTCTTGCCGAGCCCGCGCCCGGCGGTGAGCACGACGAACGGCAGCTCACGGGGGTGTTCGAGGGGAGAAGCGATGTGGTGGTGGGGCCGCAGTCCGATGAGCCGGGGCGCGAGCCCCGGCGGCTCGATGTCGAAGAGCGCCCCGCGTCCGTGCAGCCGTCTGAGCACCGCATCCCTCCCCCTGGCGCGGTCCAGTGCACTGTCAGTCTGCTGTTTGTTGCAGCAACACCAGTGTAAGAAGAGGGAGTTGCATCGGACCAGATAGTGAGATGTCCGTTGAGTTACGAAATTATCGGCCCGATGCTCAGCTTTGAACGGCCCCTTACTCGACGGTGATCGAGTCCAACTGTCCCCGCAGATAGACGTGCGAGTCGAAGGGTTCGTACGCGACCCGGCCCACCGGGGCGGGGACCGACTCGACGATCGTGCCCGGGGTGCACTCGCCGAAGTACACGAGGGACATCAGCTCCTCGGCGGGCGCGTCGGCCGGCGGCGGCAGCACCCGGTGCCGCCCCGACCGCCACCGGTCCCCGGTCCAACGGGCCATCAGATCACCGATGTTGATGGTGAACGCCTCCGGATCGAAGGGCGCGTCCTCCCAGCCGCCCTCGTCCGTGTAGACCTGCAGCCCGCCCTTCCCGGCCTGCCGGTCGAGGATCGTGACCGTCCCGAAGTCGGTGTGCGGCCCGATCCGGAACTGCCCCGGCTCCGGCTCGCCGACGACCTCGATCCCCGGGTACCAGTTGATGTTGAAGCCGTACGTCGGATGGTCCATGTGCCGGGAGAAGAAGTCGGATTCGATCCCGAGCGCGTCACCGAGCAGGGTGAGCAGCTCCTTCTCCAGCTCGCCCATCCGGTCGAGATACTCCTCGCACAGCGCCCGCAGCTCGGGCGCCTCGGTGGGCCACACGTTGGGCGCGCACCACTCGGCGTTGACGACCGGGTCGTCGAAGGGCTCGTGCGTGGCGAAGGACAGCGACTCCTTGAGGTCGGGCGGAGTCTCGGTCCCCTCCGAGTACCCGTTGGCCTCGGCCCCGGGCCCCAGCCACCCCCGCCCCCCGACCTTCACCGCGTACCGCTCCTTCGCCTCGGCGGGCAGCGCGAAGAAGGCACGGGCCGCCTCCCGGACGCCGGCCCGCAGGGCGGGGTCGACGCCGTGCCCGGTGACCAGCAGGAAACCGGCGGTCTGGAGGGCCTCGTCGACGGTACGGGCGATGGCGGCACGGGCGTCGGGGTCCCCGGAGAGCCAGGGGCGCAGGTCGATGGTGGGAATGCGCGGTTCCACGGGACGGTCACTCACCTGGTCACTCACCGATGTCCTCGTTCCACAGTGCGGGATTGTTCTTGATGAAGTCGCGCATCAGCTCGACGCACTCGGGATCGTCGAGCAGCACGATCTCGACGCCGTGCTCGGCGAGCCAGTCGTGGCCGCCGTGAAAGGTCACGGCCTCGCCCACGACCACCCGGGAGATGCCGAACTGCCGGACCAGACCCGAGCAGTACCAGCAGGGCGAGAGCGTGGTGACCATGGTCGTCCCACGGTACGAACGCTGCCGTCCCGCGTTCCGGAACGCGGCCGTCTCGCCGTGTGTCGAGGGGTCGCCGTCCTGGACGCGCCGGTTGTGCCCACGCCCGAGGAGCGTGCCGTCGGCGCCGAAGAGCGCGGCGCCGATCGGGATACCGCCCTCGGCGAGCCCGGCACGGGCCTCGGAGACGGCGACGGCGAGCCAGGAGCGGGCCTGTACGTCATCCAGCTGAACCATCTGATCCATCTGATCCATGGGTCCACTCTCCTTCGACGGAAACACCGGGGCAACGTGCGGAAAGTACTCTCCGGACATCCCGCAGCAGGACGAAGTGTCAGCGCCCCTGGAGGCACCCGTGCCCGCACTCACCCTCCGTGAAGTCCTGACCTTGGACCCGGTCCGCGCAGCCGACCCCGAACTGCTCACCGGCCAGTCGGCATTGGACCGTCCGGTGCGCTGGGTCCACTCCAGCGAGGTGTACGAGGGCGCGAACTTCCTGGACGGCGGCGAGCTGCTGCTGACCAACGGTTTCGGCCTCACCGACACGGACGAGGAGGTGCGGCGCCGGTACGTCCGTGAGCTGACCGCCCGGGGTGCGGCGGGCCTCGCGGTGGAGATCGGCCGCTCGCTCCCGGCGATGCCGCCCGAGGTGACGGACGAGGCCCGCCGCCTGGGCCTGCCCCTCCTGGCGCTCCGCCGGGTCGTCCCCTTCGTACGCATCACCGAGGCCGCCAACCGCGCGATCGTCGCCCGGGGCCTGTCCGGCCGTACGGTGGTCCGCCCCTGGGGCGACGACCACACCGCCGCCCTGCTCGCGGACCTCGCCGACGCCCAGCCCCTGAACCAGCCCGAGGTCGAGGCCCGCGCGGCCCTGTCCGGGTTCCACCCCGGCCCCGGCGCCCGGCTGATCGGCGTCTCCGTGCACGGCACGCGGGACGTCGGGGCGGTGGACCGGGCGGTGCGGGTCCTGGGCGGGGCGGTGCTGCGGGCGGCGTTCCCGGGGGATGTGCTGGCGCTGGTGGCGGTGCTGCCGGGGGCGGGAGTGGGGGCGGCGGGGCCTGGACCGAAGAGGGGACGGGATCCCGTACGGGCGGTGCAGGAAGCGTTCCGTACGGCGACCACCGCCCCCGGCCTCACCGTAGCCGTGGGCCACGCCGTCGACGCCGACAGCGGCTGGCTGCGCTGGAGCGAGACGCTGCGCGCGGCCCGTACGACGCTGGAACTGGCCCTGACGGTGCCGCCCCCGGAGCCGAACGCACCCCAGGGCCCCCTGGTGACCTCGTCCCGTGCCCTGGCCCTCGAACGGGAACTGACCCGAGGCGGGGTCGACGCCAACCACGACCGCCTGACCCGCCTGGTCCAGCACACCCTCGGCCCGCTGCTGGCCTGGGAGGCGGCCCACCCCAGCGACCTGGTCCGCACCCTGGAGGTCCACCTCCGCAACGGCTGCTCCCCGACCCGCACGGCGACCCTCCTCCACATAGGCCGCCAGTCCCTCTACCAACGCCTGGAACGCATCGAGTCCCTGCTGGGCCTGGAGATCGACGACCCGGACCTGCTGGGGGAGCTGCTGACGGCGGCTTGCGCGTGGCGGGTGGTGCGGGGGACGGGGGCGGCGGGGGCGGGAGCAGCGGGCCTGCGGACGGTGGCGTAGCAGCCGCTAGCCGAACGCCCGGAGGGTGACCTGGCGCGGCGGGTTGTACTCGGACACCGACAGCACGGTCTTCGGCGTCCGCAGCCCGTCCTCCTCGGCGAAGAGCTGCCGAGCGGCCTCGAACGAGACGTCCTCGGGAGAGTCGGGGGCGACGACCAGTGAGACCCGGTCGTACAGCTCACGGAGGGGCTCGGTCATGGTCCGGCCGTCCTCCTCGGCCTCCGTCCCCCAGATGTCCCACAGCAGGGTCTCCACCTTGTTCAGCGCGGCGAGGTCGAGCCGCACGTTGCCGGCCACGAACCACTCGCCGTTCAGCGGACCCTCCTCCGGCGGGTGGAGCCCGAAGGCGCCGGGGTCGGCGTCCCCGGCCCGGATGTCCCGCCAGGCCCGGCCCGCGACCAGGAAACGGTCACGGGGTACGTCCATCGGGTCGAAGCCGACGTTCCAGGCGGCGGTGACGGCGGGATCGGCGAGCTGCGCGTCGGCGAGCAGCCAGCCGCGCGCCTCGTCCCAGTACTCGGTGACGACGTGGTCGCAGTGGAAACCGTCCGTCCCGAAGTAGTCGGCGAACCCGGACCGCACCCGCGCGGGAACGCCGCTGTGCCGCAGCAGCGAACAGTGCAGCAGCGCGAAGTCCCGGCAGACGCCCACGAACCGGTCCCCGGCCGCGCGCCGCCGGGTCAGCGGGGAGTCGTCGCGGGCGATGACGATCCGCAGAATGTCGTCGAGGTAGCGGGTCTCGGCGTCGAGCCGCAGTCGCTCGGCGGGGTGCGTGTGCCGGAAGAGGTCGCCCTCGCGCCGGTGGATCATCAAGTCGCGTGCTGTGCGGGCGAGTTGGGCGGGGGAGGCGGGGAGGCCGGCGTACAGCGGAGCGAGGTCGCCGGGGTCGGAGAAGGTGCTGTGGGTGCGGTAGAAGGCGGCGGCCTCCGGGGCGGGACCGGGGTGCGCGGACGGCACGATGGGGCTCCCTGGGACTGGGGGTCGAGTACGTATTCGGTCGTACGTTCGATTGCCGGCCGGCTCGCACCACCGTGCCAAAATTCGCCGCAGATTGTCCAGGGGGGCGGGCAGGGGAGTGGGCCGGGGCGGGGAAAAGCATGTGAACGCCGGCCCTGCCGCGGCCAGAATGCCCCTGTGCCCCCTGCGAATCATGTCCATGTCCATGCCCATGTCCTGAACGGGCTCGCCGCCAACACCGCCCTGCCGCCGGAGCTGGTCGACCGGCTGATCGCGGTCGCGGCGGCCGACGCGGACTTCGTCGACGAACTCGTCGAACGCGAGGACCTCACGCACGCGCAGGTGGTCGCGCTCCACGCCCGGGTCCCGGAGACCGCTTTCCAGCTGCTCGACCGGGGGCGGGGCGACCCGGAGTGGGCCCGGCGGCTCGCGGCGGACCCGTGGCACCGGAACCGGGAACGACTGGCCTCCTGCCCGGGCCTGCCGCCCGACGTGGTGGAGACGCTCGCCGCCGACCCGGACGTGGACGTCGTCGCGGAACTCGCCCTGCGGGCGACCCCGGAGGCCGCGGCGAGGCTCGCCGGGCATCCGCACGCCGAGGTCCGCCGGGCCGTGGCCTGGAACGAGGCGACGCCGCCCGCCGTACTGGCGGCGCTGATCAGCGGGGAGGGGCTGCCGCCCGCGAGCCGGTGCGAGGTCTGCGACCGCGAGGAGACGCCGTACACCCACGACCCGGACTGCGAACACTCCGACTGCGATCTGCCGCCCGACGCCTCCTGCGACGGCTCCCACGAGTCCGCCGTGCACAACATCCAGCACGCGGCCCTGTGCAACTCCGCCACCCCCACCGAGGCCGTGGCCGCCTTCGCGGACCACCCGTCGACGATGCTGCGCTGGGCCCTCGCCGAACGCCACGACCTCCCTCCGGAGGCGGCCCGACGCCTCACCGTCGACCCCGTTCCCGGCATCCGCGCCGTCCTCGCCGAGAACCCGGCGATCGACGAGACCCTGATGCGCGCACTGGCGGACGACGAGAGCCGCGACGTTCGCTTCCACCTCGCGCACAACCCCAACGTGCCGCTCGACCTGCTCGCCCGCCTCGCCACCACCACGAAGCTCGGCGCCGCCCTGCTCCCACGCGTCGCGACCGCCTCCCCGGCCGAGGTCGAGGAGCTGGCCCGGTCGACCGACTCGACCGTACGGATGCTCCTGGCCCTGCGCCGCGATCTGCCCGCCGGGATACGCGACGCGCTGGCCGCCGACCCCGACGCGAAGGTGCTCAAGTCGATCGCACCGCACCCGGGCCTCTCCGAGGCACAGCTGCGCGCGATGCTCGACCGGCACGGAGTCCGGGTCCTCGCCAGGGTGGCGACCAACCCGGACGCGTCCGGGGAACTCCTGGAGGACCTCACCCGCCACCGGCCGCCGGTACAGAAGGCGTTCCGCGAGGTCGCCCGCCATCGCAACGCGACCCCGCGAGCACTGCTCGCCTGCCTGGCGGACATCCGGGCGAGAGCCATAGCCGCCGGTCACCCGGCACTCCCGCCCAAGGCCGTCGTGGAACTGCTCGCCGACGAGGAGTGGGGGGTGGCGGAGGCTGCGGCCGGCAATCCGTCGCTGCCGCGCGCGGTGATGCAGCGGCTGATGCCTTAGGGCGTGGGGCAGAGACTGGTGCCCATGTGCGCTTGCCCTGAGCTCCGTCGCGTCTCGCCCGGCGAGTACCCCGACAGGGGCCGATGGTCCGCCGTCGGTACGCCCCCGCGCCCCCGGGCGCACCGATGACCTGATCGCGGACTCGGTCCCGGACTTCCGCCACAGGCGATGCGGCACGGGCGATGCGGCACGGGTCGTGGTTTCGGCGCAGGTCCGCACGGTCGGCCGAGCTCTCGCAGGCCATCGGCGAGGCACCGGCGTCCCGGTTGCCGACAGTTCATGAGGCATGTCCCGTACAGCATGAGCACTCTGAACTACCTTGAGGAAACAGGGCGTTGGGGGAACCGCCTGGTGCGGGTGCGGCATCGGTACAGGCATGAACCGCGCCGCTGACGCGGTGTGCGCGGTGGCCGGCACGTGGAGCGGCGGAACCGGAGGAGGAGATCGTGATGTATGCGAGAGCCCGGTCGGTCTGCGGGGTGGTGATGACGTGCGCGGCGCTGCTGGTCGGCTGTACTGACGGCGGCAGCGGTCCGGATGGGGAGACGACGCGGGGGGCGAGCCCGGATCCCGCCCGGAGTGATGGTGACACGGAGGCGGTCACCGGCGTCGATGCCTTACCCGCGGCCTCGCCGACCGAACAGGCGGACCCGGCGAAGCAGCCGCGCAGCGCGGCCGAGGCGTGGGCGTTCGTCCGGAAGGTGATCGCCGATCCGGAGCAGGCCGGGTCGGGGGCGGCGCCGGGGACGCCGTACGAGAGCGATCCGAACACCTGGGCCGTGCTGGGCGAGAGCTGCGCATGGCAGCGGGAGGGTCTGCCGGAGGACGTACTGGCCACGCTCACCCGCCACTTCGAGGTGCCCGCGAGCGGTGCCGAGGGGGCGATGCGGATGTCGACCACGGTCACCGTGCACCGGACGGCGCTGGACGCCGCCTGGGAGCAGGCCGGGATGCTGGAGGAGGCCGTCGGCTGCCCGGAACAGACCCTGCGGGCGGGCGAGCGGCTGACCGATCTCTCCTCCGTGGCCGTCGCCTGGGGCGAGAGCGGCAACACGTCCAGCGACGACTCGCTGTCGGAGTCGGGCGCGTGCGTCAGCGACACCCGGGGCGGGCCGTACCCCTACTCGTGGACGCAGTCCGTGTTCGGCCCGGTCGTGATCTCCGCGTCCTCGTGCGGAGGGCAGGAGGGCACGTCGCCCGAGTTGGATGTGGCCGCCAGGACGCTGGTGCGGGTGCAGGACGTGATCGGAAGCCCCACCGGGGCAGACTCGGCCTCACCGGACCCGGCAACCTCCCCCGGTACCCCCGCCGCCACCCCCTCCGCCAGCCCCACCGTCGGGGACAAGAAGGGCGGCGAGTGATGGAGCGTCTCCTTCCCGCCGACCCCTCCCGCCTCGGCGACAACCGTCTGCTGGGCCGCCTGGGAGCCGGCGGCATGGGCGTGGTCTACCTGGCCAGGACCGGGACCGGCGACCTGGCCGCCGTGAAGGTGATCCAGCCCGAGTACGCCGAACAGGCCGAGTTCCGGGCCCGTTTCCGACGCGAGGCGTCCTCTGCCGGGCAGGTCGACAGCCCGTGGGTGGTACGGGTGCTCGGCGCGGACACGGAGGCGGCGGCGCCCTGGCTGGCCACCACGTTCGTGCCCGGACCCTCCCTCGCCGAGGCGGTCGCGGCCTGCGGACCGCTGCCGGACCGTGCGGTACGGGTGCTCGGCAAGGTGCTGGCCCGCGCCCTGACCACCGTGCACGAGGCAGGCCTGGTCCACCGGGACGTCAAGCCGGGCAACATCCTGCTCGCCCTCGACGGCCCCCGCCTCATCGACTTCGGGATCGCCCGTCCGACAGCGGCCGACGAGACCGAGC
Organism: Streptomyces sp. NPDC002680; assembly: GCF_042889145.1. NCBI lineage: Bacteria > Bacillati > Actinomycetota > Actinomycetes > Kitasatosporales > Streptomycetaceae > Streptomyces > Streptomyces sp. NPDC002680. The sequence goes on from NZ_JBIAQP010000009.1 coordinate 134,513, forward strand.
TGACCTCGGACAACATGGTGGTCGGCACCCCCGGCTTCCTCTCTCCCGAGCAGGCACGGGCGCGGCAGGTGGGCGCGGCGAGCGACGTCTTCTCGCTGGGGTGCGTGCTGGCGTACGCGGCCACCGGCCGCCTGCCGTTCGGCACCGGCGCGGCGGACGCGCTGCTGTACCGCACCGTCCACGACGAGCCCGAGCTGGACGGTGTCGAGGACACCGAGCTGCGGGCGCTGCTCGGCCGCTGCCTGGCGAAGGAGCCGGAGGAGCGGCCCACGTCCGCCGAGCTGGACGCGGCACTGGTGGAGGACGCCCCGGCCGGCACCGTCGACTGGCTGCCCGACCCGGTCGTACGGATGATCGCCGAACGGTCGGCGGAGATGCTCGCCCTTCCGGGCATAGAGCCCACCGAAGTCCCGCAGGATTCCCCGGAGTTCCCGGATTCCCAGGACTCCCCGGGGCGCAGCCGCCGCAGGGTCCTCGCCCTGGGCGGCGGCGCGGCGCTGCTCCTGGCGGGCGGCGGGGCCGCGCTGTGGGCGGCGTTGCGCGACGACGAGGACACTCCGCGGGCACAGACCGCGAACAGCCCCTGGGTCATCGGCCTCCACGCGGATCTGACGGGCCCGCTGCGGGAGGCCGGGCGGGCGCAGGAGCGGGGCGCGCGGCTGGCGGTGGAGCGGTTCAACGCACGCGAGGGCAGGCCGTTCACCCTCGCCCTGCGGACCGAGGACGACCGGGGGGAGCCGGCCCGCGCGGTCCGGGCGGCGCGGCGGCTGACCGGCGCCACCGATGTCCTCGCCGTGGTCGGCCCCACCGGCTACGCCTCGACGCTGGCCGCGCTGGAGGTCTACGACGCCGCCGTGATGCCCCTGCTGACGGTGTCGGAGCTGTCGACCCGCGCCGCGCAGGCGGGCATCGCCGGCACCGACCCGCGCTCGTACTTCCAGGCCGCGACGCTGTCCGCGTACGGCGCCTTCGCCACTGTCACCGCACTCGGCGCGGGGGGTGTCGGCAAAATGGGTCTGCTGGGCGACAGGGCGGGCGGGCTGGTCGGCATGGAGTCAGTGCTCGTGACCAGCAGCGCCGCGAGCGGCCAGCTGGAGCTGTACCTGCGCGTGGTGCCGGCCCTCGCGAGCACGAGCGACCTGGCACCCGTCACCGACGACATGCTCGGCCGCGGTGTCGACGGCTTCTACTACATCGGCACCCCCGAACGCGCCGCCGCGGTCGCCCGTACCCTCGCGGAGCGGAACTTCACCGGGCCCCGCTACCTCGACGCCGCCTCCGCCACCGGGGCCTTCGTCGCCGGGGCGGGCCGGGCGGCCGAGGGCTGGCAGGCGCTGACGTCGTACATCGGACCCGACGCCGCACCCGTGAGCGCCTTCGCCACCGCCTACCGCAAGCGGTACGGCAGCGCGCCGGGCCCGTGGGCGGCCGAGGCGTACGACGTGACGCGGCTGCTCGCCGACCGGCTCACCGCCCTCGCCCCGAAGGGCGGGAAGCGGCCCACCCACGACCGGCTCACCCGGGCCCTCGCCGCGGCCCGGTTCACCGGGGTGGCCGCGACCTACGCCTTCGACGACCGGAAGCGGATGAAGCAGCGACTGATGCACCAGTACCGCGTCCAGAACAGCCGGTTCGCGTACGTGGGCGTCCTGGACCTCACCGGAAGCTGATCCGACGGGATCCGACGGGATCCGGCGCGGTAGATGTCGGAGGGGCTGGGACGGTGGCCGTGGAACCGGAGGAGCTGGACTGATGCGGGCGCTGCACGCGCACGACCCCGGCGAGCTGGGCGGGCACCGGCTGCTCGCCCGGCTCGGCGCGGGCGGCATGGGCGTGGTCTACCTGGCCCGCACCGCCGACGGGACCCTGGTCGCCCTGAAGGTCATCCGCGCCGAGTACGCCGCCGACCGGGCCTTCCGGGAACGGTTCCGGCGCGAGGCGCGGCTGGCCAGGGGGTTCACCTGCCGCTGGCTGGTGCCGGTCACCGACGCCGACGCCGAGGCCCGCGAGCCGTGGCTGGCCACCGCGTTCGTGCCGGGGCCGTCCCTGGCCGAGGCGGTGGACGGCCACGGCCCGCTGACGCCGTACGCCGTCACCGCGCTCGGCGCCCGGCTGGCGGAGGCACTGACCGAGGTGCACGGTGCCGGCCTGGTGCACCGGGACGTCAAACCGGGCAACGTCCTGCTCGCCCTCGACGGCCCCCGGCTGATCGACTTCGGCATCGCCCAGGCCGGCGGTGCCACGGCGCTGACCGAGCCCGGCGCGATCGTCGGCACCCCCGGCTACCTCGCCCCCGAGCAGGCCCGGACCGGTGGCGAGGCGGCCCCGGCGAGCGACCTGTTCGCCCTGGGCTGTGTGCTGGCGTACGCCCTCACCGGGCAGCGGCCCTTCGGCCTCGGCGACCCGGCCGCCGTCCTGTACCGCACCGTGCACGAGGAACCCGACGTACCCGGCCTCGACCGGCTGCCGCTCCCCCTGCGTACGGCGATCGCGGGCTGCCTGGCCAAGGACCCCGCCGGGCGCCCCACAGCCACCGAGCTCGCCCGCTCCCTGCGGGATGTCAAGCAGCCGGCGACCGGCCCCGATCAACAGGCCGCTCCCCATCAACAGACCACTCCCGTACAGGAGTTCACCTCCGCCCCGGCCCTCCCGGCCGACTGGCTCCCCTCCGCCGTGCTACGCCTGGTCGCCGACCGCTCGGCCCGCGCTCTGGACCCGCCGCCCCGGCAGAGCGGACCCACGGCCCCACTGGAGCCCACCCTCATCGACGAGGGACGCGCGCCCTCCCGGCGCCGGATCCTCGCCATCGGCGGCTCGGCCGTCGCGGTCCTCGCTGCGTCCGGTACCGGCACCGCGATCGTTCTGATGAACCGTCAGGAAACCACGCAGGGCGGCGCGGCGCAGAACCTGCCCACCCATGTCATCGGCTTCCAGGCCGCCCTGACAGGTGATCAGAAAGAGGTCGGACTGGCGCAGGAGCGCGGCGCCCGGCTCGCCGTGGCCGCCCACAACGCCCGCAAGGACACCCGCTTCCGGCTCGCCCTCACCTCGTACGACGACCGGGGCGAGGCCGGGCGGGCGAAGGCAGGGGCCCGCAAGCTGCTCGCCGAGCGGTCCCTGTGCGCGGTGATCGGCCCCACCACCGTCGCCGCCGCCCGCGTGGCGGTCCCCCTGTACGGGGAGGCGTCCACGCCGGTCCTGCTCGTCTCGGCCGACTACGACGCCCTGGGGCTGTCTGCGGCCACGGAACGCACCCTCTGCGTGACCACGGCCCCGAGCAGGTACCGGACCACACCGGTGCTCGCCTACCTGACCTGGGTCCACAAGGTCGAGCGCACCGCCGTCGTCCAGGATCAGGCCGCGGGCGAGATGGCCGCCGGCCTCGCCCGCGACCTGCGCGAGACACCGCCCAGTGAGGGCACCGCCACCGTCCACCCGGTGGCGTCCGGCACGGACGACTTCGGCCCGGCCGTCGCCGCCGCGCTGGCCACGCGCCCCGAGGCCGTCGTCTACGCGGGCACCTCGCCGACCCGGGCCGCGGCCTGTGCCCGCGCGCTGGCCACCGCGGGTTTCACCGGTCCCCGGGTGACCTTCGAACCCGTCATGCGCCCGGCTTTCCCGGAGGCCGCGGGCGAGGCCGCCGAGGGCTGGGTGTCGGGGGCGCCCTACAGCGAACCGCAGTCGTCGGACAGCAAGGCCGCCAAGGCCTTCACCGCCGCGTACCGCGACCGCTACGGCGCGCCTCCCGCCCGCTGGGCCGCCGAGGCCTATGACGCGGTGGGTCTGATCGCCGCCTCCCTGAACGCCAACGGCGGCGGCGCCGGCATCACCCCCGGGCAGGTCGCCGAACGCCTCTTCAAACTCACCTACGACGGTGTGGCCAAGCCCATCCGCTTCAACCAGGACATCACCCACAGCCTCCGACCCGAGAACACGAGCTTCCTGTACCAGGTCAGGGGCGGTCAGTTCCGCTTCCTGGGCCGGTACGACCAGGTGAGCTGACCGGCGCCGCTCCGATGACCGTCCCGCGCCGCTCGACGTACTCGATGTACTCCGCCAACCGCCCCGCCCCCGTCAGCATCGCCCGCGTGCGCCCCGCCAGTGCCTCCCCACGTGCCGCGACCGCCGCGCGCAGTGCCTCCGTGCTGCCCTGCTGACGCAGTTCTTCCAGTACCGGGCTGATCTGGTCCAGGGGGTAGTGGCTGCGGCGGAGGGTCTGGATCAGGCGGGCGTCGCGGATGTCGTCGGGGCCGAACCGGCGGTAGCGCGTGCCGCGTTCGCGGGCCGGGGTGAGGAGTCCCGCCGCCTCCCACACCCGTAGCGCGGACGTCCGTACGCCGAGCAGTGCGGCCACCTCGCCGATCCGCAGGTCGGCCGTACGGGGTGTCGCCGCCGGAGTCCGCCGGGTGGCCAGGGCCTCCAGGGCCTCGCGGGTCGCCCGCAGTGCCGTCCGCTGCTCGTGCAGCCCGGCGTGCGCCGCGTCGACGAGCGCGAGGGCGCCCGGTACGTCACCGTCGTGCAGGGTCCGCATGACGGCGGTCGCCGCCAGTGGGCCGTACCCCGGTTGCAGGGCCCGGTAGGTGAGCAGCGCGCGGCGGTGCACGTCCCCGAAGACGCGGTACCCCGACTCCGTCCGCGCCGCCGGGGGCAGGACGCCCGCGTCCTCGTAGTTGCGGATCTGCTGCGTCGACAGTCCCGACAGCCGGGCCAGGTCGACGGGACGGAGTCGCGACTCGTGGTTCATCACGGATTTGAAGCTTAGAGGCAGTGCGGCCCGGTGTTTCTGCCTAAAAATCTCAACAGGAACTTCAATGAAAAACTTGAAGGTATGGATGAAGACACGGTTGACCGAAGTTCCGTGATGCACGTCAAAGGTGCCCGTCTCCACAATCTCAAGAACGTCTCGCTCGCGATCCCGAAGCGGAAACTGGTCGTCATGACCGGTCTCTCCGGTTCCGGCAAGTCCACGCTCGCCCTCGACACCCTCCACCGGGAGAGCCACCGGCAGTACATGGAGTCGTGGGGTGTGGCGACCGCCGGTGTCAGCAGGCCCTCCGTCGACTCGATCACCGGGCTGTCCCCGTCGGTCAGCGTCGACCAGCGCCCGGCCGGACGCGGCCCGCGCTCGACGGTCGGCACGGCGACCGAGGTCTTCACCTATCTGCGGCTGCTGTGGTCCCGGATCGGCGTACGGCCGTGCCCGAGCTGTGGGGAGGGGGTCCCTCCGTCGTACGCCCACGCCCCGGAAGGCGACGACGAGGAGGAGAGGGAGGGGGCCGGGGGCGTGAACTGTCCGCACTGCGCCGCGCCCGTGCCCGGACTCGTCATGGGTTCCTTCTCCTTCAACAAGCCCGCCGGTGCTTGCCCCTCCTGCACGGGGCTCGGCGAGGTGATCCGGGTGGACGTACGGACCCTGGTGGACGAGGAGTCGAGCGTCGCCGCCGGTGCGGTGCGGGGCTGGCCCCGGCAAGTCGTCGAGCGGAACGTGCAGTTGTTGCTGGCAGCGGCCCACCACTACGGCCTCACCTTCGACGCGGACACTCCGGTCACCGAACTGGCCCCGGCGGCAAGGGACTTGCTCCTGTACGGGGTCGAGTCACCGGAGTTCCGGCGCCGCTTCCCGGCTGTCGAGGCCCCGACCACCGTCTCCGCAGGCCGCTTCGAGGGGGTCGTCACCGCGTTCATGCGGCGCTACGCCGATCGGGTCGACGACACCGACTACCGGCAGAAGGCCGAGCGTTCGATGGTGAAGGAGGTCTGCGGGGCGTGCGCGGGGACCCGGCTGCGTGGCGAGAGCCGGGCCGTCACCGTGCACGGGCTCGGCATCACGGACGCGGCCCGGCTGCCGCTCGCCGAACTCGCGGACTGGGTGGGCGAGTTGAGGTCACGGGCGACCGGGGACGAGTGGCGGTTCGCCGAGCCCGTCGTGGCCGACCTGGAGGAGCGGGTACGACGGCTCGTCGACACCGGGGTCGGCTATCTGACCCTCGACCAGTCGAGCACCAGCCTCTCCGCAGGCGAGTCCCAGCGGCTGCGCCTGGCCGCGCTGCTCGGCTCGGGCCTCACCGGCATGCTGTACGTCCTCGACGAGCCGACGATCGGGCTGCACCCCGCCGACACCGCCCGCCTCGTCGACGTACTGCGCCGTCTGCGCGACCTGGGCAACACGGTCCTCGTCATCGAGCACGACCTGGACGTGCTGTGGGCCGCCGATCACGTCGTCGACATCGGTCCTGGCGCGGGCCGGGACGGCGGCCGGGTCGTCGCCTCGGGGACGCCGGAGGAGGTGGCGGCGACGGAGGGGTCGGTCACCGGGGCGTATCTGTCGGGGCGGCTCCAGCACCCCGTACGGAAGGAACGGCCGGACAGGGCCGAGGAGTTGGTGATTCGCGGGGCCCGTGCACACAACCTCCGGGACGTCACCGTACGGATTCCGCTCGGGCGGCTGGTGACGGTCACCGGGCCGTCCGGGTCGGGCAAGTCGACGCTGATACTGGATGTGTTGGGGCGGGCGGCACAGCAACGTCTGGACCCGGCAAGGGCATTGCCGGTGTCGCCGGGGGAGCACGACGGCATCGACGGCTGGGAGCATCTCGACAAGGTCGTGACGATCGACCAGGAGCCGATCAGCCGCCTCCCGCGTTCGAACGCGGCGACGTACGCGGACGTCTTCACGCCGGTGAGAGAGCTGTTCGCCGCGCAGGACACGGCAAGGTCCAGGGGCCTGACTCCCGCCTCCTTCTCCTTCAACGTGCCGGGCGGGCGCTGCGAGCGGTGCGAGGGTGCCGGTGTGCTCGCCGTGCACATGCATTTCCTGCCCGCGGTGGAGGTGCGGTGTCCGGGCTGCCGGGGCCGCCGGTTCCGGAGCGAGGTGCTCGCGGTCCGCTACGACGGGTACGACATCGCCGAGGTACTGGCCGCCACGGTGGACGAGGCGCTGACCGTCTTCCGGGGCGTACGGCAGGTCGCGGCCCGGCTGCGGCGGCTCTCGGACGTGGGCCTCGGCTACCTCCCCCTCGGCCAGCCGGCCACCACCCTCTCCGGCGGCGAGGCCCAACGCCTCAAGCTGGCCAAGGAGTTGGGGCGCCGCGCGACCGGACGCACCCTCTACCTCCTCGACGAGCCGACCACAGGCCTGCACGCCGCCGACACCGCCCGCCTGCTCGACGTACTCCAACGCCTCGTCGACGCGGGCCACTCGGTCGTGACGATCGAGCACAACCTCGACGTCATGCGCGCCTCCGACTGGCTCGTCGACCTCGGCCCGGAGGGCGGCGCCGGGGGCGGGCTCGTGGTGGCGGAGGGGACGCCGGAGGAGGTCGCGGTGGTGGCCGGTTCCCGGACGGGGGCGTTTCTGCGCGGGGGCGGTTTCCCGGGCGGAGCGGCCTGGTAGGCGTCGTTCATCGACGAGGGGTTGTCCGGATCGAGGTTGAGGTCGAGGCCGAGGTCGAGGGCGACGAAGACGGCGAGCCGGGCGAGCACGCGGCAGACGTGCGGTCGCTCTGCCGCCTGAGCGTGCCAGGATGCCGAGGACACGACCGCGCTCACGTCGAAGGGGCAGGAGCAAGCCATGATCAGCGGTGCACATGTCATCCTCTACAGCCAGGACGCCGAGGCGGACCGCGCGTTCCTCCGTGACGTCCTCGACTTTCCCGGCGTCGACGCGGGCGGCGGCTGGCTCATCTTCAAGCTGCCCCCGGCCGAGGTGGCCGTGCACCCGACCGACGGCCCGCCCCAGCACGAGTTCTTCCTGATGTGCGACGACCTTGACGCCCAGCTCGGCGAGTTCCGCGCGCAGGGCGTCGAGATCACCCGCCCGGTCAGCGAACAACGCTGGGGCCGGTTGACGGCGATCCGGCTCCCCAGTGGCGCCGAGCTGCCGCTGTACGAACCTCTGCACCCCGTCGCCCACAGCTTGTGACCCCGGCACTTCTGGCTCGGCGTGGCGTATCTCGGGGTGGTCGCGAAGCGGCTCTGGCCGTCGTCTTCTTGTTTCTGCTGGGGGTGACGTACTTCGTCGGGATGTTCTCCGGCGGTCATGAACTCGACGAGACCTGTGCTTCTGTCGGTCAGCGGGTGGACGAGGAGTACCGGGCCGAGTACTGGCGGGAGCCGGGCCAATGGTTCCCGCTGCACAACAAGTGCAACGCCGACTACGACCTTGTGCCGATGTGGGTGAACCCGGGCATCGTTGTTCTGGCGGTGCTGGTCGTCGTATGTGTGGGGGCCGGGGTGTGGTCGGCGGCGACCACGGCGCGTCGCTGAGGGCGTCCGTCAGTGGTGGGGGCCTTGGCGGCCGAGGGTCTGGACGGGGGTCGCGTCGGGGCGGGACCACTGGGGGACCGGGCGGCTGGTCGGGCCCCAGGAGGGGTTGCCCTCGGCGTCCGAGCGCCAGGACCAGCACGGGGCTCCTCCCTCGGGATGGCCCTCGGGGTTGTCCTCCCAGGCCTCGCCGCGGCCGTAGGGGGTCATGTCGAGCAGACCGAGGGAGCCGTTGACCCGCTCGTTGCCTCGGCCCGTCGTGGAGTAGGTGAGGAACACGCGGTCGCCGTCGCGCAGGTAGGAGGTGAGGTAGCCCATGGCGCCACCGGCCGGGCCGGCCACGTCGCGTACCGAGTACCAGGGCTGGGTGTAGCCCATGAACTCGACGAAGTCGGCCACCTCGTCCCAAGGGCCCGTCGTCAGGACGGCGAAGGACACACCCCGGGCGTTGAGGTAGACGGCGTCCTTCAGGTGCCAGGCCGTGGTGGTGCAGCCCTCGCACTGGCCCTGGTGCGGTGCGCCGTCGTACCACATGTGCTTGTAGACCACGAGTTCGTCGCGGCCCTCGAACAGGTCCAGGAACGGGACCGGGCCGTCGGGGCCGACGACCTCGACCGTCCCGTCGAACTCCACCATCGGCAGTCGGCGGCGGGCCGCGGCGATGGCGTCGCCCTCACGGGTGTGGGCCTTCTCGCGGACCAGCAGCTCGTCACGGGCGGCCTGCCAGGTGGCCAGGTCTACGACGGGCGTGTTCGTCATGGTGTCCTCCGTACGTACTCCAGCTCCAGCGACGGTCGTCACCACAACAGACTCCCGACCCGGTCGAAACTCATCGCGACGGGCGCTCGCTCCTATGCCTGCGGCTCCAGTACCGAGTAGTCGGCGAAGCAGCGGCGGTAGCGGGTGTGGCCGGTCTCCTGGGTGTGCAGGCGCTGCCACTCCTCGACCTCGGCCGGGTTCGCGTGCCGTCCCGACACGGCCCCGCAGTCGCGCTCGTCGCCCGAGACGCAGCGCGCCTCGTACTCGGGCTCGGCGGAGCCGTCCTGGACGATGGAGTACGGGACGTATCGGAAGACGCGGTGGCGGGGCTTCTCCGTACCTTCCCCACCTTCCCCGTCCCCGGTGTGCGCCTGTCGCTGGTGGCGGCGGAGCAGCACGTTCGCGTCGGCCTCGCGGCTGCGGTCGGCCTCGGTCCGGGCGATGCGGCGCATCTCGGCCAGCTCGTCGCAGGTGGCGCAGTCCGGGACGGGTACGGGAGGTGACGGATAGATCGTGGCGGGCAGCAGGTTGAGCCCCGAGTGGTGGATGGCCGCCCGCCGGCTCGTCGTCGTCCCCGGCTCGATGTGCTGTTCGTCGTTCATGCGCCAACTCCGTACGTACGTCACTGTTCGTCATTACTCTGGGTGTATCGAGGGTGGCTGAGGGGAACGGTCCGGTTCAACGCCTGGGGCGTGTGAACAGGGCACTGGCACATGAGGAGGGCGCGTGGCGCGACGTAACGCGGAGGACGGTTCCGGGACGGGAGTCAGCAACGCCGCGCTGTTCGGTGAGGTGTTACGACACTTCCGCGAGGCCGCGTTCCTGACCCAGGCGGCGCTGGCCCAGCAGATCCCGTGCGACCGGTCCCACGTGGCGAAGGTGGAGGCGGGGATCAGCGTCCCGCAGGACACGTTCGCGAAGACGTGCGACGAACTGCTGGGCACGGGTGGGGTGTTGCTGCGGCTGTGGAAGAAGGTGGACTGGTATCCGGAGGTTCAGCATCCGGACTGGTTCGAGCGGCGGGCAAGGATGGATGGGGAGGCGGTGGCTCTTCGGGAGTATCAAGAGCAGGTCATCCCCGGCTTGTTGCAGGCTCCGGGCTACGCGCACGCCCTGTTCTCCCAGATTTCGACCGGTAAGGAAGTGGAGGACCGTGTCCGGGCCAGGTTGAGTCGCCAGCCGCGATTCCTGGCGGACGACGGCCCCTTGTACGTCGCTGTCCTGGACGAGAGCTGTCTGCGCAACGCGGTGGGCAGCCCGGAGGTCATGCGCGACCAGTGCGCGCATCTGCTGGGTGTCGGGCAGCGCCCCAACATCCGTATCCAGGTGGTCCCGACCGGCCTGTTCGGACTTGTCCCGCCGAAGAGTTCCATGTCCCTGATCGACCTCCCCGGCGAACGGTGGGTGTACTCGGAGTCGCTGAGCCAGGGGTACTTCACCAATGATCCAGCCGATTACGCACGGCACAGCCAGACTTATGATGTGCTCAGGGCGGACATCCCGTCGGCCCGCGAATCCGCCGCTCTGATCAGCGACGTGATGGAGGGTTACGAGCATCATGCGCAGGCACGCACTCGACATGGCGACCTGGATCAAGAGCAGCTACAGCGGCAACGACGGCGGCAACTGCGTCGAAGTGGCCCCCGGATTCCACGGCGTCGTCCCGGTGCGTGACAGCAAGGTGGCTCCCGAGGGTCCCGTGATCGTCGTAACCCGTGCCGCCTGGGCCGAGTTCGTGGGGTTCGCGGCTCGCTGACGATCGTACATAGTGAGTCCCGTGTGCGCCCTGGGAGGCGCATGCGGAGGGGGAAAACTGTGGTGCGCTACGTTCACCATCAGTTGTCGGCGGTCGTCGAGGTGGGGATCGCCACGGCAGTCACCGCGCCTGTGGTCATCGCCCTGCGCGGGCTGCCGCAGACTGACAACGGAGAGGTGTTTCTCGCGCTGTGGCTTGCAGTGGCCATGGGGCTGATCGGCCTGCAGGGGGTTTTGACACGGTCGTGGTGGCTGGGCGGCGAGAAGCGCGATTTCGAGAGCGCGCTCCCCCTGACCGACCCCGAGGCGATACTCCCCGTCCCGCGTGAGTCCATGCGCCGCAGCTTCCACGGATCCTTCATTGTCACCGTCGGACTGCCGATCCTGCTTTTCGGCCTGCTCTGGGACCCCTGGGGCGTCGCTTGGGGGATTGCGTTCGTACCGGAGCGGTTCGTCAAGGGCGTGTACGTGTCCCTCTGGGAGCGACGCCACGGCGTACTCCTGTGGCTCGGCAGGGTCGAGGAACAACCCCTGGGAAAGGACCAGCGCCTGTATTCGTCGCCGCGAATCGCGACGCCTGGATGAGTTACCGGTCGGCGTTGAGGCGGGCCGCCTGGCGGGTCAGGTGGTTGCGTTCGGCGAGGTTGGGGGCCTTTTGGGCGGCCTCGGCGTACAGGCGGGCCGCTGTTTTCGTGTCGCCGTCGCGTTCGTGGAGGTAGGCCGCCACCGCCGTGTGGCGGGGTAGTGCGTCGTCCAGTTTCGCCAGCTCCGCCAGGCCTGCGCGGGGGCCGTCCGCCTCGCCCACCGCTACCGCGCGGTTCAGGCGGACCACCGGGTTGTCCGTCAGGCGGGTCAGCTCGTCGTACCACTCCACGATCTGGACCCAGTCCGTCTCCTCGGCGGTCTGTGCGTCCGCGTGGAGGGCCGCGATGGCCGCCTGGGCCTGGAACTCGCCCAGGCGGTCTCGGGAGAGGGCGGTCTGGAGGATCGCCACGCCCTCGGCGATCGTCTTCGTGTCCCAGTGGGTTCTGTCCTGTTCGGCGAGTGGTACCAGGTCCCCGTCGGGGGTTGTCCGGGCCGCGCGCCTCGCGTGGTGGAGCAGCATCAGGGCCAGCAGCCCCGCCACCTCGGGGTGGTCGATCGCGGTCGCGAGGCGTCGGGTGAGGCGGATGGCCTCGGCGGCCAGGTCCACGTCGCCGGAGTAGCCCTCGTTGAAGACCAGGTAGAGGACGCGCAGGACGGTGGCGACGTCGCCGGGCTGGTCCAGCCGTACGCCCGACACCGTGCGCTTGGCCCGGCTGATGCGCTGCGCCATCGTCGCCTCGGGGACCAGATAGGCCTGGGCGATCTGGCGAGTGGTGAGCCCGCCGACCGCGCGGAGCGTGAGGGCCACCGCGGACGACGCGGTCAGGGACGGGTGGGCGCACAGGAAGTACAGCTGGAGTGTGTCGTCCTGCGCCGGGGCGGGGCCCCGTGTCGGCTCCTCGTCCAGGCGGTCCTCTCGTCTGCGGCGGGCCGTGTCCGCTCGGGCCGCGTCCAGGAACCGGCGCCACGCCACCGTGACCAGCCAGCCCTTCGGGTCCCGGGGCGGGTCGTCGGGCCAGACGCGGACCGCCTCCACCAGCGCGTCCTGTACGGCGTCCTCGGCCGCCGCGAAGTCGGCTCCGCGGCGGACGAGGACGGCGAGGACGTTCGGGGTGAGGCTTCGGAGCAGGGCCTCGTCCATCGATGGGTTCGATGGGTTCGATGGGGTGGACGGGGTGGACGGGGTCATTAGTGGGGGCAGTCCGTGATGGTGGGGGGTGCGGCCAGGAACGGGCGTACCTCCAGCCACTCGTGGATCGGCTTGCCGCCCGCTCCGGGGGCGGCCGACAGCTCCCCGGCCAGTTCGACGGCACGGTCGTAGGTGTCGACGTCGATGATCATCCAGCCGGCGATCAGGTCCTTGGTCTCGGCGAACGGGCCGTCGGTGACCGGCGGGCGCCCCTCACCGTCGTACCGGACCCACGCCCCCTCGGGGGCCAGCGCCTCACCGTCGACGAACTCGCCCGTCTTTTCGAGCCGGTCCGCGAAGTCCCGCATGTACTGGACGTGCGCCGTGATCTCGTCCTGAGTCCACTGGTCCATGGGCACGTCGTTGACGGCGGCCGGGGCGCCTCGGTAGTGCTTGAGCAGCAGGTACTTGGCCATGGTGTGTCTCCTGGGTGTGCTGGTGCGGCCCATTCTGGTCGCGTTCACAGCTGGGACGGAGCGGGGCGCGGGTTCTCGACATCGCCGCCCGAAGTTTTTTGCGGCCGTTTCGTCCGACCGCGTCCGCTACTTCGCGTCGCGGTCGAACAGCGACTTGGACCAGTAGTAGCCGAGCGCGGCCAGTACCAGGCACCAGCTCACCGCGATCCAGCCGTTGTTGCCGATCTCCGTCCCGAGGAGCAGACCGCGCAGGGTCTCGATGGCCGGCGTGAAGGGCTGGTACTCGGCGATCGGCTGGAACCAGCCCGGCATCGCGTCGATCGGCACGAACGTACTGGAGATCAGCGGCAGGAAGATCAACGGCATCGCCGTGTTGCTGGCCGCCTCGGGGTTCGGGCTGGACAGGCCCATCCCGACCGCGATCCAGGTCAGCGCCAGGGCGAACAGTACGAGCAGTCCGATCGCGGCCAGCCATTCCAGGGCCGTCGCGTCCGTGGACCGGAACCCGATGGCCACCCCGACGGCGCCGACCAGGGCCAGGCTGGCGAGCACCTGCATGACGCTGCCGACGACGTGCCCGATGAGCACGGATCCGCGGTGGATCGCCATCGTACGGAAGCGGGCGATGATGCCCTCGTTCATGTCCATGGAGACGGACACGGCCGTGCCGATCGTGGTGGAGCCGATGGTCATCAGCAGGATGCCCGGGACGAGATACGCGATGTAGGCGGAGCGGTCCGCCCCATCACTGCCGATGCCCGCGCTCATCGCGCCGCCGAAGACGTAGACGAAGAGCAGGAGCAGCATGATCGGCGTGAGCAGCACGTTCAGGGTGAGCGACGGGTAGCGGCGTGCGTGGAGCAGGTTGCGGCGCAGCATGGTGTTCGAGTCGCGGACGGCGAGGGTGAGGGCGCTGCTCATCGGACGTTCTCCTTGGCATCGTCGGCGACGTTGGCGGGGCCGGTCAGGGCGAAGAACACGTCGTCCAAGTCCGGGGTGTGCACGGTCAGTTCGTCCGCCTCGATGCCGGCCGCGTCCAACCAGTCGAGCAGGGAGCGCAGTTCGCGCTGACTGCCGTCGCTGGGGATCTGGAGGGTCAGGGCCTCGTCGTTCCGGGTGACTTCGCGCAGGGTGGTGGCGGCGGAGCGGTAGGTGTCGGGGTCGGTGAAGCGGAGGCGGACGTGGCCGCCGGGGACGAGGCGCTTCAGCTCTTCTGCGGTGCCCTCGGCGACGATCTTCCCGTCGTTCAACACGGCGATACGGTCGGCGAGTTCGTCGGCCTCTTCCAGGTACTGCGTGGTGAGGAACACCGTCACCCCGTCGGCGACCAGCCCGCGGATGATGCCCCACATGTTGTGGCGGGAGCGCGGGTCGAGGCCGGTGGTCGGCTCGTCGAGGAAGATGATCCGGGGGCTGCCGACCAGCGTCATGGCGATGTCCAGGCGGCGCTTCATGCCCCCGGAGTAGGTGGAGGCGGGCTTGGTCGCGGCCTCCGTCAGATCGAAGCGCTCCAGGAGTTCGGCGGCGGCCTTCCGTCCCTCCTGCCTGGGCAGGTGGTGGAGGTCGGCCATGAGGAGCATGTTCTCCTCGCCGGTGATCAGGCCGTCCACGGCGGAGAACTGCCCGGTGACGCCGATCGCGGCCCGCACTCCGTCCGGTGACGTGGCGATGTCGTGGCCCGCGACCTGGGCCTGTCCGTCGTCGGCGCTGATGAGGGTGGAGAGGATCTTCACGGCGGTGGTCTTGCCGGCGCCGTTCGGGCCGAGGAGCGCGAAGACGGACCCGGTGGGGATGCGCAGATCGATGCCGTCGAGGACGGTCTTGTCGCCGTACGACTTGCGCAGACCGAGGGTGGAGATGGCGGGGGCGATCGCGTTGGACGTATTGGATGCATTGGACGTACTGGCTGCATTGGGCGTGGGCATGACAGATGAAGGCATGTGGCCCTCCTGAGAGCCTGAGAGAAGGCTGAAGTGGTGGGAGCGGAGCGGGAGTTGGAGGTGCCGGAGGTGTTGGAGGTGCCGGAGGTGCTCAGGCCTTGGCGCGGCGGATGTCGATGCTGCCGTACCGGGTGCGGGCGCGGATCCTGACGGTGTCCTCGGACTGCCCCGGGTTGTCGGACGCGGCGAGCGCGTTGCGTACCTGGCCGGAGTTCGAGCTGACGTCGAGCCAGGCGGCCGTGCCCTCGCGGACGCCGATGTCGATGGCACCGAAGGCGGTCTCCAACTGGACCTCGCCACGGGCCACTTCGTCCACGCGCAGGGTGCCGTGGGCGGTGGTGGCGGTGACCGAGTCCTCGGCGCGCCGGATCTCGATGTCACCGTTGGAGCCGCTCACGCGCAGTTCGCCGGTCGCGGCGCCGACGGTCGTGGTGCCGTGCGAGTTCTTCAGGACGGCGGAGCCGTCGATGAGGCCGACGCGCAGACTGCCGGAGCTGGTGGTGATCTCGGCCGTGCCCTCGATCCGGTCGACGGTGATCGAGCCGTGCGCCGCGGTCAGGTGCAGCGGGCCGGTCGTGTCGAGGCGGACGTCGCCGGACGAGGTCTTCACCCGGACCTCGCCGAGCCGGCCCTCGCCGAGCACCTGGGCCCAGGAGCCGGTCATGTCGACGCGTGAGTCCGTGGGCAGTTCGACATTCACGTCGACCGTGCCGGTACGGCCGAGGCCGAGCAGATTGCCCTTGGGCGTCCGGACGGTCAGTGTGCCGCCCGCGTAGGTGACCTCGGTCTGGTCGGCCGCCCGTACGTCCACGTCCTTCTTGGGGTCGCGGGGCCGTACCTCGACGACCGTGTCGAGGCGGTCGCCCGCGGTGAACTGGATGGAACCGGCCTCCACGCGCGCCGTGACCGAGATCGCTTCGGGAGTGTCGAAAGAAGGCATGGCTGTCCCGTCCTCTTGGGTCTTGGAGACGTCCCCGCTGGTGGGACGTGGTGTGGGTGAGGTGGTGCGGAGGGGAGTGCGCAGGTGGGAACGCGGTTAGCGCACCCAGCCCGTGAAGCTCTGTCCGACGGTCTGGCTCTTCTCCGGCGTACGCGGCCGGGTGCCGCCGTCGACCGCGGCCGACACCGCGCGCACCAGCCACGCGTTGACCGACAGGCCCTCGCGGGTCGCGGCCTCCTCGGCGCGGGCCTTGAGGTGGGCCGGCAGGCGCAGATTGACGCGGGCGATGCCGCCCTCGTCGCCGTCGGCCGGGGCCCTGAGGGGTTCGGCGGGTGTGGCCGGCTCCTCGGGGGCGCGGTCGTAGCTGGGCGGTGGTGTCACCACGAAGTCGGGGTCGAGCCCGCGCAGCCGTACGTCGACCGAGCCGGGGGCGAGTTCGCGGGTGATCTCGTCCATCGCGGCGGAGAGCACGTTGAGCATGGTCAGCCGGGTCGCCGACTGCAGGGGCGCGGTGAGCCGCTCGGCCAGCTCGCGGGCTTCGTCGCCGCCGGCTTCGGCGGCCACCGCGAGTTCACGGCGGAGGGAGTCGACGTACGGGGTGAGGTCCATGACGCCATTGTGGCACCGCTATGGCGCCTATGCAAGCCTTGATGGCGCCGGCGGGGGGTGGGGTGTGGTGAGAGGGGCTCTGAGCTGCGAAAACGTGTGGGGGCATGAAATGGCACCGGGTGGCACCACTTGATGTCAAGTGATGCCACCCGGCGTCATGAGGTGCCATGAGGTGCCATGTGGTGCGATCTGGTGGTCAGCAGGCGCGGATGGACCGCACCGGGGCCCAGTCCACGCCGGAGGGCTGGATGCTGTGGGCGGCGGGCATCAGCCAGGTCGACCCGTTCGTGAAGGTCAGTAGGGGCCGGGTGCCCGCGGTCTGGTTGTTGTCCCACGAGCCGACGCTGACCCACGGGATGTTCCACGTCACGCCGCACCTGTAGATGCCGAGGCGCTCGCCGGTGAAGTTCGGGCCCGAGTACGCGCAGAACCAGCCGTAGTCGGCTCCGCCTATGCACTCGGTGGAGCCGAACCCTTCTGCGAGTATCCCCACGTCGCCCAGTTGCCGGGGCTGCTTGTCGCTGAGGCCTGCCCCGTGGGCCTCAGTGACGAACGCGGCGCGGCCGCTGACGGGCGCGGCGCTCGCCGTGCCGGTTCCGGCGACCGTGGCGACGACCGCCGCCATCGCCAGGAGAACACTTGCCAGACCTGCTCCTGCCTTCTTGCGCACGGTGTTCCTTTCTTGTCGTCTGGTTTGTCCTCCAGATGTAGCGGCTCGTGCGTTGTTCGTGTTCGAAGCCTGGTGTCGAACAAACAAGTCCTGAAAAATGCGACCCGCCGCGCGAGCCGTGACACGGGGGAACGGGGAGTCACGGGGAGCTGCGGGGACCATCGGGGAGGTGCGGCGATGCCGCGCAGGGAGCGACCGCTGGACGCGGGGGACGGTCCGTTAGTCGAATTCGCCGCAGGACTGCGGCAGTTGAGGCGGAAGGCGGGGAATCCGCCGTACCGGAGACTGGCCGAGCAGGCGCACTATTCGATCTCGACCCTGTCCTCCGCCGCCTCCGGGCACCGGCTGCCGACACTGGCGGTCACGCTGGCGTACGTGCGGGCCTGCGACGGGGACGTCGAGGAGTGGGAGCGGCTCTGGCGGGAGGTGGCGGTCCTTCTCGGCGAGGAGTATCCGGCTTCCGGCCCGGCCGAGGAGGACGACCAGCCCCCTCCGTACGCCGGACTGCGGTCGTTCCGGGAGGAGGACTCGGAGTGGTTCTTCGGGCGGGAGCGGCTGCTGGAGGAACTGGTCGGGCGGCTGGAGCGGCAGCGGTTCGTGGTGGTGATCGGCGCCTCGGGCTCGGGCAAGTCGTCCTTGCTGCGGGCCGGACTGGTCCCGCGTCTTGAGGCCGCCGCCGCGACGACGGTGGTCGTACTGACGCCGGGGGCACGGCCGTTGGAGGAGTGCGCCGTGCGGCTCGGGGCGATGGCGGGCCTCATGCCGGGTGCGCTGTACGGGGAGTTGAGGGAGAACCCGGAGAACCTGGGGCGCCTGGTACGGCAGATCACCGCGTCGCGGCCCGGTGCGGCCGACGGTCAACTCGTGCTGGTGGTCGACCAGTTCGAGGAGACGTTCACGCTCTGCCAGGATGTCGCCGAGCGTGACCGTTTCATCGAGGCGCTCGTCTCCGCCGCCTCGGACGCCAGTGGCCGATGTCGCGTCGCCCTGGGAGCGCGCGCCGACTTCTACGCCCACTGCACCCACCACGCGCCCCTGGTGGAGGCGATGCGTGACGCGCAGGTGCCGGTCGGGCCGATGAGCCTGGACGAGTTGCGCCGCGCGGTCGTGCAGCCCGCTCAACGGGCCGGGCTCACCATTGAGGGCGCCCTGCTGACGACGCTCATCGCACAGGCCCACGGCCAGGCGGGCGTACTCCCGCTGCTGTCCCACGCCCTGCTCCAGACCTGGCGGCGCCGACGCGGCAACGCGCTGACACGGGACGCGTTCGAGGCGGCGGGCGGCCTGGAGGGCGCCCTCGCCCGCACCGCCGAGGAGTTCTACCGGCAACTGGACCCGGGGCGCCAGCAGTTGGCCCGCCAGGTGTTCGTACGGCTGACCGCGCTCGGCGACGGCACGGAGGACACCCGGCGCCCGGCGCGCTTGGAGGAACTGGACGGGCTGACTGGGCTGACCGACACGGGTGATGGCGGCGGGGCCGGTGGCGGCAATCGGGCTGGTGGCGAGGGCGGGGGCGGAGCCGGAGGTGGCGCTGGCGCTGGTGCGGGTGGCGGCGGAGACAGGGCTGGCGCTGGCGGTGTCGGCCGTGGCGGCGGTACCGGCGCCGGTCGTGGCGGTGACACCGGTGTTGGTGGTGGCGCCAGTGCCGGTCGTGCTGGTGGGACTGGCGCTGGCACCGGTGCCGGCCCCGGCACCGGCGAGATCCGTGCCGTACTCGACCTGGCAGCGGGCGCACGCCTCCTCACCCTGGACCGTGAGCGCGTGGAGCTGGCGCACGAGGCGCTGATCCGATGCTGGCCCCGGCTGCACGGCTGGCTGACCGAGGACCGCGAGGCCACCCGGACCGCACGCCGGCTCACCGACGCCGCCCAGACCTGGGAGGCGCTCGGGCGCGAACCCGGCGCGCTCTACCGAGGCACCCGTCTCGCCCTGGCCGCCGGACTCGACCGTACGACGATGTCCGTACCGGAGCGGGAGTTCCTCGACGCCGGTCTGGCCGCCCGGGCGGCGGAGCACGCGGCGGTACGGCGCCGGGCCCGGTTCCGGCGCCTGGGCGTGGGGCTGCTGAGCGTCCTGCTGGTGCTGACCACCACGACAGCGGCCCTGGCCGTACGGGCACAGCGGGCGGCGGACCAGCAGCGTGACGTCGTCGGTTCGCAGCGAGCCGCCGAACGGGCGGCCGCACTGCGCGGCGTCAACCCGGCCCTGGCCGCCCAACTCAGCCTGGCCGCCTACCGTTTGTCGCCCACCCCGGAGGCGCGCGGCAGCGTACTCAGCACCTTCGCGACCCCGTACGCAACCCAGTTGACGGGCCGTCAGGGTGCCGTCACCGCACTGGCGTTCAGCGCCGACGGCCGCGTCCTGGTCACCGGCGACGCCGACGGGACCGTGCGATTACAGCGGGTGCCCGACCCGCACCGGCCGGCCGGGCCGCTCACCCTGGGCGGCCTCGGCGGCACCGTACGCACGGTCGCCGTCAGCCCCGACGGGCGCCTGCTGGCGGCCGGGGGCGAGAACGGCACGGTGGGGCTGTGGGACATAGCCGACGTACGACACCCCCGGCTCGCGACACGGCTGCCGGGCGGCGCCGGTCCGGTGGTGGGGTTGGCATTCGCCCCCGAAGGCCGCAGCCGCAGCCGCACCCTCACGACCGCCGCCCGCGACGGAATCCGGGTCTGGCAACTGTCGAACCCCCGCAGCCCACACGCCCTCGCGACCTTGGACGCGGGCCCCGACATCACCGCCACCGCGTTCCACCGGGACGGACTCTCGCTGGCCACGGGGCACGAAGACGGCGCGGTACGGCTGTGGGAGCTGGCGGAGTCGAGCGGACAACCACGGCTACGCCGACTGTCGACGACCCCAGGACGGACGGGCCTGCCCGGCGAGGCAGGCGGAGCCGACTGGGCCGACCGGACCGCCCAAGCCGCCCCCACATCCCAGGCCACTCCCACATCCCGAGCCACCCCCACCGCCCACACCGGCCCCGTGAACGCGATGGCGTTCGCCCCCGACGGACGTCAACTCGCCACCGGCGGCGCCGACTTCACCGCGCGGCTCTGGAACGTGGGGCAGGCCGCTCGACCCCGGCAGACGCAGGTGCTCACCACGCACACCGATGCCGTCAACGCCGTCGCGTTCAGCCCCGACGGGCGGCGGCTGGCCACCGGCGGCACCGACGGCACCGTACGGCGGTGGGACGTGGAAGGTGACGGAGAGGGTGACGGTTCCGTTCGTGAGGCGGCGGTGCTCACCGGGCACACCGGGAGCGTCCGGGCGCTGGCCTTCGGGTCCGGAGGGCGCACGCTCGCCAGTGGCAGCGAGGACCAGAGCACCCGGCTCTGGGACCTGCCCGGCCCCGCCCTGACCGGCGCCACCAGCTCGCTCTACTCCGTCGCCTTCAGCCCCGACGGCCGGCTGCTCGCCACCGCCAGCTACGACCGCGCCGTACGCCTCTGGAACCTCGCCGACCGGAGCCGCCCGCGCGAACTCCCCCCGCTCACCGGCCACACCGGCCCCGTCAACTCGGTCGCCTTCCGCCCCGACGGCCGTACCCTCGCCAGCGCCAGCGCAGACGGCACCGTGAGGTTATGGGCCCCGGAGGCGGCATCCACCCGGCTGCTCAGCGCGGTCCCCGCCCGGATCGATCACGTCAACACGCTCGCGTTCAGCCCCGACGGCCGCACCCTCGCCACCGGCGGCGAGCAGGGCACCGTACGCCTCTGGAACACCACCGACGTACGCAGCCCCCGCCCGCTGTCCGCCCTGCGGCTGACCGGCGCCGTCGACTCCGTGGTGTTCGCGCCCGACGGCCGCACCCTGGCCGTGGCCGGCCGGAACCGTACGGCCACCCTCTGGAACGTCACCCGCCCGCGCCACCCCGCCCGGCTGTCGGTCCTCACCGGCCACACCGGCGCCGTGAAGTCGGTCGCCTTCACACCCGACGGCCGCACGTTGGCCACCGGCAGCGAGGACCGCACCGTACGACTGTGGGACCTGGGCGACCCCCGCCATCCGCTCTCCCGCGACCGTCTCACCGGCTACACCGACGGCGTCATGTCCGTCGCCTTCGCGCCGGACGGCCGGACGCTGGCCGCCGCGAGCGCCGACAAGAGGGTGCGGCTGTACGGGGTGACAGCGGGCGGCGAGGTCCGCGAACCCGTGCTGCTGACCGGCCACACCAAGCCGGTGGACACGCTCGCGTTCAGCCCCGACGGCCGCACCCTCGCCACCGGCAGCGAGGACTGGACCGCCCTCCTCTGGGACCCCGACATCGACCGCGTCGCCACCCGCATCTGCGCCACGGCCCACCCGACGATCACCCGCGCCGAATGGCACCAGTACTTCCCACAGTGGAAGTACCGTCCACCGTGCGGGAGTTGAGGACCTACGGCACTGGCATCGGCGTCGCCGTCGGCCAGCGTTTCCGGCAGGTCGGGTCTCCGGCCGGGAGCCTTCTGGCCATCTGGATCCTCCGGCTCACCTGGCTCACCTGGTTATGCGGGCCACACCCCCGTAGATGCCGATCTCCTCGGACCTCTCCGGCGGCGGCCCGTCGGGGCGCCAGAACGGGACCTGGGTCAGGCCGGGGTCGACCAGTTCGAAGCCGTCGAAGAACCGCTCCACCTCCGCGCGCGGGCGCAGGTTCAGGCTGGCGGTGGCCTTTCTGCTGTACTCGGCCTGGGCGTCCGTGCGGTCCGCGAAGTCGCCCGTCGCGTGCGAGAGGACCAGGAAACTGCCGGTCGGCAGCGCGTCGCGCAGGGTGGCGAGGATCTCCCCGGGCTTGTCCGCGTCGGCGAGGAAGTGGACGACGGCCACCAGGAGCAGGGCGACCGGCTCGTCGAAGTCGATGACCTGGCGGACGTCCGGGTGGTCCAGGACGGTTCGTGGGTCACGCAGGTCGGCGAGCACCGTGCTGGTTCCGCCGCCCGAGCGGCTGAGCAGCGCGTCGGCGTGCGCCTTCACGATCGGGTCGTTGTCGACGTACGCGACCCGCACCTCCGGCACCAGCTCCTGCGCCACCTCGTGCACATTCGGCGAGGTGGGCAGCCCGGTGCCGATGTCGAGGATCTGGCGTACGCCGCTGCCGACCACATGCCGGACCGCGCGCCGCATGAAGGCACGGTTGGCCCGCAACCCGATCCGCACCTCGGGCGCGGCGGCGGCCAGCGCCTCGCCGGCCTGCTGGTCGACCTCGTAGTTGTCCTTGCCGCCCAGCAGATAGTCGTAGATCCGGGCAGGGTGCGGCTTGCTGGTGTCGATGTCCTCGATCCGGACGTGATCCTGGCTCACCCTGCGTTCCTCCTGGTCGGCTTCCGTGTCAAGCTCCGTATCAACTTCCTTTTCCGTGAGGGTAGTTCACGGCGACAGGGACTCGACGAGGCTCAGTGCCAGTGCGTCGAAGTGTTCGCGGTAGGAGTCCGTCCCCTCGTGGAACGCCTTCTCCGAGAAGAGCCCCCGCTCCAGGAACAGCAGGGGCGCGCCGGTCAGCGCACTGTGCAGCAGATGCAACTCGCCGAGGGTGAGACGGAGTTCGCGTGACTCCGTCCACCCGGACGCGAAACGTCCGGCGAGGGCCTGGACGGTCTCCCGGTCCGCGCCGAGCCGCACGGCGAGGGCGACGTCCCCATGGTGCGACTCGGTGAGGAAGACGGTCAGCGCCCGGTGCAGCATGTGGGCCTGGTACGGCCGCACCCGGGCGATGAACTTCTGGGACCCCTCGCCGTCCCGCGTGAGTTGGAGGCGCAGTCTCATGTGGCCTCGTACGCCAGGTAGGCCGCGTTGTTGATGGCCATGGCCAGCGCGTCGAACTCCTGCCGGAAGTGGCCCAGCCGGATGTGGAAGGGCTCGGGGTCGAACAGGCCGTCGGCCCGGACGAAATGGGTGGGCGCGTTCGTGAGCGCGGCGAGCAGCACATGGAGTTCGTCCGGACGGAACCGTACGTCGAAGGGCTCCACGTGCGGCCCACACAGGCGTACGAGGAGACCGTCGACCACCTCCCGGCCGGCGCCGAGCAGCAGGGCCAGGTAGGCATCGGGGGCTTCCGCCCGCGAGCAGTGGCTGAGGGCCTCGTACAGGACACTCGCCTCGGAGGGCAGGAGCCGCGCCCCGAAGTCGGGGTCGGGGCCGGGACTGAAGGAGAACGTCGTCATCGCTCCTCCTTCTACCCGCCGTGGCCGCCGCGCGCCAACGTATTCGATCGCCGTCGACGCCCGGTCCGCTCGCGCCGGACCCGCTCTGCCCGGATCTCTTCGGGCTCCGTCGCGCCAGCCTCCGGCCCAATGCCTGCCCCGGTGCCTCGATGTACCGGTAGCTCAGTACGCACAGCGGCAACAGCACGGCGAAGAAGGCCACTTCGAGCAGCGGAGTGTTCTGCCGTTGTCGGCCGATCGTGCCGTCGCTCGCCATCAGCAGTAGCGGATGCAGCAGATAGACCGAGTAACTGATCGTGCCCAGGCCGATCAGCAGGAGCGGTACACGGCGGTGGCGCAGCGCCAGTCCGGTGCCGAAGGTGAGTACGGCCAGCAGGAACGCCGTGATCCAGCCGCGCCGTGTGAACTGGGCCCCGTCGCCGTGGCCGTACGCGCTCCCCACGGCGCAGACGACGACCACGACGGCCATACCGGCGGCGTACCACCAGCTGCTCCGGCCGTGTTCGGCCCGGTGGACGACCGTGCCGAGGAACATCACGGCGAGGATCACCAGGCCCTCCCACACCGGGACCGTGCCGTTGAAGACGACCAGCACGAGGGCGAGGGTCGCGCCCACCCCGCCGCCGAACACCTGGAGCCGGGGCGACCTCGCGCTCGTACAGCAGATGGCGACCGTCAGGGCGATCGCGGTGAGCGTGACCAGGGTGCCGGTGCCGACCGCGTCGGAGAGGGCGGAGACCGGGAGCGCGACCCCGGTCGCCACGCTCACGGCGGCGAGCACGGCCAGGGTGACGGCGACCGGCGCCGGCCGTTCGTGCCGGCGGACCGTGAAGAGGGCGACGACCAGGAGGTAGAACGCCATCTCGTAGGAGAGCGTCCACAGGACGAGGAGGAGGTTGGGGGTGCCCAACAGCTCCTGGAACAGGGTGAGATGGGCGAGGGCGGTGGTGGCGGCGCCGAGGTCGGTACGCGGCTCCGCGATCCCGAGGAGGCCGAGGACGAGGACGGTGGCGACGGCCGCCACGCACAGCGGGTAGATGCGGAAGACCCGCCCGATCCAGAACGTCCGTACACTGCCCCGGCGTTCGAGCGACGCCGGGATGATGTAGCCGCTGACCAGGAAGAACACCATGATGCCGTACCGGCTGGTGTTGAACTCCGGGACCAGCTCCCGCCGGAACTCCGGCAGGAACGAGTACGCCGAGTGGTCGAACACGACGACGAGCGCCGCGATGCCCCGCAGGGCGTCCAGCCACCCCAGTCGGCTCAGGCGTTCCCCTGCGGGGCTCGGTGGGCTGGTCATGGGGTGGGCTTCACGTGGACGCAGGGCTTGGACTCGGCCTCGGGCGTGGAGGCGTCGAGCGTGTACCGGTCGATCTCGTAGGCGTGCACCGCCTGCGGCTCGGCGCTGCCCTCGCTGTTCTCGAAGACCAGCACGTTGCCCCGGCTCAGGGTGACCCGCACGGGCACGTTCCAGGCGTGGACGGGCCCACTGACGATGTCGTCCTTGCCGACCGACACGAGCCGGAGGGCCGCGGCACTGCCCCACGGCTTGCAGGTGTACCCGGGCGGGAGCAGCTCCACGTCCACCACGATGCCGTTCGGACGCAGTTCCCGCGCGAGTTCGTACTGGGCGTCGAGGTCGATGCGCTCGCCCTGGAGGGTGAGCGTGACCCTGCCGTCCCCGTGCCGCTCCACCGCGTACGCCACCGAGTCGGCCGGCGTACCCGGAACGACCACCATGGCGAGTCCGGCCACGGCGCAGGTCGCGGCGGCGAGGGCGATCCGGCGCGGGGTGACCAGCGGAGCGTCCCGGCGGTGCACGGCAGCAGTGTCCGCCTCGCTGCTGCCTACGCCTGCTTCACCGCTGCCCACGCCCGCATCACCGCTGCCCGAGTCCGCCTCGCGCAGCGCGATCTCCCGCTTCAGCTCCTCCAGGAGCCGCTCCTCGAACGACGTCCTCCCCGTGTTCATGCCTCGCCCTTCCTGACGTACAGCAGTGATGTGTCCGGTGTTTCCGAGACCCTTGGACTCCTGGACCCCTGTGAACCCGCCTCCCCGCGCAGCGCCTTGCGCGCCCGGTGCAGCCGGACCCTGGCCGTGACCGGGCGGATGCCCAGTGCGGACGCCGCCTCCGGGATCGTGAGCTGGTCGACCACGATCAGCTCCAGGACTGCCCGCTCGCCCTCGGGAAGCCGTTCGAGAGCGGCCAGGGCGCGTCGCCCCGGACTCTCCGCGTCGAGCCTGTCCTCGATACGGGCGATGTCGTCGGCCTCCAGCAGCCGCCGCCCGGAGATCCGCCGGTCCCGCTCGGCCTCCCTGGCCACCCGACGCCGCTCCGACGACACGACGTTGCGCGCGATCCCGTACAGCCAGGCCGTCTCGCTGCCCAGGCCCGGCTTGTACGTGTGGGCCGAGTCGAGCACGGCGAGGAAGATCTCGGCCGTCAGGTCGGCCGCCGTGTGCGGGTCGTCGACCCGTCGGGCCACGAACCGCAGCACGGCGTCGACATGACGCCGGTAGAACGCCTCGAAGAGCACCGGGTCATGGACGGCATCGGAGGGCCCACCCCGTAACCTTTCCGCCTCCGCACCATCCACTGGCATCTCCTTCGCGTCCTGCTCGTAGCGGCCTTCGCTCTTCACCTGTTCTTGGACGGAGATCCGAAAAGCGTTACAAGGCCCCACCGGCAATGCTCACCAGCCACACCCACCAGCAATACGGATTCCGGCCGACATTCGACCGGTATCCGGCTGGCGTCGGACATTCCCGGAGGCGGTGAATCCGCCTCCGACCGGTGCCGTTCAGCCCCTTGAACGAACCTGTCGATGACATCACGGGCCACTCTGGAATCTCGCGTTCCGATTCACTCGAACTGGATTCCGGTTAGTGAAATCCGGGCGCTTGTGAAGGTCGATCTGGCGTTCGAGAGCGGTCTGATCGTCGTTGCCGCACTTCGGCCGATTCCTGTCCGTTAATGCCGCATATTCGGCAATTTCTGAAGTGCTCCTGGTCACAATTGGTTGATCCTGGAATGGCAATGGGCATCTTGATCATCATGACCACGGAGACGCGCACGCCCCATCCAGTGCTTGATCAAGCCGCCGTCACCAGCCTCCTCTTCAGTGACGGCGTGGACGGAAACGAGGTCCACGGCCGCTGGCGCAGAGCGGCCTCGGAGGAACTGTTCCGGTATCGGCCGGGACTGGGGACTCAGGAGCGACAGCAGCTAACCTATGAGCGGCTAAGGGCCCTGAACAAACACGTTCCCTCGCCCGAACACTTCGTCAACGACCCGCGCGGACTCGCGGCATTGCACGAGTGGATCTGCCCCGTGGACGGCGCCACGGTCACCGTGGCCGGCATTCACTACAACCTCTTTCTCGGCAGCGTCGTCGACGACCAGGTCTCCCCGCCGCGCGAGTTGACGGACTTCACCACCATGTCCCGCATAGGGACCTTCCTGGTCACCGAGCGCGCGCACGGCAACGACGTACCGGCGCTGGAGACCGTCGCCCGGTACGACAGGGAGCGCGACGAGTTCGTCCTGCACACCCCGCACCCCGGGGCGCAGAAGTACATGCCCAACACCAGCTCCGCGGGCGGCCCCAAGACCGCGGTGGTCGCCGCCCGGCTGATCGTCGACGACAAGGACCTGGGCGCCTTCCTCTTCCTCACCCCGCTGAGCGACGAGTTCGGCACCCTGCCGGGCATCACCGTCACCCTGCTTCCGGAGCGTGTCGGCTCCTCGGTGGACCACTGCGCCACAAACTTCGACAACGTACGGCTGCCCCGCACCGCCCTCGTCCAGGGCGTCCACGGACAACTCCTGCCCGACGGAACCCTCGTCAGCTCGGTCGACAGTAAGCGCAAGCGGTTCTTCCACGCCATCAGCCGGGTCACGGCGGGCAAGCTGTGCATGAGTGCCTGCGGGCTCGGGGCGGCCCGGACGGCACTCGCGATCGCCGTCCGGTACTCGTACACCCGGCACATATCCGGGCCGGTCCCAGGGCAGCGCGTCCCGCTCGCCGCCCACCGCAGCCACCACACCCGCCTCCTCGACCACACCGCGACCGCCTACGCCATGACCTTCCTGCACCGGGCGGCCACCGAACGCTGGGTCACCCACGCGCCCGAGGACCGCGTGGGCGCCGAGCGGCTGGTCGCCCTCACCAAGGGCTGGGTCACCTGGCGGGCCCGCGAGATCGCGACCGAGAGCCGGGAACGGTGCGGCGCCCGAGGGCTGTTCCCCGTGAACGGGATCGCCGCCATGGCCGGTGACATGGACGGCGCGATCACCGCCGAGGGTGACAACGTGGCGATCTGGTGCAACGCCGGCGCCGGGATGATCCTGGGGCAGGAGTTGGCGGCGGAGCCCGTCCGGCCCACCGGCGACGAGCCGTTGGCCGACCTGGGGCTGCTGCGTCGCGCCCTCACCACCGCCGAGCGTTACTGGCACCTCGCCGCCCGTCGCGATCTGAGTCGCGACAACGACGGCGGCGACGCCCTCAGCCGCTGGAACAACGTGTCCGACGCCGCCCTCGACCTCGTGGAGACGTACACGGTCGGCCAGGCCGCCGACGCTTTCCTCGCCGCCTGCGCCCGCGTCTCCGACCCGATCACACGCGCCGTCCTGGAGGACCTGAGCGCGCTCTTCCTCCTCCGCCAGGTCAGTGCCCGCAGCGGACTGCTACTCACCGAAGGCGCCCTCACCGCCGACCAGGTACGCGCCCTGCCGGAGACCCTGCAGGCCCTCACGACCCGGCTCGGCCCGCACCTCAGCACCCTGACGCAGGCCTTCGACGTCCCGGAGGAGCACCTGTCGGCGCTGCCGATGCTGAGCGGCGTCTGACCTGTCCGACCCGCCGGACCCGTCTGTTCCTGAGCTGCGACGGGGCGACTGCTGGTCTGATAATGACGTGCTCATGACGCATTACTGATATGTGTGCCGGGCGTGTGGGGGATGTACGCCCGGCCGATCACCCAAGCGGCCCTCCTGGTCGGTCGATCAGGCGGCCCGCCGCAACACCCGGTACAGCCCCGCGCTCACCGCGAACCCCACGAGACACGTGATGTCACCGAAGGCCGGCCACTGTTCCGGCACCCAGCCCACGTACTTCTCCTGGTTGGAGAAGAGCGGCACCGACACCGCGATGCCCGCCAACAGGGAGGCGATTCCCGGCCAGTTGGCGAAGGACCGGTCGGACAGCCGCGCGGCCAGCGTCTCCACCGGCGTCCGCGCCTGAAGCCACCGCTCCACCAGCACCACCCCCAGCCAGGGCCCCACCCAGTAGGCGATCACCAGCAGGAACGCCTCGTACGCGTGCCCCGCGTCCGCCAGCGACGACCAGGCCGCCGCCGTACCCGCGAGCCCGCACAGTACGACGATCGCGCCGCGCCCCAGCCAGACGGGCAGCCGGAAACCCAGCGACGTGACCGACATCGCCGACGAGTAGACGTTGAGGGCGTTCGCCGAGACCGCGCCCAGGATGATCGCGAGGAGCACCAGGTCGCTGAGCCAGCCCGGGAGATGACCCGTGAAGGCAGCCGTCGGGGAGGCGCCCTCGGGGGCGACGATCGTCGCCGAGGCCGCGCCGATCAGCGCCACGACGGCGACGGACACGAACAGACCCACCGCCGGGTAGAGCGCGGTCCGGAAGCGGTCGGCCGTACGGGGAAGGTAGCGGGAGTAGTCCGAGGCGCCCGGGTTCCAGCCGGCCGTGTACCCCCAGGCCGCGCTGAACGCGAGCAGGAACCCGCCGATGCCGCCGCCGGCACCCGGCGCGCCGAGGTCCGCCTCCTTGAACGTCCAGACACCGGCCAGCAGGAACACGACCGCGAGTGCCGGGAACGCGTACTTCTCGAAGGCGTGGACGAAGTTGTGGCCGATGAAGCCGATCACGATCTCGGCGGCCACCACGAGCAACAGGGAGGGGAGCGGGCGCAGTCCAGTCAGCGTGTTGAGCGCGAAAGCGGCGCTCACACTGTTGACGGCGAACCAGCCGACGCCCGCGACAAGCGCGTTCACACCGGCGGGCAGCAGATTCCCCTTGAACCCGAAGGAGAACCGGCCGATCGCCATCTGCGGTACGCCGAACCGGGGCCCGTCGAGGGAGAGGATCCCGTGCGTCAGCGAACCGAGCGCGGTGCCCAGCAGCAGGGCCGCGGACGCCTGCCAGAAGTTCAGCCCGAAGAAGAGGACCGAGATCACGCCGATGTAGACGGTCGCGAACTCGATGTTCGGGGAGGCCCAGGTCCAGAGCAACTGGAGCGGGCCGCCGTGCCGTTCGGCGTCCGGGATGGGTTCCGAGCCCGCCGTCTCCACGGCGATGACCTTGTCGCCGTACGCGGGGGCCGGGCTCACAGGGGTACTGGCCGGAGCAGTCGTCATGCGAGGTAAGTGTCCGGCCCCCGCCACCTCCGGCCCAGGGGCGCATTGTCCGCTTCGGGGGGCTCGTCGGCGTACAGCTTGTACGCCCGACTGCTCGGGCTAGTCCTTGGGCTCCTCGCCGTTCTCCTTGCGCTTCAGTTCCTCCTCGCGGCGGCGCAGGTCGGCCTCCCAGTCGCGCAGGTGGGTGTCGTCGTCCTCCACCGGCTCGGCGGGGTCGGGCTTGTCGTCCTTGAGGGACTTCAGGAACTCGGGGTTGTCGTCCGGGGCGACCCACTGGCCGCCCGAGGCGGAGCCCATGCGCTGGGAGGTGGCGCGGTCGCGGCCGATGATCAGCCAGGAGATCGAGCCGACCAGCGGGAACAGCAGGATGAGCAGGGCCCACACGGGCTTGGGCATGAAGCGGACGTCCTTCTCCTGCGTGGTGACGCAGTCGATGAACGCGTAGATGCTCAGTGCGAGAGGCACCAGGACGATCAGCACCCGGAGCATGTATCGGTTCCCCTTGAGTCGCTGTCCGGGCGCGCTGACGGTCGCGTCCGGCCCCCGCTGACGGGTCCAGGGTAGTGCGTAACGGATACTGGAACGCATGGCTTACGACGATCTTCGCTCCCTGCTCAGGGCGCTGGAGCGCGAGGGTGACCTCAAGCGCATCAAGGCCGAGGTGGACCCGTACCTGGAGGTCGGGGAGATCGTCGACCGGGTGCAGAAGGCAGGCGGGCCCGCGCTGCTCTTCGAGAACGTGCGCGGGTCGGCGATGCCGCTGGCGATGAACGTGTTCGGCACCGACCGCAGGCTGCTGAAATCCCTCGGGCTGAAGTCGTACGAGGACATCAGCGACAAGATCGGCGGGCTGCTGAAGCCCGAGCTGCCGCACGGGTTCGTGGGTGTTCGCGAGGCCTTCGGCAAGCTCGGCGCGATGACGCACGTACCGCCCAAGAAGGTGAAGTCCGACAACGCGCCGGTGCAGGAGGTCGTCCTCAAGGGGGACGAGGTGGACCTCGACCGGCTCCCGGCCCTGTTCACCTGGCCGCAGGACGGCGGTTCCTTCTTCAACCTGGGGCTCACGCACACGAAGGACCCGGAGAACGGCGTACGCAACCTCGGGCTCTACCGCCTCCAGCGGCACGACAAGCGCACGATCGGTATGCACTGGCAGATCCACAAGGACAGCCGGAACCACTACCAGGTGGCCGCGCGCAAGGGCGAGCGGTTGCCGGTCGCCATCGCGTTCGGGTGTCCGCCCGCCGTGACGTACGCGTCCACCGCGCCCCTCCCCGGTGACATCGACGAATATCTGTTCGCCGGGTTCATCGCGGGCAAGCGGATCGAGATGGTCGACTGCAAGACGGTGCCCTTGCAGGTGCCGGCGCAGGCGGAGGTCGTGCTGGAGGGCTGGCTGGAGCCGGGGGAGATGCTCCCGGAGGGCCCGTTCGGGGACCACACCGGCTTCTACACCCCTCAGGAACCCTTCCCGGCCCTCACCATCGACTGTGTGACGATGCGGCGGCGACCGCTGCTCCAGTCGATCGTCGTCGGCAGGCCGCCGACGGAGGACGGGCCGCTGGGCCGGGCCACGGAGCGGTTCTTCCTCCCGCTGCTGAAGATCATCGTGCCGGACATCGTGGACTACCACCTCCCCGAGGCGGGCGGCTTCCACAACTGCGCGATCGTCGCGATCGACAAGAAGTACCCGAAGCACGCGCAGAAGGTCATGCACGCGGTCTGGGGCGCCCACATGATGTCCCTGACCAAGCTCATCGTGGTCGTCGACTCGGACTGCGACGTCCACGACCTGCACGAAGTCGCCTGGCGGGCCCTCGGCAACACCGACTACGCCCGCGACCTGACGGTGGCCGAAGGCCCCGTCGACCACCTCGACCACGCCTCCTACCAGCAGTTCTGGGGCGGCAAGGCAGGCATCGACGCGACCCGTAAGTGGCCCGAGGAGGGGTACACGCGGGACGGCGGCTGGCCGGAGATGGTGGTGTCCGACCCGGAGACGGCGGCGACGGTCGACAGACGCTGGAAGGAATACGGATTGTGAGTTCCGCATCTGCTGCGCTGCCCCAGCCCGGCCGCACCAAAGCGTTCCTGCGCCTGGTCATGATCGAGCACTCGATCTTCGCGCTGCCCTTCGCCTACATCGCGGCGCTCACGGCGATGTTCCAGGCGGACAAGAACATCCACTGGGGCAGGCTGCTCCTGGTCACGATCTGCATGGTCGGTCTGCGGACGTTCGCGATGGCCGTCAACCGGATCATCGACCGCGAGATCGACGCGCGGAACCCGCGTACGGCCCACCGCGAGCTGGTGACGGGCGCGATGTCGGTGAAGCACGCCTGGACGGGCGCGCTGATCGCCGTCGTGATCTTCCTGGGCTCGGCGGCCCTCCTGAACCCCCTCTGCCTGGCCCTCGCCCCCGTCGCCGTGATCCCGATGGTGGTGTACCCGTACGGCAAGCGGTTCACGAACTTCCCGCAGGCCATCCTGGGTCTCGCCCAGGCGATGGGCCCGGTCGGCGGCTGGCTGGCGATCACGGGGGAGTGGTCCTGGGACGCGGTCATCCTCGGCCTCGCCGTCGGCATCTGGATCGGCGGCTTCGACCTGATCTACGCCTGCCAGGACGTCGAGACGGACCGCGAGACCGGCGTGCTGTCGGTGCCCGCGCGCTTCGGCATCCCGGCGGCGGTGTGGGGGGCGCGGGTCTGCCATGTCCTGACGACAGGCCTGCTCGTCTGGTACGCGGTCGCCACCGGCGCGGGGGCGTTCTTCTGGCTGGGGCTGGCGATCGTGGCGGGGGCGTTCGTGTACGAGCACAGGATCGTGCGGCCGCATGATCTGTCGCGGCTCAACAGGGCGTTCTTCAGCGTCAACGGGTTCATCGGGATCACCCTTTTCGGGTGTGCGCTGATGGATCTTCTGGTTCGGGGTCTGACCCTGTAAGTACGGTGCGGACCGTGGACCGACTGGACGCACAGCTCATCCGGTCCAGCCCCACCACGGCGAGACGATTCACACGGTGTGGAACCCGGGCCCGGACGGCTACCGGGGCTGTGACACCGTCCCGTACGGAGTCGATCTGACCCTGGGCTCCCCGCTCGGACGGTTCACCGTGTCCACCGCTCATCTCCCCGTCGACCCCAAGGCGAGTGCCCCGTCCTGAATACGGTCCCGTGCGCCGGTAGGCTCAGGGTGTGAACGCAGGAGAATCGCAGCGCACGCCTTGGATCGTGGGGGTGTCCGGAGCGTCAGGGACGCCGTATGCGGCTGCTGTGCTGCGCGCGCTCCTCGTGGCCGGGGAGGCCGTCGATCTGGTGGTGAGCAGAGCGTCCCGGCTGACGCTGCTCGACGAGACCGGGATCTCCTTCCGGGACGCCCACTGGCAGGACGACCTGCGCGAATGGCTGACCCGGGGCGCCGACGGCAAGCCCGGCACCTTCGACGTGGACATCAGCGGCGTACGGCACTGGGCTGCCGGTGACCTCGCCGCCGGGCCGTCCTCCGGGTCGTACGCCACGAAGGGGATGCTGATCGTGCCCGCCTCGACGGCCTGCGTGGCGGGGGTCGCGCTCGGGCTGTCCAAGGATCTGCTGCAGCGGGCGGCCGGTGTGACCCTGAAGGAGCGGCGCACGCTCGTCGTCGCCGTACGGGAGTCCCCGCTCAACGGGCAGACCCTGCGGCACCTCGTGACGCTGGACGACGCCGGCGCGAGCGTCGTACCGGCCTCGCCCGCCTTCTACGCCGGCGCCACCCACATCCAGGACCTGGTGGACTTCGTCGCCGGGCGTGTGCTCGACGCGGCGGGCGTCCCGCACGGGCTGTACCGCCGCTGGGAGGGCGAACTCGGCGGCGGGGCGGCGCGTACGTCCCGTACTGATAACGGCTGAGCCCTGGGCCGTATCAGTGATCCGCGGTACCGCTCATCACTTCGAGCACCAGCAGAACCTTCAGCACTCTCAGCATCACCAGCACTTTCAGCATCATCGGCAAACTTCAAGATTCTTCATCGGAAGGCTCGATCGCATGGACGCGGTGGACAGGCAGCTCATCCAGGCCCTGAGGGAGAACGGCCGGGCCTCTTATGCCGAGCTGGGGCGCCTCGTCGGTCTGTCGGGACCCAGTGTCACCGACCGCATCAACCGGCTGGAGGCGGCCGGTGTCATCACCGGGTACCGCGCCACCGTCGACTCCGCCTCGCTCGGCCTCGGAGTCATCGCGCTCATCGGCATCTCGCTGTCCGACGCGGCCGACCACGAGGACGTGGCGCGCCGGCTCCGGGACCTCGGTGAGATCGAGGACTGCTGGTTCATCGCGGGCGACGACTCGTTCATGCTCAAGGTGCGGGCGAGTGACGTCGACGGTCTGGAGAAGACCATCCGGCGGCTCAGCGGGATTCAGGGCGTCTCCAGGACCCGTACGACCGTCGTGCTTTCCACGAAGTGGGAGAACAGGGTCGGAGACCTGCCCGAAGAGGTCTGAGCGGGCTGGCCGTACGGTTGGGCATGTTGGCGGATTGTCGGGTTGCCGAAGAAGGGTGTGGGTATGGACGTCGGACTCAAGCGCGAGCTGGAGCAGAAGGTCAGGGCCGGTGAGCGGCTGACCCGCGAGGACGGCATCGCGCTCTACGAGTCGGACGACCTCGCCTGGCTCGGCGGGCTCGCGCACGAGGTGCGGACCCGTAAGAACGGTGACGTCGTCCACTTCAACGTCAACCGGCATCTCAACATGACCAACGTGTGCACCGCCTCCTGCGCCTACTGCTCGTTCCAGCGCAAGCCGGGCGAGAAGGACGCGTACACGATGCGCATCGAGGAGGCGGTGAAGCTCGCCAAGGCGATGGAGGGCGAGAACCTCACCGAGCTGCACATCGTCAACGGGCTGCACCCGAGTCTGCCGTGGCGGTACTACCCGCGGTCGCTGCGCGAGCTGAAGGCCGCCCTGCCGGACGTCTCGCTCAAGGCCTTCACGGCGACGGAGATCCACCACTTCGAGACGATCAGCGGGCTGTCGGCGTCGGAGATCCTCGACGAGCTGATCGACGCGGGCCTCGAGTCCCTGACTGGCGGTGGCGCCGAGATCTTCGACTGGGAGGTCCGGCAGCACATCGTGGACCACCGCACCCACTGGGAGGACTGGTCGCGGATCCACCGCCTCGCGCACGAGAAGGGTCTGAAGACCCCGTGCACGATGCTGTACGGCCACATCGAGGAGCCCCGCCACCGCGTCGACCACGTCCTGCGCCTGCGTGAACTCCAGGACGAGACGAACGGCTTCCAGGTCTTCATCCCGCTCCGCTACCAGCACGACTTCGTCGACATGAAGGACGGCAAGGTACGGAACAGGCTCCAGGCCCGTACGCAGATGGCGACCGGCGCGGAGGCGCTGAAGACCTTCGCGGTGTCGAGGCTGCTGTTCGACAACGTTCCGCACGTCAAGGTCTTCTGGGTCATGCACGGCGTCCAGACCGCGCAACTGGCGTTGCTGCACGGCGCCGACGACATGGACGGCTCGGTCGTCGAGTACAAGATCACGCATGACGCCGACAACTACGGCACGCCGAACAAGCTGACGCGCGAGGATCTGCTCGACCTGATCCGGGACGCGGGGTTCCGGCCGGTGGAGCGGAACACGCGGTACGAGATCATCAGGGAGTACGAGGGTCCGGATCCGGCTCGTCGGGAGTCGCCGCAGCCGATGCGGGTCTGAGTTTTTCGGGATGTAATGGCTACCATTCTCTGGTGGCCCTTACTTTTACTTTCGACCCTGCTGTCACTCCCGCCCTCCGTGACGGGATTCTCGATCTCTGGACCGATGTCACCAATGCCGGGGGTGCGGTCGGGTTTGTGGCGCCCGTGGCGCGGGAGTCGATACGGCCCGAGCTGGTGAAGCAGTTCGTGGCGCTCGGGGCGGGCAGCGCCCGGCTGCTCGTCGGGTACGACGAGGAGGGGCGGGTCGCGGCGACCGCGTTTCTCACCTTCAACACCCATCGGCTGCGGACACACTGGCTGTGGGTGTACACGGTGATGGTGCATCCGAGCCACCAGGGCAAGGGGTACGGGCGGGACCTGATGGCGGCGGTCGCCGACGCCGCCCGCCGACTCGACGGCATCGAGGCGATACGGCTCGGCTGCCGGGGCGGACTGGGCCTGGAGCGCTTCTACGGCTCCTGCGGCTACAAGGAGGTCGGCCGCGTGCCCGGTGCGATACGGGTCGCCCCCGGGGACGACCGCGACGACATCACGATGCTGCTGCCGCTGCACTGAGGGCTCTGCTGGGTACTCTGCCGAGCACCCCACTGCAAGATCGTGACCTGGGCGTGTTTCACTGGATGACGCCCGTTATTGGCAATGTTCGGACCGGAAGAAGAGTGGATTGAGATGCTCCGCTACACGCTGATGCGCTTCGGGATCCTGGTGGCCTGTCTGCTGGTCGTCTGGGGCGCCGTCTACTCCGGTATCGCTCCGCGCGGCCTGGGCAGCTCCAACGGCATGTGGATCATCCTGCTCTCCCTCGTGATCTCCGCGCCGATCAGCTTCGTGGTCCTCCGCAAGGAGCGGGACCGGGCGTCGGTGCAGATCGTCGAGAAGGTGGACCGCGTCAAGGCCAACCTGGACGCGAACCGCAGCCAGGAGGACGAGGCGGTCGACGAGGCAGCCCGCGCCCAGGCCCAGACCCAGGCTCAGAGCCAGCCTTCCTGACCTCCCTCCCGCCGCAACTACCCTTGCCCTCATGGGTGCTGTGAAGAACAAACGGATGCCGCGTGCCGTCCGTGAGCAGCAGATGCTCGACGCCGCCGTACGGACCTTCGGGCAGCGTGGCTACATGGCCGCGTCGATGGACGAGATCGCCGAACTCGCCGGTGTCTCCAAGCCGTTGGTCTATCTGTACCTGAACTCGAAGGACGACCTCTTCACCGCCTGCATCCGGCGCGAGGCGAGGAGACTCACCGACGCCGTCCGCGTCGGCGTCGAACCGGCGCTCCCCGCCGACCGCCAACTCTGGGACGGGCTGCGCGCGTTCTTCACCCACACCGCCCAGAACCCGGACGGCTGGTCGGTACTGCACCTCCAGGCCCGCACCCATGGCGAGCGGTTCGCGGTCGAGGTCACCGCGATGCGCGAGGAGATCGTCGCGTTCGTCACGCAACTGATCGTGACCGCCGCCCGCGAGGCCCACCGCGACCCGTCACTCCCGGAACGAGAGGTAGCCGGCCTCGCCGAGGCCCTCGTAGGCGCCGCCGAGTCCCTGGCAGCCTGGGCGAACGCCACCCCGGGCGTCACAGCAAAACAGGCAGCGACAACTCTGATGAACTTCGCCTGGGCGGGCCTGAACAGCCTGATGGCGGGAACTCCATGGACACCGCCGGAGCCTAGCCGCCCTTGATGGGGCCGCAGGCCCCAAAAGGGGCGCGGGGAACTGCGCGACCAGCCCCCACGGCGCCGCACCAACCCAACAACCCTCACACAGCCCGAACCTCCCCCAGCAAATGCACCCGCCCTCCACTCCGCAACTCAAAGCTCCCAAAACCGTCCGCCCCATAACCCACCGCCCCCGGCAACAACACAGGCGCCTTGAACTCCCCCCGAACCAGAGCCGATTCAGGAACCCCGTGGGCGGCCAGGCACCGCGCGACGGTCCACATGCCATGGGCAATCGCACGCCGAAACCCGAACAACCGGGCGGCGAACGCGTTCAGATGGATCGGGTTCCGGTCCCCGGACGCGACGGCGTACCGCCGCCCCACATCCCCACCAAGCCGCCACTCGGCGACAAGAGGCAACACCTCACGCTCCTCACGCGCCTCGGCGGCGGCCGGCACAACGCCCCGAGAACCGTGCCGAGCCAGATACGTACTCCGCGACTCCCACACCAACTCCTCCCCCTCCCGCACCTCCGTCTGCACCGCCGCCTCCGTCCCCCGCCGATGCGCCGTCAACTCATCGACGTACACGGAGAGTTCGTACAGCCCGGTAGCGGCCAGCGGATGCCAGCGGACGATCTCCACCGACGTGTGGACCAGCCCGAGCAGCGGCAGCGGAAAGCTGGGGTCGGTCATCAGGCGCATGGCCAGGGGGAAGCCGAGGACGTGCGGGTAGGTGACGGGGAGGGCGTCGTCGCCGACGGGGAAGCCGCAGACGCGTTCGTAGGCGGCGAGGCGGGCGAGGTCGATGCGTACGCCGGGCAGGACGAGGCGGGTGCGGGGGCAATCGGTGTGCGGGCGGGGCCTGTTGAGGGTGAGCCGCTTGGCGGGGGAGAGCAGTGCACCCCGCGTGAGCAGCGGCGCGAGGGCCGGGGAGCGGTCGAGGGTGTGAAGAGAGCGGTCGGCCATGGTCAACTCCCACCTCGGTACCGTACTTACTCCAGAGTCAGGTTACCGGAGGTAAGCCCCGGATCGCCCATAGGTGTCGAGAAGCGGAAGGTGTGAAGAAGGCCTAGGAAGGCGCATGGGGCCGGTGCTAACGTGAAAAACGCTCAGGACAGGGCAAGTTGACGCATCGGTAACCTGTGCGACGCCTGAGCTTGCACACCCCCGCCGCCCCATCACCCCCGAACCCGCACGAACCCCACACGTGCGAGCCGTACGATCCGGTTCCTAACCAGCGGTAACCGCCGTCGTCGTACACCCGTGGCGAACGCCACCGGAGGTGCACGCCCCGGAAGGCCGCTGCACGCCACAGGAGCCGCCAGTGTCCTCGTCGTTCCCGTCCTCTTCCTCGACCTCACCACTGCCGGTGTCCGCCGTCGGTTACGACGGCGAGCCCCTGCTGGTGGAGCCCGAGATACGGCGGTTGGACGGGGCCGTGCGCGAGGTGTCCGTACCGGCGGTCGTCACGTCAGTGACCTACGGCTCGCTCGCGGACATTCCGTTCGACAACGCGGACCAGGCGCCCGCGGCGACGATCCTCAGCCGCCGTACGCCGGACGGGAGTTGGGCGCATGTGACGGCGGCCGAGTTCGCCGAGCAGGCGCTCGCGGTGGCCAAGGGGCTGATCGCCGAGGGCCTGGTGCCGGGTGACCGGCTGGCCATCATGGCGCGCACGACGTACGAGTGGACGCTCATGGACTTCGCCGCGTGGGCGGCGGGTCTCGTCACCGTCCCGATCTACCCGACGTCCTCCGCCTTCCAGGTCCGCTGGATCCTCCAGGACTCCGGCGCCGTGGCCCTCGCCGCGGAGACGGTCGCCCAGGCCGCCGCACTCGGCCCGGAGCGCGACCGTATCCCCGACCTCCAGCACATGTGGGTCTTCGAGAAGGGGCATGTCGAGCGGCTCGCGGAGCTGGGCAAGGACGTGCCGGACCAGGAAGTCGCCGTACGGCGTGGGGTGTTGGGGCCCGACACGCTCGCCACCCTCATCTACACCTCGGGCACGACCGGCCGCCCGAAGGGCTGCGCGCTCACGCACGGCAACTTCTTCGCCGAGGTCGACAACGCGATCGAACTCCTCTACCCCGTCTTCCGGGACCGGACGAAGGAGGAGGCGTCGGTGCTGCTGTTCCTGCCGATGTCCCACGTCTTCGGCCGGATGGTGGCCATCGCGTGCCTCCGGGCGGGGGTGCGCCTGGGCCACGCCCCAAGCCTCAAGTCGGAGGACCTGCTGGGGGACTTGGCGGAGTTCAAGCCCACCTGCCTCCTGGCCATCCCGTACATGCTGGAGAAGGTCTTCAACACGGCCCGTGCGAGGGCCGAGATGGGCAAACGGCTCTCGTCCTTCGACCGCGCGGTGAACGTGGCCCGCCGCTACAGCGAGGCGGTGGAGGCCGAGCGGCACGGCACCGGCCACGGCCCGAGCCGTTCGCTGCGCACAGCCCGCACCTTCTACGATCCCCTGGTGTACCGCCGTATCCGCAACGCCATGGGCGGCAGGGTCCGTTACATGATCTGCGGCGGCTCACCGCTCGGCCGGCCGCTCGCCGGGTTCTTCGCCGGGGCGGGCATCGAGATCTACGAGGGGTACGGCCTGACCGAGTCCACGGGCGCGGCCACGGTCACGCCACCGCTCAAACCCCGGGTGGGGACGGTGGGTTGGCCCATCCCCGGCACCCGGGTCCGGATCGCCGCCGACGGCGAGGTGGAGCTGGCGGGCGAGAACATCCTGCGCGGTTACTGGGACCCGAGCGCGGGCGGCGTAGTCCCGGCGGCGCCGGACGGCTGGCTGGCGACGGGTGACATCGGGTCGTTCGACGACGAGGGCTATCTGACGATCACCGGCCGCAAGAAGGAGATCCTGATCACCGCGGGCGGCAAGAGCGTGGCCCCGGCGCCCATGGAGAACTGGCTGCGGGCCCACCCCCTGATCTCCCAGGCGATGGTCCTGGGCGACGGCCGCCCCTACATCTCGGCCCTGATCACCCTGGACCCGGCGGGCCTCACCCACTGGCGCCAGATGCAGGGCAAGCACCCGGTCCCGGCCGAACTCCTCATGGACGACGCCGACTTGAGGGCAGTGATCCAGCGCGCGGTGGAGGAGGCCAACAAACTCGTCTCCCGCCCGGAGTCAATCCGCCGCTTCACCATCCTCCCCGTCGACTTCTCGGAGGAGGCCGGCCACCTCACCCCATCGATGAAACTCCGCCGCTTCGAAATCATGCGGGACTTCGCAGCGGAGGTGGAGGACCTCTACGAGCGGTAACCGAGGCGGACCGCTTTTAGGGGCGCGGGGAACTGCGCGAGAAGCCCCACCGGCCGGCAGCCGACGAACAACCCAGGGGTGCGGGGGAGCTTGGCAACGAGCGCGACGGAAACGCCCTGCTTTTAGGGGCGCGGGGAACTGCGCGAGAAGCCCCACCGGCCCGCAGCCGACAAACAACCCCCACCTACCCCCGACAACTGTCAGCGACAGTATCCGCGAACGCCCGCGCCAGCGGACTGAGCGCATCCCACCGCCGCACAGCCCACCCCACCGCCAACGGCCGCAACGCCCGAAGCGGAATCAACCGCACCGGCCCATCGCCCCCCGGCACGGGCAGATCGGGCACGGCAGGCACAATCGCATACCCCAGCCCCAACTCGGCCAACAACAGCGCCGTATCCCAGTCGGCCACACTCGTGTCGAACACCGGCCGCACCCCCACCTCAGCGAACGCCGCATCCAGCCGCGCCGCAGACGTGGAGTTCGGCGGCAACCGAATCAACCGCAGATCACGCAGATCCTCAACCTCCGCGAAGTCCCGCCGCGCAAGCGCCTCACCCGCCCCCACAGCAAGCACCCACGGCAACTCCATCACCACCCGCTGCTCAATCCCCCGCACAGGCGCCCCGATGGTGATCCACGCAAGATCCAGCTCACTGTCGGCGAGCGCCGCGAAACACCCCCGACTGGAGTTCTCCGTACGGAACTCCAGGCTCACCTTGGGGTGTTGACGCCGAAAAGCGACAACCGCCTCCGCCATGAAGTGCCGTACGGTCGTCGCACCGGTGGCAACCCGCACCGACCCGCTCTCCCCGTCCACGAGATCCTTGAGCTGCCGCAACGCGAGATCCAGCCCGGCGATCCCCTCCGAGGCCGCGGCCTGCAACACCCGCCCGGCCGCGGTCGGCACGACTCCCCGCGCATGCCGCTCCACCAGACTGACGCCGGTCTCCCGCTCCAGCCGCTTCACATGCTGGCTCACGGCCGACTGTGTGCACGCGAGATCACGGGCCACCGCGCTCAGGCTCCCCGCCCGGCACACGGCCACGAAGACACGCAGGTCATCCAGGGTCACAACACCCAAGCTAGCACTTGGAGTTGGTGACAGAACCTTAGGATTGACTGGGTACGGGCGGTACGTCACGATCGGTGCAGGGCCCAGGCGGCAACCCGTCCCGCGCCCCCGCCAGGGTCCGGACCGAGGGTGGGGAGCGGACGGGTGCCGACCTTTCGCGCACCGAGAGGACGCCACCCCATGTCCGCTTCCCCTCCCTCACCCTCAACGTCTCTCCCCCCTCCGACGCCCGCTCTCGCCCCGTCCCCCGCCGCCCAAGCGGTGGGATTCCTACGGGAGTTGGGCGCCGAACAGATCGCGCACCCCGGCGGCACCCTGCTCGCCCACCTCTGCCGGGTGTACCGGCTGCTCGCCGCCTGGGAGGCCAGACCGGCCCTCCGGCTGGCGGGCCTCTGCCACGCCGCGTACGGCACCGACGGCTTCCCCACCGCCCTGCTCTCCCTCGACCGCCGCGCCGAACTGGCGAGGGTGATCGGCCCGGAGGCGGAGGAGATCGTCCATGTGTACGCGGCCATGGACCGCAAGGCGACCTACCCGGGCCTGGCCGCCCCGGACGCCCTGTTCCACGACCGCTTCACCGGCAGTACCCGGACCGTGCTCCGCAGCCGGTGCGAGGACCTCGCCGAGCTGACGGCCGCGAACGAACTCGATCTGGCCCGGGTGAACCCGGTCTTCCGCGACCAGTGGGGCTCGGAGCTGCTCGCCCTGTTCACCGGCTTCCGGCCACTGCTGAGCGGACGGGCGTGGGAGGAGGCAGGGGCGCTGCTGGGCCGCCGGGACCGCCGCCGCGACCACTGAGAATCACCCACCGTGAGCGTCGCGTAGAACCAGGGCTGTATGCCGGACGGAGTACCGTGGTGCTTACCGAGCGCACCTCGCACGCCGTCATCCGTTTCGGCGTCGCCCTCGGGGAACGGCAATGCCGGAGCACCGCGTGCCCGGTCGGAAATGAGCCGCCCCACATGAGCCTGATGAGTCTCGGAGTACTCGCCTCCTCCCGCAAGGAGAACGAGTTCCGCCTTCCGCTGCACCCCCGTCACCTCGACCGGATCGCCCCGGACCTGCGCGGGAGGATCTTCCTCGAAGAGGGCTACGGCCGACGCTTCGGCATCGCCGACGACGCGCTGCGACCACTTGTGGCCGGACTGCGCTCGCGAGAACAGCTCGTCGCCGAGTGCGACGCCATACTGCTGCCCAAGCCGATGCACGACGACATGGCCGAACTGCGCGAGGGCCAGGTGCTGTGGGGCTGGCCGCACTGCGTGCAGGACGAGAAGATGACGCAGATCGGCATCGACCGACGGCTGACCCTGATCGCCTGGGAGGCCATGAACCACTGGACCGCCGCAGGCGCCTTCAGCGTTCACGTCTTCCACAAGAACAACGAGCTGGCCGGCTACTGCTCGGTGCTCCACGCCCTCCAGCTCGGCGGACTGACCGGCCACTACGGCCGCCGCCTGCGCGCGGTCGTCATCAGCTTCGGCGCGACGGCACGCGGAGCGGTCACGGGACTGGGCGCGATGGGGGTCACGGATGTCACGGTGCTCACGCAGCGCGCCGCCGCCGCGGTGGCCTCACCGATGCCCTCGGTCGTGATGGCTCACTTCGAGGAGGAGCAGGACGACCCGACGCGCCTACGGGCGGTCACCTCGGCCGGTTCGATGCCGCTGGCGGAGTACCTGGCCGGATTCGACGTCATCGTCAACTGCGTCCTCCAGGACACCGACGCGCCGCTCATGTTCGTCACCGACGAGGAGCTCGCCCAGTTCCGGCCGGGCACCTTCTTCGTCGACGTCTCCTGCGACGAGGGCATGGGCTTCACCTTCGCCCGCCCCACCACCTTCGGCGAGCCCATGCACGAGGTGGGCCCCGGCTGCCACTACTACGGCGTCGACCACAGCCCGTCCCACCTCTGGAACTCCGCCACCTGGGAAATCAGCGAGGCGCTCCTGCCGTACCTGCGCAAGGTCATGAACGGCCCCAAGGCATGGGACGCGGACGTCACGCTCCGCAAGGCGATCGAGATCCGCGACGGCGTCGTACAGAACCCGAAGATCCTGTCCTTCCAGCACCGGTCGGCGACCTATCCGCACGCTGCGGAGAGCCCCACGCTGTGATTGTCAGGTGATCCCCTGATCGGCCGATCAGGGGATTTCGTGATCCGGTAGGCCGGATCGGGGCCGCGCCTCCCCTCATAAACGTTCACATGTTCCTAATGTCCCGCCTTGTCGATCTCCAGTTCCTATGCTGTGGAGGATCAGGTGGGATTTCTCGGAAGAGGTCCGCTCCGAAGTAGTTTCGCGGCGTGTGCCGTGCTGTCGGCGGTGGTCACGGCCACCGCCGTCGCCGCGCCCGGCCCCGCACAGGCAGCAGCGCCGCCCGCTCCGCTGGAGCGGTGGCTCGTACAACTCAAGGACACGGTCGCCGACCCGGCGAAGGTCGCCGAGGGGCACATGCGGGACCGGGCGCCGGGCGGCAGGAGCCGGCTGGGGCATGTGTACAACGCCTCGGCGGGCGGGGTGGTCCTCAAGGGG
Organism: Streptomyces sp. NPDC002680; assembly: GCF_042889145.1. NCBI lineage: Bacteria > Bacillati > Actinomycetota > Actinomycetes > Kitasatosporales > Streptomycetaceae > Streptomyces > Streptomyces sp. NPDC002680. The sequence continues at coordinate 178,421 of NZ_JBIAQP010000009.1, forward strand.
TACGCCCTGGAGGCGACCGCGGACCAGATCCGGGCCATCAAGGCGGACCCGCAGGTCATGGGGGTCGAACGCGACCAGAAGGCTTCCCTGGACGACGGCTTGGCGCAACGTGCGGCCAAGCCACGCCAGGACGGCGTCGCGTACAAGGGAGACTCGGGGCTGAGCGCGCAGTGGGGTCTGCGCCGGATCGGTGCCGTGACGGGTGCCGACGGCAGACTCCGTGTCCCCGCACCCGCCCGCGTCGGGGTGGCTGTGTTGGACAGCGGCGTCGACTTCAACCATCCGGACCTGCGGGTGGCCGGGAACGTCAATTTCACCGACACCGTCGATGCGAACGACTTCTTCGGCCACGGGACGCATGTCGCGGGCATCGTCCAGGCGCTCAACAACGGCATCGGAGTGTTGGGTACTGCCCCCGGCACCAGCCTCTGGAACCTCAAAGTCCTCAACGACGCCGGTAGCGGCACTACTGAGGACGTGATCGAGGGGCTGGAGTGGGTCGCCCAGAACGCCCGGGCAAGGAACATCCGGGTCGCCAACATGAGTCTGACATTCGAGAACGACTCCGCGTTGCTGCACCAGGCCGTCAGAGTGGCCACTGAGGCGGGCGTCGCCGTGGTCGCCGCTGCGGGCAACGAGAACACGACTCAGATGAAGTATCCGGCGGCCTACCCGGAAGCGATCAGTGTCGCCGCCACGACGGTGTTCGACCAGAGGGCCGGCTTCTCCAACTACGGAGCGTCGTGGGTCGATATCGCGGCCCCCGGTTATGGCATCCTCTCCACCTTTCCCACCCACCCCACGCCCGCCCAGCCCACCCCCACCCATCCGTCAAATCCGGAGGACTATGGCAACCAAGACGGCACAAGCATGGCCGCCCCCTTCGTCTCGGGCGCGGCGGCACTGTGCCTGACCTCGGGCCGCTGCCGGGGAACCGACAACGTCGAGGCGACCCTCGGCCGTGACTCCCTGTCCATCGCGGGCACCGGCACGGAGTATCGCTACGGACTCCTCCAGGCCACCTGTTACTGGCAGCACACTTCCAAGTGCTCGCCCAGGACCGCGGTTCGCTGACTCATCGCTGCCCCGGCGGGACACCTACCTGCCGGGGCGGATGAATCCGGACCAGGCGGCGGGGGAGAGGGTGAGATGGGGGCCGGTGGGGTTCTTGGAGTCGCGGATGTGGATGGCGTGGGGGCAGGTGGCGATCTCCAGGCATTCGCCGCCTTCGCCGCCGCTGTGGCTGGACTTGCGCCAGGTGTAGGCGGCTTCCAGGCATTCGCCGCCTCCGCCGCTGCTGTAACTGGACTTGAACCAGCTGAGTCCCTCGGCGCTCATAGTTTTCCCCGCAGTCTGTCGATCAGGTCCAGCGACTCGCTTGGTCTGAGTGCCTGCGCCCTCAGTAGCCCGTAGCGCTCGCTCAGAACGCGTACTTCTTCCGCGTCCGTGATGAGACGTGGATACGTGTGGATCTCCACGTACGCTACCTGCTCCCCCTTCCTGACGGTCAGCAGGTTGAACGGGCCGTCCATGCTTGGCTGTTCCTCACGGTCCATCGGCATTACCTGAAGCTCGACAGGCCGGAGATTGCCGACGTACAACAGGTGCTGCAACTGCTCCTTGTGCATGGGTCGCCCGCCGATGGGCCGCAGGAGCACGCTCTCGTCCAGCACGAAGCTGAACGTCGGCGACGGCCAGTTCTCCAGAAGTTGCTGGCGCGACATCCGGTCGGCCACGCGCTTCTCGATTGTCTCCACGCTGAGGAGGGGGCGCCACTGTTGGAACACGGCCCGTGCGTACAACTCGGTTTGCAGCAGCCCCGGCACCAGCTGATTGCTGTAAATGTGCAGCGACTTGGCACTCTCCTCCAAGTCGGCATAGCCCCGATACCACTCGGGGTGACGCGTCCGCGCCTTCTTCATCGCCTCCTCGATCTCAGGGATCGCATCCTTCAACAACCCACCGGCGTCCAGGATTTCGTCCGCCTTCTCCAGCAGCTCAGGCCTGGTGATCCGCACCCCGCGCTCCATGGCGGAGATGGCGTCCGGCCCGTAACCCACCATCACCCCGAACTCCTTCTGGGTCAGCCCCGCCCGTTCCCGCAGACGCTTGAGCATCTTGCCCAGGGCGGTGAACAACCCCGTCGTCCCCGCTTCCTCCGCCGGAGTCTCCGGCCTTCGCACCGCATCCTCTGTCACTCACGCCACCCGCCTTCACCTCGTCGTGGTCACGGCCGACAACCCGTACCCCTAACCCACCGCACCCGTACAGATACTTGGAGTCCTCAAGTCGCCCCTGGTCAGATTAGAACCGGACGACCACGCTCGGTGACGTGAACTCGGAAATCGCCACCCCCACCGACGAACTGACCCAGCGCCTCAGCTCGACCCCGCGCGGCGCCCGCCTCGCCAGAAGACTCGCCGCTCAGCAACTCGCCGAGTGGGGATACCCGCACGACAGCGACGTGAACGACGCCGCCCGGCACGTCGTCGCCGAACTCGCCGCGAACGCCGTCACGCACGGCCGCGTACCGGGACGGGACTTCGAACTGCGGCTCCTGCTGCTCCCGGAGGGCACTCTGCGTATCGAGGTGAGCGATACGCGCGGCGACCGGCAGTTGCGGATCGTGCCCCGGTGGGAGGCCGAGGAATACGGCCGGGGACTGGTCATCGTGTCGGTGCTGGCCCGTACGTGGGGCGTGGCGGAGCGGGACATCGGCAAGACGGTGTGGGTGGAACTCCCTCTCAAAGACAGGTGAGTCCCGGCCCACCGGTATCGCCGGAACCGTCACTCTCGGGTGCATGCCGCAGTACGCTGCGAGAACAGCACGGGCACCACACGGGGGACGACATGAAGGACTCGTACGAGCTGTACCGCCGCGCCATCGACGACGTCTGGAAGGGCTGGTGGGTGTCCTGGCCCCTGTCCGGACGTGTCGAGGTGGGCCAGGTCCTGCAGAACGTGGACGGCAGCGTCCGTACCGCCGGGAGCCTGTCGGAGCGGGGTGTCTCGTTCGCCCCGCGCCCCGGCACACCTCACAACGACTACACCTATGACACACAGGGCTCCGCGTCCCTCCAGTTCAAGGCGGCCGGAGTCGCCATGGACGGCCTCACCGCGCTGGCGGTCGCCGACTTCGGCGCACGGGTCAAGTTCGAGACGGGCGACAGCGCTCTCGTCGTCTATCGCGGGTTGTCGGAGACCGGCGTCGCCGACGTACGGGCCCTCGCCGCCGCGCTCGTACAGCGTGGCTGGGACGAGTGGGACGACACGCTGCTCGCCGTGACCGACGTGGTCACCGCCGGCTCCGGCATCGTCCTGACCGCCGAGGAGAGCGGAGCTGTCGTCGAACTGCGCCTCCAAGCAGGCGCGGGCCAGGCACAGTTGGGCCTCGCCGACCTCGCGGGCCGGGCGAGCGTCGCCTGGCGTCGCAGCGTCGGCCTGGAGTGGCTCGGCACCGACACCACCCCCTTCTTCCGCGTCGCCCGCCTGCGCAAGACCTGGTTCGGCAAGGTCAAGACGGACTATGGGCCCCGCCAGCCGGGCCGCGGTGCGGCTCCCGTGCCCGTTCCGCCCGTACTGCTGGAGGAGGCTTACGACGATCCGGCCGCCGTGCTCGAAACGGTGACGTCGGAAGAGCAACCGTCGCCTCCTGAGGTCACTTCCAACTCTTCCGACGAGCCCTCCACGGAAGCGCCATGACCGACCGAGTGGACGTGGAACTGCGGCTCGTCGACGGCACGGACGGTGAGCCGGGGGCCATCGTCCAACTCTCGGTGGACGGCGGCCCGGTGACCTCTGCCCATCTGGGCGATCTGGGCCGGACCGAGGACCTCACCACGGTCTTCGACCGCGGCGTGGGTGAAATCGAGCGCGAACAGGCGGGCGAGCGGCTGTACTCGGCGTTGCTCGGCGGGGAACTGTCCGCACGCTGGGCAGAACTGCGCAGCGGCGCGGCAGCGGGCAGTCCCCTGCGCGTGCGCATCGAGATCGACCAGCCCGAACTGCGGCCGCTGCCCTGGGAGTTACTGCGCCACCGGAACCAGTGGCTGTGGCGGAGACCCGAACTGCGGTGGAGACGCGGCTGCCCCGACGATCCGCCGAGCGCCGAGCCGAGAGAACTCGGCCCTCTGAGAGTCCTCGTCGTCGTGTGCAGCCCGCCCTTGCCCAACGACGACCGCCTCCTGGCCGAACAGGAACTCGCCTCGATTTCGGGCGCCTTGGAGCGTTCCCCGGGCCGCACCTATCTGGAGGTGCTCGACGCACCCCGCGACGTGACCGAACTGGGCGCCCACATCAAAGGGTTACGCCCGCACATCGTGCACTTCATCGGCCACGGCATGCCACGGCCCGGCGCGGGCAGCCCCGTACTCGTCCTGGCAGCGGCCCGTGACGGCTCGGAGGAGGCGGAGCTGACCGCGGAGGGGGTCACCGACCTCGCCAACATCGCCGACTGGAAGCCGATGCTGGTCGTGCTCAACGCCTGCCACGCAGGAAAGGCCGACCCAGCGGACTGGATCGGCGGCATCGCGCAGGCCTTCCTGGATGCGGACACCAGAGCGGTGCTGTCGATGCAGGGTGACATCGCCTCGGATGCGGCGGTCGCCTTCTCCACGAAGTTCTACGAGGAGCTGGGCAGCTCGCGCTCCCTGGACGACGCGGTCGCCGCCACTCGCTCCCACCTCGCCGGACTGGCAAGGAACTCTGGTTCCTGGGCGCTGCCGGTGCTCCTCACCCGCTGTGCCCCGGACCAAGTCCTCGACATCGACTGCGTGTTGCCGCCCGACTCCTCGCTGGCCGACATCGACCAGTGCAAGCAGTACGTCGAACTCAGCCGTTTCGTGGGCCGTTCCGGCGAGCGCCGGGAAGCCTGGTGGACCCTGGACAACCCGGTCCTCGCACAGAGCGGAAGGGAACGCCCGGTGCTGCTGATCGGCGGCCACTCACAGACCAACAGCGACAAGACCGGCAAAACCTGGCTCACCAACTGGTGCCTAATCACCTGGTTCCTGCGCGGACACCACGTCGTCTCGGTCAACCTGGACACCCCGCTCCGCTCGCCGACCGGGGCCCCGGACATCAACCCGCACGCCCGGTACAAGGACTGGCTGTCGGTGCTGCGCCTGATCCGCCAGGAGGCGACGAGCCCCGAGCAGCTGTGTCGGCTGCCGAAGACGGCTTTCGGCACCTTCGACGCCGTACTCAACCACCTGACCGGCTCCGCCACCCTGCCGGTCGGCGAACTGGAGCCGGCCGAGGACCAGTGGAGACCCTTCGACGACGAGATAGGGGACCCCTACGACAAGCGAAAGGAAGGCATCTTCGAGGCGTTCCGCGACGCGCTGAGCACCGCGACCGACGGACGGCCCCTGGTCGTCGCCCTCGATCACGCCGACAGCATCATGCCGGGAGCCTTCACCGACGTCCTGTACAAGGGCCTGGTGCGACCGATCGCCTACGGCCATGCCTCGCCCCTGCGGCTCATCGTCGTCGCCCCCGACCCGTGGCTCAACGGCGTGCTCCCGGGAGCCGACTCCCACATGTTCGGCCGGGTGAGTGTCTGCGACTTCGACAGCGCCCAGTTCATGCGGCTCGCCCGCGCTTACGGGCGGCGGCTCGGCGTACCGCCCGACGAGCGGATCGACGCGCTGCTGGAACAACTGGGCGAGGCCCAGGGCTCGTACTTCGGCGTCGAGATCTTCGACGACCTCACCCGGGTCCTGCCGGCCTGGCGCAACGCCAAAGCACAGGGGGCCCGATGACCGATCCTCTGGAGGACCTCACCCGCCGACTCGCCGCGGGCGAGAGCCTGGAGGACATCGCGCGTTCCGTGCGCCCGCCCGACTGGGCGCCCGCACTGCGGGTCTGCGCCGTGGCCCGCACCTTCGACGAGTCCCTGTACGACAACGTCCTCCGCCCGGCGGCAGCGGCACGCGGGTCGGGAAACCCACCCGCCCTCCGCGACCTGGTCGAGGACCGCGCGGTGCGACCGGTGAGCGGCACCCCACGGACGTACACCCTCTCCGAACCCGACCGCACCTCCTACTTCCTCGACTGGATCGGCACCGGCGACAGCGATGCGCTGCCCACCGAACTCCTGCGCCTGGAACGCGAGATCGCCGGTCACCGCTTGGCCACGGGCAACCACACCGAAGCCGTACGACACCTCCTGCTGCCCTCCTCCGACGAGGCACTGGCCCTCTTCCGGGAGCGGTTCGACGCGGCGGACCGGCGCCGCGACTTCGCCACCTGCCTGGACCTCGTCGAAGCACTCGGCGACTCCGACCGGCTCCCCTTCCTCAGCCCGGAGATCTCCGAACTCGGCCCGGAACGCGCCGGATACGTCCGGGCCCGCGACCACTGGTCCGCCGACTACGCCCGCTCCGCACAGTTCCTCCAGCCCCCCGGCCTCGTCGAAGAGGCCGAACAGCTCCTCACCGGCGAGCACCGGGTCTGGCAGCTGTACGCCCCCGGCGGCGCGGGCAAGACCATGCAACTGCGCTGGCTCGTCGCCCGCCACTGCGTACCCGCACCGCGTGACGTGCCGTGCGCCCGGATCGACTTCGACGTCGTCAACCCCCATGCGGTGGGCCGCCACCCCTGGCTGCTGCTCCTGGAACTGGCCGAACAGTTCGGCCGCCGGCTGCCAGGGCGCCCGTTCGAGTCGCTCACCAGCAGCTACGGCGTCTACCGGATCCTCCTCGACCGGATGCCCTCCGAATCCGGCCGCGAGGTCGCCGGCACCCTCGACAGCATCGACAGCGACGCGATCGAGACGGACCTCCTCGCCGCCTTCGCCGAACGGCTGAACCTGGCCGTCGCCGGCCGCCCCGCCGTACTCGTCGTCGACACCCTCGAAGAACTGCTCCTGCACGGCCACACCGAGGCGGAACGCCTGCTGCGCCTCCTCGCCGACCTGCTGAAGGCCTGCCCGTCGCTGCGCCTCGTCCTGGCGGGCCGCTACGACCTGCGCACCCGCGTTCCCCTGGCGTTGAAGGCATTCCCGAAGAAGCGGATCAAACACATCAGGGTCAGCCCCTTCAGCAGGGCACAGTCCCGGACCTATCTGACGGACGTCCGTGGCATCGGCGACGGAGAGCTGGTGCGCGTCGCCGTCCGCAAGGCAGGCGGGCTCCCCTTCACCCTGGCCCTGCTCGCGGACGTCATCGAGCAGTCCCCGTCCATGACCGCCACCGAACTCGCCTCCCACCGTGAACCCCACGTCCGCTATCTCATCGAACGGGTCGTCCAGCGCATCGACGATCCTGCGGTGCGCTGGTTGCTGCGCTACGGCGTGATTCCGCGGCGGCTGCGCAAGGAGGACGTCTTCACCCTCATGCGTCCCTGGCTGGCCAGGGGCATCACCGCCAGCTCCGACGCCGACGACCCACGCCTGGACGACCATCACCTGCGCGGCAGCGACAAGGTCTTCCCCATCGCTCAGACAGAGCCCACCGACGAGGAGCTGGAGCGATCCTGGCAACGGCTCCTCGACTACGCGGCCAAGTCCTCCTGGGTGTCACGGCATCCCGGCGACGACAGCACCGTCGTCTTCCACACGAACGTACTGGCCCCGATGCGCCTGCTGATCTCCGGCCACCGGGTGTACAGGGAGCTGCACGAGGCCTTCGTCGTCCACTTCGACGGGCTGGCCGAGGCCCATCCCGAGCAGTGGGTGACGTACACGAAGGAGGCGATTTACCACCGGTACCAGGCGGGGGATCCCCGGGCTGAGGGGTTCCTGGTGGGGGCTCTCCAGAAGGCGAACGATTCTCAGGACTCCCTCGATTTCGTCCGGGAGTTGGCCGAGGAGGTGATGGGAGCGGAGTACCTCGAAGAGGGGAAGCCCAGGCTGCGCGTCAACGGAGAGCCTCTGATCAGTCACCGGGCGATTGCCGCCTGCCACATCGCGGTGGCCACGTCGGTGGCGTACAGCCACCTGGGCACGTCCAGGCCCAATCCCTCGAACCCGGCATGGCGTGAGATCGAACGCAGCCTCGCGCTCTACGACGAGGTGCAGGCCCAGTCATCCCAACCCTTCGATGCGGAGGGGGTCGACACCTACCTTCGGGCCTTCCTCCTGTTCGGCCGGGGCCAGTTGGACGAGGCCGCCGAACTCACCCGATCCGTGTTGGAATCTGGCGCCCAGGACTGGATCCAAGGGGCCCTGCTCCGGCTTCTGCCGCGGATCCAGAGCCAGTTGAGCGACCCGGAGGCCGAAGCGACCTACCGGGTGGCCATGCGGGAGGCGCATTCCCGGGGCGACAGCGAGAACGAGGCCAGCATCTCTCTGGAGTTGGCGCAGACGCTGGAGGATCGGGGCCGTATCGACCAGGCAGCCGAACTCCGCCTACGGCTCACCTCTGTGGACGAGTTCCCGGACCTCACCGTCGGGCAGGTGGCGCCGGTCCGTATCGACGCTCTCCTGAGCCTCGCACGCACGCAACTGCTGACCTTCTCTCCCAGCTCCACGCTGGAGACGCTCCGCACCCTCGATCCGACTTCGCTGGCTGCCCACGAACGCGCCGAGGCCTTCCGGTCGGAGGCGGCGGCCCAGGAGATGCTGGGCCGTTCGCGCCGTGCCCTGGACGTACTAGACCGGGCGGAACGGCTCGCCCGGTCCGATGCCGACGACCCCGCCCACTACCGGCACCTGGCCGAGAACGCCCTGCATCGCGGGATGATCGAGGGCGCGCTCCTGTGCGTGGACGACGCGGAACGCTGGTACGCGCGCGCCGCCGCCCTCTGGAGCGACCTGGGTCATCCGGACGGTCACCCGCTGACCCTGCTCGTCTACGCCCGTTTCCTCACCTCGAACGTCGGCGACCTCCGTCGGGCCGCCCAGACCCTCGATCGGCTGCGGGCCGTGGACACCACCGGCGAACACGCCGTCCACGTGGCCCTGTTGTGGCACGACCTCGCCCTCCGGGGCTACGACGCACCGGACCGCTCCCTGCTCGTCGTGCCGTGGCGGACCCCCAAGGACCTGATCGACGGTGGTGTGCCCGCCGTACTCGCCGACCCCGACCCCACCCGAGCCACCGCGCTGGCGGAGGCCCTGGCCGACGTACATCCGCCCGAAGCGCGGCTGGCCGTACTCAACAGGCTGCGCCGGTGCGCCACTCCCGAGGGTGCGCCGCTGCCCCAACTCGACCTGTTCAGGCCGCTGTTCGCGGACGCCACCCAGGGGGACCCCGCGAGCGCCGACCAGCAGGTGCGGCTGACCCTGCTGGCGGAGTTCGAGCGGGTGTCGGGCCGTCACGAAGAGGCCACCCGTCTCATGACGCGGGCGCACTCCGTGCTGTGCGAGTCGGTCGGCGACGAGGAGCCGTTGGCCCGATGGCGCTGGGCCCAGGCCCAGGTCCGCTTCAACGGGCTCGCGTCGCGCAAGGTGAGCCGCTCCCTGTGCGAGCTGTCCGGGGCGACGTCCCCTCTCCTCAGCGCGACCTCGCGCTGGATGCTCTCCCTCACGGAAAGCGACACCGAGCCCAAACGCGCCCTGCTCATCGAGGCCTCGGAGCACCTGAGCGAGGTGCAACGGCCTTCCCTGTGGGCCCAGTACATCCTGCGGTCGATCGCCCTCGTGAACGCCGACGACGCGACCCTCGATGCCGCGAACCGGATGTCGACGGCCCTCGGCTACCGCCCGGAACCCTCGGTCCACCGCCCCCCGGCCTCGTCCCTCGGCGCCTCCTCGGAGCACGAGGACGTGTTCCAGGTCGACCCCGCGTTCCGCGTCACCAGCGCCCCGCTGCACACCGCCCAGGTGCTGACCGCCAACTGGCCGGACGTCACGGCCGCCAACGCCGGTTCCCTGCGACAGCACTGCCCGGGGACACCACCGGTCAGCGCGATCCAGATCCAGGCGGACCAGCCGCTGCCGCTCGCGTTCCCCTGGGAACTCGCCTTCCGCAACGGCCCGTTGACCATCTTCCGGACCTTGCCCGAGGCGGCGGAAGCCGTCGATGTCCGGGCCGTCCAGGCGGCGCTCAACGCCCGCGCCGACACACAGCTGGTGACGGACGGCGTGTTGGGCTCGCTCTCCAAGGTGGCCCTCGGCGCCGCCATGGGTGCGAGTGCTGCCGCCCTCGGGTTGGTGGCCGGCGCGGCATCAGCCGTGGCGCTCCAGCTCGTACGGAAGTCACGTGAGCGCGCGCGGGAGCGGGCGAGGGCCAGGTCCGGGCCACAGGCCGTCGTGCTGGCCTGCGACCTGCCCTACGACAACCACTCGTACGCCGCGTCCGGGTCCGGCCCTTCCTCGCGTTCCGTACTCGGCTCCTACAAGGCACACGGCCTGGCCCCCCAGGAGATCCGCTCACCGCAGAACCTGCCGAGGCTCCAGGTGGCCCCCGCCGTCATCCACGTGAACGCCCCGCTGCGGCTCATCGGAGGCACGACCCCCTGTTTCGACCTGTCCTCGACGGAGCTGAGCCACGGCGAGCGGCTCAGCCGCACGGCGCTGGGGGCGGACCTCGACGCGGACCAACTCGTACAGTGGCTAAGGCAGTTCGAACCCGGTACGCAGCCCTTGGTGGTGCTCGACCCACCCCGCCCCGGCTCACCGGCCGACATCCCCCTCCAACTGGTGCTGCGCAACCTGTTCGCCGCGACCCTCTTCGCCTCCGGGCACGTCCCCGCCGTGCTCGGCGTCGGACTGCTGCGCGGCACGGGCAAGCCGCAGGCGGACCAGGTGGCGCGGGCGGTCCGGACGGACGCGCCGCTTCTGCGCCTGTACGCGGATCTGCGCCGCTCCGCCGACCGTCCCACCCGCCGCACCCGTTGGGGCGAGGACACCCTCGAACAGCACTGCGTCTCGCTGTTCGCCAGTCCGGCCGCCCTCCACATCTCCGAACCCGGTTCCCCCGCACGGAATCCGACCCGCTCATGACGGACGGCCTCCCGGAGACCGCGGACGCCCACGCCCGCCGCGAGGCCGAGGTACGCCATCTCCTGAACGGGTTCGAGGAGGAACTGGCCGACTGGGCGGAGGCGGCCAGGGCCCGGGGGCCGCTGGAGAAACACCAGTCGCAGATCGAGAGCGCGGTACGGGTCATAGCGGGGGCACTTGAGCAGCTCAGGAGCCTGCCCGACGCCGAACGGCACAGGAAGGCACCTGAACTCGTCCTTGACCTGCATCACCTGTGGGACTTCTTCCGCACCAAGTTGACGGTCCGTCACATTCCGCGCTACCAGCGGTTTCTCGCTGTCGCCGACGAGCTGGCCTGGTCGGTCTACGACCCCGTGCGCCGAGCCGCGGCGATGGCCCGGCCGGGGCTCAGGGAACCGCCGCTCACCTTCCTCAGCCGGCACCCCGTCCCCTTCGCCGCGGCCCGGGGCAGCGACTTCGAGGAACTCCTGACCTCCGGAAAACAGCGCACCCTGGCCGGGCGCAGGGCAAGCGGGTATCTCCCCTTCCCGGTCATCGGGATCCCCTGGTCCGCGAGTCATCACCTTCCCGCCCTGCTCGCCGTCGCCCATGAGACGGGTCACCACATCGAGGACGACTTCGGCCTCGCCGAGCCGCTGCGGACGCGCCTGCGGGAACACGCGGGGCTCCCCGCGGAGCGGATCGACGTGTGGGAACCCTGGCTCGGTGAGGTGTTCGCGGACGTGTGCGCGACGCTGGCCTGCGGGGAGGCGTACGTCCGTACACTCGCCGATGCGCTCGCCGCCACGCCGGTCACAGCCCACGCCACCGGGGACTACCCGCCGCCCCGCCTGCGCCTGCTGGTCTGCCGGGCCGCCCTGATCACGGCTGGCGCCCATGTCCCGCCGGATCTGCCGGGAGCCATCGACCCGGATGACGAGGAGGCGCCGGCCGTGGTGAACGCGCTGATCGGCGTCGGTTTCCGGGAACTCGGCGGAGCCTCCCTGGCCTCACTCATCGGCCTGCGCAACTCCACACAACTCACGGAGGCCAGCCGCAGACTCTGTACCGGATTGCGAACGAAACGAAACGACGTCCCGGGAGTGCTGGCAGCAGCGGCCCTAGCCTTCCTCGACGCCCCGGACGCCTACGACGTACAGGCCGTGGGGATGCGCGCCCAGAACGAGGCCCTGTCCCTTGTTCCCAAGGGCCCGCGCGCCGCCTCCGCGACGGAGAAGCTGTTGGTCGCACGCGACTCCGCGGCGGGCCTGGCCCTGTTCGGCCTTCTGGACGCGGACGCCTCGGAGTCCTGAGCAAGGGTGCCCAGGTCAGGACGACCGCCCACCGAACTGCCAGTTGTGCACCTCGACGTCGGCGTACCGGTCCGGGGTCAGGAGGACGGCGCGTGCCGTCTCCGGGTCCGGGGCGCGGAGCAGCGCCGCCGTGCCCAGCCAGGTCGCGCCGTCGTCGGAGAGCAGGGGCCCGTACGCGATCAGGTCGTCCCGGTCGGCCGGTGGGGTGAGGTCGGCGGGCTCGCCTGTGCCGAGGCCGAGTACGAAGTACCGGTTGCCCTCGGTCGGGCCGCCCGGGAACTCCCACATCGTGCGGCCCAGTACGTTGCGCCACCGGCGCAGCAGCACATCCCGGTAGACGCCTGCCTGGTAGCCCGGCTCGTCGAAGGCGAACGCGCGGGCGGTGGCGGGGTCGGGCAGGTCGAGGATGTGGACGCTGCCGGTGGGGGTCTCGCCGTCGTCGGCGAGGGTCGGGCCCCGGGCGATCATCTCCTTCGCGTACTGGTCCATGTAGGACCAGTGGTCCTCCAGCAGCTCGTCGCGCAGGGCCAGGGAGTCGGGACGGTCGCGGTGGTAGCAGAGGAACTCCATGCGCAGAGGATCTCTCCAAGGGGAGACGCGGTCGAGCGGGTTTCACTGTCGGTCAGGCATGGGCCTTGACTTCACAAGACCCAAGCAGGACATTCCCGCCCCATGAACCCAGAATCGGACTCCGCAAGACATACCCAACTCCCCTCCAGACGAGGCGTGTTGGCAGGCACCGCCGCCGTGGCGGGTGTTGCGGTCGGGGTCGGTGCGACGGCCGCCCGCGCCGCCGCCCCGCCCCTCCTCGGGACGTACGACGTCGTCGTGATCGGCGCCGGTGCCGCCGGGATGACCGCCGCGCTGACCGCCGCCAAACAGGGGCTGACCTGTGTCGTCGTCGAGAAAGCGCCGACCTTCGGCGGGTCCGCCGCCCGTTCCGGTGCCGGGATCTGGATACCGAACAACTCCGTGATCCTCGCCGCCGGTGTGCCGGACACCCCCGCCAAGGCCGCCGCCTACCTCGCGGCGGTCGTCGGACCGGAGATCCCGGCCGCCCGCCAACAGGCCTTCCTCGCCCACGGACCCGCCATGCTCTCCTTCGTCATGGCGAACAGCCCCCTCCGCTTCCGCTGGATGGAGGGATACAGCGACTACTACCCGGAGTTGCCGGGCGGGCTGCCCAACGGCCGTTCCATCGAGCCCGATCAGCTCGACGGGAACGTCCTCGGCGCCGAACTCGCCCACCTCAACCCGCCCTACCTCGCCGTCCCGTCCGGCATGGTCGTCTTCAGCGCCGACTACAAGTGGCTGGCCCTGTCGGCCGTGAGCGTGAAGGGCGCGGCTGTGGCGGTGGAGTGCCTGGCGCGCGGTACGAGGGCCGCGCTGCGCGGGGAGACCCCGCTCACCATGGGCCAGGCCCTCGCGGGCGGACTGCGTGCGGGGCTGGCCTCGGCAGGCGTGCCCGTCTGGCTCAACACCCCCCTCACCGACCTCTACTCCGAGGCCGGGACCGTCACCGGCGCCGTCGTCACCCGCAACGGCACCCCCGGTCTCCTCCGCGCCCGGCGAGGCGTGATCGTCGGCTCGGGCGGCTTCGAGCACAACGCGGCGATGCGCAACCAGTACCAGCAGCAGCCCATCGGTACGGAGTGGACCGTCGGCGCGAAGGAGAACACGGGCGACGGCATCCGCGCGGGGGAACGGGCGGGCGGTTCCCTCGCCCTGATGGACGACGCCTGGTGGGGCCCGGCGATCCCGCTCCCCGGCGAGCCGTACTTCTGCCTCGCCGAACGCACCCTCCCCGGCGGCCTGTTGGTCAACGCGGCCGGCTCCCGCTTCGTCAACGAGGCCGGTCCCTACAGCGACGTCGTCCACACCATGTACGAGCGCAACCCCACCGACCCCGACATCCCGGCCTGGCTGATCGTCGACCAGAACTACCGCAACCGCTACCTCTTCAAGGACATCGCGCCGACCTTCGTACTCCCGGCGGACTGGTACAACTCCGGTGCCGCGTACAAGGCGTGGACGGTCGATGCCCTGGCCACTGCCATCGGCGTCCCGGCCGCCGCCCTCCGCACCACCGTCAGCCGCTTCAACTCCCTTGCCCTGAACGGCGATGACACCGACTTCGGGCGCGGCGACAGCGCGTACGACCACTACTACACGGACCCGGCCGTTCTCCCGAACTCCTGTCTGGCCCCGCTGTGGCTGCCCCCGTACTACGTCTTCCGGATCGTCCCCGGCGACCTCGGAACGAAGGGCGGCCTGCGCACGGATGCCCGGGCACGGGTCCTGCGCGCCGACGGCACGGTGATCCCCGGCCTGTACGCCGCCGGAAACGCCAGCGCCGCCGTCATGGGCCACAGCTACGCGGGCGCGGGCTCTACGATCGGCCCGGCGATGACGTTCGGGTATGTGGCGGCACTGGCGGCGGCGGGGGTGCTGTGACCGTCGCTCCGCCGCCGTTATTTCTGTGCGTTCTGCATGAACATGCCCTAGGGTCGCGCTGATTGCCGGGGAGGCACGAAGTGCGAAGCAGGGGGATCACCGCGGTGGCTGTGGCGGCCGTGGTGGGAATGTCGCTCGTCGCGGGATGCGGGCAGCGGTACGGGGATCCGGAGCCGTACGGCAGCCTGGCGCAGACGCCGGAGAAGCTCGCGGCGAACGGTACGACCATCACGGTCGGCGACCCGACCGCCGAGGTGACCGTGCACCTGTACGAGGACATGCGCTGCCCGGTCTGCGAGGAGTTCGAGACGACCGGCGGCGGCCAGGAACTCCAGCAGGCCGTGCTGCGGCGCGAGGTGAAGGCCGAGTACACCCTGGCCTCCTTCCTCGACGACCGGCTCGGCGGCAGCGGCTCGAAGAAGGCGGCCAACGCGCTCCGGGCCGCCCTGGACGCCGACAGGTTCGCCGAGTACCACGAGGTGCTCTACGCCAACCAGCCCGAGGAGGAGGTCGACGGCTTCACCGACGCCCGCCTCCTCGAACTGGCCGAGCAGGTCGAGGGGTTGCGCACCCCGGCCTTCGAATCGGCGGTGAAGACGATGAAGTACCGCTCCTTCGTGACCGCCGCTGAGCACGCGTACGAGATCGCTGGTACGGAGGTCGGGAAGGGCCCGGGCACGCCCACCGCCGTGATCAACGACATCCGGGTCCCGGAGGAGATCAACGGGGTCCTGTTCGACCCGAAGCTCTTCGCCGAGTTGCTGGAACTGATCCGGGACAGACCGGGGGAGTGGGAGGCCTACGAGGACTACCAGCGGCTCCCGGACCCCGAGGACTACGGCTTCTGACCCGACCCCCGGTGTTCACGGCCTGCGGGCCATCAGGAACGCATGCGGGGACGACTCCCCGGCCTCCTCGTTCGCCTCCCGCACGGTCTGCGAGGTGAGGGCGAAGCCGGCCGCCGTCAGCAGCGCGGCGATCCGGTCGGGCCGGCGGCGCTGGAAGTCCATGGACACGGGGCGCCCGAAGGGCTGGTCGTGGTGCTTGGGCTCGTCCCCGACCTGGAAGCCGAGCAGCAGCTGCCCGCCCGGCGCCAGCACGCGCCGGAACTCGGCGAAGAGGGCGGGCAGGCGATCGATCGGGGTGTGGATGGTCGAGTACCAGGACACGAGCCCGCCGAGCACCTCGTCCGCGAGATCCAGCTCCAGCATCGAACCCTGCTCGAACCGCAGTCCCGGATGCTCCCGCCGGGCCACCGTGAGCATCGACTCCGACAGGTCAAGACCGAACACCGACAGCCCGAGCGAGTCGAGGAACGCGGTGACCCACCCGGGCCCGCACCCGAGATCGGCGACCTGTCCGCCACCGCCCCCTGAACCCCGTACGAACTCGGCGTACGCGGCGAGCACGGCCCGCTCCAGCGGCTGGGCGGCGAGTCCGGAACGGAAGCGGGAGAAGTAGTCCTCGGCGATGGCGTCGTAGAAGACGCGGGTAGCGGCGACGAAATCGGTGTCAGTGGCCATGGGCGGGAGGTTAGCGGGACCCACTGACAATGCGGCCGGGGGAAGGACGGGCCCCGGAAAGGGCAGGAGCTCCGATGCCGGATGGCTCGGAGCTCCTTGGGTACTGCACACGTTCCGGATCAGAGTAACTGGCTCAGATGAGCCGGGGACTCAGGTGAGCCGAAGACCTACAGGGGGGTGACGTTCTCCGCCTGCGGGCCCTTCGGACCCTGCGTGACGTCGAAGGAAACCGCCTGGTTCTCTTCGAGGGAGCGGAATCCGCTCGCGTTGATCGCGGAGTAGTGGACGAAGACGTCCGGGCCGCCGCCTTCCTGGGCAATGAAACCAAAGCCCTTTTCGGCGTTGAACCACTTCACGGTTCCGGTAGCCATAAGCCCTCCTTGGGCCCAAAGGGTTGCCCTGCTCCAGAACCTGCAAGGTGTAAACAAAAACTTGTAAACAACTGCATTCATCTGAAAACGACGAGAGCCCGCGGTCACATGCTCCGCAGGCTCTGTACTGCAAGGGAAACCAAACTGCAACTTGCGGTGAGCTTAGCACTCGGGCAGGCGAAAGCAATAGAGGGCAAGATCACGTCACCCGGACGTTTGAGAGACGGCGCGCGGTCTTGACAACCATCCGGACAACCCCCAGGAGGGTGCACCGTACCCCACGCCCGTTAGCCTCGCGATGTGGACAATTCTCGCACCCGGCCGCGCGTCGGCCACATCCAGTTCCTGAACTGCCTGCCCCTCTACTGGGGGCTCGCGAGAACGGGCACGCTCCTCGACTTCGAGCTGACCAAGGACACCCCCGAGAAGCTCAGCGAGCGGCTGGTGCGCGGCGAGCTCGACATCGGGCCCATCACCCTCGTCGAGTTCCTCCGCAACGCCGACGACCTGGTCGCCTTCCCCGACATCGCCGTCGGCTGCGACGGCCCGGTGATGTCGTGCGTGATCGTCTCCCAGGTCCCGCTCGACCGCCTGGACGGCGCACGGGTGGCGCTCGGCTCGACCTCCCGTACGTCCGTACGCCTGGCGCAGCTGCTTCTGTCCGAGCGTTACGGCGTACAACCTGACTACTACACGTGTCCGCCCGATCTCAGCCTGATGATGCAGGAGGCGGACGCGGCGGTGCTGATCGGGGACGCGGCCCTGCGCGCCAACCTCCTCGACGGCCCGCGCTACGGCCTTCAGGTGCACGACCTGGGCGCGCTGTGGAAGGAGTGGACCGGCCTGCCGTTCGTCTTCGCGGTCTGGGCTGCGCGACGGGACTACCTCGACCGCGAACCGACCCTGACCAGGAAGGTCCACGAGGCGTTCCTCGCCTCCCGCGACCTCTCCCTGGAGGAGGTCGGCAAGGTCGCCGAACAGGCGGCCCGCTGGGAGGAGTTCGACGCGACGGTCCTGGAGCGCTACTTCACGACCCTCGACTTCCGCTTCGGCGGTCCGCAGCTGGCGGCCGTACAGGAGTTCGCCCGCCGGGTGGGCCCGACGACGGGCTTCCCGGCGGACGTGGAGGTGGAGTTGCTGGAGCCGTAGGCTGCTGGTCGCGCGGTTGCCGCGATGGCTGGGTGTTGTACGGGGGAGAGGTGGGCGTCATGCAGCCGCTGGACGTCGGCGAGTCGGCCGTGATCGGGCCCTACCGGCTGCTGGGGCGGCTCGGCGCGGGCGGGATGGGCCGGGTCTACCTGGGGCGCAGCGCGGGCGGCCGTACCGTCGCGGTCAAGATCGTGCACCCGCATTTCGCGCTCGACGAGGAGTTCCGGGCGCGGTTCCGGCGCGAGGTCGAGGCGGCGCGGCGGGTGGGCGGGGCGTGGACGGCACCCGTCCTGGAGGCGGACCCGGATGCCCCGGTGCCGTGGGTGGCGACGGCGTACGCGGCCGGCCCCTCGCTGACGGCGGCGGTCACGGAGGACGGCCCACTGCCGCTGGATTCCGCACGGGCGCTGGGGGCGGGCCTTGCGGAAGCGCTGACGGCCGTACACGCGCTGCACCTGGTCCACCGGGACGTGAAGCCGTCCAATGTCCTGCTGACCCTCGACGGCCCTCTATTGATCGACTTCGGCATCGCGCGGGCCACGGACGGTACGGCGTCGCTGACGTCGACGGGTGTGTCGGTGGGCTCGCCGGGCTACATGTCCCCGGAGCAGATCCTCGGCAAGCCGGTGGAGGGAGCGGCGGACGTCTTCTCTCTGGGCGCGGTACTGGCGTACGCGGCGACGGGCAGATCTCCCTTCCCTGGTGACTCTTCAGCAGCCCTGCTGTACAAGGTCGTGCACGAGGAGCCCGAACTCGACGGCTTGAGCGGGGAGTTGCGGGAGGTGGTGGAGGGGTGCCTGGCGAAGGACCCGTCCGTGCGACCGGCTCCCGGGGAGGTGGCTCGGCGGCTCGCTCCGGAAGGCGCGGCGCGGCTGGTGGCGGGTGGGTGGCTGCCGGGGGCGTTGGTGGAGCGGGTCAGCAGGGGGGCGGTGGCGTTGCTGAACCTGGAGGTTGCGGGGGCGGAGGCGTCGTCGGCGGAGGCGTCATCGGTCGAGGTGGGGGTGGGGGAGTTCGGGCCGGCGCCGGTGATGCCGGGGCCTCGGGACGCGGAGCCTGTGCCTGTGCCTGTGCCTGTGCCTGTGCCGTCCGACCGTACGCCTGGGAAGGTCTCCGTGAGTGTGGCGGCGACCTCGGGGCCGGTGGCCGACGGGCGTGGGCGGAGGTTGAGCTGCACGGTGGCCCTCGCGGTGGCGGGCGCGTTGGCGGCGGTGACGGTGGGTTCGGTGTTCGTCTTCGACCTGCTGCCGGGCGGGGACAAGAAGGGGCACTCGGTGAGCGGCTCCGACTCGGCGGCGGGCAAGGACACCGGCGAGGACACCGGCGAGGACTCCGGTGAGGCCGAGAGCAGCCCGGCACCGAGCACGGTGCCGGATCCGGCGAGCGGCACGATGACGGTTCCCGCGTCCTACGTCGGTACCTGGGAGGGGCCGGCTGTCGCTCTCGACGGGGCGTTGCCGATGGGGACGTTCCGGGTGACGGTGCGGCGGGTGGCGGTGGGCGAGAAGCTGGGCACGTTCCGCCAGACCGACCAGATCGGGGGCATCTGCGACGACGAACTGATCCTCAAGGAGGTCACGAAGACCCGCCTGATCGTGACGTCGATCGCCGACGAGTCGAACAGGAATGTGTGTACGACGGGGTCGCATACGGTGCGACTCACTCCGGTGGGGGACGAGCTGAAGTACGAGACGGACAACCCGGAGGCGGGGGATCCGGTGGCTCGGATGTCGCGGGTGGAGTAGGGGGCCGGGCCTGTGGCTCGGGCCGGGTTTCTCTCGCCCCCGCCGCCCCTACCCGTCCCATCCTTCTGGGGGCTGCCGCCCCCAGACCCCCGCTCCGGCCCTGAACGGGCCTTGTCCTCAAACGCCGGACGGGCTGGGTGGGGGTGCGGGTGGGTGGGAGAGTCGCGCTGAACGCGCTCGTCCTCAAACGCCGGACGGGCTGAAATGTCCTGGTCGGTGCTGAAGTGCGGCGGGGCGGGTGGG
Source organism: Streptomyces sp. NPDC002680 (assembly GCF_042889145.1). NCBI lineage: Bacteria > Bacillati > Actinomycetota > Actinomycetes > Kitasatosporales > Streptomycetaceae > Streptomyces > Streptomyces sp. NPDC002680. The sequence continues at coordinate 198,083 of NZ_JBIAQP010000009.1, forward strand.
CGGGGAAATGGGTGGGCTGAGTGTGGTTGTCCTCGAACGCCGGCCGGCGCTTGATCTTTTAGCCCGTCCGGCGTTTGAGGACGAGGCTGTTCAGGCCGATGCGGGGGTCTGGGGGCGGCAGCCCCCAGAAGGATGGGAACGGGTAGGGGCGGCGGGGGCGAGAACCCTTACCGCCCGCACCCCACCCACTCACCCAGGGATGACAACCGTACGAAGCTCCCCATCCCCCAGATGCAACATCCCCTTGCCCGGCGCGATCTGCCCACCCACCATGCTCCGGTTGATGCGCACCCCGATCAGATCCCCACTCGACGATTCCTGCGGGGAGAGCAGAATCCCCCGCCGCCCCTTCTTCGCGTCGACCTGCCAGCCACTGAACCCACTGCAGACATCCTCCTCGTCACCGGCGATGACCAGCCCGAGCCCCCGCTCTGCCCCCCTCGACACGATCTTCTTCATCTGGCTCGCCGCATCGCAGTCCTCCAGGATCTCCCCGTCGTCGATGAGAACCACGATCGGCTCCTCCAGCGACGCCTGGTCGATGATCTCCTCGAAGTCGTCCTCGTCGATGTCGTCACCGGTGTACAGCTTCAACACCCCTTCCGTGCCGTCCAGTTGACGGAGCGGCGACTGGCGCGGGGCGGCGATGACCAGACGTACACCCTGCGACAGATACGACTGCGCGAAGTTCATCAGCACCGTCGAGCGGCCCGATTTCGCAGGCCCCGCGATGACGAACGTCGGTACACCCGTCGCGAGATCGGGCCCGAAGCCCGTGATGTCGTCGCCGCCGATGCCGACCAGGCCCCAGAGGCGCGAGCCTGACGTCTCCGGGTCGCGCATGCCCCACGCGTCCGCGAACGAGATCCGGGACGGGAGGCTGTCGACGCGGAACGGGCGCCGGGAGCGCGGGACTTGGGCGTCCCGGGCCGCAGCCGCCTCGCCGATCGCGGTGATCGCCGCCGCCTGGCCCTGGCCCGTCGTGTCCTCCGACAGCAGCGCGAACTGGGTCTCGATGCCTGACTCGTTCTTGTAGCCACGGCCCGGCGGAATCTCCTCCGGGACCTTCCGGTGCGGGATACCGAGCGTCGAGAAGTCGCTGCGGTCGGCGAGCCGCAGCCCGTACTTGTCCTCGGTGAGCGTCGCGATCCGGCCGACGAGCAGCGTGCGGTCACCGGTCAGGATCAGATGGATACCGACGCTCGCGCCCTCACGCATCATCGTCGTCAACTCGTCGGTCAGCGACCCGTGGTCGACCTCGCCGAGGGTGGGCACCCAGCCCTCCCACCGGTCCAGCAGCACGACGATGTGCGGCAGCCGCTCCTGCTCCGCCGACGCGGCCCGCTGCTCACCGATGTCCGCGAACCCCTTCTCCGCCAACAGGTCCTGGCGGCGCGCCATTTCCCCCTTCAGCCGGTTGACCAGCCGAATCACACGCTCGGTCTGGTTACGGCTGACCACGGCACCGCAGTGCGGCAGCCGGCTCAGCGCGTTGAGCGCGCCATTGCCGCAGTCGATGCCGTACAGGTGGACATCGGCCGTGGAGTGGGTGCGGGCCAGGGAGGCCGCGATCGTACGGAGGATCTGCGAGCGGCCGCTGCGCGGGGCGCCGCCGATCATCAGATGGCCGAAGGTGGAGAAGTCGACGACGACCGGGCGGCGCGCCTGGGCGGCCGGCAGGTCCTCGATGCCGTACGGGACGGGCGCGAGCTTGCCCGTGCCGTGGTCGGCGAAGGCGGGGACCTCGATCTCGTCGAGCAGCAGCGTCTCGGAGAGCGCGGGCAGCCAGGGGCTGTGCTGGGGCGGGATACCGAGCGACCGGTTGGCGTCGCGTACGGCGTCGACGAGCACCTTGAGGTCGGTGATCTCCTCTTCCTCACGCGCCTCGACCTTGGGCTTCTTCAGCGCGGCCCGCCCCAGATCCTCCCAGGCCAGCGCCCCCGACCAGGGCATGAGCACCGCCGGGTCGGCCGCTCCGGGCCGGCGTCCGCCGACGCGTCCGGACTGGAAGGGGACGAGGGAGGCGTGGCCGAGTCGGACGTACGCGCGACCGGGCGTGTTCTTGGAGATGTGTCCGGCTTCGGGCGAGTCGATGACGTCCGACGACTCACCACCATCGGTCACCCGCAGGGCGATACGGAGGTTGGTGTTCGCGCGGATTTCCGGGGACACGACACCCGACGGCCGCTGGGTGGCCAGCAGCAGGTGAATGCCGAGGGAACGGCCTCGCTGGGCGATGTTCACCAGCCCCGTGACGAAGTCGGGCAGGTCACGCACCATCGACGCGAACTCGTCGATGACGATGAGGAGTCGGGGGACGGGCGCGTGGGAGGGGTCCCTGCGCACCAGGTCCTGGTAGTCCTCGATGTCCTTGGCGTCGGCGGCGGCCAGGATGTGCTCGCGGCGGTGCAGCTCGGCGCCCAGCGATTCGAGGGCACGCTCGACGAGGTGGGCGTCGAGGTCGGTCACCATGCCGACGGTGTGCGGGAGATGCACACAGTCCTTGAAGGCGGCGCCACCCTTGTAGTCCACGAGCACGAACGTCATGTTCTCGGGGGTGTTGGCGACGGCCAGCGCGGCCACGATGGTCTGCAGCAGCTCCGACTTGCCCGAACCGGTCGTACCGGCGATGAGTCCGTGCGGCCCGTCCTTGCGGATGTCGATGCCGAAGGGGCCGTCGTACGACTCCCCGATGACCGCCATCGTCGACTGCCCGCCCATCCGCCAGCGCGCGGAGATCGCGTCGGGCGTCGGCGGCTCCAGCTGGAGCACGTCGAGCAGCCGGCTGGAGCCGGGCAGCGCCGAGTCCTCGGTCTCGCCGCTGATGTCACGGAGGGCGGACAGGGAACGGGCCAGGCGCAGACACCAGGCGGCGGAGACGAAGTCGGGCCGTACGTCGGCCAGTCGCTCCGCGCTCTCCTCCTCGACGCGCAGCCGCAGCTTGTCGGTCCGGGCCCGCTGATCGGTCTCGCTGCCGGTGTTGTGCCAGGCCTGGAAGGACGGGAATCCGCCCGCGACCTGCGGCTGAGCCTGGGCCTGGGGGTTGTACGCCTGATCAGCGTGCTCCTCGGGCTTGGGCTCGGCCACGACGAAGGCCTGGCACTCACCGGGCAGGAACCTCTCCTCGGCGTCGAGGCAGAGGGCGTACATCGCCACGTCCGGACCCTCGCGCAGCAGCTTGACAACGCCCGGCAGCGACCGCAGCCGCCGCGAACCGTCCCAGACGACGACGATGTCCGGGTCGCTGAACGACGCGCGCTGCCCCTTGTTCTGCTCCAGGGCCTTCTTGCGTGCGTCGAGGATCTGCGTCAGCTCGCCGATGCGCGCGCCGACGGTCTCCGCGTCCGTCCCTATGAGGACGTTGACGTCTTGCCCGCCGGACGGCCTGGTGTGCGGCAGCCAGCGGACCCAGTCCCAGCTCTCCTGCGCGGTGCTCTCGCTCAGCACATAGAACTGGACGTCCATCGGGCTTTGGAGGGCGGCGGTCTGGGCGATGGCCCACCGCCCGAGAGCGCGCGCCGAATCCCCAGGGCCCGCCATACCAATGACACCCAGCGACCGCAGCGACAGCGCGACCGGCGCGTCCTCGATCTTCCAGGTCACCTGACGCCGGTGCTCGTCCTGCTCCGGGTCGTCGAGCACGACCTCGGACGGCATCTGCCCGGTGCCGACCCGCAGCAGCAGATGGTCGCGGTCCGTGCGCCGACGCTCCCACAGCCGCGTACGGGGTCCGGTGCCGAGGGAGAGGACGGTGGCGGGGTCGGGAATGGCGTGCCGCCGATCCTGCCTTTCGGCCACCAAGGCGTCCTGGGCGTCCTTCTCGATCCGCTCCTTCTGCTCCTTGTACTCCTTGACCTGCTTGGCATGGGACTTGCGCCCGTGCTTCTTGTCCATGAAGTAGTTGGCGAAGAGCATGATCGGGCTGAGGCCCGCCATGATCAGGTAGTACCAGCGCCCGAAGATGGCCACGGCCACGATCGCGCCCACGAGCGGTGTGAGCGCCATCAGCCAGGGCAGCGGCCGGGCCTCGAAGTCGCGCGGCGGCGACGGCAGCCGGAACTTGGTCTGCCGGTCGGGGGCGCGCAGACGGGGCGGCCGGTTGTAGTCGAGCCCGACGCCGTCCTCGGACCACTTGAGGGCGGCGTTGGGCGGGGTGTAGCGGGCGAGTTCGACGAGGGAGTTCCCGATGGAGATCTGCCCGCCGAGGGGCCAGGCGTCCCCCTCGACGTCGGCGATCGCCTTGCCGTCGAGAGTGACGCTCTCCTTGTCCCCGTGGACGGCGACTTGGCAGGTGCCGTCGGTTGCAACTGACAACGTGAGGGCGCGGGCGTCGACTTCGGGATCGTCGATCCTGATGTACGCGGCGGGCCCGCTGCCGATGTCGTACCGCCCGACCCCGAGCCGGTGCACGAACCCGGCGACGGGCCCGCCGACGACCCGCAGTTCGACGAGCCCGGTCGGTTCCCCGGGCAGACACCCGGCCGGATCCTGAAGGCTGACGACGGCACCTTCGCGCAGCGGCGACCCGACGACATTGGAGCTCGGATCGACGGCGTACCCATCGACATACACAAGGGGGGAGTTGTTGGCGGGCACCTGTCCGTGATGCCCGAGCGGAATGATCTGGGCACCGCTGTGGCCGACCTGTTTGGCCAGTTCCTGTGCGATGTCCCCGACGGTGGACTCGGGATCCGCGTCGAGCACGACGTCGGCGGTGCCCCCGCCGAACGGATCGACGACGGTCAGAGTCAGGCGCACGGTTGTCCTCCCCAACGGCCCCCGTGGCCGCTTCCGCATCGCCGGCCACCGTAGGGAGTGACGATATCCGCTCGGTATGACAGAAGGGCAACGGGTGGGGACCGGGCTCTTCCCTATGGTGAATTGGTGACGGAACGGTGTTGAACAATCTTGTTCCAGAACCGGGATGTCTCCACTCGTGCCACACCCGTAAGCTGCTGCCTCAGCCAGTTCGAACAGGGAAGCCACGGGGGTTGGCCCTGCGGCACTTTCACGAGGGAGCGGCTTCATGGCCAAGGACCTTGATGTCACATATCAGGACATGCGGGATGCAGCCAAGCATGTCGTGAAGGAGAAGGAAAAGCTCCAGGAGAAGCTGGACGGCCTGCGCAAGTACATCGCGAACCTGGTCGAGTCCGGCTACGTCACGAAGAGCTCGTCGAAGGCCTTCGACGAGAACTTCGAGGAGTTCACGCGCGGCGCGAAGGACACGCTGGACGGTCTTGACGGCATGGGTGACTACCTGACCATGGCCGCGGACAAGTTCGAGCAGATCGACGAGGAACTGGCGAAGTCGGCGAAGAAGTAGCCGAAGCCGAGGCGCGGTTCAGGGGCATGGCCCGCGAGGCGCCGGCCCGGTGCGGCAGCGTCGCTGTACGCACCGGGCCGGCGCCCGGTCGTGGTCCCGCCCCCGTCAGCCGAGGGGCTGCCGGAGCACGTACATGTGGAGTTCGCTGCGCAGCTCTTCCGTCTCGACCCGCAGCCAGGACCCGTCCCGGAAGCGGATCAGCAGCAGCCTCGTCTCGAACTCACCGGAGAACGGGTCGACGAGGGTCGCTTCGTCGGCGGACAGTCGGGCGACGATCTCCATGTGCTTCTCCCGCCCCACGCTGACCCGCCGCGGCGGAGCCGCCAGGACGATCCCGTCCTCGGTGGCGAGCAGCAGCCGCTGGTGATGGGTGGAGTGGCTGTACCAACGCAGCAGGAACTGCCCGGCGTCGGCGCCCCAGTTCCCGTCGAAGACCTTGTCGAGGCCTTGTTGGAGGATGGTGGCGTCCCGGCGCTTCTCGTCGTCCTTCTTGGCTTGCCACCGCTCCTTTTCTTCCTTGGTGTCAAGGGATCGCATGACTGCCGCTTCTATTTTGGCCAGAAGCTCGAAGAACATGATGACGGGTATGAAAGGGGCACCGAGCACCGCACCGACCATGCCCAGTGGGCGCATTCTGGCAGGTCGGAGCCGAGGGTTGGCGGCAGCCTGGAGTACCTCCGCCGGGGGTTGCGGGATCTTGTCGATCGTGCACCAGTCGCCCGCCTCGGCGTGGATGCCGAGACGGTCCGTTTTCACGTGCTGCTTGGCCCTACGTGTCACGTCACGACTCTCCTTGCCGATGCGGAAACAGGATCGGTGCGTCGAGAGCGTATCAACCAGTGGGAGTTAGTACTCATGGGGGACCATATCAAGGCGGATCTTGCCGCCATCAAAAAGTGTTCACGCGACCTGGGCAAGATCCATGACGAGTTCGAGCGGAACGGTAATCCCGCCGACGAGTATGGCCAGGCTGTGGGACACGGCGGGCTGAAAGATGCCTTCTCGGAATTCGGGGACACCTGGAAGAAGACCCGAAAGAAACTGATGAAGGAGCTTGAACAGCTGGCCGAGTTCACTTCGACCGCCGCCAAGGCGTACGAGGAAGTCGACCACAAGCTGGCAGAGGCCATCAGGGACGCCAAGGCGCAGAGCAAGGGGAAGAAGTGAGCAGGACGGATGCCGACTGGCCGCCGCTGTGGCATGACGACCCGACGCCGGGCGACCCCGAAGAAGTGGCCGAACTGGGGCGCAAGTTGCGCAAAATGGCCGAGATGATCGAGGAGCAGTCCCGGGTCATCAAGGCGCTTGCTTCCGTGGAGGGTTGGGACAGTGAAGCCGGCAGAGGATTCCACGAAATAGCCGGCGATACGTCGGACAAGCTCAAGAAGTCCTTCGAGCGCTACGACGAGGCGGCCAAGGCTGTCGGGGAGGACGTGCGCGAGGGTAGCTCGGACGAGTTCGCCAGCGAAATGCGCCGGGCGCAGCGAAAGGCGGACAAGGCGCTGAGCGATTATCGCGAGGCCAAGACCGACCATGACCTCGCGGAGCGCGAAGTACAGAAGTACACCGACAAGTATCCCACCCATAACATTCCCGCCGCGGAGAAGGACGAGTACGAGCGCTGGGAGAAGAAGCGTGACGACGCGCTTCATCGCATCGGTGGCGCACGGAAGCTGGTGAAGGAGGCCAGGGAGATCTATGACGATGCGGGGGACAAGGCCGCTCGTCATATCAGGAATGTCGTGCACCACGATGCGGTCCGGGACCCGGGCGGTTTCATGAACTTCCTTGCGGACTGGGCGGACATGTTGTCGAACATCTCGGCCGTCCTGTCCGTGCTTGCGGTGATCTGCGCCTTCGTCCCGCCGCTTCAGTTCCTGGTTCCCATATTCGCGACCCTTGCCGTGCTGGCCAGTGCGGCCGCGCTCGCAGGCCATGCGTACGACATGACAGCGCGCGGTGGGAAGGTCGACTGGCTGAAGCTGGGCGCCGATGCGCTGGGAGTGCTGCCCGGGCTTGGTGCGCTGAAGGGGTTCCGGGTTCTCAAGGGCCTCAAGGGGCTCTCGAAGGTGAAGGCATTCGGAAACTCGAGGATCTATGCGACCGCGCTCGACGGAGTCGGCCACAACTTCCTGAACGGGGTCAGCGTCAAGCTGGTCAACAAGGTTCTGGGCAGGACAGCGCGCAACGCGTTGATCGACGGCAAGAAGATCACCGGTGTGATCAAGGGAGCAGGCCTCGGGAGCGCCCTGCACCGGATGTTCAGCGGTGAGAACGGTGAGAAGACCGGGTACCAGGAACCGCCCAAGACCGCCACACCCGCTCCTTCCCCCGCGCCGCGCCCTGCTCCCAGCGCACCTCCCTCGACCACTCCCGCACCCGCTCCCACGCCGTCGCCCACGCCCGGACCCGCCCCGAGCGTCTCGCCGAAGCCGTTCAACGCGGCTCTGGCTGCCTAGAAAAGCGAGTCAGGAGGGCAGGTGTCATGAGCGATAGCAATGACTTCGGTGAATGGGATTTCATCGGACGCCGGGGCGGTGAGGTCGTCACCTTGGTGGGTGCCTCGGTGATCTCCGCTGTTCCCGAGGCGAAACAGGCAGCGGAGAAGGCCCGCCGGGAGCTTCGGTTCGACTTCCTGGACGACCGGGCGGTGCTCGCGCTGCTGCATCGGCGGCATGACGACGAAGAGGACATGTTCAAGGCCGGCCTCGTGCATGGAGTGCCCTTGGCGCTCGTGGGCTTCGGGGCCGCGATCTACTGGGGCGGAGTGGCGCAGTACTGGGAGACCGCCGCTGCCCGCACGGTCTATCTCGCGGTCGCGGCGGCCGTCGTAGGAGTTCAGTTCCTCTTCTTCGTACGAAGCGCGCTGTCGGTCTGGGGCGATCCGGTCCGGCAGAACCTGCGGGCCCGCGCGCGAAGTTACCGGGAGATCGCGCACATCGCCCGACGGGGAGGAGCCGACGTCCCGGCCTTCTACCCCCATTACGGCCCCTACCCCTTCGCGGCGAAATTCCATCCCGAGGTGGCCGATCGCGCACAGCCCGACGGCTCTGGCGGTTCTGGCGGTTCTAACAGCTCTGACGGCTCTGACAGTTCTGGGAGTGAAGGTTCGGATGACCACCACTGACACCGTCGACGAAGCCCGGCGCAGCCTCACGGGTGGTGGCGTGGAGGTTCGGTGGATCATGCCCGAGGGCTTCTTCGAGCTGCCCTTCGAGGCGGATGACCTGGACGAACTCGCGGACCAACTGGTCGAGTTGGCCAAGCGGACACTGCCCGGTGCCGATGAGGAAGTGCAGCTGCAGTGGGCTGCGATGTGCGCCGCGAACTACGACGACTTCATCGAGGCGGGCGTTCAGTACGCCGGCTTCGTCACGACGGAAGTCGACGGGGTGCGCTGCACGGCCACGGTGAACGTCAGCCTCATGGACCTGGACGAGCGGGCCGGCAGGAATCCGGCGGGCTTCATAGCGTCCACGATGCGACACTTGGAGCTCGGACAGGTCGGCGAAGTGAAGTTGCCGTGCGGCCCGGCGGTGACGTGCGTCGGCAACCGGTCCGCCGCCGTTGACGGCAGCCTGACGGAGTCCGGCCAGGACGAGCCGATATGGACCTCTTTCATACAGGTCCAGGTTCCGCTGGACAACGGGACCGTGCTGGTGCTGGAGATGGGAACGCCGACGATCGAAGGCTGGGACACCTTCTCCGCGATGTTCGCCGGCGTCGTGAAGAGCGTGCGCTTCTTCGACGACGAGGGAGCGCCCCTGGTGATGCCGGGGTGACGGAGTCAGCAGAGCCCGATGCCTCGCCTCCGGTGAGCAGCCCCTCGGGCGACCCGCCGGTGGGCCTCCCCCGGGACTACCGCTTGCTGGTTCCGCGGGAGTGGTTCCGTATCGACCTCACTCACGACCGCTGGCGTGCCCAGCTCAAGACCTTCGTGGACCACCAGGCGGCGGGCCGCCGTGTCACCGCGGAACTCACCCGGGGCGTATGGACCGCTCTGCGCAACACCGCGGAGGCCGGCCGGGCGCGCGGCGCCATGGAGTTCTTCCTCCTGACGACCTCCCAGGACGGCAGCATGCCTGTCTCCCTCCTTGTGTCGTTGATGCCGCTGGGCGAGACGCCGGCTGATCCGCAGAAGTACGCGGCATGGCTCGACATGCGCCGGCCCGAAGGCCGTGCTCGGGACCAGGTGTCGGTGGTGGATCTCCCGGCGGGCACTGCCGTACGGGTCCTCGGCGCCACGACGCTCGACGTCCACGTCTGTATGCCCGGCGGGGCGGGCTACTTGACGCTTTTCTTCTCGGCGCCGGTGGCTGGGATGTTCGGGCCGATGGAGCGGTTGTGCGATGCGATCGCGGGGTCGCTGCGGTGGGTGGTGTGAGGCTTCTCAACAGGGGGATCATGTCGGATCAGACTGCCGATATCTCGCCCATCAAGGAGAGTGCACGATCGCTCTCCAAGATCCACCGGGAGTTCAGCCGGAACGCGAATCCGGCTGACGGCCTTGGCCGCGATTTCCGTAGGACCGCGGAATCGATCAAGAAGCAGGCGGACGAGATCAAGGCACTCTCGTCCGTCGAGGCCTGGAAGGGCGGCCCGTGACCGCCCGGCGACAGAGGCGGAGGAGGGCGCGGACTACGCGCTGCCTTCCGTCACGTTGGACTATCAGGTGCAGGTACCGAGGGCCGAGGGCCGAGGCGATTCTGCTCCTCACCTTCTCCACCCCACTGATCCAGATCGCCGATGCCATGGTCGATCTCTTCGACGCGGTCGCCGGATCTCTCAGCTGGACGGACAGCGCATGAGCGAGCTTCGGGAATGCGGAATCGTCTGCCCGACGGACTGGGTGCCGCTCGCGATCGAGCCGACCGACGACGTCAGGCGGTGGGCCGGGAGTACGGCTGCCGAAGTCGGTGAGCGAAGTCGAGCGGCGGGATACGAGATCGACGCACAGGCTCTGGAAAAGGACCTCCGCAGGCGGGCCGAGGACAGCCGACGACGCGACCCCTTCTACGCCTTCGCCTTCTACCCCGATGGTTTTGACAACGCGTTGGGCACCCTGGAGATCGACCTCATCCATCCCGGTGCGTCGGTGCCCCGGATCACCCTGGACTGGCTGGCCGAGACCTTCAGCGCCCACGACTTCGGGCCACCGCTGATCACACGTACCGAACTGCCCATCGGTTCCGCGGTCCGCATCCGGCAGAACTTCGCCGCGGCCGGAGCCTCGCCACGCAGCCCGGGCGTCCTGCTGGAGACCCTCATGTAGGAGTGCTGCCGACGGGTGCCGAGAGCGCGGTGGTCTTCCTCATGTCCTGGACCGTTCCGGGCATCGCAGATGAGATGGAGGAGGCCGCGGCCGGCATGGTGAACACACTGTCGGTGGCGTGACAGGCCGGCGCGATGACCGGGGTGGCTCCGGTCCGAGTACGGGGGAGAACATGGCGGCGAACGTGTCCCCGGGCCGACGTACAGCCCGGGTCCGCGGACGATGGTTCCTGGCGGCGGATCGCGACGATCCGCTGGTCGCTCTGCGGCCTTGCGTGCGCAGGCGGCTCCGCAGGACTGGCCTGGCTCGTCCCCGTGGTGCCGCTGCCCAAGCCCGTCGGCGGCGTGGCTCTGTTGCTTGCCTGGATCGTGCTGCCGTTGGCGACGGCCCTGGCCCCCGCGCTGTGGCTGCGCAGGGTTCCGCGCAAGCGGCGAAAGGTCGCGTGGCAACTCATCGTGCCCGTGGCCGCGGGGGTGGCCGTGGGTGTGCTCGGGCAACAGGCGGGCGATCAGGCCGCTCTGGCGGACCGCGGCCGGTGGACCGAGGCCGTGGTGGTGCACAAGGAAGAGGGCAAGACCGACCAGTGCACGATGCGGATGTCCGGTGGGCACGAGATCTCGCCCTCGCTGTCGGAGGGAGACGGCTGCGGGGCTTGGGTGTCGAAGGGGGACACCCTGCGCGTCCGGTACGACCCCGAGGGCGCCGCCCGACCGGTCGAGGACGTGGACACGACCTCGTACGGGGCGCTGCTCGCGTCTCTCGTCGTGGCGGCCGTGGCGATGGGTACGTGGGGTGGCGTACGGCAGAGCCGATGGGACCGGGAGTACGACGCCACGGGTGAGCGGGGGTGATGCGCTTCGCGCGGGTGATGGCGGCGCGTGTGAGACGTCGGGCGGCGCGGCGGACGACCTGACACCTTTTGCGACGTTTGCGCCTGACCGCGACCCACTGACGAGACGAGAGCGGAGGGCGGAGACTGGATGGCCTCCGCTTCCGTGGCTCCTCAGCTCAGGGAATCCAGATCGCCAGGGAGTGCGCGAGGTTCTCCAGGTCCTCGGAGGCGCTCATGAGGCGCGGGATGTCCTCGGTCGCGGTCCACATCACGACATCGGCCCCGTGCTCCTCGACCTGCCACGCGTAGCGCACGCAGGCGAGCAGATGCGGCGAGTCGTCCTGGGGGACGTACCGGAAGGTCGTCAGGCCTTCCCCCAGCCGCTCCGCCTTGAAGGGCTTGACGACCGGAGGCTCGACGGCATCCGGGTCGTCCGCCAGGGTCAGCGCCCGCAGAGTCTCCTCGCGGGGGCGCTGTGCCGGCCCGATGGCCACACAGACGGGGATCGGGAGGTCGGTGGGGTGGTCGAGGTGGAGGAAGAGCCAGTGCTCCGAGTCGGGCGGGCAGAAGGATTCGGCGCAGCGGGCGAGGGTGACGGCGACGAAGTCCACGCCGTTCGGACCGGGGTCGAGCTCACGGTCCAGCCACAAGTCCTCGGCTGCTTCGTGGCACCACGCCTGGATGTCGTCCCACTCTTCCAACGGGGCCAGAGGCCCGCCGCGCGGCGGAAGAATGACCCACGGATAGGCATCGACGTGCTCGATGTCGATGATGGGCCAGAACTCGCTCATCCCTGCCTCCAGCGAAAGTTCGCCATCACGGCGTCGAACCATTCGACGAGGGCCTCGGCCAGCTCGTCGCGAGGGTTCCCGCCTCCGATGGTGGAGAAGGCGGCCACGAACCAGCGGTCGGGATCGCCCGGTACGGACACGATGTATTCCACTCGTCGGGAGGGCAGCTCCGCGCTCCGGTCCGGGTTGGCCGCAGCAACGTATTCGTGGCGCACTGCGAGAGCGCCGTCGATCTCTCCCGAGCTGAGATCCGCTCCGTCCACTCCGTCACGCGACAGCAACTGCACGGCTACGTCGGTTGGTTCACCGGTGCCCTTTACTCCGGAGCGCCGCGGGAGAAGGCTTTCCGAGACGAGGATCGAGGCGCCCAGGCTGAAGTTGAAGTCGCTGCCGCCCATGGGCTTCACCGGCAGGTAGAGGTCAAGGCCCTTGGTCTGCTGGGCCTGTGCGACGGCCCGCCGGAACCTCCGAGCAAGTTCCCGCTTGTACGGGCCGACCTTGTCGGGTGGCGCCTCCTTCGGGATTCGGGTGTAGGCGTCCTCCAGGATGCGGTGTACAGCGTTCTCGGTGCCGTGGCGCAGGGGGACCTGGGCCCACTGGTCTGGGAGGAGGAGACGGTAGCCGGTTACTGATGTGGTGGTTTGCTCAGTGGTCATGGGCGGCCTCCCTGCTGTTGAGGTACCGGATACCCACGAAGGCTCCGACGCTCGCGGCGACCGAGATCCAGAGGATCCACACGCCCTGGAAAACGGCGAAAGCCAGCCCGTAGAGGAAGTAGAAACTCAGCGGAATCCGGAGGAAATTACGCTCATCCGCGAGCCAGGCCCAGTCCTGCGGGCGCCGGGCAAGGAAGACCAGGATTCCTGGAGTGAGTGAGCACAGGGCCCACTCCCAGGTCGGCATCGAAATCAGTTCCTCGTCGAAGAAGTCCTTGGTCATCGGTCCGGCGAACAAACGCAGCAATGCCAGGATAAAGACCACTTTGACGGCTGCCATGCCGTACATAAGGCTCGGCGCTCGGAGGTCGGCCTGGTCGGCTTCCCCGTCGCGGGGGACGTCGGTCATCAGTGGGCTTCCTTCACCATTGCGAGCCTACGGGTGCGGTCATTCCGTCCTTCATCCTGCCGTACTCGCCACCGCTGATGGCGTCCCCGCTCTTGTCGGACACGTCCAGCACGGTAGACACACCCCACGAGCCCCGGATGGCATCCGTGTGGCGCGCGGCCTGTTGAGCGTTGTTGGCGAGGATGCTGCTGTCCGGGTACTCGTCCCGCAACTTGTTGATGTCCTTCATCTGGCGGCCGAGGGCCTTGTCACCCAGAGCATTGGCTGCTTCCTGTGCGCTGAGCTGGGGCATCTCGGCGTCGCGCACCTCATCGGAGGCTCGTTTCCCGACTGCGCGGTTCTCGCCCTCCATGCGCAGACGGCGAGCACGGGCCTTGTCGCGCGTCTTGCTCGACGTCCCGCCGCGCCTTCGTCCGGCGCGCGCCGCTGTGTTCCTCGCCCCCGCATTTCCCCGTGCGGCTTGCGCTGCGGCCTTGTCCTTGGCGAGTCCTGCCGCGGTCTTCCGGGAACTTGCCTGGAGAGCCTTGACGGCCTTGGCCGCCCTGATTCCGTTCCGTGCCATTTTGAGTGCGCCGATGTCCATGATGACGTCGAACCAGGAGCCGTTCCCGGTGAGCGCTTGTGTCAGGTGGATCAGGGTCACAGCGATGGTCAGCGCGAGTGCGAGAGGGCCGAGGAAAGGGAAGAACATGGCGGCGATACCCACGATCGTCGCGGCCCAGCTCAGATATTCGGCCCAGTCGCCGAGCCATTCGGCATCAGCCACCAACGCCTTGACGTCGTTCCACCAGCTGTCCTTCATGTCGTCGTCGATGGACGACCGGATCTTGCCCGCGAAGTGGCCGGCCCGCTCCTGGTAGTCGCCGGCCGCGGTGTTGACCCGTTTCTGCGCGTCTTCCAAGTCCTCCTTGGCGCGCTTGAGTTCGGGATCCTCTGCCGGGGAACCGCCGTCCTCCCCGCTTTCGCCGTCCTTCTTCTTGTCCGGGCCTGTCTTGTCGTCCGCCTTGGCTGCGTGACGGTCGATGATGCGTTGGGCGTCCTGGGCGTCACCGAGTGCCTTGTCGGCTTTCCGCTGGAAGTCCTCCAGCTCGTCCGCCCAGTTGGACAGGTGCCCCTTCACCTCGCGATAGCGGTCCTCCGCCTCGTCGAGCTTGCGGCCCAGGCCTCGGGCGTCTTCGCCGAGCTTCTCGGCGTACTGGCCCTTGAGGTTGTCGGCGTCGGCCATCGCGGTGAGCGCCGCGGCCTGCGTACGCAGGAACTCGGCGATCTTCTTCATGTGTGTGACCTGGCCACGGATGCCCTCGGGATCACCTGGCACGGGATCACTCTCGCGCAGTGGATGCCAGTCCTTCGGTCTTGCCATTTCTCCCCCAGAAGAAATTGTTCAGCCGGCGCTTATGGGACGTACGGCCCCTATTTCTTCTTTCCGGCCTTGGCCAGCTCGTCATCAAGACTCTTGAACGTGTCCCGAGTCCCCTCGACCATCTTTCCGACGGACTCCAACGACTCCAGCAGACGCTTGCGGTTGTCGTCCCAGTTGTCGATGAAGTCGGTCATGGCCTCCTTGAGTTCGGAGGCTCCGACGACCGACTTGATCTCGTCCTTCCAGTCGTCGAGGTTCTTGAACTCGCGCTGAATGGCGTTGAGTTGTTTTGCCGATGTACTGAGCAGGTCAAAGTCGACGATCAGGTCTGACATTGAGATTCCCCCTTTCCGGGTGCCGTTACGGTGTGCACATCTCGCTGCCCGGTTCGAGACGGACTCGGTGGTGACCCAGACGTCCTTCGCGTTCAGGGTCAGGCGGTTGATGTAGTACACGTACGAGTGGCGTTGCGGTCGACCTTGTTCATCTTCAGGAGCTTGTTGAACGCCTTGCTCTCGTCCGCGCAGAGCGTGACGGCGGCAGTCTTGTTGCCGGACAGGCTGACCGTGGGCGAGTAGTAGCGGATGGCGCCGGTGATGGTCGCGTCGTGATCCACGAAGGTCTGCACCTCCTTGAGGGCCGTGTCGTTGGTGACGTCGCCGGTCTTCCACTCCTCGAATGCTTCCTTCACATCACCGGGCAACGACAGATCGGGGTGGTCGCCGTCCCGCGACGGACTCGGCGAGAGTGGTGTCTCCGGGCTCCCGCCACCGACGTCGGCTCCGGCGTTCTTGCCGCCCTCGGTTCCACATGCCGTCAGCAGCAGGACTGCGGTTGAGGCGAGCGCGGCAGCAACGGGCAGAGCGCGGCGCTTCAAGATGGGCTCCCCGTGAGGCAAAGATTCAATCAAGAACGCTGACGGTAGCGGTGGGGCTGGAGGTTTCGCCAGTGCGAACCTGCTTGAGAACATGTGCGATTCAGGACAAAGAGGGGACTTGATGGTGGGCTCTGTTTCCTGATCGTGATCGTGTGCAAACGGGCGATGACCACCAGAGCAGGTGCTCTGGAGTGCCGCGTTCGGGCTGGCTATGCCGAGGGGGTTTCGATTCGCTATCGCGGCGCCTCGTGGCCCCGCCGTTATGCCGTCACCACCTGTACGCCGGCACCGGCGAGTGAGTCCGCGATGGCTCTCGCCTCGGGCGACCGGAACTCGATGGCTTCTCCTGAGTGAAGGAGTACGTCCACCGAGGGGGCCAGCCCGGCGACACTGCCGGCGACGAGGACCGCCCCCTGACCTCTGCGACCGGAAGGTCGAGCGTGGCTCCGTCCATTCCGCGAAGGCGAAGTGTCCCGGCATTGACTGCCAGGGCGCCGGTGCGCGAGGGACCGGCGTCCCAGGCTGCTGCGGTCGGTACCGCGTCCTGGACGTCCGGCTCGCCCAAGCCGTAGCACACCGGGTGCAGGACGGCTCCTGCCGCGAAGGCTGCGGTGAGGGAGTAAGTGCGCGGCGGAGTCGAGTTCGACTCGTTCACGCCGACGGGTGAGAACCACCTTGGGCAGTCCCAGCGCGAGGACGGTCAACGTCACCAGGCCCGCAAGGGCAATGCCGGGGACGTTCTCGGGGCGTACGGCGACGAAGACCAGGGGGACGATGGCGGCGGGGCTGAGGACGGCCGCATAGAGCAGCGCGGGGTGGATGCGTACGCTGCCCAGGACAGTCACGGGCGGCTCGGTGGCGGACGATAATGCCTGTGTGAGCCGCGTGCGATGTAGCTCCCGCCTGCGCGCACGAGCGCGGATCACTCGCTCCCGCTCGGACCAGCCGTACCGTCCGGCGTACTTCTTGATCGGGCTCCAGGCGAAGGCCTCTGCGATGACCAGGACGGGCAGGGCCGGTACCGCGAGGACGATGATCAGGGTCATGCCCCGTACGGGCGCCCCGGCGACGATCGTCACCACGCCCGCGCGCACAGGAGGAAGAGGGGAGCGCGGACCCGCGAAAGATCCTCACGGATCAACACGCCGAGCGCATCCGCCTGCTCACGCAACCGGGAAGCACCATCCGGCCACAGGTCCGCAGCGCCGGGGGACTCCGGCAGAGACGATGGGGCTCGCGGTGGTGAGGTCGTGAGTTCCTTGCGTGGCGCTTCGCTTCCGCCCCCAGGAGGGAATCCGCGGCCGGTTCCAGGGAGTGAACCGGCCGCGTCTGTCCGTCCGTTCAGCGGTTGACGGCCTGGATCTCCTGGACGGTGATCGCCTGTTCGCTGCCGAACGTGCCGTTCGGGAGGTCGCCGCCCGTGCCGCCTGTTCCGGTCCAGGCGATGTCCCAGGTGATGGTCGCCCGCATGTTGTACGTGCCGTCGCCCGAGGAGCGGAGGTACTTGAGCCCGCACGGTGGGGTCTGGGCCGACTTGCCCTGGGCATAGGGCTCGCCGATGGAGCCGTCCGCGTTGATGACGCACTCGCCGGAGGCCGGGTAGGTCTCGGCATCCTCCGTGCCCGGTTCCAGCTTCAGGGACACCGGCTTGGCGGTGGTCGTGGCCTGGATGTTGAAGCCCGGGGCGTTCAGGGCCGCCGTCGCCTGGACCTCGTCGAAGACGGCCTTGTCCAGCCAGGCCCAAGTCGGCAGGTTCACCTTGGTGTTGGCCGCCGGGGCGAGGGTGACCTTGGTGTCGGGGAGCTGCATGTGCTGGTAGGCGAGGCCCGCGAGTATCTCCGGGCTGATGGCTTCTTCGTGCTGGGGCGGCGGGGCTTCGCCGTTGTCGACCCAGAAGGGGAGGTCCGTGCAGGACGTCCGCTTGAGGACATCCGGCTCGTTGGGGTTCTCGACAGCGGCCCAGAACATCCCCTCGCCGTCCTTGTCGACGTTGTAGTCCTTGTAGCCGGGGGTGTCGGTCCAGCCGTAGTCGTCCTCGTAGTGGCGCTGGACCTCGCCGATCGCCGAACTCGCGGTGCCGCCCATGCCGGGAGTGTTCAGGGCCTCGTCGAGGTTCCCGGACATCTCCTTCTTGAAGTCCTTGGCACCGAGGTAGGGGGCGTACCAGCAGGCGGGTGGCGTCCAGTTGACGTCGGCCGACGTCACGTTGCCGGTGGCGCCGCCCTTGGCGACGGATCCGGAGTACTGGATCTTGGCGGCCGCGTAGATGCCTGTGCTGTCGCTGCCGCCCGTCTGCTCCGTGTCGCCGCCCTTTCCGTCGCCCACACCCGTTCCCGCGTAGGCGGATCCTGTGAAGGTGAGGGTGCTGAGAGCCAGCGTCAGCGCTGCTGTGGCGAGGCGTGGACCACGTGAAGCCTTCACTGGCACTTCGCCGCCTTCTCCTCGACGTACACGTTCGACGCCTGCCACAGGTCGGTACCCGTAGGGTGCTTGACCATGATGATTTTGAAGTAGCTGAAGTCTGTGATGCTGGGGTCGGTCGTCAGGACCTTCCTGGTCGTGACCTCCCTGCCGTAGAACTTGGTCGAGTCGGAGCAGAACGCCACTTCCACCGACTTGCCGTTCGCGGCGAACCGAGTGGTGGCGTCGTAGTGGCGCCGTGTGCCGGTGACAGTCCAGCCACCTTCGATATAGGCGTCGATCTGGGTGTTCGCGTACTTGAGACCGTCGCCGCTCGCGTAGGTGGCGACGGCTGCGCTCTTGGTCGTGCCCTTGTCGACGCCCTGGTAGATGGCCCGGATGTAATTCGCGGCATCATCCATCGCCGCCGCCTCGTTCTTGTTCGACGGCTTCGTCCAGTCGAAGACCAGGTTGATGTCCTTGGGCAGGGACAAGTCCACCCCGTCCGGCTTGTCCTCCGCCGCTGCTGCCGAGGGCTCCGCAGACTTCGTCGGGGTCGCCGTGTTCTGTTCGGCGCCGGCGATCTTGTCGTTGGCGGTGGACTCGTCGTCTCCGCTGCCGCAGGCCGTCAGTAGTAGGGCCGCTGTTGCGGTGAGTGCGGCAGCAACGGGCAAAGGGCGGCGCTTCAAGGTGAGCTCCCCGTGAGATGTCAATACAGGCGATACAACTGAGAGCCCTGACGGTATCTGGGGGGCTTGTGGTCTTGCCAGGCAGGACTTCCTTCGGAGCGTGGGTGTTTGTGAATCTTTTGGTGCAAATTCGATGGGTCCTGTGTCCTGCCGTGTCCTGATCGTGTGGGCTAGAGGAACGGCGTCCCCGCGTCCAGCCCCGACAGCACCCGCCCGTACAGCTCCAGGTTGGTCGTCGGGTTCACGAACGAGTGGAGGCTCAGGGCGTGGATGTCACGGACCGTTCGCTGGATGGGGACCTCGCGGTGCAGGGAGGACGCGCCGGAGGCGGAGGCGAGGAGGTCTACGGCCTCCTTGCAGAGGCGGGTCGTGTAGCCGCTCTGGGCTCTGATCCTGGCTCGTTCCTCCGGGGTGTACGGCGTCCCTGTCGCCGCCCTTGACTCGATCTTCGCCACGAAGTCAGCCGTCAGGAGTTCGGCGCACGAGATCTTCATCGCCGCCTCGGCCGCCTGGAGGTGGGTGACCGTCGCCTCGTTCTGGCGTTCGTGGAAGGTGTACGTGATGCCCCGGCGGTGGATGCGTTCCGTGAACTCGGTCAGTGCCGAGCGGGCCAGGCCGAGGGCGTTCGGGGGCGTCCAGGCGCAGAAGAGGAGCAGTACCGGCATGCCGTAGAAAGGGTCGTCGGCGTTGGTCTTCGACGCGATCGTGCCGTCGTCCAGTAGGGGGCCCACAGGGAGGACGCGGTGTGCCGGGACCACGACATCACGCGCGACCACGCTGTTGCTGCCGCTGCCCGCCAGCCCCGACACGTACCAGTCGTCGAGGATGTCGAGGTCGGCCATGGGGACCGCGGCCCAGAGGAGTTCGGGTGGGGTGCCAGGGGTGTCGGGCTCTACGCGGACCGTCAGCAGGTGCCAGTCCGCGTCCTGGCAGCCGGTCGCGAAGGCCGACGTGCCGTTCACGACGTAGCCGCCGTCGGGGCGCGGGACCGCCGTCGCGTCAGGGATGAGGGTGCCGCCGACCCGTACGTCGGGGCTGGTGAAGATCTCGTCCTGGGCCTCGTCCGGGAAGAGCGCCGCGATGTAGGCGCAGCCCGCCTGGATCAGGGCCATGAAGGCGGCCGAGCCGCATGCGGCGGCTATCTCGGACAGGGCGTCGACCTGGGTACGCAGGGGGGACTGGTAACCGCCGTACCGCCGGGGGACGTTCATCCGGTAGAGCCCGGCGTCCGTCAGGGCCGCGACCACTTCTGGTGTCACCCGCCGTTCCTGCTCTGTATGGGGCGCGTGCTCGCGGATGAGTGGCTGCAGCGCCCGTACGCGGTCTACGAGGCCTTCTGCGGGGCGAGGAGGAAGGGGAGGGGGACGGGTTGTTGGCGGAGCCATGGACTACCTCCGGGCTCGACGAAGCCTTCACCGTCGCGCGGCGCGGATTGGCTGTCAACAGGCCTTGCAGCAGCAGGAGTTGTGGTTCGTGGAGGAGGCGTGATCGGTGAACCGGCTCAGGCCAGTTTCGCGTTCTGCGCCTTCACCAGGGCTGCCGGGATCTCCGCGTTGCCCGGTCCTCCCTGCAGGAACGCGTTGCTGTTCAGCGTGAAGTAGTTGGCGATCGTGTCGCCGAAGCGGAACGTCTGGGTGCGGAGGGTCTGGGTGGCACCCCGGTACGTGAACGTCGTGGCTGTCGCCAGGGATTCGTCGCCGTCGGCGGGGGCCGTCTCCACGGTCACCGAGTCGTACGTCGTGGCCCCGGCGGACGACTTCGCGGTGAAGCCGCCGCGGCATGTGCTGGCCGCTGTGGTCAGCCCCTGCATCGCTGCTTCCGCCTTGCCGGTGGCGTACGTGGCGAGCGTGATGTAGGTGACCATGCCCTTGGCCGAGTTGGTCACCCGTACGAGCGAGGCCTCCGAGGTGCCGATGGGCAGCTCGTTCAGCGCGTACGACAGAGGGGCGCAGTCCGCCTTGTCCGAGGTCAGGGCGGACTGGGACTTGGCGAGGGCATCGTTGGCGGCGGGCTCCGCGATGCTGAAGTCGCCGGCCTCGGCCTTGGTGACCAGGAGTTGTGCGACCCGTTCCGCCGGGCCCGCCTGCTTGGCCTGCGAGGCAGAGACCGAGGCGGACGCCTTGGGCTTGTCGGCGGTTTCCTTGTTGTCCTCACCATCTGCCGAGCAGGCGGTCAGCGCCGCCGCCAGGCAGAGGAGGGAGAGGGGCAGTGCGGTTCGCTTCATGGGGGGGCCTGCGGTTCTCTGCTTGACGTGGGGTTCCCGAGGGAGGGCGGTCAAGGATCATGGCACGGGCGCCCCGAGGGCGGCCGGGCGTCGCGTGAGCGAATCGTGCAGGCCTCATGGCCGAGCCGTGGCGACGGGCGGTGGTGGTGGCCGGGGTTGGATGGCCTGCAAATGTCGGGTCGGCAACAGATTCGCGCGTGCACAGCTGGTGCCGTAACCGGATCGCTGTGCTCAACGGGGAACCGTACGGCCGTAGTTGCACGTGAATAACGTTGTGCCCGGCGCTGTTCACGATCCAGAACGCGCCTTGAGGGGCTTATGTGCGGCTGATACGGTGCCATGGCTTGACACTCACTCCAGCGCTGGCTAATTGGCCAGGTCGGGCGGTACGTCCAGCAGTAAGGGCGAATCGCGCGCATCGCGTACATCGTGCGTATTCGCGAGTGAAGTGTCCTATTTGGCACTTGAATTGGCAGAATTTGTCTTGGGTGTACGGGGAGCTGTTGCGTGAAGATCCAAGAGCGTACGGGTGCGGGCGGCGGCCGTTCCTCGGTACCTGCTCAGCCGATGGCCGGTGAGCGCCTCCCGGCGCCGCCTCGCGAGCGCAAACCGGCTCTTGCCGCTCTTGCGGTGCTTCTGATTCTGGTCGGGGCGCTGGGTGCGACGATGCTCGTGCTGCGGGCGGGGGACCGGATCGAGGTCATCAAGGTGACCGCCCCCATCCCGGCCGGCGGGTCCGTCACCAAGGCGAACACGTCGTCCGTCATGGTCGCCGCCGACGACGGCATCGACTACATCCCGTGGGAGCAGCTGACCGGCCTGATGAAACTGAAGGCCGTCAACGCGATCCCCGCGGGAGTCGTCCCCGTCGGGCAGATGTTCACCGGCGAGACCGGCCTCGGCGCCGGGCAGGCCATCGTCGGGCTCTCCCTCAAGGAGGGCCAGTACCCGAACGGCCTCAAGCCCGGAGACCTCGTCGCCGTCTACCGCGTCAGCTCCACCGGCTCCGGCAGCTCCAGCACGGGTTCCAGCGACTCCTCCTCGTCCGGTGCCGGCACCAGCCTGCTCGTGGACAAGGCGAAGGTCAGCGACGTGAAGAACCCGGACGGTGACGTCATAAGCAGCACCAACCTCCCCGTCACCCTCACCGTGGACAGCACCAAAGCCGCCGATCTAGCCCAGGCAGCCGCCGCAGGCCAAGTGGCTCTCGTGCTCATCCCCAGCAGCTGAAGGCGGCCCCAGAACCATGGCGCTCATTGTTCTCGCCGCCGACAAGGGTTCCCCCGGCGTGACCACCGCGGCCGTCGCGCTCGCGGCGGTCTGGCCGCGGCGGGCCCTGCTCGCCGAGACCGACCCGGCCGGGGGCGACCTCGTGTACCGCAGTGCCGCCGCGCACGGCGGGATGCTCAACCCCAACACCGGCATGCTGTCCATCGCCGCGACCGCACGGCGTGGGCTCGTTCCCGATCAACTCTGGGACCACGTACAGCCGTTGAGCGGTGGGCTCGAAGTGCTCGTCGGGCTCGGAATCGCCGAGCAGGCCGCCGGGCTCGCGGGCCTCTGGCCCACCCTCGGCAGCGCCTTCGCGCAGCTCGCCGACTCCCCGAACGCGCCCGCCGACGTCATCGCCGACTGCGGACGCATCAGCGGGGACACGCCTGTCGTCGAGCTGTTCCCGCATGCCGCCCTCGTGCTGCTCATCTCGCGTACCGAGCCCGAGGCCATCGCTCGCGTGCGGGATCGTGCCGCCGCCCTCTCCACCAAGCTGCACGGTGGTCCGCGCGGCGCCGCCAGCCTGGCCACGCCGCTCATCGGGGTCATCCTGATCGCCGATCCGAACAACTCGGGCAAGCTGGTCAACCAGGTCAACGACATGCTCGTACACGCGCAGACGGGTGCCCGGGTCGTCGGCACGCTCGCCGAAGACCCCGCCGGGGCCGAGCAGTTGGCCGGGCGCAAGCGCGGGCGGCTCGACAAGTCGATGCTCATCCGGTCGGCCCGCAAGGTGACTTCGGATCTGTACCAGCAGTACGGCGCCGCGTGGTCCGTACCCGGTCAGGTCCACCAGGCTCAGCAGATCCAGCAGCCGGGCGGCCAACAGCCCGGCCACGCGGGCTACTCCGGCCATGCCGGGGCCGGCCGATGACCGCTGTCGACCACTCGCTGGTCAAGCGGTTCCGGCAGGACGCCGGTGACCGGATCTCCGAGCAGCGTCGGCTCGACCAGGCCTCCAACGTCACGCCGATGTCCGGCGAGGACGAACGGCAGTACGCGCGGGCCGTCATAGCCCAGATCCTCGAGGACTACGCCCGGACCGAGATCAACGCCGGGCGTACGCCGCTGGACGCCGAGACCGAGGAGCAGTACGCGGCCGCCGTGCACGCCGCGCTCTTCGGCGTCGGGCGGCTCCAGCCGCTGCTCGACAACCCCGACGTCGAGAACATCGACATCAACGGGTACGACCAGGTCTTCGTCGGGTATTCCGATGGGCGGGAAGTGGCCGGGGATCCCGTTGCCGAGTCCGACGAGGAGCTCATCGAGCTGATCCAAGTCCTCGGCGCGTACTCCGGGCTCTCCTCCCGGCCCTTCGACTCCGCCAACCCGCAGCTCGACCTGCGGCTGCCGGACGGGTCGCGTCTGTCGGCGGTCATGGACGTGACCCGCCGCCCCGCGCTCTCCATTCGTCGTGCGCGTATGGGGAAGGTCTTCATCTCCGATCTTGTCGGGAACGGGACCGTCACCCCCGAAGTCGCGCACTTCATGGCCTGTGCCGTGCGCGCCCGGAAGAACATCATGATCGCGGGCGCCACCAACGCCGGTAAGACGACGCTGCTTCGGGCCCTCGCCAACGAGATCCCGCCGCACGAGCGGCTCATCACCGTCGAGCGTGCGCTGGAGCTGGGCCTCGACCAGTTCCCCGAACTCCACCCCAACGTCGTGGCGTTCGAGGAGCGGCTGCCCAACTCCGAGGGCCAGGGCATGATTTCGATGGCCGAGCTGGTGCGACGGTCGCTGCGTATGAACCCCTCGCGCGTCATCGTCGGTGAGGTGCTCGGCGACGAGATCGTGACGATGCTCAACGCGATGTCGCAGGGCAACGACGGCTCGCTCTCCACGATCCACGCCAACAGCTCGCACGAGGTCTTCAACCGTATTTCCACGTACGCGCTCCAGGCCACGGAGCGGCTGCCCATCGAGGCCAGCCAGATGCTCGTCGCGGGCGCCGTGAACTTCGTCGTCTTCATCACGCGGCGCAACAACTTCCATACGGGCGGCCGGCTCCAGCGCATGGTGACCTCGGTCCGTGAGGTCAACGGCGTGGACGGCCGGGTGCTGTCCAGCGAGGTCTTCGCCGAGACCCCGGACGGTCGCATCGTGCCGCACGCGCCCATCTCCTGCCTCGACGATCTGGTCGCGCACGGGTACCGGTTGCCCGGCGGGAACTGGGGGTGACCATGATCATGACGACAACCAGTGATGTTCCGGCGTACGGGGACACGTACTCGGCGGCCGTCGGCTCGCTCGGCTCCATGGGCGGGCTGTTCTCCACCGAGGTTCTCTACTCTCTCGTGGCCGGTGTCGCCGTCGGCGGCGGGCTCGCGCTGCTCGTCGTCGCGATCCGCGGGCTGCCGGCCAAGCCGGAGCACGAGAAGCAGAAGGCCAGCGAGCGGGCCAACGAACTCATCCGGTTCGCGGGGCAGCGCGGTTCGCTCGCCGCGCTCGTCGGACTCGCCGTGCTGGTGCTGACCCGGTGGGCGGTGGCCGGTATCGCGGCCGGCGTCCTCGTCTTCTTCTGGGACCGGCTCTTCGGCGGCGCGGCGGAGGAACGGGCCGGAATGCGGCGCGTCGAGGCCCTCGCCTCCTGGACGGAGTCGCTGCGCGACACGATCGCCGGCGCTGTCGGGCTGGAGCAGGCGATCCCGGCGTCGGCGCGCGCGGCGGCACCCGTACTGCGTCCGCACCTGGACGCGATGGTCGACCGGCTCCGCTCCCGCACCCCGCTCCCCGAGGCGCTCCAGCAGCTCGCCGACGAGATCGACGACGCGTCCGCCGACATCATCGTCGCGGCGCTCATCCTCAACTCGCGGCTGCGCGGCCCGGGTCTGCGCCAAGTCCTGGGCGCGCTCGCGAAGTCGGCGCGCGAGGAGGTCGACATGCGGCAGCGCGTCATGGCGCAGCGGTCGTCAACTCGGCGGTCCGTACAGATCGTTGTGGCGGTTTCGGTCGCCTTCGTGCTCGGACTCGCCATCTTCAACCGGGAGTTCGTCGAGCCGTACGGCACGCCGATCGGCCAGGTCGTCCTCGCCGGTGTCTGCGGTCTGTTCGCGCTCGGCTTCTGGTGGCTGCGCAAGCTGTCGACCATCGAGACTCCCGAACGCTTCCTCGTACGGGACGACCCGT
Source organism: Streptomyces sp. NPDC002680 (assembly GCF_042889145.1). Classification (NCBI taxonomy): domain Bacteria; kingdom Bacillati; phylum Actinomycetota; class Actinomycetes; order Kitasatosporales; family Streptomycetaceae; genus Streptomyces; species Streptomyces sp. NPDC002680. The sequence goes on from NZ_JBIAQP010000009.1 coordinate 223,323, forward strand.
CGGTGCAGTTCGTACGGCCGACCCGGACGCCGGCGACTGCGCAGGGCGTGCAGGTACAGCCGCCGTACGGGGCCGCTCCCGGCACAGAAGAGGGGGTACGTCGATGAACGACCTGACCATGCCCGTGCTGGTCGGCGCCGTCCTGGGCCTCGGGATCTACGTCCTCGTACGGGCGTTGATGCCGTCGAAGCGGAGTGCGGTCTCGCAGGTCGCGCGTGTCGACGCGATGCGGGCGCGGGGAGCGGCGTACGAGTCGGCCCATCGCACGCAGGACGCGGGGCGGATCGGTTCGTTCCGGGCCCAAGTGGGCGTCCGGGTCTCGGACTTCTACTTTCAGCAGGGCTGGGAGCAGCGCTCGCTGCGGGCCGATCTGGCCGTCCTGGACCGGAGTTGGGAGAACTTCCTTGCGACGAAGGTGCTGCTGGGGGCGGCCGGTCTGTTCTTCGGCCCGTTCCTGTTCGCCATCGTCTACACGCTGAGCATGGCCAGCAGCCCGGCCATCCCGGTCTGGCTGGCGCTGCTCTTCGCGCTGGTCTTCTTCTTCCTTCCCGACCTGGAGGTACGGCGGGACGCGGCCGACAAGCGGCGTGACCTGCGGCGGGTGATCGGGGCGTATCTCGACCTGGTGTCGATGAGCCTGGCCGGCGGCCGGGGTCTGCCCGAGGCGCTGATGGCGGCGGCCGAGGTGTCGGACGGCTGGGCCACCCAGCGCATCCGCAACGCGCTCGCGGACGCCCGTATCACCGGCACCAGCCAGTGGCAGGCGCTCGGTTCGCTGGGCGAGGAGCTGGGTGTGGAGGAGCTGAAGGACCTGTCGGCCTCCCTCGCGCTCGTCGCCGACGACGGAGCGAAGGTCCGTGAGTCCCTCGCCTCCCGCGCCGAGACCATGCGGCACCGCGAGCTCGCCGAGATCGAGGGCAGCGCGGGCGAGAAGTCGCAGTCGATGCTCGTGGCCCAGCTGTTGCTCTGTGCAGGCTTCCTGGTCTTCCTGATCTATCCGGCGGCGATGCGTGTGTTCCAGGTCTGAGTCGTTTCCCGCAGTGCCCATGCTCCAAGATTCTTTTTTGATGTGAGAGGACAACTGATCATGAACGGGCGGAACTTCACCAACACCGGGATCCCGGCAATGGACTTCCTGGTCACCTTCTTCCAGGCTCGGGTGGAGCGCGCGCGCTCCGGCGAGCTGGACCGCGGCGCGTCCGCGGTCGAGTGGGTCATCATCTCCGCGGTCGTCGTGGCGATCGTCGGCGTGGTCGCCGCGATCATCAACACCGCGCTGAGCGACGGCGCCAACAAGGTCGGTGACTGCATCAAGGGCGCCAAGGCGAGCGGCACCTGCTGACCGCACGTACGAAAACGGGGTGTACGGGGTCGAGTTGACGGGGTTGCTCGTGGGTGGCGCAGGCAGATGGGTACGCCGCAGGGTGGAGGCCGCACGGAAGTCGGCGTCCGCCCGCGGTGACTCCGGGACGTCCGGCGCCGGCAGGTCCGGGGTCGGCAGGTCCGATTCCGGCATGACCGCGATCGAGTTCGTGCTGCTCACGCCCGTACTCTTCTTCATGATCTTCGCGACGGTGCAGTTCGCGCTGTACTTCTTCGCGGACCATGTGGCCCAGGCGGCGGCCCAGGCGGGCGCCCGCAAGGCCCGCGCCATGGCGCACGACCAGCCGGGCGCGTGGCGGGGTGAGGCGAAGGACGTGGTGGACAGCTACATCCAGCAGCTGGGCCCGAGCCTGGTCCTGTCGCCGAACGTGACGATGCTCCAGCCCGAGGTGAACACGGTGGGCGTGGAGATCACGGCACGGGTGCCCACGGTGTTCCCCGGGTTCGATCTGACGGTGCACGCGCAGTCGGTGGGGCCGGTGGAGCGGTTCGTGCGGGAGGGGGAGAACTGATGAACTCACCCGCTGATGTGCGGAGTTACGGCGACCGGGGTCTGTCCACCATCGAGGTGGTCATTCTCGCCCCGGTGATGATCATGTTCATCCTGGTGCTGGTGGCTTTTGGGCAACTGGTGGACGGGCGTGGGGCTCTTGACGGGGCGGCGCGTGACGCCGCCCGCGCCGGGTCGATCCAGAAGGATCACGTGACAGCCATGGCGGAAGCCAGGGAGGCGGCGGAGGCCGACCTCACGGACGTCTGCTCGGGCCCGGTCACGGTGACCCAGACCAGCGCCGGATTCGAGCCCGACACCATCTTCAGCGTCGAGGTGAGCTGCGAGGTGCGGGGCCTGGCGATGCTGGGCCTGGACATCCCCACCACCCTGACGGCGACCTTCAGCTCACCGCTGGACCCGTTCCGGAGGACGGTGTGACGGTGCACTCTGCTGTACGTGACTGGTGTGAGCGTAGATGGACCCGCCTGGACGACCGCGGCTCGGGCGCCGGCGCCGTGATCATCTTCGCCCTCCTCTTCCTCTCCCTCTCCGCCTTCGTGATCGACGGCGGCATGTCCATCTCGAAGCGGGAACGCGCGGCGGACATCGCGGAACAGGCGGCGCGTTACGCCGCCCAGGACATCGACCTCGAAGCCCTCTACGGCAACGCGGCGGGCGGCGCCCCGATCAACTTCCAGAACTGCGACGCCCGCGTGAAGGCCTTCGCCCAGGAGATGGGCATGTCCGCCGCGGACACGGGCGCGTCCCACTGCGTGGCGGCGAACGCGGACGAGGTGCAGGTCGAGGTGCAGTTGACGTACTCGCCGGTGTTCACGGGGCTGTTCTACGGCGGGGATGTGACGGTACGGGGCGAGGCGGTGGCGGAGAACGAGGTGGGGTGAGGGAGGGGAAGGGGTACGGGGGTACGCGCCCCGATGCTCACACCCCTCGGCTCACTTGTCGCCGCCGCTGCCACCCTGGCCACTGCTCCTGGTGTCCTTGGTCGTCATCTTCTCGTTGACCTGCTTGGCCAGTTCGTCGTCCAGCTTCTTGAACTCGCGGACGACGGCGTCGGACATGTCGGCGAGGGCGTCCAGTTGCTGGCTGATGTCCTCGCGCCCGTCCTCCCAGTTGGACTCGAAGTCCTCCAGGGCGTCGTTCACGCTGCCGTCGCCGATGTCGTCCCGGTAGGACTCGAAGAGCTTCTTGGTGTGGTTCAGCCGGGTCTTGATCGAGCGCAACCGGCTGCCGTAGTCCTCAAGTTCGCTCAGCGGGAGCGTGAGGTCGGACTTGCCCTTGCCCATGTGTGAGTCCCCCGGAGTGCCTCGTAGTCTGATCAGCGTCTGATCGGCACCGTACAACGGAACGATGTCGGCACGGGAGAACGAGTCAACGGGGTGGAGCGAGGACATGGCCCGCTACAGCGAAGCGCAGACGGTCGAACGAGGCGGGTTCCGGATCAAGGTGCCCGAGTCGTGGTGGGAGTTCGACGTGCGCCCCGAGTCACGCGACGACTCCATCAGGCGGATGGTGGACGAACGGGTGCGGCAGCGCGAGGAGTTGGCCCCGTACCGCGACACGTACACCGCGTTCCTGCGGAAGGCGGCGGCGGACGCGTGGAAGTCGGGTGCGCTGTACTGCGGTTGCATGGCCGAGAGCTTCGGCGGCGACACCCCGATCACCGGCTCGGTGACGGTCTCGATGGTCGGCGGCCGGGCCCAGGACGGCACACCGCTCTCGACCGAACCGGCGGCCATCGCGGCCCAGTTGGCGGTCAAGGAGGCGAAGCGGGAAGGGGACAGCTGGCGGAAGGTGACGACCGTCGACATCCCCGGCGTCGGCCCGGCGGCCCGTACGTACGGCGTCGAGGACATCGCCGTACCGGGCGACGAACTCGGCCGCACCATCAGGGCTGTGCTGATGCAGACGTTCATCCCGGTGCCGGGCCAGGAGGGCAAGGTGGCGCTGGTGGCGGGCAGCAGCCAGGTGCTGGACCTCGCGGAGTCGTTCTTCGACATCTTCGACGCGATCACGTCGACATTCCGGTTCACCGACTAGCCCAGCGGGCCGACGCGCCACCCTGATTGCCTTCCCGCCGAACGGCCGTTCCTTGTAAGTTCACGTGTGCACACGGTTGTTGGTGGTACGCGGGTGACGGGGGTTGCGGGATGGCGGGGTATCGGCCGGCTGATTGGCACGTCCTTGACCTGGACAAGGACCCGACGCCCGGGGACCCGCACCGGGTCCGCCAACTGGCCCGTACGCTGCACGACTTCGCGGACGATGTCGCGGACGCGCTGCGTCTGGTCAAGGGGATGGCGTCGGAGAACGAGACGCTGGAGTGGGCGGGGAAGACCGCTGAGGTGTTCCAGGACGAGTTCGCGGACGTGCCGAAGAACCTGAAGAAGCTGAAGCGGTCGTACGACCTGTGCGGCGATGCGTTGGTGGATTACTGGCCGAAGCTGGAGCGGGCGCAGGCGCTGGCGGACAGGGCGCTGGCGAAGGGCCGGGAGGCGCAGGCGGACCTGTCCTCGGCCAAGTCCCGTCTGTCGTCGGCGGATTCGTGGGTCACCCGGGCGACGAAGGAGTCGGACAAGTACAAGGACGACCCGACGGGCAGCAAGGCGGCGGAGCCGCCGGACGAGGCGAAGGTCCGGGCCGCCACCCGCGATGCCCAGCACGCCAAGTCGGCGCAGAGCACGGCCCGGTCGGACGTCTCCAGTGCCGAGTCCGCGCTGGACGCGGCGAAGAAGATGGCCGAGGACGCGCGGAAGATGCGTGAGGAGGCGGCGGGGGAGGCGAAGCGGAGGATCGACGAGGCCTCGGACGCCGGTATCCAGAACCGGAGTTGGTGGGAGGAGGTCGGCGACTGGTTCGTCGACAACTGGGACACCATCGTCGCCGTATGCAAGATCGTCGTCGCGGTGGTCGGCGTCGTCGCGATGATCATCGGGGGGCCGATTCTGGGCGCGATCGTGCTGATCGCGGCTCTCGTCGTGCTCGCGGACACGCTTTACAAATACTCCAAGGGACAGGCGTCTCTATGGGATGTGGGGTTTGCCGCGCTGGACTGCATACCCGGCGGCAAGGGCCTGACCACCCTCGGAGGTCTTGCCAAGGGCATGAAGTCTCTGGGCAAGGGCGGTCTCAAGGCCATGGCCGAGGGACTGGGAAAACGAGGCCTCCGCAGGGAGGCGGACAACGCCGTCGCCAAGGGGAAGCCGGCCGGCGGGCGGTGCAAGAACGGCGATCCGATCGACATGGTCTCCGGCGAGATGCTGATGACCGCGACGGACGTACTGCTTCCCGGAGTGCTGCGGCTGGCGGTCGCGCGCACGCATGTCTCCACCTATCGCTCGGGCCGCTGGTTCGGCCCCTCATGGACCTCCACGCTCGACCAACGGCTCGAACTCGACGACGAGGGCGTGCTGTTCGCCACGGCGGACGGCATGGTGCTGGTCTATCCGCCGCCGCAGGGCGACAGCACTGTCCTGCCGCAGGAAGGGCCCCGCTGGCCGCTCTCCTGGGACGAGGAACAGCCGGGTGCCCTGAGGGTCACCGACCCCGTGTCGGGCATCACCCGGCTCTTCGCCCCCGTGGAGTGCGCCGAACACGACATCGGGCTCACGCTGCCCATACAGGCGGTCTGGGACCGCAACGGCAACCGAATCGACGTCGACTACGCCCCGGACGGCACGCCACTCGCCCTGAGGCACTCCGGCGGCTACCACGTGGCCGTCGACTCGGCCGACGCCCGAGTCACGGGGCTACGGCTGCTCGATCCCGACAACGGCCCTGTCCCGCTGGTGCGTTACGCCTACGAGAACGGCCGTCTGACCGAGATCTTCAACTCCAGTGACCTGCCGTACCGGCTCACCTACGACGCGGACGACCGAATAACGTCCTGGACCGACCGCACGGGCTCCTGGTACCGCTACACCTATGACGAGGCCCACCGTGTCGTCCGCGGCGAGGGCGTCGACGGCGTCCTCGACTGCGCCATCACGTACGACACGGAGACCCGCACCACTCGATACACCGACTCCCTCGGCCGCACCACCACGTACCGGCACAACGAGAGGCTGCAGCTCGTCTCGGTGAGCAACGCGCTGGGGGAGAGCATCGCCAACGAGTGGGACCGTTACGACCGTCTGCTCGCCCGGACCGACGCGCTGGGCCGCACCACCCGCTACGGCTACGACCCGGCGGGGAATCTCACCACGGTCGTTCGCCCCGACGGTGCCGTGACCGAAGCCGAGTACGACGAACTGCGCCTCCTGGTGCGGGCGGTGACCCCCGGCGGGGCGGAGTGGCGCCACGCGTACGACAACAGGGGCAACCACATCGCCACCACCGGTCCGGCCGGGTCGAGGACTCGCTACGAGTACGACGGTCACGGCGGCCTCGTCGCTGTCACCGACACCGCCGGGCGCACCAGCAGGGCACGGTGCGACGCGACCGGGCTGCCCGTCGAGTTCACCGATGCACGGGGTGCCGTCAGCCGGATCCAGCGGGACGCTCTGGGCCAGATCAGCAGCTTCACCGACGCGCGGGGTCGTGTCACGCACCGGCGGACGACGCCCGAGGGCCGGATGGTGTGGCGCCGGACGCCGGACGGGGCCCAGGAGCACTGGGTGTGGGACGCCGAGGGCAACCTGGTGTCCCAGACCGACCAACTGGGGCGTACGACCACGTTCGAGGTCGGCCCGTTCGGCCAGGTCGCCGCCCGCAGGCTGGCCGACGGCACCGCCCACTCGTTCGCCTACGACACCGAGCTGAACCTGCTCGCTGTGACGGGCCCCCACGACAACACCTGGCAGTACGGGTACGACGCGGCGAACCGCCTCGTGTCCGAGACCGACTTCGGCGGGCGCTCACTCACCTACGAACTGGACGCCGTGGGCCTGCTCGCGTCCCGGGTCAACGGCGCCGGAGAGACGGTCTCGTTCCACCGCGACGTCCTCGGCCGCACGGTCGAGACACGGTACGACGGTGTCTCGACCAGCTGCACGTACGACGCCGCCGGCCGCCCGATCCGGGAGACCGGCCCCGACGCCACCGTCGAGCGCGCCTACAGCGTGGACGGTCTGCTGCTCTCGGAGAGCATCGACGGCAGGGCGACGACATTCGCGTACGACGTCCTCGGCCGGCGCGTCAGGCGGTGCACCCCCACCGGCATCGAGTCCACCTGGACGTACGACGACACGGACCGCTCCGCCGTGCTCGAAGCGGACGGCCGCCGCATCGTGTTCGGCTTCGACGACCTCGAGCGTGAGACGAGCAGGACCCTCCCCGGCGAAGTCCGGCTCAGCCACTCCTGGGACGACACGGGCAGGCTCGCCGCCCAGACGTTGGAACGCGCTTCGGCCGACGGGGTGGCACTCGACGGGGCAGCGGCCCTGCTCCAGCGGCGCACCTATGCGTACCGCCCGGACGGCGTCCCCACCTCCGTCGACGAACTCACCACCGGAACACGCCACTTCGCCCTCGACAGCAGGGGCCGGGTCACCGCCGTGGACGCGCGAGGGTGGCAGGAGACCTACCAGTACGACGAGTTGGGGAACATCACCCGGGCGTCGAGCCCTGTTGTCGAGGACGGTGACAGGAACCGTGCATTCGCGGGGACCCGGATCCAGCACACCGGGCGCACCCGCTACGAACGGGACGGGGAAGGGCGGATCGTCCGCACGGTGCGGCGGCTGCTCAACGGGCAGCGACGGATCCGTTCGTACTCGTGGAACAGCCGGAGCCGGCTCGTCGGTACGACGACACCGGACGGAGTCGACTGGCGGTACCGGTACGACCCCGCGGGCCGCCGGGTGGCGAAGCAGCGGCTGACCGCGAACGGAGCAGTCGCCGACGAGATCCTCTTCGTGTGGGACGGCACCCGTCTCGTCGAACAGATCACGCAGGACGGCTCCGCCACGACCTGGGACTACGTCCCCGGAACCCATCAGCCGATCACCCAGCTCGACCGGGCGGCGCCAGGCCTGGACGCACGCTTCCACGCGATCGTCACCGACCTCTCCGGGGCGCCGGCCGAACTCGTCTCGGCCGACGGCGAGGTGGTCCGGCTGCGGCGGACAACCCTCTGGGGCAGCCGCCTGTCCGACACCCCGCAGACCGGCGACACCGGCGAGGTCGACTGTCCGTTGCGGTTCCCCGGACAGTACGCCGACGACGAGACCGGCTGGCACTACAACTTCCTGCGCCACTACGACCCGCTCACCGGGCAGTACGTCAGCCCTGATCCTCTCGGCCTCGCACCTGCCACGAACGACAGCGCGTACGTACCCAACCCGCACCGATGGAGCGACCCGCTCGGACTGCACTGGCAGGACCCGGCCAACGGAATGCGGTTCGGGCGGGACCCGGATCTCCCGGAGGGGGATCGCGAGTACACGCGGAACAACCAGTATCCGTCCGATTACCGCGTGCCCACCCACGACTACATGGTCGAGAACTACACCGACGAGGGCCGTGCGATCAGCGGGGTGCCGCGCGACGACGACGGCGCGCGGATCCCCCGGGACCAGCTGACCTGGCGCAACGGCAACGACGAGCTGATCTGGGACCCCCGGGCCGACAATCCCAGGCCGTTCCACCGTACGGTGACCTACGAACACCTGGACCCGGTGGTACAGCACTGGAACCGGGAAGGCCGATTCTCCGACCGCCCCACACGCAACGACTTCTACAACAACACGGACCACCTGGAAGCGATGGAGATGAGGGAGAACTCCCGGGGCGGCGGCCGTATGACGGACACGTTCATCCAGGAAGTCGGAGACGGATACTCATGCAGCTGATCACGGAGATGACGGAGGATTCATGGACATTCGCGCCGTAGTGACGGGCTTCCGTGGCGCGGAGCCGCTTCCCGGTCTGCCCGACAGCTGGCACTGGTCGCCGGCTCCCGGCATCGACTTCGCGGGTGCGCTGTCCGCCGACGGGAAGCGGCTGCTCCAGCTGAGCGGCCGCAACTCCTACGACCAGGACCTGGCCGTCGGCACCCTTCGCTTCGCCCGTGAGCACGAGGACGCGATCTTCGCCCGCAACTCCTTCCTGGGCGCGCTCGACGGCTTCGAACCGCCCGCCGGACTCCGCTTCGACGCGGTGGTGGGTATCGCGCCCGAGGTCCACCGCTTCTACCGCGTGGAGAATCCGGACCTGACCCCGCACGTCCGGCTGACCTTCCCGGCGTACGTCTGCGAGTTCTCCGGCGACGAAACGCTCGACGAGGCCATCACCAGGTACCGCATGCTGCGCCTCAACCATCTCGGCCGCGATCCCCTCCCCTTCCTGAAGATGCGGTATGCCAACACGCGGACCCGGGGCAAGAGCACGAACCCCGGCCGGGGTTTCACCGAGCCGGCGCGGCTCGTGGAGGAGCTTCGGCTGATGGACGGCGGAACCGGGAGCTTCGTCGAGTTCGAGAACCGGCACGGCGATGTGTGGCGCGCCGAATGGCACGGCGCCTGGTTCGTCGCAGAGTGGAACACCCAGAACGGCACACCGCGGCAGACGGAGATCGACGAACTCGTCGAGTTCGCCACCGCGAGGCTGTACGACAGGTAAGGACGAAGACTGCGGTGCAGGGAGATGTGGTGCAGGGATCGCCGGGCCTGCTGGGCCTGCTGGGTTTCTACGACGAACTCGACAACCGCCCCGGGCAGCCGAACGGATCCGTCCACGACGCCGTCCGGCCCGTCGGGGAGCCGGACGAGGCGGACCTGGTGGCCTACCTGGATGCGGGCCACGTCCTCATCGACGTCATGGAAGCGGGCCACGACGCAATCACCGGCAGGGCGCACCGCCACTCCCTGGGCTGCTCCTCGCTGGTCACCGACGGCACCTGGCTCTGGCGCCTGGACTTCCCGCACTACGTGGAGACACACCACGTCCTGCTCCCCGAGGCGTTCACCGCGCACGTGCGAGGCCTGAACCATCGGATGCCGGCCCTCGTCGCAGCGCACTTCGCTCCCCGCTGCAACGCAACCTTGCCCTTGGTCGGATGGGCTTCGGCACGCCCATGGCACGAGCGGTGACCGGCAGTGGCGGCGGCCCTGAGCCGACGTGAGGTCAGACGGCCGTGTGTGCGGTGTCGGCCTTGAGCGTCTCGACGAACGCGGTGAAGGTTCCGGCGGGAAAGGAGAGCGTGCCGCGCGCCGGTTCCTTGGAGTCGCGTACGGCGACTCGGGCACGCAGGTCTGCTATCTCCACGCAGGTGTTGCCCTCGGCGCCGCCGGAGAAGCTGGACTTCCGCCAGTTCAGAGCCTGAGTCATGGGTGCGCCTCACAGTTCCTTCGACAGGCGGTGGATGAAGTCCCGGGACGCTGTGGGGTCCAGCGTCGCCTCCTCCACCTTACGGAAGAGTGTTCGAAGCGTCCTTAGTTGGGGTTCTACGTCGATGAACGCGGTGTCGGCCGCTCCGTCCCGGAAGCCGGTGTCGAGCTGGGGCACCGGCCCACCCATGTACATCATCGAGGCGCCGGCACCGCCGAAACCGTCCTGGTCGGTGGGGATGACGCGGATGGTGACGTGCCCCTGCTCGATCTGGTCCAGGATCTGCCCGAGTTGAGCACGGGAGACCTGGCGGTCGGCCACGCGGATGCGCAGGGCGAACTCGTGAACGATCGTCTCGTACGGGGTCGGGGCGTCGCCCTCAATTACCGTGCGCCGCCTCATGCGGTGCTCGACCCGGGGCGCCAACTCGCTCTCCGGCAACTCCGGGCGCATGTACCTGAAGACGGCGCGGGCGTAGTCCGGGGTCTGGAGGAGCCCGGGAACGTGGGTGATGACGAGTTCGCGCAGGAAGGTCGCGTGGTGCTCGGCCTCCGCCACGTCCAGGTTCACCTGAGGCAGAACTCCTCGGTACTCGTCCCACCAGCCACGCGCGCGGTCGCCTGTCATTGCCGTCAGGGCGTCGATCAGTGCGGTGTCCGTGCAGTCGTAGTGGGCCGCCAGCCGACGGATGCGGTCCGCGCTGACGCCCGCGATGCCCGCTTCCATCTGGCTCATCTGGGCCGAAGTCGAGTCGAGGAACGCCGCTACTTCGCGGGCTTTCAACCCGGCGGCCTCGCGCAGCCTGCGCAGTTCCGTCCCCAGACGCATCTGTCGTGCGGTGGGGTGGCTCCTCGGTGCCACGCACTCTCCCATTCTCAACAGCCGCGAAGAAATGCCTCGTTCGGGTGTCAGGCTACGGCAAAAGGTTGCATGGGCAGAAATTATTGCCCTACCGTCAGTGCTGTGGCGCACACGCTGCGGAATCCGCCAACCCCCCTCCCCACCACCGGAGTCAACGCATGCCCGAAACCGAAGGAAACGCCCCTACCACGAACGAGCCCTGGGAGTACGTCCTCCACATCCCCCACGACCTCCGCGCGGTCACCGTCTGCCGCCGTACCGTCCGCCTCGTCCTCACGATGCACGGCCTGATCCAACTCGCCGATGTCGCCGAACTCCTCGCGACGGAGCTGGTCAGTAACGCCGTACGGCATACGAAAGGGCCCGTCGCCCTGCGCCTGCGGATGCGGGACGGCTTCCTGAGGGTCGGAGCGTGGGACGCCGACCCCGAACCGCCCAACCCGCCCCCTCCGGCAGAGGAGTTGACGCAGCTCACGCACCTGGAGGAGGGGCGTGGTCTGGCCCTGGTCAGTTCGTGCGCGGACCTGTGGGGCTGGCAGCCGCTGAGCAGGGATGGGCGGCGGGGCAAGTACGTGTGGGGTGACCTCGTCGCGGCCTAAGGGCTGTCCCGCAATGTGCGTGCGGAGCGGCGTCATGAGCCGAAGCACGATAGTTGCCACAAAGGCAGGCTTGTTGTCACTCCGGACCGTCGGCCGACTCCATGGGGGTGGGCCGGCGTCCGCCGCAGCAGGCCACCACTGCTGTCGCCGTGGAGTTCAGGAAGATCGTGAACCAGGATGACCTGTCCACCGCGTCGATGGATCCGGTACGAAGCGGCTCTTCCCCGGCCCGCTTGAGGATGTCGACGCTGTCGGCCAGGCCATCGATCGTGTGGCCACGCTTCAAGGAGTGGTGCATTCGGATCCGGAAGACGCCTGCGTGCCGGTTGGCCGGGACCAGGCCGTCCCAGACGACGAAGTCAGCCCCGGCGATCAAAGCGTTACGTGCAGGCCCGCATGCCGGCGTCTGTTCGCGGAGCATGGCGATGAGGTCGTCGCGAGTCACACTGCGACCCGGTGACAGGAAGACCAGTGATCGGCTGTGTGTGACAACTCCAGTGCCTCTCTGGTGACAGTCCGACTGCTTCAACCTGGTTCCTTCGCAGGCTATCCGGTGCCATCGGTGACAACCACCGAGCCTCGGCACACTTCACGGGCACTTATCGAGCGGCGGTGAAGTCGGTCCAGGCCGGTCGCCCATGCCGTCAGCGCGGCGAAGTCGTCGATGGCGAGGCCGCGTCGGGGGTCGATCCGGTGCAGTAGGGCGGGTCCGTCGTGGTGTTCCTTCACCCAGGCACTATCGGCCTCTGTGATCTCGTCGTCGATCCAGGCGAACGCCCGGCCTTTCGCCCACGCGACGATCTCAGGCGTCTTCCAGAACACACCGTCGCCGGGCCGAGCCCGCGGCGAGGACCAGGGAATGAAGGGCAGCTCAGGCAGTCCCAGGACTGGCGCGATGAAAGCGTTGGCTTCTTCCTCCCAGGTGGTCGCCCACACCAGGTCGAAGGGAAGGGCATCCAGCGCCGGGCCGTGATTCGGGTTGAGCCAGACCCGTAGCGGCTTCACGGGCTTGTTCGGCAGCCCCCACTCAGTCAGCCGGCGCCGCTCGGCGGTCTCCCAACGAGGCGTCAGGAGGCGGTGCGTCTGATAGCCCTCGGGCCGGCGGTGCGGCTTCGCGGCATACGGATTGAGCGGTCCGTCGACATCCACCAACAGCACTGGGCGCACCAGCCCATCCCCCTTGGTTCTGCGTCGCACGGTATCGGCTGATGACGAGACCGCCCAGTGAAATTCCGGCGTAGGCATCTCCGTAAGTTCGGGCTCCGGGGTGGTGGGACGATCTTGATGTGACTGCAGTGATCACGGCGTCGGAGCCGTCTTGGATAGCCCCGTTCACCGGGCTGGACCCGCGAGCTTTCCGCAAGCTGATCACGATGCTGCGCCGCGAGGGAGCCGAAGTGCTGCGGCCGGGACGTCCATGGTCGCTACCGCTGGAAGACCGGGTGTTGCTCGTCGCCGCTTACTGGCGCACCAACATGACGCTGCGGCAGCTCGCCTTGCTGTTCGATATCTCGAAGTCCGCAGCCGACCGGATCGTCGTCCGCACCGGCCCACTGCTCGCGCTCAAGCAGCGACAGCGTTCCGCAAGGGCACGGTGCTCATCGTGGACGGCACCCTGGTTCCCACCCGCGACCACAGCATCGCCGAACAATCGAAGAACTACAGGTACTCCACCAACCATCAGGTCGTCATCGACGCCGACACCCGGCTCGTCGTGGTGGTCGGCCGGCCCCTACCCGGCAACCGCAACGACTGCAAGGCGTGGGAGGAAGCGGGCGCGAAGGCCGCCGTCGGCAAGATCATGACGATCGCCGACGGCGGCTATCCAGGCACCGGGCTCGTGATGCCTCACCGTCGCCGCAAAGGCGAAGACCTGCCCGACTGGAAACAGGCCCACAACAAGTCCCACAAACAGGTCCGCGCCCGCGTCGAGCACGTCTTCGCCCGCATGAAGACCTGGAAGATCCCCGGCGACTGCCGCCTCAAGGGCGACGGCGTCCACCACGCCATGCTCGGCATCGCCCGCCTCCACAACCTCAACCTCGCCGGGTAGGCGAGCGGCCGGACAGGCCACCAACCACGTCCCCAACGAGTCAAAGATCATTTACGGGACAGGGCCTTAGCTCGTTGACCGGACCGAACGGAAGATGGAAAGGAGAGCGGATGGTCGGCTCGTCGCATGAAGGCCTGCACCGGATCTGCCAGAAGGACCCGGCGGGTTTCACACGCACCCTTCAACGTGTGCTGCACATTCCGATCCCCGAGCCGCGTGACTTCGCGGTGCTGAACGCGGATCTGACCGAGATCGAGCCGATCGAGCGACGCGTGGACACGTTGCTGAGAGCGGAGACGGACGAGGGCACGTACCTCTTGGTCGTCGAGTCACAGGGGGAGCAGGACAAGGAGAAACGGAGCAGCTGGGCGTACTACCTCAGCTACCTGTACGCGAAGTACCGCTGGGAGCCGGTGCTGATCGTCCTGACCCAGAGCAGGGCCACGGCCCGCTGGGCGGCACAGCCGATCCGGCTGGGCCTGCCCGGCTGGCACTCGCTCACCGTACGGCCGCTCGTGCTGAGCCCGGAGAACGTGCCGCTCGTCGTCGACCAGGCCCAGGCCGAGCGGGATGTGTTCCTCGCCGCGTTCTCCGCGATGACGCATGGCAAGGGCCCGGGTGCCGCTCGAGTCATGTCTGGGCGATGCCCAGGCCAAGCAGATCTGGAAGGAACTGATGATGCCGGTCAACTACTTCTTCCGGCACGAGGTCGCTGAGAAGGTTCGGGAAGAGGGGCGAGAAGAGGGCGTCGAGAAGGAACGCGCGTCGATGGTCCTCCGGATTCTCGACTGGCGCGGCATCGCGATTCCGGATTCCGTGAAGGACCGAGTGGAGGCCTGTTCCGACCTCGGACAGCTGGAAATCTGGGCCCGGCGGGCCGTCAACGCGACCAACGCCGAGGATCTGTTCGCCGGCGGCGACGCGGGCTGATCCGCCTCATCGGTTGACCGACTGAATCTCCTGGACGGCGATCTCCTGCGTCGTCTCGAACGTCCCGTTCGGGAGGTCGCCGCCGGTGCCGTCGCTGCCCTGCCAGGTGATCTCCCAGGTGACGGAGGCCCGCAGCTGGTACGGGCTGCCTTCGGTGGCGCGGAGGTACGTGATCCCGCACGGCGGGGTCCTGGACGACCCACCTGTCGTGTACGGCGTACCGATCGAGCCGTCCTCGTTGATCGTGCAGTCGCCCGAGGCCGGGTAGGTCGTGGCATCGGGCGTACCCGGGTCCAGATGGAGGGCGACCGGCTTGGCCGTCGTCTCCGCCCACAGGCCCGTGTTGGGCAGCTCGGCGCGGACCTTGACCTCCTGGAAGGTGCCCTTGTCCAGCCAGACCCAGGTAGGCAGGTTCACCGTTGATCTGGCCGTCGGTCGGAGTTCGATCTCGGTGCTGGGGACCTTGATCTTGTCGTAGGCGTACTCGGCCAGGGTCTTGGGCGTGGGGGCGTGGGCGATCTTGGGGATCACCCCGGCCGGCTCCCAGAACATCATGCGGTTGCAGTCCCAGGAGAAGGGGTCGGTGGTGTCCGTCGCGACGCCGCGCCAGAAGTAGCCCTTCTCGCCCAGGTTGTAGTCGTCGAAGCCCTTGACGGTTCCCGCGGTTCCATCGGTGGTGTCGTAGTAGTTGAACGTGGACTTGCCGTCCCGGAAGAAGTCCGTCCACAGCTTCGACCCGTACCACCCGATGCGGGTGCTGACGTCGCCCGCACCCACCGTCTCCGAGAACGTCTTGAGCTGCTCGGGCGTGAAGCCCGGCTCGTACCAGCACGGTGGTGGTGTCCACGTGGTGTCCACCGACGAGAGGGCACCGCGCTTGCCGCCGGTCGGGCCACTGACCTGGGTGACCTTGATGTTGGAGTAACGGGCCGACGCGTACAGCTCCTTGCCGTTGGCGCCGCCGCCCGTAGGGGGTGGGGTGGAGGGCGGAGGCGTCGTGTGGTCGCCGGGGAGGTCGGCCTGTGCGACGCCGCCGGTCCACAGCACAAGGGCGGCGGCCAGGACCGGCACCAGACGCAACGAGTGAGTCGACGCCCTCATGCGGCCTTGCACTCCTCCGACTTGCCCGCGACCTCGATGACCATCGCCTTCCAGATCTTGGAGGACGCGGACGGCGGGTTCATCAGCAAGGTGTACTTCTCGTAGCTCGCCAGGCTTTCCTCGGTGCGGAGGATCTTGCCCGTCTTGACTTCTTTTCCGTAGAACTTGGCCTGGTTTCGGCAGAAAGTGACCACGATGTTCTTGTTGCTCAGCGGGGTCGCCTTGGCGTTGTAGTACTCGTCCGTGCCGTTGACGGTCCAGCCGCCCTTCACCATGGTCTGGATCTGAGACTTGGCGTACTGGGCCGCAAGTCCCTCGGAGTAGTACTTGTACGCAGGGTCCTCAGGATCCTGCTGAGTCATCCCATGGGTCAGTGCCCGCATGTAGTTCTCCGCGTTGGCGAGCGCGGCGGCGGAATTGGCGTCGGACGGTGCGTCGAAGTCGAAGACCAGGTTTACGTCCTGCGGCACAGTCAGATCCGGTGCTCCCGCACCCGCCGATGCCGACGCCGAAGCAGAGGGGCTGCCCGCCCCCGACCCCGCCCCCTTGATGTCATCCGGCGACGAGTCACCGTCACCCCCACCACACCCGCTGACCAGAAGAGCCGCTGTCGCGGTGAACGTAGCTACGGTGACGGACAGGGCGCGGCGGGCCACGGTTGATCTCCCCCGGGGTTGGCTTGTGTACGGCAGAGAACGAAGCTATCAGGGGTGCGTAGAGGGCATTTGCGTGCCGCCAGGGGATTGTGTGGGGACCGTGAGGAGTGTGTCGTGGCGGTTGCGAACGGTACGTACGGCAGTTGCCGTTGGATTGCCGTGCCCGCCCTCGACCAGGACCTCCGCCCGGATTCAGTGCCACCGCCCCCCACGCCCGAAATAAGATCCCGATAGGCTCAGTACACCCCCGCCACACCCCCGCGCCCTCTCCCACCCCACACGACACAACTCCAGGACACCCGCCATGCCGCGACGCAGCACTTCAAGCCGGACGGGAAATCCGACGGGCAGCCCGACCGGGGGCTCGTCGGGATCCGGGACTCCCAGGAACCGGACTCCGCAGCCTCTGCCCCGCCGGCGGCGCAGTTTCGGTGACTTCCTCAAGGCGTTTCTCGCGTTCGTCGCCCTCGCCGTCCTGCTCGTCGGGGTGCCCTACGCGCTCGCCGTGACCATCGGCTGGCCCTTCCCGGACGGCACGCCGTCCCTGGACTGGCTGCAGGAAGAGATCACGGTCAACACCTTCCTCGGTGTGCTCGGGGTGGTTGTGTGGATCGCCTGGGCGCAGTTCACCGCGTGCGTCCTCGTCGAGATCAAGGCCGCGCTGTCCGGCGTCGGCATGCCGGGCCGCGTGCCCGGGGCCGGGCCCAGTCAGCTGCTCGCGCGGCAGCTCGTCGCCGCGCTGCTCCTGGTCGGAGCCACGGCCGCCTCCCTCACCCCCGGACTCTCGCAGCTCGGGAACAGCTACAACGGCAACCAGCAGGGCACCGTCGCCTCCGCCCAGGCCACGCCGGGCGGCGGTTCGCTGAGTGGGATGTTCGCGCAGCAGCAGGAGCAGGCAGCCACTACCGCCGCGGCGCTCGGTCAGCAGGCCGCCGACGCCGCCAGTCACGCGGAGGTCGGGGGCCCCTCGGTCAAGGCCGAGAACACGAAGTACTACCGGATCCAGCCCCCCGAGGGCCGGCACCACGACTCCCTCTGGGAGATAGCCGAACGGCACCTCGGCGACGGACGCCGCTACGGCGAGATCTACCAGCTCAACAAGGACCGTGTGCAGCCCGACGGTTCACGCCTCTCCGAGGCAAGCCTCATCCGGCCCGGCTGGATCATGCAGATGCCCGGCGACGCCCGCGGCGGCGACCTCGTGGACATGTCCACCACCACTACCGCCGCCCCCGACGCCGGTTCCACCGTCACCCCGCAGGTCGCGCAGCAGATCAACACCTACGCCCAGACCGGCGACCACGCCCAGGGCACCGGCGGTGGACAGCAGGGCGGCGGCACCGCCTCCCTCGACACCAACACCACCCGCATCAGCATCCCCAAGCAGCAGAGCCCCGCCGAGACCTCCGCTGCAACCCCCGCCGTACACCACGAGCAGCACGCGGCCGTCGCCACCGAAACCGCCTCCGAGTCCGCCTCCGACGCCGGTTTCTCCTTCGGCCTCCCCGAAGCCCTCCTCGGCGCCCCCCTCCTCGCCGCCGGTCTCCTCGGCGCCCTCGGCCGTCGGCGTCGCCAGGCCCTGTGGCAGTCGGCGCTCGGTGCGGTCGGCGGGCGGCGCGGTATGGAGCCGCCCACGCCGACCGGCGCCGCCGCCGACGCCCAGGACGCCCTCCTCATCGGCGCCGACCCCGAAGGCGTACGCCTGCTCGACCGCTCCCTGCGCGGCCTCGCCGCCTCCCTGGCCGGCGAGTCCCGGCCCCTCCCCACCGTCTACGCCGCCTGGCTCAGCAACGGCGACCTGCACCTCCAGCTCGCGCAGCCCGCCGGGAAGCCCCCGACCCCGTGGCAGCTCGGCCAGGACCAGACCTTCTGGCTGCTCTCCCGGACCGACGCCGAGCGGTACGAGGATGTCGACACCGCCGCTCCCTACCCGGGGCTCGTCAGCCTCGGCACCATGGACGACTCGCGCCTGCTGCTCAACCTGGAGTCGGTGCCCGGCATCGTCTCGCTCAGCGGCAGCGAGTCCGACCGGGCCGCCGTATTCGCCTCCGTCGCCGCCGAGTTGGCCACCAACGGGTGGTCGGACCGCATGACCATCACCCTCGTCGGCTTCGGCGAGGACCTCACCCCCCTCGCCCCCAACCGGCTGCGCCACCTCGACGACATCGAGGCCCTGGTGGAGACCATGGAGGCCGAGACCCGGCAGCGGCGCGGTGCGCTGGGCGCGGCCGGCCACGACTCCGTACTCACCGGACGCACCGGCCCTGCCCAGCACACCCGTTGGGCCCCGCACCTCGTCCTCCTCGCCGCCTCACCCTCCGCCGACGACGCCGTCAAGCTCGCCGAACTCGCCGCCGACGCAAGCCGGTTGGGCATCGGATACCTCGTCGGCACCGACAGCGGTGATCTGCCCGGCGCCGCCTGGGAGATGGAGATCACCAGCGAGGGCAAGCTCCTCGCGCCGCTCCTCGGCCTCGAACTCGACGCCCAGACACTCCCCGTCGCCCAACAGCGCGCGATCGTCGAGCTGTTCGTCGACGCCGACCCCGAGCGCACCCCTGAAGGACCGGCGACCACGCCCCCCTTCCTCGTCGACATCAGCGAGCAGGGACGGCCGGCGGTGTACGCGCGGCTCGTGGGCCCGTACGAGATCATCGGCCTCGACACCCCCGACGGAGAGCGCAGCCCGCTCCAACACGAGGCGCTCGCCCTGCTGTTGCTGCACCGAGAGGGTGTGCACCCGCGCGTGCTCGCCTCCGCGCTGTGGCCGCGCGGCGTCACCGACGACGTACGCGAGGCGCTCCTCGAACGGCTGCGTGTCTGGCTCGGCACCGACCCCGACGGCACCCCCCGTCTCGCCACCGACGCCAACGGGCGGCTCACGCTCGCCCAGTCGGTCGTGTCCGACCTCGATGTGCTGCGCTCCCTCTACCACGAGGCCACGCAGGGCAGGGGCGCCGACAGCCGGGTCGTCCGTGGACGGCTGCTCACCGACGCGCTCGCGCTTGTGCGCGGACCGCTGCTCGCCGACCGTCCCGAGGGCCGCTACGGCTGGCTCACGCACGAGATCATCGACGCCCAACTCCCGCTCCTGGTCGCGGACATCGGGCTCGCGCTCTCCGAGTTCCACCTCGTGAAGAACCGCGCCGAGCGGGCCATCGAGGCGCTGAACGCCGCGCTCAACTCCGCCCCCGGTGACGAGCGGCTGTGGCACGAACTCCTGCGCGCCACGCACTCCACGGGTGACACGGACAAGCTCCAGCAGCTCGCCGCCGACCTGATCCGCCGCAGCGGCGCGCGTGGCCTGCCGCCGCGCACCGAGGCCCTCCTCGACGAGCTGCTGCCGACGTGGCGCGACGGCGCATCGGCCGTGGGATGAGCATCGATCTCGACCAGCTGATCGTCGTGGTCGCCGCACTGTGGGGCGCGGCGGCCGGGACCCTCGTACCCCGCGCCGCCTACCGGTTCTCCGTCCCGCCCGAGGAGTCCTGGCGGGACACCTGTCCGCAAGGGCACGCGCTCGGCGGTTGGGTTGGCTGGGCGCGGTGCGCGACCTGCGCCGGACACCGGCCCGCCCCGGACGCCGGGCACGTGACAGCGAGCGCGGCAGGAACCTCGTACGACGAGAGCGCCTCGTACGGACCCAGCACCCCCCTCCTCGCCCTCTCCACCGCGCTAGTTTGTGCCGCCCTCGCCGTCGCGACCGGTACGCGGCCCGAGCTGGGGGCCTGGCTGCTGCTCGCGCCCGTCGGGGTGCTGCTCGCGGTCGTGGACTTCCGGGTGCAGCGGCTGCCCGACCTGCTGACCCTTCCGCTGGCCGCAGCCGCCCTCGTCCTGCTGGGCGTGGCGGCGCTGCTGCCCGAGCATGCCGGGGACTGGCTCACCTCCCTCCTTGGTGCCCTGGTGCTGGGGGGCGCCTACTTCGTGCTCTTCCTCATCAGCCCCAACGGCATGGGCTTCGGCGATGTGAAGCTCGCCCTGGGGCTGGGGGCCGTCCTGGGCTGGTACGGCTGGGGGAGTGTCGTGCTCGGCACCTTCGCCGGATTCCTGTTCGGCGGGCTGTACGGGCTCGCGCTCGTCGTCGCACGGAAGGCCGGCCGCCGTACGTCGATCCCGTTCGGCCCGTTCCTGATCGCGGGGGCGTTCGTCGGGCTGCTGATCGGCGCGTACGCGGCCTGACGTGAGGCCTGGCAGGGCGCTGACGTAGGCTGGAACGGTCCGCCCCACGCCTTCGAAGGGACGCCCGGTGACCGAGAACGCCGACCTTGTGCCGTTTGATGTCGCAGCCGTCCTCGACCGTGCCGCCGCGGGTGGACGCATCACCCCCGAAGAGGCGCTCCACCTCTACCGCGACGCCCCGCTGCACGCGCTCGGCTCGGCCGCCGACGCCGTACGCCGCCGCCGGTACGCGGGTACGGAGCACATCGCGACGTACATCATCGAGCGAAACATCAACTACACGAACGTCTGCGTGACGGCGTGCAAGTTCTGTGCCTTCTACGCCGCCCCCAAGGACAAGGCCAAGGGCTGGACCCGCGACCTCGACGACATCCTGCGCCGGTGCGCGGAGACCGTCGAACTCGGCGGTACGCAGATCATGTTCCAGGGCGGCCACCACCCGGACTACGGCGTCGAGTACTACGAGAAGCACTTCGCCGCGATCAAGGCCGAGTACCCGCAGCTCGTCATCCACAGCCTGGGGGCGAGCGAGGCCGAACACATGGCCAGGATCAGCAAGGTCAGCGTGGAGGAGGCGATCTCCCGTATCCACGCGGCCGGTCTCGACTCCTTCGCGGGAGCCGGCGCGGAACTCCTCCCCGCGCGCCCCCGCAAGGCCATCGCGCCCCTCAAGGAGTCCGGCGAGCGCTGGCTGGAGATCATGGAGACCGCGCACGGGCTGGGCGTCGAATCGACGTCCACCATGCTCATGGGCACCGGCGAGACCAACGCCGAGCGCATCGAGCACCTGCGGATGATCCGTGACGTACAGGACCGGACGGGCGGCTTCCGGGCCTTCATCCCGTACACCTACCAGCCCGAGAACAACCACCTCAAGGGCCGTACGCAGGCCACGATCTTCGAGTACCTGCGCATGATCGCCATCGCCCGCCTGTTCATGGACAATATCGCCCACATCCAGGGCTCGTGGCTCACCACGGGCAAGGAGGCCGGCCAACTGTCCCTGCACTACGGCGCGGACGACCTCGGCTCGATCATGCTGGAGGAGAACGTCGTCTCCAGCGCAGGCGCCAAGCACCGCTCCAACCGTATGGAGATCATCGACCTGATCCGCAAGGCGGGCCGCGTCCCCGCCCAGCGGACCACGACGTACGAGCACATCGTCGTCCACGACGACCCGGCGAACGACCCGGTCGACGAGCGCGTCATGTCCCACATCTCGTCCACCGCGATCGAGGGCGGCACGGCCCACCCAGAGCTGAAGCTCCTCACCAGCAACTGACGTCCCTGTGCTGACGATTCACGCCGCCGACGAGGTACGCCTCGACTGGGCCGCGGAGCCTCTGAAGAACGCCGCCGTGGCGGTCGACGGCACGAGGATCGCTGCCGTGGGCCCGCTCGTGGAGCTGACGGAGCGGTTCCCGGGGGCGAGGGTGCGTAGTTGGCCCGGCACCCTGGGCCCCGGCCTGGTCCACGAGGGCCCCCTCCCGGACGCCCCGACCCCACGCGAACGCGTCCACGCCCTACTGAAGGCGGGCGCGGTGGCGGTCCTGGAGGAGTACGTCACTTCCCCCGACCTCCACTCAGCCGCCGCGCGCAACGAGTTGGTCGTACTCCGGCACACGCGAACCCCGGCAATCGCAGAGGGCGAACGAGCGGACCTGGCAGTCTTCGACGAGGCTGGGCAGTGCATGGCAACGGTATGCGCAGGACGCCTGATCCACAGACGCCGGTGAGCTGTCGCTTTTAGGGGCGCGGGGAACTGCGCGACAAGCCCCCACGCACCCGCACCCGACAAACAACCAATCTCACCCCGAAAACGCCACCCCAAACGCCCCCGCATCCTGAGAAACCCCACTGCAATCGGTCGCCGCATCATCAGACGCCGAATTCCCGTCCTCACACTCCTGATCCCGAAATGTCGACCACATAGACACCCACGCAACCCCCTTCCCCTCCGCGAACGCCCGCACCTCCGCCGCGTCCGCCAACGAAAACGTCTCATTGTCGACGTCGTTCACCCCGATCATGGAAGTAAGAGCCATCCCCTTCCACGCCCCCTCGTCCGACAGCCCGAAGACGTCGGCGAGCTGATCATGCGTGGCCGTCGCGGACGTGATCGCGTACTGCCCCATGTCGTCGGTGTACTCGCTCCCGTAGTTCATCGTCATGATGTTGACGGTGGACACCTGCACGGAGTTGTTGTTGGCCGAGTCGAGCAGGGCCACGCTGTCGTCGTCGAGGCCGCTCGGCATGACGGGCAGCGTGAAGGAGACGCTGACGTCGCTCCGCTCCTTCTGCAGCAGCGCGATCGCCTTCGACCGCAGCTCGACCGAGTCGGAGTCGGTGAGCGCGTCGCCCTCGACGTCGAAGTCGGCCTGGGTCGAACCGGCCGCGTCCAGGGCCGCGCCATAGGCCTTGGCCAGCGCGGACGCGCTGTCGCAGACCTCGGCCAGCTCCTTGCCGGACGCGCCGCCGAAGGAGACACGCACCGAGCCACCGGTCGCCGTGAGCTTCGCTATGCGGGCCTTGACGGCCGAGTCGCCGATGGCCGTCGTACCGTTCCACTTCGGCGTACAGGTCGTACCGTCCGAGATCACGAACGCGAGGTTGTACGACGTCGGCGACCCCGCGCTGTCGTTGTCGTTCGCCTCGGTGGCGCTGACGTACGGGGCGAACCCGGTCGTCGAGGCCGCGCTCTCGGAGGGCGAGGCGCTCGGCGAGGCCTGCTCGGAAGCAGCCTCGGAGGGGGCCTCGGACGCGGCGTCGGAGCCGCTGTCCGCGTCGCCGTCCGAGCCCGATGAGCACCCGGCGCAGGTCAGCGCCACCAGACATGTGAATCCGGCGGCCGGCCTCAGAAAACGCCTCATCGCGCATGCACCCGCTTTCGTGATTTCCGTCTCAGGATGGAAACGTCTCAGGATGGAAACAAAGTGTGTTTCCGACGTGGACCCGGAGTGGAAAGGTCTCACACGAGGCTGTCCTTCATGAGGGCGATGAACACACAGCGGGCTCATGGGCAGCGCGCCTCGAAGGGCGCGAATGGGGCAAGCAAGCCGGACAATCGACTCCTTTCCATAGGGGGCGGGTTGCGCAGGCTTCCGGGGAAACTCTCAGAGGATGCACAGGTTAAGGAGTTTCTCATGGGCGTCTCACATGAGAACCAGAGTTTCAGTCACATAAACGCCTCCTAATGTCCGGGGAATGCATTCCGAGCCTGCCATCGAAAACCGTGCCGCGAGCCGCGGCGGCCGTCGCCGTAAGAGCGGCAACGGGTCCAACGGGTCCGCGGAAGGTCCCGTGTTCGTTGACAACTCCGGCCGCCGGGCGAAGCTGCTCCGCCGGTTCGGCACCTTCGTAGGTGTCGTCTGCCTTGGGTATGCCGTCGTCCTCGGCATGGCCTTCATGGGCTGGGGCACGTCGCTCACCCCGTCCTCGCTGCTGCCCTTCGGGGGCGGCGGCCCCCGCGGCAGCCAGGGACCGGGCGGCAACAACCAGCAGCCGCAGGGCGGCATCGGGGCGGCCCCGACGGGCGTTCCCAGCGGCGCCGCCTCCCCGCCCGCCAGGCCCTCCGGCACTCCGCCGGCGGGCGTTGCCACGGGCGAGCCGCCCGCTTCGGCACCGACCGCGACCGCCACCGCGTCCGCCTCCGCGGCCGCCAACTGACCGGAACGCAGCCACCATATGACTACGACGACCACCTCGCGCGGCCGTAGGCGCGCCCCCTCGAAGGTGCAGCGGGCCGCCGGCAAGGCCGCGGCGCTGCAGAAACCGCGAGTCATCCTCGCCCTGCTGCTCCTGCTCGCGCTGACCAGCGTGATGCTGCTCGACGGCTATCTGCGCGCGGAGGTCGGCGGCGACCAGCGCGTACGCACCGGCGCCAGTTCGAGCGACGTCCCCGACAAGGTCATCGACGGCGGGCCGATCCTCAGCTTCCGCAACGGACAGGCCGTGAGCCAGTCCGTGCCGGACAAGACCATCGCGCTCACCTTCGACGACGGCCCGAACCCCACCTGGACGCCCCAGATCCTGGAGATCCTGGAGGAGTACGACGTCCCCGCCACGTTCTTCGTGGTCGGCTCGATGGTCTCCCGCTACCCGAGCATCGTGAAGACGATGGTCGAGGACGGCAACGAGATCGGCATCCACACCTTCACGCACGTCGACCTCTCCTACCAGAGCGACGCCCGCGTCAACCGTGAGATGCAGCAGACACAGCTCGCCCTGGCGGGCGCGGCCGGCATCACGACGACGCTGTTCCGGGCGCCGTACTCGTCGGAGGCGGACGCCATCGACAACTACAGCTGGCCCGTCTACAAGAAGCTCGGCGAGGAGGGCTACACCAGCGTCTTCGTCGACACCGACAGCGACGACTGGAAGCGCCCGGGCGTCTCGAAGATCATCAAGTGGGCCACGCCGGAGGACGGCGCGGGCGCCTCGGTGCTCTTCCACGACGCCGGCGGTGAGCGCTCGCAGACCATCAAGGCGCTGCCGACGTACATCAAGAAGATGAAGGCGGCGGGCTACACCTTCACCACCATCAGCGGCGCGATCCAGCAGGAGCAGTCGAGCGCGCAGCAGGCGGCCGCGGGCTCGGCCGCGAGTGCCAGCCCCAGCGCCAGTGCCACCGCGGGCACGGGCACCGAGGCCACGGACACCGCCACGGGTGCTCCGGGCACCGCCGAGGGCCAGCAGCCTGGCGGCGCGCCCGTCGGCCAGCAGGGCAACGGGCAGCAGGGCAACGGCCAGCTCGGCACGGGTCAGCAGGGCAACGGTCAGCAGGGCAGCGGTCCGGGAGGCGCGGGGACCGTGAACCTCCTCCAGGCCGCCCACCGCACCGCCACCGGCGCGACCCTCTACGAGGGCAAGGCCCTCATCGCGGCCGTCGCCGTCGCCGAATGGGCGGTACCGGGCCTCGCGACCGGACTGGCGGTGGTCGGGTTCGCCGTCATGGGCCGGTTCGGGATGATGCTGATCCTCGCCCGCCGCCACTACCGGCAACGCAACCGGAAACGCGGCAAGGGTGGCAAGTTCAGCTGGGGACCGACGGTCACCAGGCCGGTGACCGTGATCGTGCCCGCGTACAACGAGAAGGAGTGCATCGCCAACACCCTCGAGTCACTGGCGAAGAGCACCCACCCGATCGAGATCATCGTCGTCGACGACGGCTCGGACGACAACACGTCCCAGATCGCGCGCGACGCGGCCATCTCCTTCGGCATGACGAACGTCCGGGTCATCCGCCAGGAGAACGCGGGCAAGCCGGCCGCCCTCAACAACGGTGTCCGCAGCGCCAGTTACGACATCGTCGTGATGATGGACGGCGACACCGTCTTCGAGCCGGACGCCGTGCACCAGCTCGTCCAGCCCTTCGCGGACCCCGAGGTCGGCGCGGTCGCGGGCAACGCCAAGGTCGGCAACCGCAACACGATCATCGGCGCCTGGCAGCACATCGAGTACGTGATGGGCTTCAACCTCGACCGCCGGATGTACGACCTGCTGCGCTGCATGCCCACCATTCCCGGCGCGATCGGCGCGTTCCGCCGCGACGCGGTCCTGGAGGTCGGCGGCATGAGCGAGGACACGCTCGCCGAGGACACCGACATCACCATCGCGATGCACCGCGCGGGCTGGCGGGTCGTCTACCAGGAGCACGCCAGGGCCTGGACGGAGGCTCCCGCCTCGCTGAAGCAGCTGTGGAGCCAGCGCTACCGCTGGTCGTACGGCACGATGCAGGCCCTCTGGAAGCACCGCAAGTCCCTTACGGACAAGGGTCCTTCGGGCCGCTTCGGCCGCGTGGGCATGCCCCTGGTGGTCATCTTCCAGATCATCACGCCGATCTTCGCCCCGCTGATCGATGTCTTCACCGCCTACTCGATGATCTTCATCGACTTCCAGGCGGCCCTGCTGGCCTGGCTGGCGGTCCTCGGCATCCAACTCGTCTGCGCGGCCTACGCGTTCCGCCTGGACAAGGAGCAGTACAGGTACCTGCTGATGATGCCGCTGCAGCAACTGGCGTACCGCCAGATGATGTACCTCGTCCTGATCCACTCCTCCATCACCGCCCTCACCGGCGGCCGCCTGCGCTGGCAGAAACTGAAGCGCACGGGCGAGGTAGGCACCCCGGCGGGGGCGAACTGATGAGCTGGGGGACGGATCAGCAGGGCTACGGCCAGAACCACGCCTACGGCGACAACTACGGCTATGGGTACGAGCAACAGCCGTATCCCGCACAACAGCCGTACCCGCAGGAGCCGTACCCCCAGCAGTACGTCGACTACGGCCAGGTTGCCTACGAGCAGCAGGAGTACGTGGAGCCGGACACCGCTGAAACCGACGCCAAGGAGACCAACCTCGACGACACCAAGGAGACGGACCTCCCGCCGAAGGCGAGGAAGCCGGCGGGCCGCGACCGCTACTTCGACACCCTCCGCGCGGTCGCCCTGGTCCGCGTCGTCACTTACCACACCTTCGGCTGGGCCTGGGCGGGCATGGTGTTCCCGTCCATGGGGATCATGTTCGCCCTCGCCGGCACGCTCATGGCGAAGTCCCTGGAACGTCCCGCCCTCAAGGTGATCAGGAGCCGGGTCCGCCGGCTCCTGCCCCCCTTCTGGTTCTGGGGCTTCTTCGTGATCGTCGCGATGATGGTCCACGACTGGATGCCGGGCTGGCAGATCGTCTTCTGGGTCGTGCCGCTCGGCGACCCGCCGGGCAACGCCTGGGGCCAGCAGGCCTGGGAGATCCTCTGGTACCTGCGCACGTACCTCTGGTTCGTCCTGCTGTCCCCGATCCTGCTGAGGACGTTCCGGCTGGCCCCCGTGGCCGTACTGCTCCTCTCGCTGGCCCCGATCGTGGTGTTCCACAACTTCTGGGAGCCCCCGGACAACCGCTTCGGCAGCGCCCTCACCGACCTGGCCACCTTCCTCTTCTGCTGGATGCTCGGCTTCGCGCACCGCGAGGGCGTCCTGCAACGGCTCAAGCCGGCGCTGGTGGTCCTCCTCTCGCTCGCCGCCATCGGCTTCGGCGGCTGGTACGCCTTCACCCACCAGGCCGAGACGGGCTCCTACGACCTCGACGACATCCCGCTCGCGCAGGCGTTCTGGTCTGCGGGCTTCGTGACGCTGCTGATGTACGCGAAGGCCCACTTCGAGATCGACTTCGCGGGTCTCACCCGCTTCAAGCGGCTCGACCGGATCGTGACGATCTTCAACGCGCGCGCCGTCACGCTCTACCTCTGGCACGAGATCGCCCTGGTCCTGGCCGTCCCGCTGATCGACCAGTTCTGGAACATCCCGGCCTTCGAGAAGTACCTGCCGCTGGAGAGCCAGTGGTTCATGTTCGGCGTCGGCTGGATCCTGATCGCCGTGTTCATCCTGCTCTGCGGCTGGGTGGAGGACGTGGCGGGCAAGAAGAAACCGAGACTGCTGCCGTAGGCCCGCGCACGCCTCCCCGCGCCCGTGCCGCTGGGAGGCCGTGCGGCACGTACTGCCACAATGGGCCTGTGACCCGCGCATCCCTGAACAAGCAGCCGCACGAAGTCGCCTCGATGTTCGACGACGTGGCGGAACGGTACGACCTCACGAACGACGTGCTGTCGCTCGGCCAGGACCGCGTGTGGCGCAAGGAGGTCGCGAAGGCGGTCGACGCCCGCCCGGCGCAGAAGATCCTCGACCTGGCCGCCGGCACGGCCACGTCCTCCCTGCCCTTCGCCCGCACGGGCGCGTACGTCGTCCCCTGCGACTTCTCCCTCGGGATGCTCAGGGTCGGCAAGCGCAACCACCCCTGGCTGCCCTTCACGGCCGGGGACGCCACCAGGCTGCCCTTCAAGGACGACACCTTCGACGCGGTGACGATCTCCTTCGGGCTGCGCAACGTCCACGACACCGACGCGGCGCTGCGCGAGCTGTACCGGGTCACGCGGCCCGGCGGACGGGTCGTGATCTGTGAGTTCTCACACCCGACCTGGACGCCCTTCCGCACGGTGTACACCGAGTACCTGATGCGCGCCCTGCCCCCGGTCGCCCGCGCGGTCTCCTCGAACCCCGACGCGTACGTCTACCTCGCCGAGTCCATCCGCGCCTGGCCCGACCAGCCCGCCCTGGCCGGACTGCTGCGCGGCGCGGGCTGGTCGAAGGTCGCCTGGCGCAACCTGTCGGGCGGCGTCGTGGCCCTGCACCGGGGCTTCAAGCAGCCCTGACCCCCATCTGCCCGCATGGGGTCCGAAACGGGATCCGATCGCCTCGAACGCTTCCCCGGGCCGGTCGTGCTCGCGCTTCAGCCCACCCCTGGGCGGCTTCGGCACGCGCGGCTCACGCACCCCCGCGCCCCCGCCGCCCTCCCCGTCCCCGAAGTCGAACCACACGGTGACGACGGCACCGCGCGGTATCTCGACGCCGGGCGGCGGGTACTGCCGTACGACGTAGTCGACGACGGCGAGATGGAACTCGGGCCGGTCGGGCGCGGCGAGCAGCACCCCGTGTGCTCTGGCCCTCTCACGCGCGTCCATGGCCATCAGACCGACGAGCCTCGGCACGCGCGCTTCGGGCGTGTTGGGTGTTGAGTGCACAGACGTCACCCCCAGCGGTACCGGCAGAGTAACCCCGGCCGAGTACCGCCCGGAAGCGCTAAGTATTTTTCCGCGCCAAATAACTACTGTGCGTCACGAAGTCGGATCTCCGTCAGGGATCAATCGGTCGAATCCGGTCGGAGGTCGAGCCGGTAGCAGTGCCCCTCCTGCTTCGACATCGGCGTCCTGAAGACCTCGACGAGCCGCATGCCCAGCCGCCGGGTGACCGCGATGGACCGCTCGTTACGGGCGTTGACCATCGCGACCACGCTGGGCACGCCCGCCGCACGCACCCGCTCCAGGGTCAACTCGGCCGCCGCGGTGGCGTACCCCTGGCCCCAGTGGGCCCTCCCGAGCCGCCAGCCGATCTCGATCTCCCCCTTGGGCCCCCAGTCCTGCGGCCACGGCTGGGCGCCCGTGAAGCCGATGACCTGGTCCGACTCGTCGAGCATGGTCCAGAAACAGAACCCGTACTCGGCGTCGTGCCGGCGCTGGCGCGCGGTGAGTTCCTCGTAGGCGGACACTTCCGCCGACTTGCCCCCGTGGAACTCCATGACATCGGGGTCGTCGAAGACCCGGTGCCACGCGAAGGCGTCCTCGTCGGTGGGAACACGCAGGCGTACTACGGGGAGCGCTCGGTTCACGGGGCAGCCCTTCAGCCGGGTGATCAGTACTGCTGAATAGACTGCCCATGTCCAGTGCCGGTCGGCACACAGATTTGAGAGTCTTGGGGAGAACCCGCCGTGACCGAGCCCCTCTCCGAAAACACCGCCGATGTCATCGTGGTCGGGGCCGGGCCAGCCGGCTCCACCACCGCCTACTACCTGGCGAAGGCCGGCCTCGACGTGCTGCTGCTGGAGAAGACCAGCTTCCCGCGCGAAAAAGTGTGCGGCGACGGCCTGACACCCCGGGCGACCAAGCAGCTCGTCGCGATGGGCATCGACATCTCCGAGGAGGCCGGCTGGCTGCGGAACAAGGGCCTCCGCATCATCGGCGGCGGCGTCCGCCTCCAGCTCGACTGGCCGGAACTCGCCTCCTTCCCCGACTACGGCCTCGTCCGCAAGCGCGACGACTTCGACGAACAGCTCGCCCGCCAGGCCCAGAAGGCGGGCGCGCGCCTGTACGAGCGCTGCAACGTCGGCGCCCCGATCACCGACGACCGCACCGGCCGCATCACGGGCGTGCACGCGAAACTCGGCGAGGACAAACGCGAGGTCACCTTCCACGCCCCGCTGGTGGTCGCCGCCGACGGCAACTCCACCCGCCTCTCCCTGGCGATGGGCCTGCACCGCCGCGAGGACCGCCCCATGGGCGTCGCCGTCCGGACGTACTTCACCTCTCCCCGCCACGAGGACGACTACCTGGAGTCCTGGCTGGAACTCTGGGACCGGCGAGGCGCCGAGGACCGCCTGCTCCCCGGCTACGGCTGGATCTTCGGCATGGGCGACGGCACGTCGAACGTCGGTCTGGGCGTCCTGAACACCTCGGACTCCTTCAAGGAACTCGACTGGCGCGAGGTGCTGAAGGCCTGGTGCGCGTCAATGCCGGAGGACTGGGGCTACACCCCCGACAACATGACCGGCCCGATCCGCGGCGCCGCCCTCCCCATGGCCTTCAACCGCCAGCCCCACTACACGAAGGGGCTGCTGCTCGTCGGCGACGCCGGCGGCCTGGTGAACCCCTTCAACGGCGAAGGCATCGCCTACGCCATGGAGTCCGGCCAGATCGCCGCCGACGTCATCGTCCAGGCCCACGCGCGGGCCACACCGGCCCAGCGGGAGATCGCCCTCCAGCGCTACCCGCGCGTGCTCAAGGACACCTACGGCGGCTACTACACGCTCGGCCGCGCCTTCGTGAAGCTCATCGGCAACCCGAAGGTCATGAAGATCGCGGCCGAACGCGGCCTGACCCACCCCTTGTTGATGAAGTTCACCCTGAAGATGCTGGCCAACCTGACCGACCCGACGGGCGGCGACGCGATGGACCGCATCATCAACGGCCTGAGCAAGGTGGCGCCGAAGGCGTGACCGGCGCAGGCCCTCCCAGGCTCAGGAGGTGAGGGCCTGCTGCTTGGCGGCCCGTCGCGCGAACACCGCCTCGCGACGGTCCGCCACCTGCCGCAGCGCGTCCTTCCGCTCCCGCTTGGAGAGCCGGTCGAGATACACACGCCCGTTCACATGGTCGGTCTCGTGCTCCAGACACCGGGCGAAGTACCCCGTCCCCTCGACGACCAGAGGGTTCCCGTCCTGATCGAGCCCGCGCACGACGGCCCGGTCCGGGCGGGGTACGTCCATCACCGCTCCCGGCACGGACAGGCACCCCTCGCCCTCGTCCAGGAGGCGCCGGTCGCCGGCGTCCAGCGGCTCCAGCACCGGGTTGACGATGTGCCCGACATGGCGGACACCGTCGTCGTCCGGGCAGTCGTACACGAACAGCCGCAGACCGACGCCGACCTGGTTGGCCGCGAGCCCTGCTCCGTCGGCCACCTGCATCGTCAGGAACATGTCGTCGATGAGCGCCGCGAGTTCGGGCCCGAACTCGGTCACGTCCCGGCACGGCTTGTGGAGCACCTCTTCGCCGACTTCGGTGATCCGCCGCACGGCACCACGCCGTGCCTCGGGCGTGAGCCGCGGATACGAGTCGACGGGCCTGCCCTGTACGAAGACACGAGGCATCGCTGTCTCTCCTTCTGCTGTGTGGAGTACCGAGTAGGTACTGGGGCATCAGCCTCACACAGCCATCCCCCGCAGGGGGCGGAGAAGGGCCGCTGCCCACCATCGGCAGCGACCCTTGCCCGAAAATCACCCGTCGGTCCTCGACGGTCCGTTCAGAGAACGCGCACCGCACCCGTCGCCGGGTATCCGGAAAGGTCCTGGATGACAACGCCCTTGGACGGGTTCGCCGCGTCCAGGTACTGGCCGTTACCGACGTACACCCCGACGTGGTACGCCGAACCCTTCGCACCCCAGTACAGGATGTCGCCGACCTGGATGTTCGACAGGGACACCTCGGTGCCCTGCATCGACTGGTCCTGCGAGACCCGGGGGAGATCCACGCCGACCTGCTTGAACGCGGCCTGGACGAGGGAGGAGCAGTCCCACGCGTTGGGACCCGTGGCACCCATGACGTAGGCGTCGCCCAGCTGAGCCTTGAGGAAGTCGATGACGGTCGCGACGCTGCCGCTCGCGGGGGCGGTCACCTGCGACGAGTCCGAGCTGGAGGCGGACTCCGAGGACGAGTCGGATGCCGCCAGCGTGGCGCGCTCGGCGGAACGGGACACAGCGGCCTCTGCGGCGGCCTTGCGGGCGGCCTCGGCCTTCTCCTTGGCCTCCGCCTTCTGCTTCGCCTCCGCGAGGTCCTTCCTGGCCTCCTGGGCCGCCTTGGCGGCTGCGGCGTCACGCTCGGCCTGGAGCTCGTAGTT
This sequence comes from Streptomyces sp. NPDC002680, assembly GCF_042889145.1. Lineage (NCBI taxonomy): Bacteria > Bacillati > Actinomycetota > Actinomycetes > Kitasatosporales > Streptomycetaceae > Streptomyces > Streptomyces sp. NPDC002680. The sequence continues at coordinate 255,851 of NZ_JBIAQP010000009.1, forward strand.
CGCGGCGGCCAGCTGCGTGGCGTCCGCGGACTCGGCGATCTGAGCGGCCAGGTCGGCCGTGAGGGTGGGCAGTTCGAGTGTCTGCGTCACAGGCTGCTCGGCGGCGCTCGCCGCACTGGACGCACCAGCCACTGCCAGGGTGCTGAGAACGCCACCGGCGACTCCTGCGCGCATGGCCAACGACGAGTTGCCGGCACGCCGGGGCTTCCGGTGGCTTCGTATGTGAGCGGTAGCGGTGTGGGACATGGGTACTAGCGGTACCAGCGACTCCTCCATACCTTCAAGAAACGTGTGCTGCGCCACAGTTGTTCAACGGAGGACCCAAATTCCCGAAGCGTCACTCTTTATTGACGCCGTAACGGGCATTGCGGACACCGGCGATCATGCCTGTGATCATGCACTTTCATCGGTACGCCCGAATTGCCCGCTGCTTACCATCGGTTGCGGTCCGTGGCCAACCCCCGATCTTCACAGGCCTTCACAGGTGTGGCGCAGGTCACGGAAAGGTCACCGGTCGGGGCGCGTCACGCGCGTAGATCGTCGACTGACTGCCGCTCGTGAACGCGTGCACGCACGGGCGGGCATCCACATTCACCCTCGCCCCCCACGGTGTGTGAACGCGCTCCACTATCAAGCCGTCCTGTCCATCTCCAATTTGCATGCAGGGGAACTCTCTTGATATGGAGACGCCGCTCGTGACCAGCGGTAACCGGCGAGAATGTCACCTCTGGTGATCGCGTGGACGCTTCGAGTGTGAAGGTCACCGCTCATCCGACTTCATGATCCTTCGCCAGGTGGTGGAGATCACAAAGGTTCGGCAATACCCCGTGTCGCAGATCACAGACCGGCGGGCATAGGATGCGGGGCAGTTGGGCTTGTGACCTGCTTCACATGTTCTCGATCTTCGCCGGGACGGGCGAGGTTCGCGGGGCGGACGGGGCGGGGGCGCCGGCCCGATGCAATCGCCAGCAGTCAGTGCCGACTGAGAGGAGCGAGGAGCGGTGAACGCGTATGCGCCCATCCTCGTACTGGGAGCCCTCGGGGCAGGCTTTGCGATCTTCTCCGTGATCATGGCTTCGCTCATCGGCCCGAAGCGTTACAACCGGGCCAAACTCGAAGCGTATGAATGCGGGATCGAGCCGACACCCACGCCGGCCGGCGGTGGGCGATTCCCCATCAAGTACTACCTGACGGCGATGCTCTTCATCGTCTTCGACATCGAGATCGTCTTCCTCTACCCCTGGGCCGTCACCTTTGACGCCCTGGGTGTTTTCGGGCTCGTGGAGATGCTGCTCTTCGTGCTCACCGTCTTCGTGGCGTACGCGTACGTATGGCGGCGCGGCGGCCTGGAATGGGACTGAGGGGCCTCTAAGACATGGGACTCGAAGAAAAACTGCCGAGCGGATTCCTGCTGACCACCGTCGAGCAGGCCGCGGGCTGGGTGCGCAAGGCGTCCGTCTTCCCCGCCACGTTCGGACTCGCCTGCTGTGCCATCGAGATGATGACCACCGGCGCCGGCCGCTACGACCTGGCGCGCTTCGGCATGGAGGTCTTCCGCGGTTCACCCCGCCAGGCGGACCTGATGATCGTGGCCGGCCGGGTCAGCCAGAAGATGGCGCCGGTACTGCGGCAGGTCTACGACCAGATGCCCAACCCCAAGTGGGTGATCTCCATGGGGGTCTGCGCCTCCTCGGGCGGCATGTTCAACAACTACGCGATCGTCCAGGGCGTCGACCACATCGTCCCGGTCGACATCTATCTGCCCGGCTGCCCGCCAAGGCCCGAGATGCTGATCGACGCGATCCTCAAGCTCCACCAGAAGATCCAGACCTCCAAGCTCGGCGTGAACGCCGAGGAAGCCGCCCGCGAGGCGGAGGAGGCCGCGCTCAAGGCACTCCCCACGATCGAGATGAAGGGGCTGCTGCGATGAGCGACGCGAACGGCACCGGAGCGGGCGGGGCGAGCAACGGTGTCAACCCCGAGAAGGACCTCGCCTCCTCCAACCTCCCCGGCCAGCGCGGCGACGGCGGCGAGGAGATCCGCGTCCAGCGCGGCATGTTCGGCGCCACCAACGGCGGCGACACCTCCGGCTACGGCGGCCTGGTCCGCTCCGTCCGCCTCCCGGGAGCCTCGGCGAGGCCCTACGGGGGCTGGTTCGACGAGGTCGCCGACGAACTCGAGGGCGCCCTGGAGGAACAGGGGCTGGTCCCCGAGAACGTGATCGAGAAGACGGTCGTCGACCGCGGCGAGCTGACGTTCCACGTCGAACGCGCGTACCTGCTCCGCGTCGCCCAGACCCTGCGCGACGACCCGGCCCTGCGCTTCGAACTCTGCACGGGCGTCAGCGGAGTCCACTACCTGCAGGACAAGGGCCGCGAGCTGCACGCCGTCTACCACCTGCGCTCGATCACCCACAACCGGCTGATCCGCCTCGAAGTCAGCGCCCCGGACAGCGACCCGCACATCCCGTCCCTGGTCTCCGTCTATCCGACGAACGACTGGCACGAGCGCGAGACGTACGACTTCTTCGGGATCGTCTTCGACGGTCACCCGGCCCTGACGCGGATCATGATGCCGGACGACTGGCAGGGCCACCCGCAGCGCAAGGACTACCCCCTCGGCGGCATCCCCGTCGAGTACAAGGGCGCCCAGATCCCGGCTCCGGACCAGCGGAGGTCGTACTCATGAGCACGCAGCACGCAACTCCGCGCGAGACCACCGAGGGGACCGTATATACGGTCACCGGCGGCGACTGGGACGAGGTCGTCCAGAGCGCGGCCCGTGCCGACGACGAGCGCATCGTCGTCAACATGGGCCCGCAGCACCCCTCCACCCACGGTGTGCTCCGCCTGATCCTGGAGATCGACGGCGAGACGGTCACCGAGGCCCGCTGCGGCATCGGCTATCTGCACACCGGCATCGAGAAGAACCTCGAGTTCCGCACGTGGACGCAGGGCACCACCTTCGTCACGCGCATGGACTACCTGACGTCCTTCTTCAACGAGACCGCCTACTGTCTCGCCGTCGAGAAGCTCCTCGGCATCGAGGACCAGATCCCGGACCGCGCGACCCTCATCCGCGTGCTCCTGATGGAGCTGAACCGGCTGTCCTCGCACCTGGTGTGCATCGCCACCGGCGGTATGGAACTCGGCGCCACCACGATCATGATCTACGGATTCCGTGATCGTGAAATGATTCTCGACATCTACGAGCTCATCACGGGCCTGCGGATGAACCACGCGTACATCCGCCCCGGCGGACTCGCCCAGGACCTGCCGCCCGGCGCGGTGGACCAGATCCGCGAGTTCGTGAAGAAGATGAAGAAGAACCTTCCCGAGTACGACAAGCTCGCCACCGGGAACCCCATCTTCAAGGCCCGTATGCAGGACGTCGGTTACCTCGACCTGACCGGCTGCATGGCCCTCGGCGCCACCGGCCCGATCCTGCGCTCCACCGGCCTCCCGCACGACCTGCGCAAGTCCCAGCCTTACTGCGGCTACGAGACGTTCGACTTCGACGTCCCCACCGCCGACTCCTGCGACTCCTACGGCCGCTTCCTGATCCGCCTGGAGGAGATGCGGCAGTCGCTCAGGATCGTCGAGCAGTGTCTGGACCGGCTGCAGCCCGGCCCGGTCATGGTCACCGACAAGAAGATCGCCTGGCCCGCCCAGCTCGCCCTGGGACCGGACGGTCTGGGCAACTCCCTGGACCACATCAAGAAGATCATGGGCACCTCCATGGAGGCCCTGATCCACCACTTCAAGCTGGTGACCGAGGGTTTCCGCGTCCCGCCGGGACAGGCCTACGCGGCAGTCGAGTCGCCCAAGGGCGAACTCGGGGTGCACGCCGTCTCCGACGGAGGCACCCGCCCCTTCCGGGTCCACTTCCGGGACCCGTCCTTCACCAATCTGCAGGCCATGGCGGCGATGTGCGAGGGCGGCCAGGTCGCCGACGTCATCGTCGCCGTCGCGTCCATCGACCCCGTGATGGGAGGCGTCGACCGGTGACCACCACCCCCGAGGGCGTCAGCCTGGGCATGCCCCAACTGCCCGCGCCCGATTACCCGGACGACATTCGAGCCCGGCTCGAAGCGGACGCCCGCGAGGTCATCGCCCGCTACCCGGACTCCCGGTCCGCCCTGCTGCCGTTGCTGCATCTCGTGCAGTCGGAGGAGGGCCATGTCACGCGCACCGGGATGCGGTTCTGCGCGGACGTGCTGGGCCTGACCACGGCCGAGGTCACCGCGGTCGCCACCTTCTACTCCATGTACCGCCGGGGCCCCTCCGGCGACTACCAGGTGGGCGTCTGCACCAACACCCTCTGCGCGGTGCTGGGCGGCGACGCCATCTTCGAGACCCTCCAGGAGCACCTCGGCGTCGCCAACGGCGGGACGACCGAGGACGGCAAGGTCACCCTGGAGCACATCGAGTGCAACGCGGCCTGCGACTTCGCACCCGTGGTGATGGTCAACTGGGAGTTCTTCGACAACCAGACCCCGGCCAGCGCCAAGCGCCTCGTCGACGACCTGCGCGCGGGCGCGCAGGTCGAGCCCACGCGCGGTGCCCCCTTGTGCACGTTCAAGGACACCGCCCGCATCCTGGCGGGCTTCCCCGACACCCGGGACGGGGCCGTCGAGGCGAGCGGCAGCGCCGGCCCCGCCTCGCTGACCGGGCTCCGGCTGGCCAAGGGCGAGAGCCCCGCGCGCGTGGTCCACCCCCGGGGCGGCGCCCCCAAGAGCACGCAGCCGCACGACCCGTCGCCCGCCGAGCACCTCAGTTCGCACGACGCGCCGCAGGACACGGCGGCGTCCGACCCCTCCCACCCGGCGGGGCCCGTCACCGAGGAGGGGGAGTGATGACATTGGCACCCGAGATCAACGAGACCAGCCCCGAGAAGCTGCTCGCACCCGTGCTGTCGGCCTTCTGGGACGAGGACAGGTCCTGGACGCTGGACGTCTACCGGAGGCACGAAGGGTACGAGGGACTCCGCAAGGCCCTCGCGATGACACCGGACGACCTGATCGCGTACGTCAAGGAGTCCGGTCTGCGTGGCCGCGGCGGTGCGGGATTCCCTACGGGAATGAAATGGCAGTTCATTCCTCAGGGAGATGGAAAACCACACTATCTAGTTGTCAACGCCGACGAATCGGAGCCGGGAACCTGCAAGGACATCCCGCTCCTCTTCGCGAACCCGCATAGCCTCATCGAGGGCATTGTGATCGCGTGTTATGCCATCAGGTCTTCGCATGCCTTCATCTATCTGCGCGGTGAAGTCGTACCAGTGCTGCGGCGGTTGCACGAGGCCGTACGTGAGGCCTACGCGGCGGGCTACCTCGGCAAGAACGTGCTGGGCAGCGGACTCGACCTCGAACTCACCGTGCACGCGGGCGCGGGCGCGTACATCTGTGGTGAAGAGACCGCACTGCTCGACTCGCTCGAAGGCCGCCGGGGTCAACCGCGGCTCCGTCCCCCCTTTCCTGCCGTCGCGGGGCTCTATGCCTGCCCAACTGTTGTGAACAACGTCGAGTCGATCGCGTCGGTTCCCGCGATTCTCCAAAAAGGAAAAGAATGGTTCCGCTCGATGGGCAGCGAGAAGTCCCCGGGCTTCACGCTCTACTCGCTCAGCGGCCATGTCACCAACCCGGGCCAGTACGAGGCCCCGCTCGGCATCACGCTCCGCCAACTCCTCGACATGAGCGGCGGGATGCGCGCCGGCCACCGGCTGAAGTTCTGGACACCGGGCGGCTCCTCGACACCGATGTTCACCGACGAGCACCTCGACGTCCCTCTTGACTACGAAGGAGTGGGCGCCGCGGGTTCCATGCTCGGCACGAAAGCACTCCAGTGCTTCGACGAGACCACCTGCGTCGTCCGGGCCGTCACCCGCTGGACCGAGTTCTACGCCCACGAGTCCTGCGGCAAGTGCACACCCTGCCGCGAAGGGACGTACTGGCTCGTGCAGTTGCTGCGCGACATCGAGGCCGGCAAGGGCGCCATGTCCGACCTCGACAAGCTGAACGACATCGCCGACAACATCAACGGCAAGTCCTTCTGCGCCCTCGGCGACGGCGCCGCCTCGCCGATCTTCTCCTCCCTCAAGTACTTCCGCGAGGAGTACGAGGACCACATCACGGGCCGGGGCTGCCCCTTCGACCCGGCCAAGTCGACGGCCTGGGCCGACCGCACGGAGGTGAACGCATGACGGTGACCACGAGCGCTCCCTCGGGAGGGGGCGACGCGGCGGTCCCGCCGGAAGATCTCGTCTCGCTGAAGATCGACGGCATCGACATCAGCGTGCCCAAGGGCACCCTGGTGATCCGCGCCGCCGAACAGCTCGGCATCGAGATCCCGCGCTTCTGCGACCACCCCCTCCTCGACCCGGCCGGCGCCTGCCGCCAGTGCATCGTCGAGGTCGAGGGCCAGCGCAAGCCCATGGCGTCCTGCACGATCACCTGTACGGACGGGATGGTGGTGAAGACCCACCTCACCTCGCCCGTGGCCGAGAAGGCCCAGCACGGTGTGATGGAGCTGCTGCTCATCAACCACCCGCTCGACTGCCCGGTCTGCGACAAGGGCGGCGAGTGCCCCCTGCAGAACCAGGCCATGTCGCACGGCCAGTCGGAGTCCCGCTTCGAGGGAAAGAAGCGGACCTACGAGAAGCCGGTCCCGATCTCCACACAGGTGCTCCTCGACCGCGAGCGGTGCGTGCTGTGCGCCCGCTGCACCCGCTTCTCCAACCAGATCGCGGGCGACCCGATGATCGAGCTGATCGAGCGCGGCGCGCTCCAACAGGTCGGCACCGGCGAGGGCGACCCCTTCGAGTCGTACTTCTCCGGGAACACGATCCAGATCTGCCCGGTCGGCGCGCTGACCTCGGCGGCGTATCGCTTCCGCTCCCGACCCTTCGACCTGGTGTCGTCGCCGAGCGTGTGCGAGCACTGCTCCGGCGGCTGCGCCACCCGCACCGACCACCGGCGCGGCAAGGTCATGCGACGCCTCGCGGCCAACGAGCCCGAGGTCAACGAGGAGTGGATCTGCGACAAGGGACGCTTCGGCTTCCGGTACGCGCAGAAGCCGGACCGGCTCCAGACCCCCCTCGTACGCAACGCCGACGGTGTCCTGGAGCCCGCCTCCTGGCCCGAGGCGCTGGAAGCGGCGGCCCAGGGGCTCCTCGCGGCCCGTGGCCGTGCGGGAGTGCTCACCGGCGGCCGGCTCACCGTCGAGGACGCCTACGCGTACAGCAAGTTCGCGCGCGTGGCCCTCGACACCAACGACATCGACTTCCGCGCGCGCGTGCACAGCGCCGAGGAGGCCGACTTCCTCGCCGCCCGGGTCGCCGGACGCGGACGCGACCTCGACGGTACGGGTGTCACGTACACCTCCCTGGAGAAGGCCCCCGCGGTCCTCCTGGTCGGGTTCGAGTCCGAGGAGGAGGCGCCCGGCGTCTTCCTGCGGCTGCGCAAGGCCTGGCGGGGACACGGACAGAAGGTCTACTCGCTCGCCACGCACGCGACCCGCGGCCTGGAGAAGGCCGGCGGCACGCTGCTGCCCGCCGCCCCCGGTACCGAGACCGAGTGGCTGGACGCGCTCGGGAGTGGGTTCGGCCTGGAGGAGAGCGGGGCGAAGGCCGCCGAGGCGCTGCGCACCGAGGGCGCGGTGATCGTCGTAGGAGAACGGCTGGCCGCTGTGGCGGGCGGCCTCACCGCCGCCGTACGGGCCGCTTCCACGACCGGCGCGCAGCTGGTGTGGATCCCGCGCCGGGCCGGGGAGCGCGGCGCCGTCGAGGTCGGCGCGCTGCCCTCGCTGCTGCCGGGCGGACGTCCGGCGACCGACCCGCGCGCGCGGGACGAGGTCGCCGTCGCCTGGGGTGTGGCCGAGCTGCCGCACCGCTTTGGCCGTGACACCGGCCAGATCGTCGAGGCCGCCGCCGCGGGCGAGTTGCGGGCCCTGGTGGTCGCCGGCGTCGAGGTCGCCGACCTGCCCGATCCGGCACGCGCGCGGGACGCCCTCCACGAGGTGGGCTTCCTGGTGTCGCTGGAACTGCGGCCCAGCGAGGTCACCGAGCACGCCGATGTCGTACTCCCGGTCGCCGCGGTCGCCGAGAAGGCGGGCACCTTCCTCAACTGGGAGGGCCGCGCACGCCTCTTCGAGGCCGCGCTCAAGCCCGACCAGATGACCCGCCGCCTCGCCCCGCCCGACGCGCGTGTGCTCCAGATGCTGGCCGACGCCATGGACATCCACCTGGGGCTGCCGGATCTGCGGACCGCGCGGCAGGAGCTGGACCGGCTCGGGGCCTGGGACGGGGCGCGGGCCACCAACCCCCTGGAGATCGGCGCCCAGCTGCCGCGTCCGGCCGCCGGGGAAGCGGTCCTCGCCGGACACCGGCTGCTGCTCGACCAAGGGCGGCTCCAGGAAGGCGACGACGCGCTCGCCGGGACCCGGCATGCGGCCCACGCGCGCGTGTCGGCACCCACGGCCGCCGAAGCCGGGGTCAAGGACGGTGACCTGCTCGCCGTGACCGGTGCCACCGGGACGGTCGAACTGCCCCTCCAGGTCACCGAGATGCCCGACCGGGTGGTCTGGCTGCCGCTGAACTCCACCGGAGGCGGCGTCGCCTCCGACACCGGGGCGCTGCCCGGCGCACTCGTCCGCATCGGCCCGGCGACGCTCGCCTCCGAGGCCCCCAAGGAGGTGGAGGCATGAGCAGTCCGTACCTCGCCGCTGAAGACCTCTCCCTGTTCGGCACCGACCCCTGGTGGCTGGTCGTCGTCAAGGCGGTCTTCTGCTTCGCCTTCCTGATGATCACCGTGCTGTTCTCCATCGTGTGGGAACGCAAGGTCGTCGCCTGGATGCAGCTGCGCATCGGCCCCAACCGGCACGGCCCCTGGGGCATGCTCCAGTCGCTCGCCGACGGCATCAAGCTGATGCTCAAGGAAGACCTGGTCGTCAAGCGCGCGGACAAGGTCGTCTACATCCTCGCGCCGATCGTCGCGGCCATCCCGGCCTTCATGGCGATCGCGGTGATCCCCTTCGGACCGGCCGGCAACGAGGTGTCGATCTTCGGCACCCGTACGACGATGCAGCTCACCGACCTGCCGATCGCGATGCTCTACGTCCTCGCGGTCGCCTCGGTCGGCATCTACGGCATCGTCCTCGCGGGCTGGAGTTCCGGATCCACGTACCCCCTGCTGGGCGGCCTGCGGTCCTGCGCGCAGATGATCTCGTACGAGATCGCCATGGGCGCCGCGTTCGCCTCGGTGTTCCTCTACTCCGGGTCGATGTCGACCTCGACCATCGTCGAACAGCAGCACGACCGCTGGTACATCGTCCTGCTGCCGGTCTCCTTCGTGATCTACATCATCACGATGGTCGGCGAGACCAACCGCGCCCCCTTCGACATGCCGGAGTCCGAGGGCGACCTGGTCGGCGGCTTCAACACCGAGTACTCGTCCATCAAGTTCGCGATGTTCATGCTCGCCGAGTACGTCAACATGGTGACCGTCTCGGCCGTGTCGGTGACGCTCTTCCTGGGCGGCTGGCGGGCCCCCTGGCCCATCAGCACCTTCTGGGAGGGCGCCAACCACGGCTGGTGGCCGATGGCCTGGTTCGTCCTCAAGGTGCAGCTGCTGCTGTTCTTCTTCATCTGGCTGCGCGGCACCCTCCCGCGCGTCCGCTACGACCAGCTGATGAAGCTCGGCTGGAAGGTCCTCATCCCGGTCTCGCTGGTCTGGCTGATGCTCGTCGCGACCGTACGGACCCTGCGCAACGAGAACTACGACTTCGCCGACATCGCCCTCTACGTCGGCGGCGGTGTCCTCGTCCTGCTTCTGCTCTCCTTCGTGGCCGACATGTTCCGCGACCGGGGCAAGGCACCACAGACAGTCGACGACGAGCCCGTCGCCTTCGACCCGATGGCGGGCGGATTCCCCGTACCGCCACTGCCGGGACAGGAGGCACAGACGGTGCCCCGCAGGCGCCCGCGCCGCGAGCGCGAGTTGATTGTCAGTGGTGGACCGGATACTGGCAGTGACGGATCTCTGGATGGAAAGGAGGCGTCCGATGGCTGAGGAATCCAAGGAGACCAAGCCCGGTTTCCAGAACCCCGTGGCCGGCTTCGGCGTGACCTTCAAGGCCATGTTCAAGAAGCGGCTGACCGAGCAGTACCCCGAGCAGCAGAAGACCACCGCCCCACGGTTCCACGGACGGCACCAGCTCAACCGCCATCCGGACGGCCTGGAGAAGTGCATCGGCTGCGAACTGTGCGCCTGGGCCTGCCCCGCGGACGCCATCTATGTGGAGGGCGCCGACAACACCGACGAGGAGCGCTACTCCCCGGGCGAGCGGTACGGCGCGGTCTACCAGATCAACTACGCCCGCTGCATCCTGTGCGGTCTGTGCATCGAGGCGTGCCCCACGCGCGCGTTGACGATGACGAACGAGTTCGAACTGGCCGACAGCAGCCGCGCCAACCTCATCTACACCAAGGAACAGCTGCTCGCCGGACTCGACGAGGGCATGGTCGACTCGCCCCACTCGATCTTCCCGGGCACCGACGAACAGGACTACTACCAGGGGCTGGTCACCGAGGCCGCACCCGGCACGGTGCGTCAAGTCGCCGTCTCCAAGGGCGAGAAGCCCGAGGAAGAGGGGGTGGGGGCATGAGCGCGCAGCTCGCCGCCTATTCCACCTCCACTGGTGAGGCCTTTCAGTTCTGGGTGCTCGGTACGGTCGCCGTGGCAGGCGCCCTGTGCACCGTCTTCATGAAGAGGGCCGTGCACAGCGCGCTCTGTCTCGCCGGAACGATGATCATCCTGGCGGTGTTCTACCTGGCCAACGGCGCCTACTTCCTGGGCGTCGTCCAGATCGTCGTCTACACCGGCGCGATCATGATGCTGTTCCTCTTCGTGGTCATGCTCGTCGGTGTCACCGCCGCGGACTCCCTCAAGGAGACCATCAAGGGCCAGCGCTGGCTGGCCCTGCTGTGCGGGCTCGGCTTCGGCATCCTCCTGGTCGCGGGCGTCGGGAACGCCTCCCTGACGGAGTTCACCGGCCTCGGCCAGGCCAACGCGAACGGCAACGTGGAGGGCCTCGCCGCCCTCATCTTCACGAAGTACGTCTTCGCCTTCGAGATCACCGGCGCCCTGCTGATCACGGCCGCCGTCGGCGCCATGGTCCTCACGCACCGCGAGCGCACCGAGCGCGCCAAGACCCAGCGCGAACTGGCCGAGCAGCGCGTACGGGACGGCAAGCACCTGCCGCCGCTGCCCGCCCCCGGCGTCTACGCCCGGCACAACGCCGTGGACATCCCGGGCCTGCTGCCCGACGGCACCCCGGCCGAACTGTCGGTCATGCAGACGCTGCGCCAGCGCGGCCAGATCCGCGATGTGTCCGCCGAGGCCATCAGCGACCTCAAGGCCCTGGAGCAGCGCGCCGAGGACCGCCTGGAGCGCACCAACAGCGGCCCGGCCAGTAGCTCGGCCAAGGGCTCGAACAGTGGGGAGGCGTCGAAGTGAACCCGGTCAACTATCTCTATCTCGCCGCCCTGTTGTTCACGATCGGCGCCACCGGCGTGCTGATCAGGCGCAACGCGATCGTCGTCTTCATGTGCGTCGAGCTGATGCTCAACGCCTGCAACCTCGCGTTCGTCGCCTTCTCCCGGATGCACGGCAACCTCGACGGCCAGGTCATCGCCTTCTTCACGATGGTCGTCGCCGCCGCGGAGGTCGTCGTCGGGCTCGCGATCATCGTGTCGCTGTTCCGTTCCCGCCACTCGGCCTCGGTCGACGACGCCAGCCTGATGAAGCTGTAAGGGGTCGCTGAATCGTGGAGAATCTGATCGCGCTGCTGGTGGCGGCGCCTCTGCTCGGAGCGGCCGTACTGCTGTGCGGTGGCCGGCGGCTCGACGCCGTCGGCCACTGGATCGGCACGGCCCTCGCCGCCTGCTCCTTCGTGATCGGCGTGATCCTCTTCGCCGACATGCTGGGCAAGGACGCCGAGCACCGCGCCCTGATGCAGCACCTGTTCAGCTGGGTCCCCGTCGAGGGCTTCCAGGCCGACGTCGCCTTCCAGCTCGACCAGCTGTCGATGACGTTCGTCCTGCTGATCTCCGGCGTCGGCTCGCTGATCCACGTGTACTCGATCGGGTACATGGAGCATGACGAGCGGCGCCGCCGCTTCTTCGGCTATCTCAACCTGTTCCTCGCGGCGATGCTGCTGCTCGTCCTCGCCGACAACTACCTCCTGCTGTACGTCGGCTGGGAGGGTGTCGGCCTCGCCTCGTACCTCCTGATCGGCTTCTGGCAGCACAAGCCCAGTGCCGCTACCGCCGCGAAGAAGGCCTTCCTGGTCAACCGCGTCGGCGACATGGGCCTGTCCATCGCCATCATGCTGATGTTCACCACCTTCGGGACCTTCGCCTTCGGGCCGGTCCTCGAAGCCACCGGTGAGACCAGCGAGGGCAAGCTCACCGCCATCGCCCTGATGCTGCTGCTCGCGGCCTGCGGCAAGTCCGCCCAGGTGCCGCTGCAGTCCTGGCTCGGGGACGCGATGGAGGGCCCGACCCCGGTCTCGGCCCTCATCCACGCGGCGACGATGGTGACCGCGGGCGTGTATCTGATCGTCCGATCCGGGGAGATCTTCAACGGGGCGCCCGACGCCCAGTTGGTTGTCACCGTGGTCGGTGCGGTCACACTCCTCTTCGGTGCGATCGTCGGTTGCGCGAAGGACGACATCAAGAAGGCGCTGGCCGGCTCGACCATGTCGCAGATCGGCTACATGATCCTCGCGGCCGGACTCGGCCCCATCGGCTATGTCTTCGCGATCATGCACCTGGTGACCCACGGCTTCTTCAAGGCCGGGCTCTTCCTCGGTGCCGGCTCGGTCATGCACGGCATGAACGACGAGGTCGACATGCGCAAGTACGGCGGCCTCAGGAAGTACATGCCGGTCACCTTCGTGACCTTCGGTCTCGGGTACCTCGCCATCATCGGCTTCCCGGGTCTGTCCGGCTTCTTCTCCAAGGACAAGATCATCGAGGCGGCGTTCGCCAAGGGCGGCACCGAGGGCTGGATCCTCGGCAGCGTGGCCCTGCTCGGCGCGGCCATCACCGCGTACTACATGACGCGCGTGATGCTGCTGACGTTCTTCGGCGAGAAGCGCTGGCAGCCCGACGAGCACGGCCACGAACCGCACCCGCACGAGTCCCCGAAGTCCATGACGATCCCCATGATCGTGCTCGCCTTCGGGTCGGTCTTCGCGGGCGGGTTCTTCAGCGTCGGCGACCGCTTCCTGCACTGGCTGGAGCCCGTCACCGAGCACGCGCACGGAAACCCGCCGATCAGCGCCCTCACGGTCACGCTGTCCACGATGGTCGTGCTCGTCATCGGCGTCGGCCTCGCGTACGGCCAGTACGGGCGCCGTCCGGTCCCGGTGCTCGCCCCGCGCGGGTCGCTGCTCACCCGGGCCGCCCGGCGCGACCTCCTCCAGGACGACTTCAACCACGTCGTCCTCGTACGCGGCGGAGAGCACCTCACACGCTCCCTGGTGTACGTCGACCACACCCTGGTCGACGGGGTCGTCAACGGTACGGCGGCCTCCATGGGCGGCCTGTCCGGACGGCTCCGCAAGCTGCAGAACGGTTACGCGCGGTCGTACGCGGTCTCGATGTTCGGCGGTGCGGCGGTCCTCATCGCCGCGACCCTGCTGATGAGGGCGGTCTGATACCGATGTCCTTTCCCCTCCTGACAGCGACGGCGGCGCTCCCGGCCCTCGGGGCGATCGCCACGGCGGCCGTACCGGCCGCGCGGCGCACCGCCGCCAAGTGGCTGGCGCTGATCGTCTCGCTCGCCACGCTGGTGCTCGCCGCGATCGTCCTGGTGCGCTTCGACCCGGACGGCGACCGCTACCAGCTCACCGAATCCCGGGCCTGGATCAAGGACTTCGGGGTGCGGTACGAGCTGGGCGTGGACGGCATCGCCGTGGCGCTCATCGCACTGACCGCGCTGCTGATCCCGTTCGTGATCCTGGCCGGCTGGCACGACGCCGACCCCCTGGAGACCGGGAACACGCGCTGGCGGCCCACCCAGGGCTTCTTCGCGCTGATCCTGGCCGTCGAGGCGATGGTGATCATCTCCTTCGAGGCCACCGACGTCTTCCTCTTCTACATCTTCTTCGAAGCCATGCTCATCCCGATGTACTTCCTCATCGGCGGCTTCGGCGACCGTGCCCACGAGCACGGCGAGGAAACGGCGTCCACCCAACGCTCGTACGCGGCCGTGAAGTTCCTGCTCTACAACCTCGTCGGCGGTCTGATCATGCTGGCGGCCGTGATCGGCCTCTACGTGGTCGCCGGGAACTTCTCGCTCACGGAGATCGCCGCCGCGCGGGCCAACGGCTCGCTCGACATGGCGACGAACACCGAGCGCTGGCTGTTCCTGGGCTTCTTCTTCGCCTTCGCGGTGAAGGCGCCCCTGTGGCCGCTGCACACCTGGCTGCCCAACGCCATGGGCGAGGCCACCGCGCCGGTCGCCGTGCTGATCACGGCGGTCGTCGACAAGGTGGGCACCTTCGCGATGCTCCGTTTCTGCCTCCAGCTGTTCCCGGAGGCGTCGAAGTGGGCGACGCCCGTCATCCTCGTACTGGCGCTGATCAGCATCATCTACGGGGCGCTGCTCGCGGTCGGGCAGCGGGACATCAAGCGGCTGGTCGCGTACGCGTCGATCTCGCACTTCGGGTTCATCGTCCTGGGCATCTTCGCGATGACCAGTCAGGGCCAGTCGGGCGCGACGCTGTACATGGTCAACCACGGGATCTCGACGGCCGCGCTGATGCTGGTGGCGGGCTTCCTGATCTCGCGGCGCGGCTCGCGGCTCATCGCCGACTACGGCGGAGTCCAGAAGGTCGCTCCGGTGCTCGCCGGCACGTTCCTGATCGGCGGTCTCGCGACCCTGTCGCTGCCGGGCCTCGCGCCGTTCGTGAGCGAGTTCCTGGTCCTGGTGGGCACGTTCGCGCGTTACCCGGTGGTCGGCATCATCGCCACCTTCGGCATCGTCCTCGCCGCGCTCTACACCCTCGTCCTCTACCAGCGGACGATGACGGGCCCGGTGAAGGTCGAGGTCGCCAAGATGCCGGACCTCAGGGTGCGGGAGCTCGTGGTCGTGACGCCGCTGATCGTGCTGCTGATCTTCCTGGGCGTCTACCCGAAGCCCCTGACGGACATCGTCAACCCGGCGGTCAAGCAGACCATGACCGACGTCCAGAAGAAGGACCCCCAGCCCGAGGTGGAGGCGGCCAAGTGAGCGCATCAGCCGTCCACAGCCTGTGGACAACGGCGGCCGACCCGATCTCCAAGATCGACGCGCCGAAGATCGAATACGGGCAATTGTCGCCCACCCTGATCGTCATCGGCGCGGCGATCGTCGGGATCCTGGTCGAGGCGTTCGTGCCCCGCAAGTCCCGCTACTACGTGCAGTTGTTCGTGTCCGTCGTCGCCCTCGCCGCGGCCTTCGCCGCGGTCGTGGGGCTCGCGGCGAGCGGATACGGCACCACCAAGGCCGGAATCGCGGCGATGGGCGCCATCGCCGTCGACGGGCCCGCCCTGTTCCTCCAGGGCACGATCCTGCTCGCGGGACTGGTCGGGCTGTTCACCTTCGCCGAACGGCGGCTCGACCCGGAGGCCCATGGCAACCGCGTCGACTCGTTCGTGGCACAGGCCGCGTCCGTACCGGGCAGCGACAGCGAGAAGGCCGCGGTGAAGGCCGGGTTCACCACCACCGAGGTGTTCCCGCTGCTGCTGTTCGCGGTCGGCGGCATGCTGATCTTCCCCTCGGCCAACGACCTGCTGACGCTGTTCGTGGCCCTGGAGGTCTTCTCACTGCCGCTGTACCTGCTCTGCGCCCTGGCCCGCCGCAAGCGGCTCATGTCGCAGGAGGCCGCGGTCAAGTACTTCCTGCTCGGCGCCTTCGCCTCCGCGTTCACCCTCTTCGGCATCGCACTGCTGTACGGCTAC
This sequence comes from Streptomyces sp. NPDC002680, assembly GCF_042889145.1. NCBI lineage: Bacteria > Bacillati > Actinomycetota > Actinomycetes > Kitasatosporales > Streptomycetaceae > Streptomyces > Streptomyces sp. NPDC002680. The sequence goes on from NZ_JBIAQP010000009.1 coordinate 271,856, forward strand.
GCGGGCTCGGTGTCGTACGGGACGATCGCCCAGGTCGTCGACGGCACCGTTCAGAACGTCAACCCGGCGCTCGCCGACACCATGGGCAACGACGTACTGCTGCTCATCGGCGCCGCCATGATCGTCGTGGGCCTGCTCTTCAAGGTGGGCGCCGTGCCGTTCCACATGTGGACGCCGGACGTGTACCAGGGCGCGCCCACGCCGGTGACGGGCTTCATGGCGGCGGCGACCAAGGTGGCGGCCTTCGGCGCGCTGCTGCGGCTGCTGTACGTCGTGCTGCCGGGCCTGCGCTGGGACTGGCGGCCGGTCATGATGGGCGTCGCGGTCGTCACCATGGTGGGCGGTGCGATCGTCGCCATCACGCAGACCGACATCAAGCGGCTGCTGGCGTACTCGTCCATCGCGCACGCCGGGTTCATCCTCGCGGGTGTCATCGCGATGACACCGGATGGGATCTCGTCCGTCCTCTTCTACCTGGCCGCGTACTCGTTCGTGACGATCGGGGCGTTCGCCGTGGTCACCCTGGTGCGGGACGCCGGGGGCGAGGCGACCCATCTGTCCAAGTGGGCGGGGCTGGGGCGCCGTTCGCCGCTGGTGGCCGCCGTGTTCGCGGTGTTCCTGCTGGCCTTCGCCGGCATTCCGCTGACCTCCGGGTTCGCCGGGAAGTTCGCCGTGTTCAAGGCGGCGGCCGAAGGCGGAGCCAGCTCGCTGGTCGTGGTCGGTGTGATCTCGTCGGCGATCGCCGCGTTCTTCTACATCCGGGTGATCGTCCTGATGTTCTTCAGCGAGCCCCGGCCCGAAGGACCCACCGTCGCCGTGCCGTCGCCGCTGACCATGACGGCGATCGGCGTGGGGGTGGCGGTCACCGTGGTGCTGGGTGTGGCGCCGCAGTACTTCCTCGACCTGGCGAACCAGGCGGGCGTCTTCGTGCGCTGAGCAGCGAGTTGTATGGAATGCGCTGGGCCCCGGTCTCCTTGGGAGACCGGGGCCCAGCGCGTGTTCAGGCGGCCGGGCAGGTCACCGTGGGGTTCCAGCGGGCGAACATGCCGTTGGGGTTCTTCTTCCAGACCCAGGCGTGCAGGTCGTAGTGGATCGGCATACCGGGCTCGTGGCCGAGCATCGGCCCGTTGAAGGGGACCCCGAACAGGCTGGGGCGGTCGTCGTCGGTCGTCAGGTCCTGGTCCTTGTCCACCACGATCCACTCGACGGCGACCAGCCTGCGCGACTCGGGGGCGGCGCTCACTGTGGGGGCGCTTCCGTCGAGCGCGTCCATGTCGTCGAGCCAGCTCGTGTCGGACGCCTCGTCCATCCAGTCCTCGTTGACCCGGTCCTCGTACAGCAGAGCGGCCGGCTTCGCCGGATCGAGTGAACCGTAGAGCTTCTCGTTGATGTAGTGGTGTCCCATCCCGCCGAGCGTCGGACTGGCCGAGCAGAAGGCGGGCTTGTAGCCGTCCGTGACGGCGAACGGGGCGTACTGGTACTTCGCCGTGCCTTCGAGCGTCTTGGCCAGCTCGGTCCAGACCGCGGGGTCGACGGGATCGCTCGGCGCGGAGTGCGCGGGGGCGACGGCCAGGGAGAGGGACGCGGCGGCCGTGGCGAGGGCGACGGTGACCTTGAGCCGGCTGCGGGGCATGTGGGGGCTCCTTGGGCGGGAGAGGCGCTTGGGAGGCGCCGGTCCGAGAGGCGCGCGGGCGCCGGTCCGTTGTACGGGCCTCCCCTCGTCCCGCCCGAGCAGCATGTCCCGGGGTGTCCGGGGGCGCCACGCGAAGGGGCCGAATGGGCTGACCACCCAGGCGCGACGGAGGGCGCAGGTGGCGCGGGGCGGAAGTGCGGCCGGGCAGCCTGTGGATAACTCCGGGGCTGTCGGTGCGGGCCCCTATGGTGGAGGCAGTGGTCGAGGCGCGACGTACGGGGGACACGACGATGAGCGCGATGAGCGTGATGGGCGGGTCGGGTGTGATGACGGAAGCGGGCGAGGGTCCGGGCACGGTCGTCGGATCGGCGGCCGGGGCGGTGGACAGCGAGGCGCTGGCCACGCTGCACCGGGTCTTCGGGTACGACTCCTTCCGCGGCGAGCAGGCAGCGGTCATCGATCATGTGGTGGCGGGCGGGGACGCCGTCGTCCTCATGCCGACCGGTGGCGGCAAGTCGCTCTGCTACCAGATTCCGTCCCTGGTCAGACCGGGTACGGGGATCGTCGTCTCGCCCCTCATCGCGCTGATGCAGGACCAGGTGGACGCGCTGCGGGCGCTCGGTGTGCGCGCCGGGTTCATGAACTCCACGCAGGACTTCGGCGAGCGGCGGGTGGTGGAGGCCGAGTTCCTGGCCGGTGAGCTGGACCTGCTGTACCTGGCCCCGGAGCGGCTGAGACTGGAGTCGACCCTGGATCTGCTCTCCCGGGGGAAGATCGCCGTCTTCGCCATCGACGAGGCGCACTGTGTCTCGCAGTGGGGGCACGACTTCCGGCCCGACTACCTGGCACTTTCGCTGCTGGGCGAGCGCTGGCCGGACGTCCCGAGGATCGCGCTCACGGCGACGGCCACGCACGCGACGCATCAGGAGATCACCCAGCGGCTGGGCATGCCGGACGCCCGTCACTTCGTGGCGAGCTTCGACCGGCCCAACATCCAGTACCGCATCGTGCCCAAGGCCGACCCCAAGAAGCAGCTGCTGACCTTCCTGAAGGAGGAGCACGATGGCGACGCGGGCATCGTGTACTGCCTCTCGCGCAACTCCGTGGAGCGCACGGCGGAGTTCCTCGCCGCGCACGGCGTCCGGGCGGTGCCGTACCACGCGGGCCTGGACTCGGGCACCCGTGCGGCGAACCAGTCGCGCTTCCTGCGCGAGGACGGCCTCGTCGTGGTGGCGACCATCGCCTTCGGAATGGGCATCGACAAGCCGGACGTCCGGTTCGTCGCCCACCTCGACCTGCCCAAGTCGGTCGAGGGCTACTACCAGGAGACGGGCCGCGCCGGCCGTGACGGACTGCCGTCCACGGCCTGGATGGCCTACGGACTGAACGACGTCATACAGCAGCGCAAGATGATCCAGGGCAGCGAGGGCGACGAGGCATTCCGCCGCCGCGCGCAGGCGCACCTGGACGCGATGCTGGCGCTGTGCGAGACGGTGCAGTGCCGGCGTGGGCAACTGCTCGTCTACTTCGGCCAGGACCCGGTGCCGGGCGGCTGCGGCAACTGCGACACCTGCCTGGCCCCGCCGGAGACCTGGGACGGCACGGTCGCCGCGCAGAAGGTGCTGTCCACGGTCTGGCGGCTGGAGCGTGAGCGGCGGCAGAAGTTCGGCGCGGTGCAGATCGTCGACATCCTGCTGGGGCGGCGCACGGCGAAGGTGATCCAGTTCGACCACGACCAGCTCTCCGTGTTCGGCATCGGAGAGGAACTGGCCGAGGGCGAATGGCGCGGTGTCGTACGGCAGTTGCTGGCCCAGGGGCTGCTCGCGGTCGAGGGCGAGTACGGCACGCTGGTGCTGACCGAGACGAGCGGTGCCGTGCTGGGGCGCGAGCGGGAGGTGCCGCTGCGCAAGGAGCCGAAGAAGGCGGCGACCGCACGGTCGGCGGCCGGTGGCGGCCGGAGTGAGAAGAAGGCGAAGGCGGCGGCTGTCGCGTTGCCCGAGGAACTGCAGCCGGCGTTCGAGGCACTGCGGGCCTGGCGCGCCGAACAGGCTCGTGAGCAGGGCGTTCCGGCGTACGTCATCTTCCATGACGCCACGCTCCGGGAGATCGTCAGCGTCTGGCCCCGGTCGGTGGCGGACCTGGGCGGAATCAGCGGGGTGGGCGAGAAGAAGCTCGCCACGTACGGGGAGGGCGTGTTGGGGGCGCTTTCGGCACTGGGCGAGGCGCCTGAGGTGTCCGCGGCGGCTCCACAGGTCCCGGAGACCGGCTCGGCGCCCGGCGCCAAGTCCGGCTTCAGGTCGGGCTCTTCGGGCAGTGACAGCGGCCGGGGTACGGGATCCGGGCCGAGGGACGAGCAGTTGGGGCCGGACGACTGGCCCGAGATGGAGATGGAGCCCGAGCCGGAGGACTGGATGTAGGGGACCGGATGCAGAGGGTGGAGGGGGGAGACGCGGGGCGGCGGGGCGGGGCTGGGGCGCGACGGCGTACTCCTGGTCGGCGCCGGACGGACTGCCCCGCCCGTTGCCCGCCCGATGCGTTGCCCCGACCGCTGCTCCGGACCCGCTGCTCGGGGCGCCTCGCTCAGCCCGCCGGCGTGATCCTGCCCGTCACCTCGCCCAGGCCCACGCGGGTGCCGCCCGGACCCGGGGCCCAGGCGGTGAGGGTGACCTCGTCGCCGTCCTCCAGGAAGGTGCGCTTGCCGGTGGGGAGGTCGATGGGGGCGGTGCCGTTCCACGTGAGTTCGAGGAGTGAGCCGCGTTCCCGTTCGGTGGGGCCGCTGACCGTGCCCGAGCCGTAGAGGTCGCCGGTGCGGAGGGACGCGCCGTTGACGGTCATGTGGGCGAGTTGCTGCGCGGCCGTCCAGTACATCGTGGAGAAGGGGGGCTCGGAGATGGTGTGGCCGTTCACGGCGACGGAGATACGCAGGTCGTAGCCGCCGGGCTCGTCCTCGGCGTCGTCGAGGTAGGGGAGCAGGGCGTGTGTGCGGGCGGGCGGGGCGACCCGGGCGTCCTCCAGGGCGTCCAGCGGGGTGATCCACGCCGAGACCGACGTGGCGAAGGACTTGCCCAGGAACGGGCCCAGCGGGACGTACTCCCAGGCCTGGATGTCGCGGGCGGACCAGTCGTTCAGCAGGCAGAGGCCGAAGACGTGGTCCCGGAAGGCGGACAGGGGCACGGGGCTGCCCATGGGCGACGGTGTGCCCACCACGAAGCCGACCTCCGCCTCGATGTCCAGGCGGACCGAAGGGCCGAAGAGCGGGGCCGCGTCCGTGGGGGCCTTGCGCTGGCCCGACGGACGGACGACCTCCGTGCCGGAGACGACGACCGTGCCCGAGCGGCCGTGGTAACCGATCGGCAGGTGCTTCCAGTTGGGGGTCAGGGAGTCCGCGGCGTCGGGGCGGAAGATCTGGCCGACGTTCCGGGCGTGGTTCTCGGAGGCGTAGAAGTCGACGTAGTCCGCGACCTCGAAGGGGAGGTGCAGGCTCACCGAGGAGAGGGGGTGGAGGAGCTGAGCGATCGTCTCCTGGTGGGACGGGACGGTGACCCAGGCGGTCAGGGCGCGCCGGATGTCGGACCAGGTCGTACGGCCCGCGGCGAGAAGGGCGTTGAGGGTCGGGCGGGCCAGCACGGAGACATAGGGGGAGCCGAGCGCGGCGGCAGCGGCGCCCGCGTCCAGGACGTGGTCGCCGAGTCTGACGCCGACCCGGCGGTCCGTGGAGCCGGCCGGGGTGAACACGCCGTACGGGAGGTTGTGCGGGCCGAAGGGGTCGCCCTCGGGGACATCGAAGGGGGGCATGGGGTGCTGCCTCGCTCTCGTGTGTCGTGCCGTGTGGCCATGTGGTCGCGCCACAGGTTACGGGTGAGTTGCGGGCTCGGGGCAGTGTCCCCAGTGTCTAAAGAGTTCGTAATGTCCGGATAAGCCTTGTCCGGAGTGGGTGATTCCGGCTTAGCGTCCTTTGGGGGGACACGGACGGGGTGGGTCCGGTCCGTAGGGGGGACACGTGGGGGGACCCGTGGCCAGGAGCAGCACTGTGCCGTTTTCGGCCGACCATGCCGTGCCGGCGCTGATCGTGAAGTTCGGTGACTATCCGCTGCACCACGGAGGCGTCGGGGCCATCCGCAGTCTGGGACGGCTGGGCGTTCCGATGTATGCGATCACCGAGGACCGTTACACGCCGGCGGCCTCGTCGCGATATCTGCGGCGCGCGTTCGTCTGGCCGACCACCGGGACCGAGGAACCGGAGCGGCTCGTCGAGGGGTTGCTGCGGATCGGGCGTCGGATCGGGCGTCCCGCTCTGCTCGTTCCCACGGACGAGGAGGCGGCCGTACTGATCGCCGAGCGGCAGGAGGAACTGGGGGAAGCGTTTCTCTTCCCGCGTGTGGAGGCGGCGCTGCCGCGTCGGCTCGCCAGCAAGCAGGGGCTGCACGAGTTGTGCGTGGAGCACGGCATACCGACTCCGGCCGCCGCCTTTCCGCAGTCGTACGACGAGATCGAGCGGTTCGCGCGGACGGCCCGGTTCCCGTTGGTGGCCAAGAACCGGGAGGCGTTCGTGCGGCGCGCCCGGCCCGCCGTCAACGGCACTACGCGCATCGCGAGTCGGGAGGCGCTGCTGTCCCTGGCCCGCGACTGGGGTGAGCGTCCCGGCGTGATCCTTCAGGAGTATCTGCCCCGGGAGGAGGCCGAGGACTGGATCGTGCACGCCTACTTCGACGCGGACTCGAATCCGCGTGCGTTGTTCACGGGCGTGAAGGTCCGATCCTGGCCGCCGCACGCGGGAATGACGGCAAATGCATACGTCGTCGACAATCCGGAACTCGCGGACCTTGCCGCACGTTTCATCAAACAGATCGGCTTCACCGGAATCATCGACCTCGACCTGCGCTTCGACCGGCGCGACGGACAGTACAAGCTCCTCGACTTCAACCCGCGGATGGGCGCCCAGTTCCGGCTCTTCGAGAGCGAGTCGGGGGTGGACGTCGTACGGGCCATGCATCTCGATCTGACCGGGCGCACCGTTCCGGAGGGGGAACAGCGCGCCGGGCACCGGTACATCGTGGAGAACATCGACCTGCCCGCCCTCCTCGCCTACCGGCGCAGCGGCTACACGACGCCGCACGCGCCGACCCGGGCGAGCGGGACGGAACTGGCCTGGCTCGCGGGTGACGACCCGCTGCCGTTCCTCACGATGCTCGCCCGCTTCGTACGACCGGGCGTGAAACATCTGTACCAGTTGTGGCGGGCAGGCCGTCGTGGCGGCAAGGCGTAGGCAATAGGCGTAGTGGCGACAACCTGCTGACCGGTTGGGCGGTAGAGCAGCAGAGCAGCGCGAAGTGGCGAAGCAGCGTCCTGGGGAGGGGACTTCGTGAATCATCCGGTAGCGGTAATCGGCGCGGGACCGTTCGGTCTGTCAACCGCCGCGCATCTGCGGGCGCGTGGCATTCCGGTGAGAGTGTTCGGCGAGCCCATGGTGAGCTGGCGGGACCACATGCCCGCCGGAATGCTCCTGAAGTCGACGCCGGCGGCGTCCAGCATCGACGCCCCGCAGCGGGGCCACAACCTGGTCGACTACTGCGACGCGGCGGGGATACGCCGGCTGGTCACGGACGAGGACATCGTCCCGGTGGAGACCTTCATCGCGTACGGCGAGTGGTTCCAGCAGCAGCTCGTGCCCGAGTTGGAGCAGGTGCGGGTGGTGTCCGTGGACCGGCGGCAGCACAAGGGCGCGGGCAGCGGCAGCGGTGGCAGCGGCGGCGGCTTCGAACTCAAGCTGGACTCGGGCGAGTTGTTCACCGCGCGGGCGGTCGTGGTGGCGACGGGCCTGTCGGGGCTCGCGCATCTGCCCGCGGAGCTGGCCGGCGCCGCGCCGGACGGGCCCTCGCCCACGGGTCCGGTGTCCCACAGTTCGCAGCACCATGACCTGGGCCGGTTCGCGGGCCGGGAGCTGATCGTCGTCGGTGCGGGCCAGTCCGCGCTGGAGACGGCGGCGCTGGCGGCGGAGGCGGGGGCGCGGGTACGAGTGGTCTCGCGCGGGCGGGGTCGCGTCGCCTTCGGTGCGCCCCCGTGGCGGCAGCCCCGGCTGCGGCCCGAGTCGCCGTTCGGCAACGCGTGGTCGCTCTGGGCCCTCACCTACTACCCGCATCCCTACCGCCATCTCCCGGCCCAGGCCCGCCACTATCTGGTCCGCCGGGTCCTCGGACCGCTCGGTGCGTGGTGGCTGCGTGACAGGTTCGAGGGGAAGGTGCAGGTGAGCGAGGTCGCACGGATCGTACGGGCAACGGGAGGCGCAGGGGAGACAGGGGGCTCCGGCGGAGGGCGGTCGGTGTTGACCGTGGAGGATCTCGGCGGCCGTACGCGGGAGTTGTCGGCCGACCACGTCATATCCGCGACCGGCTACCGCGTCGACATCGCCGCGATGGACTTCCTCGGGCACGAGCTGCGTACGGAGCTGGCGGTGAGCAGGGGGACGCCGAGGCTCGGTGCCGGGTATGTGTCCTCCGTACCGGGGTTGTACTTCACGGGGTTGCCGGCGGCTGCTTCGTACGGGCCGGTGATGCGGTTCGTGTGCGGTACGGAGTTCGCGTCACCGAGGCTGGTGGGGCATCTGGCGGCCGCGCACGGGTAGGCCTCGGACGGGTGCGGGCGACAACGGGTGCGGACCGCGATCTCGTGCCGTTCGGGCCTTCCCGGGGCGGGAGTTGGGGCAGACTGAGAGGCTGTTGCTGCCGGGATGCCGAACGTCGTCCGGTTCGGGCGGAGACCGATGTGCCGAACGATCCGTATTCTCTGGATCATGGCCGCTCCCACCTCATACACACTTATCGCCACGGACCTGGACGGAACGCTCCTGCGTGCCGACGACACGCTCTCCGACCGGTCGCGGACCGCGCTGGCGCGTGCCACGGCCGCCGGCGCCCGGCATCTGGTGGTGACGGGACGGCCGGCGCCGAGAGTCCGGCCGCTGCTCGACGACCTCGGGGCTGGGGGGCTCGCGGTGTGCGGACAGGGCGCGCAGTTGTACGACGCCGGCGCGGACCGTCTGCTGTGGTCGGTGACCCTGGACCAGGAGCTGGCGGAGACCGCGCTCGGCAAGATCGAGGCCGAGGTCGGGCAGGTGTACGCCGCCGTGGACCAGGACGGTGTCGACGGGCTGACGCTCATCGAACCCGGTTACCTGATGCCGCACCCGACGCTGCCCGCCGTACGGGTGCCGCATCGGGACGACCTGTGGGCCGCGCCCATCAGCAAGGTGCTGCTGCGTCACCCGTCGCTGTCCGACGACGAGTTGGCGTCGGCGGCGCGTGGAGCGGTCGGTTCGCTCGCGACCGTCACCATGTCGGGGCCGGGCACCGTCGAACTCCAGCCATGCGGCATCACCAAGGCGACGGGGCTCGCGCTCGCCGCCGAGTACCTCGGGCTGGCCTCGTCCGCCACCATCGCCTTCGGCGACATGCCCAATGACATCCCCATGTTCGACTGGGCGGCCCATGGGGTGGCCATGGCCAACGCCCATCCCGAACTCAAGGCGGTGGCGGACGAGGTCACCCTCTCGAACGAGGACGACGGGATCGCGGTCGTGCTGGAGCGGCTGTTCGGAGCCGGGGACGGGGACGGGTACGGGACCGGGGTGTGGCGGTGAGGGCGGGTCGGCCGGCCTAGTAGGCCCCGTACACGTTGTCTATCGAGCCGTATCGCGCCGCCGCGTAGTTGCAGGCCGCTGTGATGTTCGCGATCGGGTCGTAGGGGTCGTACGAGGTGCCGGCGACGTGGTAGGCGGCGAAGGTCGGGTCGATGACCTGGAGGAGACCCTTGGAGGGGGTGCCGGCTGCCGCGTTCGAGTCCCAGAGGTTGATGGCGTTCGGGTTGCCCGAGGACTCGCGGATGATGTTGCGGTAGATGCCGTCGTACGTTCCCGGGATTCCGTTCTGCGCCATGATGTCGAGCGATTCGCGGATCCAGCCGTCCAGGTTGTTCGCGTAGTTCGTCGCCGACGACACGGACGCGGCGGACGACGGTGCGGCTGATGCCGTTGTCGCGGTCAGGAAGGGAAAGGCCAGGGCTGCGGCGGCCGTTCCGGTGATGGCGATTGTGCGCGTGAGCGGGCGGCGGGTGGTTCTCGCGCGCTGGTGCTGACCTCGTGCGGGCATGCTGAGTCCTCTCCGACGCCTACGAGGTGAGCTGTCGGGTTCGGGCGGGAGATGCCCGGCCGGGCGCCTGCTCGGCGCGCGACTTCACCCCTAGCCGCTCCGGCGTCGTGCCCGGACCGGCGGCTTACCTGGGTCCCCCGCTCCTGCCTGCGTGAGTCACGTGTGGGTGGGTGGGATGGTGCTCTGCGGGCGGTGGCAGGATTCGGCGATCCGCCCGGCGTGGCGAGAACGTATGCGAGAGCACACGCGTGGAACAAGGGGCGGAAGCATAGGACTTGGTCATTTGGGGCGCACGTTGTGGACAAAACGGGCGGATGCGCGGAGAGGGGTGGTGAGTAACTTGCCTTTTGCGAATGGGGAGTTTGCGGGGGAGGGGGTGGTGGGGGCCGGAATTTGGAGTGACTCGAATCACGGGGTGGGGGTAGTCGTGGTCTGGGTGAGATGAGTGGGGTGAATAGGGGTTTTTAGGGTTTTTATGCTTCTTGTGGGTGTGTCAGTCGGGCGGGCGGAACCTCTCGTGCGATGCGCGTCGTTGTCGTAGCGACGGGTACGGAGGGTGCCGTCAGGGAGGTGGTGGCGTATGCGCGGGTGCGATCACTGGTGTGACGGGTGGGGCGCGGGATGTTTATGAATGTCCATACTTATGGGCTGATCAAAAACATTCCGGTCGTGATCCGATACCGCCTGGCCTGGACGGGCGGGCGCTCGTGGTGATCGAAACGTGACCGGATACGCTGACTTGAGTGATGGCAGCGACCTATCGACACACCGTGTGACCGCCAGTAGACACCAGCAGACAGGAGATCCCTCGTGACCGTCGTCGGGCCGTTCGGGCTGAGCGTGCGGGACCAGGCTCTCGAAGCCGATGTCCAGGCCGGATTGGCGGCTGTCGAGGAAGGGTTGCTCGAAGCCACCAAGAGCGAGGTGCCCTTCATCACGGAGGCCGCGCAGCACCTCGTACGGGCCGGCGGGAAGCGGTTCCGGCCGTTGCTCGTGATGCTCGCCTCGCAGTTCGGGGACCGGCACGCGCCGGGGATCGTGCCGTCGGCGGTGGTGGTGGAGCTGACCCACCTCGCGACGCTGTACCACGACGACGTCATGGACGAGGCCGAGGTGCGGCGCGGGGTGCCCAGCGCCAACACGCGCTGGGGGAACTCCGTCGCGGTCCTGACCGGCGACTTTCTCTTCGCGCGCGCCTCGCACATCCTTGCCGACCTCGGGCCCGAGGCGGTGCGGGTGCAGGCGGAGGCGTTCGAGCGGCTGGTGACCGGGCAGATCCTGGAGACGGCGGGGCCGTCCGACGGGCGGGACCCGGTCGAGCACTATCTGGACGTACTGGGCGGGAAGACCGGGTCGCTGGTGGCCGTGGCCTGCCGGTTCGGGGCGATGATGTCCGGCGCCGACGACAGTGTCGTGGACGTGCTCACCCAGTACGGGGAGCGGCTCGGGGTCGCCTTCCAGCTCGCGGACGACGTGCTGGACATCGCGTCCGACTCCCACGAGTCCGGGAAGACGCCGGGGACGGATCTGCGGGAGGGCATTCCCACGATGCCCGTGCTGCGGTTGCGGGAGCGGGTGGCTCGGATGGGGCTGGCCGAGGATGTCGCGCTGTGCGAGTTGCTGGACTCCGATCTGAGTGACGACGCGCGGCATGCGGAGGCGTTGGCTCGGCTGCGGGTGCATCCGGCGTTGGCGCAGGCTCGGCGGGACACGGTGCGGTTTGCGCAGGAGGCGCGGGCTGCGTTGGTGCCGTTGGCCGAGTGTGATGCGAAGGTGGCGTTGGGGGAGATGTGTGACGCGGTGGTGCATCGGGCTGGGTAGGGGTTTTCGCCCCCGCCGCCCCTACCCGTTCCCATCCTTCTGGGGGCTGTGCCCCCAGACCCCCCTTCGTCCTCAAGCGCCGGACGGGCTAAAAGGGTGTGTGACGCACGCCACGTGGCTGGACTAAGTCCAAAGCGAGACCTCTTCCCGTATTGGTTCCAGAAGCTGACGCAGGGGGCGTCAGCTGCGATACGGGGAGAAAAAGAATCATGGGCCGTAAAAGCCTGATCGTTTCCGGGGTCGCGGTGGTCGCCGCTGCAGGGATCGCCGCCGCCGTTCTTCCGGCGGTGGCCGCGAACGGGGATCGCGGTAGTGATCGCAACGCCCACGCCGACCACGTGGGCATCGTCACCCGGGGTGTCGGCGCCGGAGGCGGTGGCACCGTTCTCGCCGCCAGTCTCCGGGGTGCCAACGAGGTGCCCGTGGCCGGTGGGCCCGCCGTCGGGGACCGGGACGGAGCCGCCGTCGAGTTCGTCAAGGTCAAGGGCGACAAGGTGTCCGTCGCCGTGGCCTGGCGCGGTACCGGCAAGCCGACCCTCCTCCACATCCACCAGGGCGCCAAGGGCACGAACGGCGGTGTCAAGATCGACTTCACCGGGCTGCTCGGCAAGGGACGTACCGTCACGGGAACCGTCAAGGTCAACGACGCCGCCCTGCTCGCGAAGCTCAAGTCCGACCCCGGCGCCTTCTACGCCAATCTGCACACCGCTGAGTTCCCGGGCGGAGCCGTCCGTGGGCAGCTCCACAAGGTCACCGTCGCCTCCTTCGACTTCCGGGACGCCCTCGACAACTTCCAGGCGTCCGTCGTCAAGGGCAAGCAGATCTACCAGTGCAAGCCGGCCGAGGGCGGCGGATACGCCTTCGCGCAGCGTGACGTGAGCGCCGTACTCGGCGGGAACATCGCGCACACCTTCGTGAAGCCCAACTCCGGTACGCCGCAGTGGATCGCCCCCGACAGCAGCGCGGTCACCGGGTCGCTGATCTCCAAGACCCCGAACGGCGACAGGAACATCCCCGAACTGGACCTCAGGGCCACCCAGTCCGGCAAGCACCGCGGGCTGCTCGCCCGTACGACCGAGATCCTGCGGCTGAACACCGTGGGCGGCGTCGCACCGGCCGGTTCCTGCTCGCCCGGCACCATCGTGGGCGTGCCCTACCAGGCGGACTACGTGTTCCTCAAGAGTTGAGACCCGGAGTTGCCGGTCAGCTGGTATGTGAGGCGGCGCTTCCCCCGGTACCACCACCGCACGACCCCTACGGGTCGGGGGAAGCATCGCCTCCTCATGTCATCCCGTAGCAGTACGCGGAGTTGAGACCAAGGTCTGACGATTCCCCTTCGTCGATTTGGTGAGATGGAAAGCACCACTCCTCACCGATTCGGGTGAGAATGGCGGCTCAGGGTGGACAGGTGTGGGACTGACGGCCGCCGCCGACGACGGAGGTAAGGCACACATGGCACCGTACGAAGAGGCCAAGTCCGGCAACCGGATCGAGGCCGAGATCGAGACCGAGGCCGAGGACGTGCCCTCGCGGCGCCGCAAGGCCGCGCGGTACGCCGCCCCGGCCGTGGTGATCGGTCTGACGGTCGCGACGATCGGGCTGGTACCGGCGTTCGCCGGCTCTGGTGACCCCGATCTGCCGAAGATCAGCGCGCAGGAACTCATCGAGAAGATCGCCGCGTCGGACACCCAGCAGCTGTCCGGCACGGTGAAGATCAGCACGGATCTGGGGCTGCCCGACCTCGGCGGTCTGGAGAGCGGCTTGCTGTCGGGCGGCCTCGGTGGGGGTTCCGGCGATTCGGGGTCGGCCGCCGACCCGAGCGCCAAGCTCCTCGAACTGGCCTCCGGCACGCACACGGTCCGGGTCGCCGTCGACGGCCCCGACAAGCAGAAGGTGTCGCTGCTGGAGAAGGCCGCCGAGTACAGCGTCATCCACAACGGCGACGAGGTGTGGGCGTACGACAGTTCGTCGAACGAGGCGTACCACGCGACGGCCCCCGCGTCCGAGGGCGGCAAGGACAAGGCCGACGGCAAGGACCAGGCCCTGCCCGACGACGTGCCCGCCACGCCCAAGGAGTTCGCCGAGGAGGCCCTGAAGGCGGCCGACGGCACGACCTCCGTGACCGTCGACGGCACCGCCCAGGTCGCTGGCCGCGACGCGTACAAGCTGGTCATCAAGCCGAAGGCGTCCGGGTCCACGGTCGGGGCGATCAGCATCGCGGTCGACTCGAAGACCGGTACGCCGCTGAAGTTCACGCTCACCCCGGCGAGCGGAGGTGCGGCCGTCGTGGACGCCGGCTTCGTCGATGTCGACTTCGCCAAGCCCGCCGCCTCGACCTTCGACTTCACCCCGCCCAAGGGCACGAAGGTCACCGAGGAGGGCTCGGGCACGGCCGACGAGGACTTCGGCAAGGAGTTCGACCAGGAGTTCGGCAAGGAACTCGACGGCGATGTCGCGGGAACCCAGGGCCATGGGTGGGCGCACGGGGCCGAGGACGATGGCGTCAAGGTCATCGGCGAGGGCTGGAACTCCATCGCCGCCTTCGACTCGGGGTCCGAGGGCGGCTTGCCGTCGGCCGGTGACTCTCCGGACGCCGGCGCGTTCGGCGGCTTCCTCGACTCCTTCGGCGACAAGGTCTCCGGCGACTTCGGCTCCGGCACGGTCTTCAAGACCCGCCTGATCAACGCCCTGATGACGGACGACGGCAAGCTCTACGTCGGCGCCGTCACGAAGGACGCGCTGGTGAAGGCGGCGAACGCGGCCCAGTAACTCGCGTAACTCCCGTTCGGGAACCTCCGGACGCGAATCCCTGTTGTACGAGTAGACGACCGAGGGAGCCGGGGGAGCCCATGGAGGAAGCGTCCGCCGCGGAGCGGGGAGAGCCGGAAGAGGTGCACCGGGGTGACGATGGCGCGGTCATCGTCACCCGTGCCCTCACCAAGCGCTTCCGTGGTGGACAGCTGGCCGTCGACGCTCTCGACCTCACCGTCCCGGCGGGCAGCGTCTTCGGTTTCCTCGGGCCGAACGGCTCCGGCAAGACGACCACCATCCGCATGCTGATGGGCCTGATCGAGCCGACGTCGGGCACGGCGCGGGTGCTGGGGCGGCCGATGCCCCGCGCCACCCGCGCCGTGCTGCCGCACGTCGGCGCGCTCATCGAGGGGCCCGCGCTGTACGGCTTCCTCTCGGGCCGCGACAACCTCGTCCGGTACGACGCCGCCGACCCGACCGCCGATCCGCGCACCCGGCGTACACGCGTCGCGCACGCCCTGGACCGGGTGGGCCTCACGGCCGCCGCCGGCAAGAAGGCGAAGGCGTACTCGCTGGGCATGAAGCAGCGCCTCGGTCTCGCGGCGGCGCTGCTCCAGCCGCGCCGACTGCTCGTCCTCGACGAGCCGACCAACGGACTCGACCCGCAGGGCATGCGCGAAATCCGTTCTCTGGTACGGGAGTTGGCCTCCGACGGCACCACCGTCTTCCTCTCCTCCCACCTCCTCGACGAGATCGAGCAGGTCTGTACGCACGCGGCCGTCATGGCGCAGGGGCGTCTCATCACCCAGGGCTCGGTGGCGGAGTTGGCCGCAGGGACACGCGGACGCCTGGTCGTGACGACCCCGGATACGGGTGAGGCGGCCCGCGTACTGAAGGAGCAGGGCTGCGGCGACGTGGTCATGACCGAGGACCGAGTGACCTGCGAGGTGCCGGACGGAGACCGCGAACTGGCCGATCTGAACGCCGCGTTGGTCGGCGCAGGCGTCCGCGTCCGGGGCTTCGGCGTCGAACGGGCGTCCCTGGAGGACGCGTTCATGGCGCTGACGGGGGAGGGCTTCGATGTCGCAGGCTGAGGTTCAGGTAGGCGCCCCAAAGGGGCGCGGGGAACGGCGCGACCAGCCACAACAAACCCTCAGCCGCCGAACAACCGTCCGAGGCACCCTCTTCGGCAACGAACTACTCACCACCTTCCGCCGCTGGCGCACCCTCGCACTGCTCGCCGTGCTCGCCGCCGTACCGATCCTCGTCGGCATCGCCGTGAAGATCGAGACGAGCGACGGTTCGTCCGGCGTCGGCGGTGGCCCGGGCGGGGGCGGCGGCGGAGGCCCCGCCTTCATTTCGCAGATCACCAACAACGGCCTCTTCCTGGTGTTCACGGCCCTGGCCGCAACCCTCCCCTTCTTCCTCCCGATGGCCATCGGCGTCATCGCGGGCGACGCGATAGCCGGCGAGGCAAGCGCGGGCACCCTCCGCTATCTGCTGGTCGCCCCGGCCGGCCGCACCCGCCTGCTCCTCACCAAGTACGCGACCACGCTGACGTTCTGCCTGGTCGCGACGCTGGTGGTGGCACTGTCGGCGCTCACGGTCGGCGCGTTGCTCTTCCCACTCGGCGATCTGATGACGATCTCCGGTACGAGCATCAGCTTCACGGAGGGGCTGGGGCGGGCGCTGCTGATCGCGCTGGTCGTCGCCGCGTCACTGATCGGGGTGGCGGCGCTCGGCCTGTTCATCTCCACCCTGACGAGCAGCGGCATCGCGGCGATGGCGACGACCGTCGGACTGCTCATCACCGTCCAGATCCTCGACCAGATACCCCAACTGCACGCGCTCCAGCCGTACTTCTTCTCCCACTACTGGCTGTCCTTCGCCGACCTCATGCGCGAACCGGTCTACTGGGACGACCTGGTGAAGAACCTAGGCATCCAGGCCGTGTACGCGGCGGTGTTCGGCTCGGCGGCCTGGGCGCGGTTCACGACGAAGGACATCACCGTCTGAACTCCCCTTGCCTCCCCTCGCCCGAACGGGTCGAAGGGGCCGAACCGGCCGAACTATTCGAAGAACGTCTTCGCGCGGGTGAGCGCGTCGGTGTCCTTCAGTACGTCACCGGGCTTGCTCCCGTTGCCGAGCAGCACCCCGCCGAACCGCATCCCCATGTACGCGGCCGAGCTGCGGAGCGTACCGACCAGCGGGTCGGCGACCCTCGGCTCGGGGTCCGCGAGGACGGTGACGCCCCAGAGCGTGCGTCCGGCGAGGGTGGCCTTGAAGTCCAGGCCGGGGGTGCGCAGCCAGCCCGACCAGTAGTCGAGGTAGCGCTTGACGGGGGCGGACACCGAGTACCAGTACAGCGGCGAGGCGATCACGATGTCCGTTGCCGCGAGGGTGGCGTCGAGCAGGAGGGCCGCGTTGTTCCCGCTGGGCCGGACGTGGTCCGCGTCATGGCGCAGGTCCTCGAAGTCGGGCAGCGGATGCTCGGCGAGACTCAGCCAGCGCTGTTCGACCTCGGCGGGCAGCTGTTCGGCGGCCCGGCGGGCGAGCGCCTCGGTGTTGCCGTCGGTGCGGCTGCTGCCCAGCAGAAAGAGGAAACTGCGATTCATGTCGGCCCCCGGTGCGGTTGGTGTACGGCGGGTGTGGCGCGCACGGTGAGTCAATGCGCCCACAGTACATGCGTGTGCATCAACAGCTGGCCAGGCCCGCTTGTTCCTCCGCCTCAGCCATGACCCGCAGCAGCACCTGTTCCGCGCCGTGCCGGGCCACGACCTGGAGTCCGACCGGGCAGCCGTCCGGGCCGAAGCCCGCAGGGATGCTCGCCGCCGGGTGCCCGCTGAGGTTGAACGCCCAGGTGAGCGCGGTCGAGTACCGGTCGCCCGGACCCTCGTGGCCGTGCGGCGGATTCGGCGTCGTGGGGGTCAGGAGCAGGTCGGCCCGGCTGAACAGCTCCGCGAGCCGCCGGTCGTTGGCAGCGCGCAGCCGGTACGCCGCCGCAGTACCGCCACCCGTACTCGTGCCCGTCCCACCCGCACCCGCACCCGCCGCCCGCAGCGCCAGCCAAGCCGGCCCCGGATCGTCGAGGCGCACGAGAGCATCGTCCGGCGGCAGCAGCCGTACGACCCCGGCACCGTCGAGCCGCAGTGCGGCCCCCTGCGCGACGAGGGCCGACCCGGGATCGGCGCGGGCGAAGCCGAGGGAGTCCGACCAGAGGGCGGTGAGGGGTCGCCGTACGGACTGGCACTCCGGGTCCCCTTCCTCCGTCACGCACCGCCAGTACGCCCCCAGGTCGACCGCCCGCCGAGCCACCGCCCCCACCGCGCTCAGGCCCGTCCGGTCGGGATGCGGCAGGCGCCCGTTCGTCGATTTGAGGCCGAACACCCCGCACCAGGCGGCCGGGATACGCACGGACCCGGCGCCGTCCGCGCCGGTCGCGAGCGGCACCAGGCCCGCCGACACCGCCGCCCCGGCCCCCGCCGACGAACCGCCCGGCACACGGTCCGCCCGCCACGGGTTCACGGTCGGTCCCCCGGCCCCAAGTCCCCATGTCTGCCAGGGGGTTCCAGGCGCGGGTACGGATGTCGAGCCCACCGGCACACACCCGGCGGCGATCAGCCGTACCGCGTCCGCGGCCCGCTCCCCGTACCGCCCCTTCACCGCGAGCGGAACGCCCGCGAGCGGCAGCCGCTCACCCGCCGCGACCCGGACATCGACCTCGCGCGCCCGCCGTACCGCCGCCTCGCCCCAGACCTCCCTGAACGCGCACAACTCCGGTTCCACGGCGGCGATTCGGGCGAGCGCGGCGGTGACGACCTCGACGGCGGTCACCTCCCGCGCTCGGACGGCGGCGGCGATCTCCGCGATCGGGAGACTCAACTTGTCACCCTCCCCCCCCGTACCGACCGATGATCTGCTGACCGATCTTGGCATCCGTAGGGTGCCGTCGATGCCATCGCCGGTGCGGTACGGGGGAGTTGGACCACGGACCGCGCGCGTTACTCCGACAGCTCCCACACCGCGTACGCGGCCGCGTCACTGTTGCGGTCGAGGGCGGTGTCGTTGATGTTGGCCGTCGTGTCGCAGGACGAGTGGTAGCAGCGGTCGAACGCCTGGCCCGACGTACCGCCCCACTTGGCCGCCTGCGCCGCCGTCTTGATGTAGTCGGCGCCGCTGAACAGACCGCCGACCGGGACGCCCACGTTCTTGAAGGGCGCGTGGTCGGAGCGGCCGTCGCCCTCGGTCTCGATCTCGGTCGCGATGCCGAGGCCCGCGTAGTAGTCCTTGAAGGTCTGTTCGATGGTCGGGTCGTCGTCGTAGACGAAGTAGCCGGGGTTCGGCGAGCCGATCATGTCGAAGTTCAGATAGCCGTCGATGCGTGCGCGGTTCGCGGCGGAGAGGTTGTTGACGTAGTACCGGGACCCGACCAGCCCCAGCTCCTCCGCTCCCCACCAGGCGAAACGCAGATGCTTCGTGGGCTGGTACTGGGCGCGGGAGACCGCGAGAGCGATCTCCAGAACGGCGGCCGAACCACTGCCGTTGTCGTTGATACCGGCGCCGGAGGTGACGCTGTCGAGGTGCGAGCCCGCCATGATCACCTGCTCGGGGTCGCCGCCGGGCCAGTCGGCGATCAGGTTGTAGCCGGTACGGCTGGACGCGGTGAACTGCTGGATGGTCGTGGTGAATCCGGCCGCGTCCAGCTTGGCCTTCACATAGTCGAGCGAGGCACGGTAGCCGGTTCTGCCGTGCGCCCGGTTGCCGCCGTTGGCGGTGGCTATGGACTGCAACTGGGTCAGATGTGCCTTGACGTTGGCCAGCGGCAGGTCGGGCGCGGCGGCGAGCTTCACGGACGAGTCTGGTGCGGGTGTCGCGCCGGCCGCCGTGCTCGTGGTGAGGAGCGCGGTGGTGGCGAGCACGGTGACGGCCACAGCGGTGGCTGTGGCGCGTCCGGGAACCGAGAGCTTCATGTGGGGGGCTCCGAATTCCTTGGGAATCACAGGGATTCCACAGCGGATAGGTGCCTGGATGGTGAAGCTCTGGCCAACTGTTCGTCAAGAGCGCTATCTGGACAGGGAGTTCGCATACCGGATGAACATGGACATGACCAACACGTCGAGCGTCAGGTTCAGTGGACGCAGAACTCGTTCCCCTCCGGATCCGCCATCACCGCCCACTCGCCGCCCATCTCCCGCACCTCCCGCAGCACTCTCGCCCCCAGCTCGGTCAGCCGCTCGACCTCGGGCGTGCGCCGGTCCGGGCCCGGGTGCAGATCGAGGTGGAGCCGGTTCTTGCCCGTCTTCGGTTCCGGAACGCGCTGGAACAGCAGCCGCCGCCCGAGCCCGGTCCCGCTCTCCTCCTCGTACGGATCACCGGGATGCCGTACGGCGGCCAGGTCCCGCCAGGCGCGCCGGCCGTCCACCACGACGGTCAGCTCGTCCCGCACGGCACCGATGTCCAGCAGCCGCTCGACCAGCGCGCTGTGGTCCTCGACGGTGTACGCGAGCGCGGCACCCCAGAAGCTCGCCTGCGCGTGCGGGTCCGCGCAGTCGACGACCAGCTTCCAGTGGACGGGGGTGGAGGCGGGGGGCGAGTCGGACTGTCCGGGCATCAGCGTCATGGAAACCACTTATAACGTGCCGCACTGACAACGCCCCGTCTCGGCGGCGTACGTCCCGCGTGTTCAGCCGCGTACGTCCTGCGTGGCCTCCGCCGGCCGGGGAGCGGGGATCGCCTCGGCCCCCGCCCTGAGCGCCCGCGCCCCCCGCCGGGCCGCCCGCAGCGCGTCCCACGTCAGCAGGGCGAGCGCCAGCCACACCAGGGCGAAGCCGGCCCAGCGTTCCGGGGGCATGGCCTCGTGGAAGTAGAGGATGCCGAGGAGGAACTGGAAGACGGGGGCCAGGTACTGGAGCAGGCCCAGGGTCGACAGGGGCACCCGGATCGCCGCCGCGCCGAAGCAGACCAGCGGGAGGGCGGTGACGATGCCGGTCGCCGCGAGCAGGGCCGCGTGCCCGGGGCCCTCCTGACCGAAGGTCGCCTCGCCCTGTCCGCCCAGCCACAGCAGGTAGGCCAGCGCGGGCAGGAACTGGACCGCGGTCTCGGCGGCCAGGGATTCGACCCCGCCCAGGTTGACCTTCTTCTTCACCAGGCCGTACGTGGCGAAGGAGAAGGCCAGACAGAGGGAGATCCAGGGCGGCCGGCCGTATCCGACCGTCAGGACGAGCACGGCGGCGAGGCAGACGCCGACCGCCGTCCACTGCACCGGCCGCAGCCGTTCCTTCAGCAGGATCACGCCCATGGCGATGGTGACCAGCGGGTTGATGAAGTAGCCGAGCGAGGCTTCGACCACGTGCCCGGTGTTCACCGCCCAGATGTAGACACCCCAGTTGACCGTGATGAGCGCCGCGGCGACCGCTATCAGTGCCAGTCGGCGCGGTTGCCGCAGCAGCTCGCCCGCCCAGGCCCAGCGGCGCAGCACCAGCAGCGCGATACCGACGACCGCGAGGGACCACACCATCCGGTGGGCCAGGATCTCGACCGCCCCGGCCGGCTTCAGCAGCGGCCAGAAGAGCGGAACGAGGCCCCACATCCCGTATGCCGCGAAGCCGTTCAGCAGACCCGTGCGCTGCTCGCTCGTGGGCTTCCCGGCCACCGGTGCCTCCCCCTCGTATCAGCACATCGTCATATGGACGTGCGCGTCCCTGACGGTAACGCCGAGCACCCCCGGCTGTCATGCTCGTATCGCGATACGGTCATGACAGCCGGGGGTGGCATCCTCAGGGGCGCCACGGGGGAGTGCGCGCCCCTGAGGGGTCCAGGGGTTACAGCTGGTGTCAGCCCTTGAGCGCGGCGGCGATCGACTCGGCGATCGGCGTGGTCGGGCGGCCGGTCAGGCGGGACAGGTCGCCCGGGGTGCCGGCCAGCTGGCCCTGCTCGATGGACGCGTCCACGCCCGCGAGGATCGCGGCGAGGCCCTCGGGCAGGCCGGCGCCGACCAGGATGCCGGTGAAGACCTCGACGGAGACCGCGTTGTAGGGGACGTCCTTGCCGGACTGCTTGGAGATCTCGGCCGCGTACTCGGCGAAGGTCCAGGCGGTGTCGCCGCTCAGCTCGTACGTCGAGTTCTCGTGGCCCTCGCCGGTCAGCACCGCGACAGCGGCGGCGGCGTAGTCGGCGCGCGCGGCCGAGGCGACCTTGCCCTCGCCGGCGGCCTGGGTGACGCCGTGCTCCAGGGCGACGGCGAGCTGCTCGGTGTAGTTCTCGTTGTACCAGCCGTTGCGCAGCAGCGAGTAGGGGACGCCGGACTCGAGGATCGCCGCCTCGGTGCCCTTGTGGTCGTCGGCGAGCGCGGCCGTCAGGGTGCCGGGGGCGCTGGTGTACGCGAGCAGCGCGGCGCCCGCGGCCTTGGCGGCGTCGAGGACGACCTTGTGCTGGCCGACACGGCCCTTGTCGAACTCGTTGCCGGAGATGAGCAGCACCTTGTCACCTGCGGCTATGACGCCGTCGAAGGTCTCGGGCTCGTTGTAGTTGGCGACGGCGATCTTCACGCCGCGGGCCGCGAAGCCGGACGCCTTCTCCGTGTCGCGCACGACGGCGGTGATCTGGTCGGCCGGAACCTTCTCCAGCAGCTGCTCGACGACGTGACGACCGAGGTGGCCGGTGGCTCCGGTGACGACGATGCTCATGATGTGAATCTCCTTGTGGGGTGCGGGCTGGCACTAACCCTAGGAGAAGCGCTAACTCTTGGAAAGTACCCACTTTCAAGTAAGGTACTTACATGACAGTAAGCACGGTAGTGAGCGGCGAGGTCGAGGCCAGGGGCAAGTACACGACGGTCGACTCCGAGGGCAGGTGCCCGTACCGCCTGGTCCTGGAGCACGTCACCAGCCGCTGGGGTGTGCTCGTCCTCATGGAGCTGCAGGAGCGCCCGTACCGCTTCAGCGAACTGCGCCGGGCCATCGACGGCGTCAGCGAGAAGATGCTGACGCAGACCCTCCAGACGCTGGAGCGCGACGGCATGGTCCACCGGGACGCGAAGCCGGTCATCCCGCCCCGCGTCGACTACTCGCTCACCGACCTCGGCCGCGAGGCCGCCGCCCAGGTCAGCGCCCTGGCCGGCTGGACGAAGGACCGCATGCCGGACGTGGCCCGGGCCCGCAAGGCGTACGACGAGGCCCGGGCCGAGAAGACCCGGGCCTCGTAGTCGCCCGCCGACAGGTCAGCCGACGACGGTCCAGGTGTCCCCGCCCGCGAGCAGCGCGCCGAGGTCGCCCTTGCCGTTCTGGACGATCGCGGTGTCGAGCTGCTCGGCCATCTGTGTGTCGTACACGGGCCGGTCGACCGAGCGGAAGACACCGATGGGCGTGTGGTGCAGGGTGTCCGGGTCGGCGAGCCGGGAGAGCGCGAAGGCCGTGGTCGGGGACGCGGAGTGCGCGTCGTGCACGAGTACCTCGCCCTCGTTGTCGGCGGTGACGGCGACCACCTTGAGATCGCCGGTCGCCCGGTCCCGTACGACACCCTTGGTGCCGTCGGCGCCGAAGCGGATCGGCTGCCCGTGCTCCAGCCGGATCACCGCCTCCTCGGCCTGCTGCTTGTCCTTGAGGACCTCGAAGGCGCCGTCGTTGAAGATGTTGCAGTTCTGGTAGATCTCGACGAGCGCGGTACCGGGGTGGGCGGCGGCCTCGCGCAGCACGCTCGTGAGGTGCTTGCGGTCGGAGTCGACGGTCCGGGCGACGAAGGACGCCTCGGCGCCGATCGCCAGCGACACCGGGTTGAAGGGCGCGTCCAGCGAGCCCATCGGCGTCGACTTGGTGATCTTGCCGACCTCGCTGGTCGGCGAGTACTGGCCCTTGGTCAGCCCGTAGATCCGGTTGTTGAAGAGCAGGATCTTGAGGTTCACATTGCGCCGCAGGGCGTGGATCAGATGGTTGCCGCCGATGGAGAGCGCGTCGCCGTCACCGGTGACCACCCAGACGGACAGATCCCGCCGACTGGTGGCGAGACCGGTGGCGATGGCGGGCGCGCGCCCGTGAATCGAATGCATCCCGTAGGTGTTCATGTAGTACGGGAAGCGGGAGGAGCACCCGATCCCGGACACGAAGACGATGTTCTCCTTCGCCAGCCCCAGTTCGGGCATGAAGCCCTGTACGGCGGCGAGGACCGCGTAGTCCCCGCAGCCGGGGCACCAGCGCACTTCCTGATCGGACTTGAAGTCCTTCATGGACTGCCTGGCCTCGGCCTTGGGCACCAGAGTGAGTGCCTCGATCGTGCCGGTACCGGAGCCTTCCGTGGACGTCTCAGCCATCGATGGCCTCCTTGAGAGCCGTGGCGAGCTGTTCGGCCTTGAACGGCATACCGTTGACCTGGTTGTACGAATGGGCGTCCACCAGGTACTTCGCCCGGATCAGCGTGGCGAGCTGGCCGAGGTTCATCTCGGGGATCACGACCCGGTCGTAACGCCTCAGCACCTCACCGAGGTTGCGCGGGAAGGGGTTGAGGTGGCGCAGATGGGCCTGCGCGATCGGCTGCCCGGCCGCCCGCAGCCGCCGTACGGCCGCCGTGATCGGCCCGTACGTCGAACCCCAGCCCAGCACAAGGGTGTTGGCGGCGCCCGACAGATCGTCGACTTCGAGATCCGGTACGTCGATTCCGTCGATCTTGGCCTGGCGGGTACGGACCATCAGGTCGTGGTTGGCGGGGTCGTACGAGATGTTGCCCGTGCCGTCCTGCTTCTCGATGCCGCCGATGCGGTGTTCGAGCCCGGGCGTGCCGGGGATCGCCCAGGGTCGGGCGAGGGTCTGCGGGTCCCGCTTGTACGGCCAGAAGACCTCGGTGCCGTCGTCGAGGGTGTGGTTGGGTCCCTGGGCGAACCGCACGCGCAGATCGGGCAGTTCGTCGACCTCGGGGATGCGCCAGGGCTCGGAGCCGTTGGCGAGATACCCGTCGGAGAGCAGGAAGACGGGGGTGCGATAGGTGAGCGCGATCCGGACGGCCTCGATCGCGGCGTCGAAGCAGTCGGCGGGCGTGCACGGGGCCACGATCGGGACCGGGGCCTCGCCGTTGCGTCCGAACATGGCCTGAAGGAGATCGGCCTGCTCGGTCTTGGTCGGCAGCCCGGTGGAGGGCCCGCCGCGCTGGATGTCGATGACCAGCAAGGGCAGTTCCATCGAAACGGCCAGCCCGATGGTCTCGGACTTCAGCGCCACACCAGGCCCGGAGGTGGTGGTGACGCCCAGCGCCCCGCCGAAGGCGGCGCCCAACGCGGCCCCGATACCGGCGATCTCGTCCTCGGCCTGGAAGGTCCGGACCCCGAAGTTCTTGTGCCTGCTCAGCTCGTGCAGGATGTCCGAGGCGGGCGTGATCGGGTACGACCCCAAGTACAGCGGCAGATCGGCCTGTTGACCGGCCGCGATGAGCCCGTACGACAGAGCCAGGTTCCCGGAGATGTTGCGATAGGTCCCGGTGGGGAAAGCGGTGGACGCAGGCGCGACCTCGTAGGAGACGGCAAAGTCCTCAGTGGTCTCCCCGAAGTTCCAACCGGCCCTGAACGCGGCGAGGTTGGCGGCGGCGATCTCGGGCTTCTTGGCGAACTTGGCGGCCAGGAACTTCTCGGTGCCCTCCGTCGGCCGGTGGTACATCCAGCTCAACAGCCCCAGCGCGAACATGTTCTTGCTGCGCTCGGCCTCCTTGCGGGAGAGGGCGAATTCCTTGAGCGCCTCGACGGTGAGGGTGGTCAACGGCACGGGATGCAGGCTGTACCCGTCGAGCGAGCCGTCCTCCAGCGGGGAGACCGGGTACCCGACCTTCTGCATGGCCCGCTTGGTGAACTCGTCCGTGTTGACGATGATCTCGGCGCCGCGCGGCACATCGGCGATGTTCGCCTTCAGCGCGGCCGGGTTCATCGCGACCAGCACATTGGGCGCGTCGCCGGGCGTGAGGATGTCGTGGTCGGCGAAATGCAGCTGGAACGAAGAAACGCCCGGCAGTGTTCCTGCGGGCGCTCGGATCTCGGCGGGGAAGTTCGGCAGAGTGGACAGATCGTTCCCGAAGGACGCGGTCTCGGAGGTGAAGCGGTCCCCCGTGAGCTGCATTCCGTCCCCGGAGTCTCCCGCGAACCGAATAATCACCCGATCGAGTCGCCGTACGTCCTTCACACCCGCCGGACCGCGCTGCTCTCCCACGACGGATCCGACGGCTCCGACGTCTGAGTCGGCCTTCTCCGCTGACCCGTCCGCTGAACCGTTCGCTGAACTGTCCGCTGGACTGCTGACCTGGCTGGTCACTGAACTGGACCTCCTTCGAGGCGGCGGCCTGGGGCGGCCCTCCCGCGGACCTTCCCAGGATCAACAGTACGTCGGTAAGGGTCGCCTTCCCTGGACCGATCGCATGATGGACGCCATTTTGAGACGGTTCGGCGCCCTGGCTTGTCATGATTTCCTGCCCCGCAGCGCTGACTCGGTAGACGCTCCCGGCCGGGTCTCCGGTTCTGCCGCGGACCGAGTGCCTGTTGCCGGGTGCGGCCGGTCCCTGACGAGGCGTCAGACGGCTAGGAGTTGAGGTAGGTCAGAACGGCCAGAACACGCCGGTGATCGCCGTCGCTGGGGGAGAGCCCCAGCTTCAGGAAAATATTGCTGACGTGCTTCTCGACGGCACCGTCACTCACGACGAGCTGACGTGCGATGGCCGAATTGGTCCGGCCCTCAGCCATCAGCCCCAATACCTCCCGCTCCCGGGGCGTGAGCCCGGCGAGCACGTCCTGCTTACGGCTGCGCCCCAGCAGTTGGGCCACGACCTCGGGATCGAGCGCGGTACCCCCCTGGGCCACCCGCACCACCGCGTCCACGAACTCCCGCACCTCGGCGACCCGGTCCTTCAGCAGATACCCGACGCCCCGGCTGGACCCGGCGAGCAGCTCGGTCGCGTAGCGCTCCTCGACGTACTGAGACAGCACGAGCACACCGAGTTCCGGATGCGATTTCCGCAGCTGTACGGCGGCCCGGACCCCTTCGTCGGTATGCGTGGGCGGCATCCGAACATCCGCGACGACGACGTCCGGGAGCTCGTCCTGCGCGGCCAGCTCGGTAATGGTCTTGATCAGCGCGACCCCGTCGCCCACACCGGCGACGACGTCATGCCCACGGTCGGTCAACAACCGGGTCAGGCCCTCCCGAAGCAGCACTGAATCCTCGGCGATGACGACCCGCACCCTGTTCTCCACGATTCCCCGGCCCCCATACCCCGTCCGAACACCAGGCTCCAGCATCCCAGTATTCGGACGAGGAGGGGGTTGTTGTCGGGGGTTTCCTGGGGCCTGGGCAGTGTTTCTTCGCCCCCGCCGCCCCTACCCGTTCCCATCCTTCTGGGGGCTGCCGCCCCCAGACCCCCGCTACGGCCCTGAAGGGGCCTTGTCCTCAAACGCCGGACGGGCTGAGTGGGGGTGCGGGCGGGCGTTCGAGGACAACCGCGCTCAGCCCACTCCTTTCCCCCGCCGCCCCTTTCCCCGCCCACCCGCCCCCCACCGCACTTCAGCACCGGCCGGGGCTTGATCTTTTAGCCCGTCCGGCGTTTGAGGACGAAGGGGGGTCTGGGGGCGCAGCCCCCAGAAGGATGGGACGGGTAGGGGCGGCGGGGGCGAAAAAAGCCGCCCCCGCACCACCGCTCACCCCCGCCAAGGCAACTCCGCAGTAACCCGAGTAGGCCCCCCCACCGGAGAATCCACCACCAAGATCCCGTCCACCGCGTCAAGCCGCCCCGCCAACCCCGCCAACCCCGAACCGCCGGAGGCATCCGCCCCGCCCACCCCGTCATCCACCACCTGCAACATCAACCGACTCTCCACCCGCCACACATCCACCGACGCCCACGTGGCCGACGCATGCTTGCTCACGTTCTGCAACAACTCCGACACCGTGAAGTAGGCGATCCCCTCGATCGCCGCAGCCGGCCGCTCCACCAGATCCACCTCCACCTGCACCGGCACCACACACCGTGACGCCACCGCCGACAGAGCCGCGTCCAGCCCCCGATCTGTCAGCACCGCCGGATGAATCCCCCGCGCCAGATCCCGCAGCTCCTGCAACGCCGTCTTCACCTCCCCGTGCGCCTCGTCCACCATCCGGGCCGCAGCCTGCGGATCCTCCGTGAGCTTCTCCTTCGCGAGCCCCAGATCCATGGCCAGGGCCACCAGCCGCGCCTGCGCCCCGTCATGCAGATCCCGCTCGATCCGCCGCAGATCAGCCGCCGCCGTGTCGACGACGACCCCCCGGTCGGACTCCAGCTCGACGACCCGCGTGGCGAGCCGCGACGGCCCGAGCAGCCCCTGCACCATGACCCGGTCGACCAGCGTCAGCGCCCGCACGATCCAGGGCGTGGCCATGGTGAACAACAGCCCGACCAGCGCGGTCACGGTGATCTCGAACGGGTTGTCGAGGTAGATCCGGTGGGTCTCGTCGCCGTACAGCTGAAGGCCGTCCTGCCCGCCGTACATCGGGAAGACCCAGAACCACAGCGGATACGTGAGCAGCGCCCAGCCGTAGACCCAGAAGACGACCGCGACCACGAACGAGAACGCCGCCCACGGCAGATGCAGCACCGAGAACAACAGGTGCCGCCACGAGGTACCGCTCTTGAGCACGCCCCCCATCCAGGCCGCCGCCCCCGACTTCCGGGTCCGCACCGGCTCCGGTTCGGCCACGTCGGCGCCGATCAGCGCGCGCGCCATCCTCCGCTCCAGCACACCGAACCCCCGGCACCCCGCCAGACCCACGGCCAGCACCGGAATCCCGAGGAAGGTGATCAGCAGCCCCGCACCGGTGGAGGCCATGGTGACGGCGTACGTGAACACCAGCACGCTGACCGGCAGGCTCAGCAGCACATACGCGAACTCGCGCCAGCTGCGCGCCTCGACGGGCGCCCGCAACGCGGCCGGCAACCGAAACCGCCGCCCCCGCCCGGCCTCGTGGAATCCGGCCCCGGGCCCGCCCTGCTGCCCGTACCCCTGTCCGTACTCCATGGCCATCGCCCCAGTCCCGTCCTACTAGTCCTACGAGTCCCAGTCGGCGCGCCCGCCGCTGCCCTGTTCGCCTGCCATCAGCCTGCTCGCACCGACCCCCACGGACCATGGAGCACGTAGGGGTCTTCCCCCGGGGGTTTTCCCTACCTGCGCCGGACAGGAAAGCCCTGCCTACGACTGCTCGGCCCGCTCCCGCCAGGGCAGTTCGGCTGTGACCGTCGTGGGCCCGCCCTCGGGCGACTCGATGACGAACAGCCCGTCCACCGCGCCCAGCCGGTCCGCGAGCCCCGCCATCCCGGTACCGCCGTCCAGCCGCGCACCACCGCGCCCGTCGTCCCAGACCTGGATCAACAGCCGGTCCTCGGTGCGCCACACGTCGACGGACGCGTTCCGCGCCCCGCTGTGCTTGCTGATGTTCTGGAGCAGCTCGGAGACCGTGAAGTAGGCGATGCCCTCGATGGCGGCGGCAGGCCTGGCCGGCAGATCCGCCGTGACCTGCACCGGAACCGTGCACCGCGAGGCCACCGAGGACAGCGCCGCGTCCAGCCCCCGGTCCGTCAGCACCGCCGGATGGATCCCGCGCGCCAGATCGCGCAGCTCCTGAAGCGCGAGCTTCACCTCGCCGTGCGCCTCCTCGACCATCGCCGCCACGTGTTCGTCGGCCTGGCCCTCAAGCAGCTTCTCCTTGGCCAGCCCGAGCCCCATCGCGAGGTTGACGAGCCGGGCCTGCGCCCCGTCGTGCAGATCGCGCTCGATCCGCCGCAGATCGGCGGCGGCCGTGTCGATCACGACCCCCCGGCCGGACTCCAGTTCGGCGATACGGCGTTCCAACTCGTCGGAGGGCGACAGCAGCCCGCGCACCATCGCCCGGTCCACATTCGTGAGCCCCCGCGCCACGAACGGCAGCACCGGCCACAGCACGAACAACGACACGAGCACGACGCTGAACGTGAGAACGGCCCAGGGCAGCCGTACGAAGTCGTACAGGATGGTCCGCCAGCCGACCGGATCCTTCAACGCCATCCACAACTGCCCGAAGAACCCGAGCTCCTGGCCATGGGCGCCCCGCCCGCCGCGCAACGGCAGCGGACTCGGCTCGTCCACCCGTACCCCGAGCAGCGCCCTGGCCCGCGCCCGCTCGAACCGGCCCAGCAGGCGCGCGCCCATCAGCCCGCCGGCGAGGATCGGAAGGCCGATCACCGTGATCGCGAGGAAGGAACCCACGGACACCACGGTCACCACGTACACAAAACCGAACAACGCCATCGGCAGGTTGGCCAGGAGGTGGGCGATCTCCTTCCAGGTGTGCGGGTCGAGGGCGAAACGGACAGGGGGCAGTCGGTCGCCCTCGGTTTCCGCGCTGGTGGCGGCGATACGTGCGGTCATGTTCGCCAGCCTGCCCGCCGCCACGCCCCGGCGCCATGAGGCGGACCGCCCGCCGACCCGGGGGAAAACCCCACCTTGCACATCACTTCGGGCATGGCCATGTGTGACGGGCTGCTTACGGTCTCTTTAGCAGGCCCTAGACTCCCGTCCGTACAGATCGCCGAACGCCAGGGAGCGAGGGACGGACGTGCAGGTACCGACCGCCACCGCCACGACGGAGCACACGCAGTACATCGTGGCGTCGGAGTACTTCCGGTCCTACTCCGTCGTCGGCCTGCTCGCCGTCGTCGGGGTGCTCTTCGTCGCGGTCGCCTTCGGAGCCGGCCGCCTGCTGCGCCCCGTGGTCCCGACCCCCGAGAAGCTCCTGACGTACGAATGCGGTGTCGACCCCGTCGGCGAGGGCTGGGCCCACACCCAGGTCCGCTACTACGTCTACGCCTTCCTGTACGTCATCTTCGCCGTCGACTCGATCTTCCTGTTCCCCTGGGCCACCGTCTTCGCCGCCCCGGGCTACGGCGCGACCACCCTCGTCGAGATGTTCATCTTCCTCGGCTTCCTGGCCGTTGGCCTGCTCTACGCATACAAGAAGGGCGTCCTGACATGGACGTGACCCCCGCGGAACCCGTTCTGCTGCCGGAGCCGAAACGGCTGGGCGCCCTCGCCCGCCTGGCCCCCGAGCCGATGAAGGTGGTCCTGAACTGGGGCCGCCGCTACTCGCTCTGGGTCTTCAACTTCGGCCTCGCCTGCTGCGCCATCGAGTTCATCGCCGCGTCCATGGCCCGCCACGACTTCATCCGCCTCGGCGTGATCCCCTTCGCCCCCGGGCCGCGCCAGGCCGACCTGATGGTGGTCTCGGGCACGGTCACGGACAAGATGGCCCCAGCGGTACGCCGCCTCTACGAACAGATGCCCGAGCCGAAGTACGTCATCTCCTTCGGCGCGTGCAGCAACTGCGGCGGCCCCTACTGGGACTCCTACTCCGTGACGAAGGGCGTCGACCAGATCATCCCGGTCGACGTCTACGTCCCCGGCTGCCCGCCCCGCCCCGAGGCGCTGCTCCAGGGCATCCTCAAACTCCAGGAGAAGATCGCCCGCGAGTCCCTGGGCGAGCGATACGCCTCCGCACAGACGACCCGCCCGTCCACGGCCGCACTCCAGAGCCCCCTGGTAAAGCCCCCGGCCGCAGGGGAGTCGAACGCAGGGGAGTCGAACAGATGACGGCAACCGGCTGGCTGCCGGCCCCCACCGAGGACCTCTTCGGTACGGAGGCCACGGCCGAGGAGTCCTACGACGTCCTGACCGTCGACGTACCCCCGGCCTCCTGGACCACGGCCCTGGAGACCGCCCGCGACCGCCTCTCCTGCACCTACTTCGACTGGCTCAGCGCGGTCGACGAACCGGGCACCGGCTTCCGCGTCGCGGCCCACGTCGTCGCCCTCTCCCCGGTCCGCCGCCTCCTCGTACGCACGACAGTCCCGCACGAGTCCCCCGTACTCCCCTCCCTCGTGGGCGTCTACGCGGGCGCCGCGTGGCACGAGCGCGAGACCCACGAAATGTTCGGCGTACGTTTCGAGGGCCACCCCGGCCTCGACCACCTCCTCCTCCCGGAAACCTTCGAAGGCCACCCCCTCCGCAAGGACTTCGTGCTCGCGGCCCGCGTCGCCAAGGCCTGGCCGGGCGCCAAGGAGCCGGGGGAGTCGGAGCACGGCGGCCCCAAGCGCCGCCAGATGCTCCCACCGGGCGTCCCCGACCCCAACGAATGGGGCCCCCTGAAGGGCCAACTCCCCCCGGCCCCGACCCGCCCTGCCCGAGCCGCCGCCGGCCGCGCAACCGCCGACCGCCCACCACGCCGCACCCGCACGGCATCGGAGGGCTCAGCAAGCCAGCCCCCGGACGGCCCGGCAGGCTCGTCCACGGCAGCCCCGGCGGGCCAGGCCCCGGCAGACCCGTCCCCGGCAGGCCGTGCGAGCCAGCCCCCGGCGGGCTCGCCCCCGGCAACGGAGAGCACCCCCACGGAGGCCACCCCACCGCCCACTCCCCGCCGGTCGCGCAGCGCAAGCCAGGGCTCGGCGTCGCAGCGCCCCCAGACACCGCCGACCGAGGCCGCCGCTCCAGAGCCCCCGCTGACAGAGGCCCCCAAGCCACCCCCCACGGCGGACGCCCCCTGGCACCACGCCCGCCCCGCCTTCGACGAACCCACGCCGAAAGCCCCTGAACCGACCGAGGCTCCTGAACCGACCGAGGCTCCTGCACCGGAAGCCCCTGCACCGGAAGCCCCTGCACCGGAGGCCTCCGCACCAGAAGCGCCCGCCCCGGAAACCCCGGCACCGGACGACCTCGCCCCCGAAAAGGGCACCCCCGAGAACCCCCCAGGAGGCTCGCAGTGAACGACGCGCTCGACGTCGCCCTGCGACTCCTGATCGTCTTCGTCGTCTTCCTCACCTTCCCCCTGATCGTCGGTCAGACCGAGCACAAGGTGATGGCCCATATGCAGGGCCGCCTCGGCCCGATGTACGCCGGCGGCTTCCACGGCTGGGCCCAACTCGTCGCCGACGGCGTCAAGTTCGCCCAGAAGGAAGACATCGTCCCGGCCGGAGCCGACCGCCGTATCTTCCAACTGGCCCCGGCCGTGGCCCTCCTCCCGTACCTCCTCGTCCTCCTCGCCATCCCGATCGGCCCGGGCGAGGGCGCCGTCGGCGAGGTCGTCGACGCGGGCATCTTCTTCGTCCTCGCCGTCATGGGCGTGGGCGTCCTCGGCTCACTGATGGCCGGCTGGGCGTCGGCCAACAAGTTCTCCCTCCTCGGCGGTCTGCGCACAGCCGCCCAACTCCTCGCCTACGAACTCCCGATGCTGCTCACCGCCGCCTCGGTCGCGATGGCCGCCGGCACGGTCTCGCTCCCCGGCATCTTGGACGCGTTCGAGTGGTGGTGGCTGCCCTGGCAGATCGTCGGCGCGATCGTCTTCTTCGTGGCCGGCCTCGCCGAACTCCAACGGCCCCCCTTCGACATGCCGGTGGCCGACTCGGAGATCATCTTCGGCGCCTACACCGAATACACCGGCCTTCGCTTCGCTCTCTTCCTCCTCGCCGAGTACGCCGGGATCGTCGTCCTCTGCGGCCTGACCACCGTCCTCTTCCTGGGCGGCTGGCACGGCCCCGGGGGCGCCGACGGCCTCGGCTGGGTCTGGACCCTCCTCAAGACAGCCGTCCTCGCCTTCGTCGTGATCTGGCTGCGCGTCACCTACCCCCGCCTGCGCGAGGACCAGCTCCAGAAGCTCGCCTGGACCCTCCTCGTCCCCCTCTCCCTCGCCCAGATCGCCCTCACCGGCATCGTGAAGGTGGTGATCTCCTAGTGGCCCCCATTCCTGGCTCAGGCCTCGCCAAGGGCCTGGCCGTCACCCTCCGCACGATGACGAAGAAGACCGTCACCGCGCAGTACCCGGACGTCCAGCCCGACCTCCCGCCCCGCAGTCGCGGAGTCATCGGACTCTTCGAGGAGAACTGCACGGTCTGCATGCTGTGCGCCCGCGAGTGCCCGGACTGGTGCATCTACATCGACTCCCACAAGGAGACGGTCCCGGCCGCCGCTCCCGGTGGCCGCGAGCGCAGCCGTAACGTCCTCGACCGTTTCGCCATCGACTTCTCCCTCTGCATGTACTGCGGTATCTGCATCGAGGTGTGCCCCTTCGACGCTCTCTTCTGGTCCCCGGAGTTCGAGTACGCCGAGACCGACATCCACGAACTCACCCACGAACGCGACAAGCTCCGCGAGTGGATGTGGACGGTCCCGGCCCCACCCGCCCTCGACCCCGCCGCCGAGGAACCGAAGGAGATCGCGGCGGCCCGCAAGACGGCGGAGAAGCTCGCCACCGCGACGCAGGCCGAACTGTCTGAGCCGTCCGGGCCGTCTGAACCGACCGAGCCGTCCGGGCCGTCTGAACCGACCGGGCCGCCCCGACCGCCCCGACCGACCGCGCCCGCCGATCCTCAGGGAGGAGACTCGTGACCCTCGCCGCAGCCACCGCGACGGCGGCACACGTCACGACCGCCGCCTCCGACACCCACGGCTTCCTCTCCCCGACCGGCGTCGAGATCGCCTTCCTCCTCGTCGGCCTGGTCACCTTCGGCGCCGCGCTCGTCACCGTCACCACCCGGCAGCTGGTGCACGCCGCCCTGTGGCTCGTGGTGACCCTCGGCGGCCTCGCCGTCGAATACCTCCTCCTCACAGCCGAGTTCATCGCCTGGGTACAGGTCCTCATCTACGTCGGTTCCGTCGTCGTTCTCCTTCTTTTCGGTCTGATGCTCACCAGGGCCCCCATCGGCCGCTCCCCGGACGCCGACTCCGGCAACCGGTGGATCGCCCTCGCTGTGGCCCTCTCCTCGGCCGCCGCCCTGGTCTGGGTCGTCGTCGACGCCTTCCGCACGACCTGGATCGACCTGGACGGAGCCGCCGCGGGCTCCACCGCCGTCACCGGTGCGAGCCTCTTCCAGAACTGGGTCCTGCCCTTCGAGGCCCTCTCCGTCCTTCTCCTCGCGGCCCTGGTCGGGGCGATCGTCCTGTCCCGCAAGACGAAGGCGGAGTCGAGTTCTCCCCCTGTGAACTCCCGGGCCGCGACCGGTAGTTCCCCCTCTGTCCCGGATTACCGGAATCACCCGATCGGGCGAAATGGGTCGGTCAAGGGAACCGAGTCGACCGAGCAGGACGGTGCCCGCTGATGCACCTCGCCTATCCCGCCGTACTCGCCGCCCTCCTTTTCTCCACCGGCCTCTACGGCGTCCTCGCCCGCCGTAACGCGATCCTGGTCCTGATGTCCGTCGAGCTGATGCTCAACGCCGTCAACCTCAACCTCGTCGCCTTCGACGTCTGGCTCAGCAGGACCGCCCGGGAGACCCTGCACTCCGGCCAGGCCCTCACCCTGTTCACCATCGCCATCGCGGCCGCCGAGATCGGCATCGGCCTGGCGATCGTCCTCGCCGTCCACCGAAACCGCGGCACCGCCGACATCGACAAGCTCCGCGACACCGCCGAGCCGCACGGCCCCGACGAAGCCACCGGCACGGACGACACGGACAGCACGGACGGCACGGAATCGGAAGACGAGAAGGCTGAGGCCACCGCGTGACCACGACCACCCTCGCCGTCCTCGTCCCCCTCCTCCCGTTCCTGGGCGCCGCGGCCGGCCTGCTCCTGGGCCGCACGGCCCCCGGCTTCGTACGCCCCCTCGCCGTACTGCCCACCCTCACGGCGCTCGCCCTCGCCGTGGTCGTCGCCGTACGCCAGGGCGGCGACCGAGCCGTCGACGCCGCCACCGAGCTGACACCCACCGGCTCGGTCCCCGTCGAACTCGCCCTGCACATCGACGGCTTCGCCGCCCTCGTCGCCGTACTGGTCGGCCTGGTCGCGACCTGTGTGCAGATCTACTCGACGGGCTATCTGCGCGACGACCCGCGCTACCCCTCGTACGCCGCTCTCGTCTCCCTCTTCACCTCCGCGATGCTGCTCGTCGTCTACTCCGGCGACCTGATGGTGCTGCTGGTCGGCTGGGAGATCATGGGCATCTGCTCGTACTTCCTGGTCGGCCACTACTGGGAGACCCCGGAGGCCCGAGCCGCCTCCCTCAAGGCCTTCCTCGTCACCAAACTCGGTGATGTCCCCTTCCTGATCGGCCTGTTCGCGCTCGCCACCGACGCCGGGTCCTTCCGGATCACGAAGATCCTCGGCACCGTCGCGACCGGCGGCCTCGACCACCCGACGCTGGTCGCGCTGCTGCTTCTGGCCGGCGTGGCGGGCAAGTCGGCGCAGTTCCCGCTGCACACCTGGCTCCCCGACGCGATGGCGGGCCCGACCCCCGTCTCCGCGCTGATCCACGCCGCGACGATGGTCGCCGCCGGTGTCTATTTCATCGCCCGGCTCCTCCCGGTCTTCGCGGCCTCCTCGGCCGCACTGGTCGTCCTCGCCGTCATGGCCGCCGTCACGATGGCCGGCTCCGCCCTCGCCGCCCTCGCCCAGGACGACATCAAGCGCGTGCTCGCCTACTCGACGATCGGCCAGCTCGGCTACATGACCGGTGCCCTCGCCGTCGGCGACCGCGGTGCCGCCGTCTTCCACCTCCTCACCCACGGCGCCTTCAAGGCGCTGTTGTTCCTCGCGGCCGGCGTGATCATCCACGCCGCCGGCACCAACTCGCTGGCCGCCATGTCCCGCATGGGCAACCTGCGCGCCCGCGTCCCCGACGCCTACTGGACGATGACCGTGGCGCTCCTCGCCCTCGCCGCGATCCCGCCCTTCAGCGGCTTCTTCTCCAAGGAGTCCGTCCTCGGCGCCGCCGAACACGTCTCCACCGGCCACGCCGAGGGCATCCCGGAGGCCGCCGGCTGGATCGTCCTCGTCGCCGGCCTGATCTCGGCCCTGCTCACCGCCGCCTACGCGACCCGGCTGTGGCTGCTCGCCTTCCGCGGCAAGGGCGCCGAGGCCCCCGACCACGGCAGGCAGCCCGTCGCGATGACCGCCGTGCTCTGGGTGCTCGCGGTCCCGTCCCTCGCCCTGGGCGGGTTCGCCTACGGCAGGCTGCCCGACTGGTTCGACGGCCACGACCTGACCCCGACCCTCACCACGTCCGTCCTCGGCACGGGAGTGGCCCTGGTCGGCGGCATCGTCACCTACGGAGCCTGGCGCCACACCACCGCCCTGGCGGCCCGAGTCCCCATGGGCGCAGTCGCCGCCCACCCGGACGCGGACGGCGGCCTGGTCGAGGCCGAGGCCATCGCCACCCACACCCCCGCCTACGGAGACATGGCCGGCGCACCCGACCCGGCGGACCCAGGCCGGCTCCTGCTCGGCCCGCTGCACCGCCACGCGGCCGTCGGCTTCCACCTGGACGCCCTGTACACAGCGCTGTTCGTCCGCCCGGTACAGGCCGGCGCCACCCTCGTCCGGTTCCTCGACCGGGAGGTCGTCGACACCTACGTACGCGGCGCGAGCGCCGTGCCCCGCCTGCTCGGTGCGGCCGTACGGCGCGCCCAGACCGGCAACGTACAGACCTATGTGAGCGCGCTGTTCGCCGGCACCGTCGTCCTGGTGGTCGCCGTCCTCCTCGTCGCCACGGGAGCGTGAGCAGGCGTGATCGATATGAACGAGTCAGTGATGCAATTTCTTCTGGCATTCCTCGTCGTGGGCCCGCTCATCGGCGCCGTCGCCGCTCTCCTGCCGGCCCCGCCCGGGCTGAAGGGGAAGTCACCGGAGCAGGCCGTGCTGCGGCACGGCGTGACCGTGACCGGCGCGGTGCTCATCGCCGCGATCGTCCTCGCGCTCGGCTTCGACCACGACCATCCGTCGAAGATGCAGGCCACCACCGACATCAGCTGGATCCCCGCACTCGACGTGCGCATCCACCTCGGCGTCGACGGCATTTCCCTCCCCCTTCTGGTCCTGACCGCGCTCCTGACCTTCCTCTGCGCGCTCTACTCCTACTTCAAGATGCCTGCGGGCCCGTCCCCGAAGGCATTCGTCGCGCTCCTCCTCGTCCTGGAGTCCGGCACCCTCGCGACCTTCGCCGTCCTCGACCTGCTGCTGTTCTTCCTCGCCTTCGAGATGGTGCTCATCCCGATGTACTTCCTCATCGCCCGCTGGGGCGGCGAGCAACGGACCCGGGCGGCCTGGAAGTTCATCCTCTACACCCTGCTCGGATCCGTCGTCATGCTGCTGGGCCTGCTCCTGATCGGGATCAAGGCGGGCACGTTCGACATCATGGCACTCACCACTGACAACGGCCCAGGACTGAGCACATCCGTGCAGGTCACCGCCGCTTTGGCGATCGGGATCGGGCTCGCGGTGAAGACGCCGATGTGGCCGCTGCACAGCTGGCTGCCGGACGCCCACACCGCCGCCCCGACCGTCGGCTCGGTCCTGCTGGCGGGCGTCCTGCTCAAGATGGGCACGTACGGGTTCGTGCGCATCCTGCTGCCGATCACACCCGACGGATTCCGGACCTTCGCGCCCTACCTCGCCGCCTTCGCCGTCGTCGGGATCATCTACGGCTCCCTGGCCTGCCTGGCCCTCGCCCGGCAGGGCGCGAAGGGCGACCTCAAGCGGCTCATCGCCTACTCCTCCGTCGGCCACATGGGCTTCGTGCTGCTCGGCATCTCGACCATGACCCCGACCGGCGTCAACGGCGCGCTCTTCGCCAACATCGCCCACGGCCTCATCACCGGCCTCCTCTTCTTCCTGGTCGGCGCGCTGAAGGACCGCACGGGCACCTCCGACCTCGACACCCTCGCCGACCGCACGGGCGCCGCCCTGTACGGCCGCGCCCCACGCCTCGGCGGCCTCGTGGCCTTCGCCGCCGTCGCCTCGCTCGGACTGCCCGGCCTCGCCGGGTTCTGGGGCGAGATGCTGGCCCTGTTCGGTGCGTTCGACCCCGCCGACGACCTCAGCCGCCCCGCCTTCCTCACGTTCACGGCGATCGCCGCGTTCGGCACCCTGCTCACCGCCGCGTACATGCTCGTCGTCGTACGCCGCGTCTGCATGGGCGCCGCCCCGCAGCCGGACGCCCCCCAGCTCGCCGACGTACAGACATACGAATTCGCGGCCTGGACCCCGCTCGTCGCCCTCACCGTCGTCGCCGGACTGTGGCCGAAGGCCCTCCTCGGACTGACCGACCCGGCCGTGCAGCAGCTCCTTTCCGGAGGCCCCCGATGAGCGCCCTGGCCCAGTCCACGGCTCAGTCCGTCGTCCAGTCCGTCGACTGGCTCGCCATCGCACCGCCCACCCTCGCCGCCGTCGTGGGACTCGCCGTGCTGGTCGCCGACCTGTTCATCGGCGGCAACAAGAAGGCGGTCCTGGGCTGGACCTCGGTCGCCGGCCTCGCCGCCTCCGCGCTCCTCTTGCTGCCCCTCCTGGACGGTGACCGGGCCACCTTCTGCCTCACCGGCGGCACGGACGTCTGCAGCTACACGGCGGACCGCTTCACCCTCGTCATCCAGTTCCTGGTGCTGGGCGGCGCGCTCCTCGCCGCCCTCCTCTCGGTCACCGCCCTCAAGGACGCCGACAGAGGACTCCCCGAAGGGGAGTACTGGTTCCTGCTGCTCTCCTCCGCCGCCGGAGCGGCCCTCCTGCCCGCCTCCCGCGACCTCGCGACCCTGATCGTCGCCCTGGAAGTCGCCTCCCTGCCCGCCTTCGCCCTCGTCGGCATCCGCCACGGCGACCGCAAGTCATCCGAAGCGGCCCTGAAGTTCTTCCTGTCCTCAGTGACGGCCACCGCGGTCAGCCTCATGGGCATCAGCTTCGTGTACGCGTCCACGGGCACCCTCTACCTGACCGAGATCGCCGACCGCATCCAGGACGTCGACCCACAACTCCACACCCTCGCCCAGGCGGGCGTCGTCCTCACCCTCATCGGCTTCGCCTTCAAGACGGCCGCAGTGCCCTTCCACTTCTGGGTCCCCGACACCTACGTGGGGGCGCCCCTGCCGATCGCCGCCTATCTGTCGGTCGTCGGCAAGGCCGTCGGCTTCTCCGGCCTGATCCTCGTCACCGTCGTCGCCTTCCCGTCGTACGCCGACGTCTGGGGCCCCGCACTGGCGGCCCTGGCCGCGCTCACCATGACCGTCGGCAACGTCGGCGCCCTGCGCCAGCAGGCCACGCGCGCGTACAGCGCGGTACGCCTGCTCGCCTGGTCCTCCGTCGGCCAGGCCGGCTACCTCCTGGTCCCGATCGCCGCTGCCGCGTACTCCGACGACCCCCAGAAGGCGATCGGCTCCACCGTCGCGTACGCCCTCATGTACGCCGCCGTGAACCTCGGCGCCTTCGCGGTGGCGGCCTTGGTGGCCCGTACGAAGCCCCTGAACCGCGTCAGCGACTACCGAGGCCTGTACGCCACCCGCCCCCTGGCAGGGCTCGTCCTGGGCTTCTTCCTGCTGTGCCTCGCCGGGCTGCCGCCGGGCATCATCGGCCTCTTCGCGAAGGTCACCGTCTTCTCCGCGGCCGTCGACGCCGGACTCGGCTGGCTGGCCGTGATCATGGCCGTCAACGTGGTGATCGCGCTCTTCTACTACCTCCAATGGACGGCCCTTCTCTTCCGCACCCCCGAGGGAGCCGAGGAACGCCACCGCGCCCCGGCCCCCCTCACGGCCGCGATCGCCCTGACCGCCGTCCTCGGCATCGCCCTCTCCGGCGCACCCCAACTGGTGCTGCGCTTCGCCGACACCGGACTCTTCTGACCCACCGCGACCGCAGGCGCGCGTGGCCCCTCACCCGGACGGCCCACGCGCGCCTGCGCCTGCGCAAGGGAACTGCGAACCCCCGCCTGGCGTTGACCAGTACAGAAGGGTCCACTGGACCTGACACCAGGGTTCCCCTGCCGCACCACTTGGAGGGCGTACCGTGCACCGCCGGCACAACGGGCTCAGGACAGCCGTACTCCTCGGGGGACTGTCCGCACTCATCATCGTCATCGGCAGCTTCTTCGGCCGTACGGGCCTCGTGATCGCACTCTTCATCGCGATCGGCACCAACGCGTACGCGTACTGGAACAGCGACAAGCTGGCTCTACGCGCGATGCGCGCCCGCCCGGTGAGCGAATTCGAGGCCCCGGCCCTGTACCGCATGGTCCGCGACCTCTCCACCCAGGCCCGCCAGCCCATGCCGCGCCTGTACATCTCGCCGACCGAGGCACCGAACGCGTTCGCGACGGGCCGCAACCCGCGCAACGCGGCTGTGTGCTGCACCGAAGGCATCCTGCACATCCTGGACGAGCGTGAACTGCGCGGCGTCATCGGCCATGAGCTGAGCCATGTCTACAACCGCGACATTCTCATCTCGTCGGTCGCCGGCGCCCTGGCCTCCGTGATCATGTTCCTGGTCAACTTCGCCTGGCTGATCCCGATCGGCCGCTCGAACGACGACGACGGCCCCGGCATCCTCGGTATGCTGCTGATCATGATCCTGGGTCCGCTCGCGGCCAGCCTCATCCAACTCGCCATCAGCCGCTCCAGGGAGTACGAGGCCGATGCTTCGGGCGCCCAGCTCACCGGCGACCCGCTGGCCCTCGCGAGCGCCCTGCGTAAGCTGGAAGTGGGCACGAAACAACTCCCGTTGCCCCCGGAGCCGCGGATCGAGACCGCGAGCCACATGATGATCGCGAACCCCTTCCGCCCAGGCCAGGGACTCTCCAAGATGTTCTCCACGCACCCGCCGATGGCGGAGCGCATCGCCCGGCTCGAAAAGATGGCAGGTCGCCCCCAGTGAAGACAATCCTCAACATCATCTGGCTCGTCCTGAGCGGTTTCTGGCTGTTCCTCGGCTATGTGCTGGCGGGCGCGCTGCTCTGCATCACGATCATCGGCATTCCTTTTGGCATCGCCGCCTTCCGTATCGGCGCGTACGCCCTGTGGCCCTTCGGCCGTACGACGGTCGAGCGCCGTGACGCGGGCGCTCCCTCCTGTATTGGCAACGTCCTGTGGCTGGTCCTCGCGGGCTGGTGGCTCGCGCTGGCCCATGTCGTCACCGGCGTTCTGCTGTGCATCACGATCATCGGCATCCCCTTCGGCTTCGCCAACTTCAAGCTCATCCCGGTCTCGCTGATGCCGCTCGGCCGCGAAATCGTGCCGACGGACCAGCCGTTCAGCTCGCGCTGGTAGTCCGGCCGGGGGAGGGGAAGCGGTCGGCCCCTGCCCGACCGTTTTCCACAGGCTGCCGGGTGGGTTCCGGTCCCGGCCCGCCGGTTATCCACAGGCCGCCCGATTGTCAGTGGCGGCCTGCATCATGAATCCATGACCGAGATCGAGCAGTTGCTGACACGGGTGGCGGCCGAGGCCCGCAACACCCGGCCGTGGGGCTGGCCTTCACTCCCCGCCCCCGTGGACGCGGCCACGCTCGACCGCGCCGAGACCGCCCTCGGCTTCCCCCTGCCACCCCTCCTCGCCGCGCTCTACCTCCGGATAGGAGACGGCGGATTCGGCCCGGAGTACGGCCTGTTGCCGCTGCTCGACAGCGCGCCCGCAGGAGAGCCGGCCGTCGTCGCCCAGTACCTCGCCAGCCGCGAGGAGGCCCGCAAGGACCCGGACTGGCCCTGGCCCGAGGGCATCCTGCCGATATCCCACTGGGGCTGCGGAATGTACGCGTGTGTGGACTGCCGTTCCCCCGAAGGCACCGTCCTGCTCTTCGAGCCGAACGCCGACGACGTCGACAACGCGTGGTACATAGACGCCCCGGGCCTCGCGGAGTGGCTGCGGGCCTGGCTCGACGGCACGGGCTGGTACCAGGAACTCAACGCCGACATGGACCTGGAGCCCTGGCCCGACCTCCACATACGCACGGCGCCAGCGATACCGCCGACCCAGGCCTCGTAACCGGGTGACCGAGCAGCCGAGTAACCGACACGAGTTCCGTCGGCGGTGAGGTCAGGCCGACGCCCCCGAAGCCGGCCACCGCCGTCGCACGCCGTACACGACCGCCCCCAGACCCAGCACACCCGCGCCCACGACCACCGACACCCCCGGAAGCGCGAACGCCAGCGTCACACAGCCGAGAAGCCCCAACGCCGGCACCACCCGCGACGCCGGCGCCGAACTCAGTGTCCAGGCGGAGGCGTTGGCCACCGCGTAGTACGCCAGCACCCCGAAGGAGGAGAAGCCGACAGCACCCCGTACGTCCACCGTCGCGGCCAGCACCGCGACCACCGCACCCACGGCCAACTCGGCCCGGTGGGGCACCTGGAAGCGCGGATGCACGGCGGCCAGGGCACCGGGCAGATGACGGTCACGGGCCATGGCCAGCGTCGTCCGTGAGACGCCCAGGATCAGGGCGAGCAGCGAGCCGAGCGCGGCCACGGCGGCACCCACCCGTACGACAGGAACCAGGCCCGGCACGCCCGCCGCCCGGACCGCGTCGGCCAGTGGGGCGGTCGCCTGCCCGAGACCACCCGACCCCAGCACGGAAAGGACAGCCACCGCCACCGCCGCGTACACCACCAGCGTGATGCCCAGGGCCGAGGGGATCGCGCGGGGGATGGTGCGCGCGGGATCCCGGACCTCCTCGCCGAGGGTCGCGATCCGGGCGTACCCGGCGAACGCGAAGAACAGCAGCCCGGCCGCCTCAAGCACGCCGCCCACACCACCGGAGGCCCCGACGTCCAGCCGACCGGTGTCGGCGGCGTCCGAACCCAGGCACACCACGACCACGGAAGCGAGGACAACGAGGACCACCGCCACGATCGTCCGCGTCAACCAGGCGGCCTTCTGGACGCCGAGGTAGTTCACCGCGGTCAGCGCCACCACGGCCGCGACCGCCACCGCGTGCGCCTGCCCCGGCCAGACGTACGTGCCCACGGTGAGCGCCATCGCCGCACAGGAGGCCGTTTTCCCGACGACGAACGACCAGCCCGCGAGATAGCCCCAGAATTCGCCGAGCCGCTCACGCCCGTACACATAGGTGCCGCCCGAGGCGGGATAGCGGGCGGCCAGTCGGGCGGACGACATGGCGTTGCAGTAGGCGACCACGGCCGCCGCGGCGAGCCCGAGCAGCAGCCCGGACCCGGCCGCGCGTGCCGCGGGTCCCAGGGCTGCGAAGACGCCGGCCCCGATCATCGAACCGAGCCCGATGACCACGGCGTCCCCGACGCCAAGGGTGCGTCGCAGTTCGGCGGACGATTCCGCTCCGGGCTGTGTCATGGCCGCACCCTACTGACCGGTGCAACCGCCGGGCAGCGCGTTGACGTCGTGTACAGCAACGCGACACCAACAACGCACCAACTCGAACGCACCGGCACGAGCACGGCCAGACCGACCGGCGGTATCACGCCATCAGAGGTCGACGAAATCACAGTGCCGGGACAGTTCGAGCACAGCACGAAGGGGCAGGTTCACGGCATGAGCATCATCGGCTGGATCATTCTGGGGCTGTTGGCCGGGGCCATCGCCAAGTTCCTGCTGCCGGGGCGCGACCCGGGCGGCTTCATCGGCACGACGGTCATCGGCGTCGCGGGCGCGTTCATCGGTGGCTGGATCTCGGCGCGCTTCCTCGACCACCCCATCAGCAAAGACTTCTACGACGGCACCACGTGGGCGGCGGCGATAGGCGGCTCGCTCGTGCTGCTGGTCGCGTACCGCATCCTGTTCGGCAACTCGCGCGACTGAGCGCGCACCTGGTCCGCAGCCGGCAGTAAGGGAGGGGTGGGCGCCGTGCAGCGCCCACCCCTCGTCAACTCGTCAATGCATCAACCACTCATGGACTAGCGGTAGTTCACGAACTGCAGCGCGAAGTCGAAGTCCTTGCCCTTGAGCAGTGCCTGCACGGCCTGAAGGTCGTCGCGGCTCTTCGAGCTGACGCGCAGCTCGTCGCCCTGGACCTGGGCCTTCACGCCCTTGGGGCCCTCGTCGCGGATGATCTTCGCGACCTTCTTCGCGTTGTCCTGGGAGATGCCCTCCTCGATCGACGCGAAGAGCTTGTACTCCTTGCCGGAGAGCTGCGGCTCACCGGCGTCCAGGGCCTTCAGCGAGATGCCGCGCTTGATCAGCTTGGTCTCGAACACATCGAGGACCGCTTTGACCCGCTCCTCGGAGTTCGCCTCCATGAGGATCTTCTCGCCGGACCACGAGATCGAGGCACCCACGCCCTTGAAGTCGTAGCGCTGGGAGATCTCCTTGGCGGCCTGGTTGAGG
This sequence comes from Streptomyces sp. NPDC002680, assembly GCF_042889145.1. Classification (NCBI taxonomy): domain Bacteria; kingdom Bacillati; phylum Actinomycetota; class Actinomycetes; order Kitasatosporales; family Streptomycetaceae; genus Streptomyces; species Streptomyces sp. NPDC002680. The sequence goes on from NZ_JBIAQP010000009.1 coordinate 316,259, forward strand.
GCGTTGTCGACCTCCTGCCGCTCGACCTTCGAGACGATGTCGAAACTGGAGTCGGCCATGTCCTGTGGCTCCTTGTATGGGGTGCTTGTCGGGATCTGTGGGTTGCGATTCGGCATGCGTGGGGGCAGCAGCCGAGCCCGGCACATGTCCCGGGCCGCATCCGCATAAGCCTAGCCACCCCCTACCCCCCGAGCGCCGCTCAATCGAGTGGCGAAGCACCCCTGTGCATCGGGTATCGTTTACGTCGTTGCCACGGAGCACCGCCGAAAAGCGGTTCGAAGGGCAGCAAACCTTGGCGGTGTGCCCGAGCGGCCAAAGGGAGCAGACTGTAAATCTGCCGGCTCAGCCTACCCAGGTTCGAACCCTGGCGCCGCCACAGGAAAAACAAAGAGCCTGTGACCTGCTTTCATTGCAGGTCACAGGCTCTTTGTCATCCGTCCGCGAGATCAGCGCACTGTCTCACGCTGTCTCGTATTCGAACGCTCTCTCTCGGAATCTGCGGACGGGGCGTGGACGGCGTCCACGGGCCCCTCAGCCATGCCGCCCCAAGCGCTCGGAGATCTTGGCGTTCGCAGCCTCATCTCCGTCACTGAGGAACTTGGCATACACGCGAAGCAGCACGGTGACGCTGTGGCCGGCGCGCTTCGCCACGAGCTGTGGTTCCACCCCGGAACTGAGCCACGTGGACACCGCCGTGTGGCGAAGATCATAAGGACGCTTGGCGAGTTTCGACCCGTACTTGGCAGGAGTCAGGGCCCGCGACCGAGCCTCAGCCCAGACCTCCCCGTAACCGGTGTCCTGGACCAGCCCACCGCGCTGTGTCTGGAACAGCCGGCCGTCAGGGGTGGTGCCGTACACGGTGACGTGCCACCGCAGCAGAGCCACCAGTTCGGGTGGGATCGGGACTGGCCGCACCGTCTTTCGCGGCCGGTGCTTGAGCCCCCGCTTCTCGTGCGCTTCCCCGCTGTCCGTCCACGCTGAGCCCGACCGTGGGCGCGTCTCCGCGAGGCGGAGCATGCCCCACCCACGGCGCGGCAGATCGCAGTCTGAGAGGCGCAGCCCGACGACTTCCGCCGGGCGTCCAGCCGCGTAGTAGATGCAGCCGAAGAACGCCACCAGGTGGCGCCCACGGCGGCTTTGGTCCCGTACAGCGGCCAGGAGTTTCGAGGCCTGCCCCGGATTCGGTACACAGGCTGGGTCCACTGCCTCTTCCACCTGTTCCGGCGCTTTCCACTTGATTCGGGTGAGCGGATTCTCGGTGAGGAGTTCGGCGTCTACCGCGTACTCAAGGGCGTTGTGGAAGATGGCACGCTTCCTGCGGATAACCGACGCTGCCGCCGTGCCGCCGTCCAACTTCTTCGAAACGGCTTTCAGGGCGGCTCGTACGAGCAGACGCTCGGCGAGTGCGGACGTCGGCAACGACTTGCGCTCGAACCAGTCCAGCACCTTGGCCACGTCCGCCGGTATCTCCTGCTCCCAGCGGTTCTTGTTGAACGCCCAGCTATAGAGAGCGGTACGGACGGCTCGTACGTCGGGCATGCCCTTGGTGTCCTTCACCAGCGCAGGCGTCACGGTCGCCATGGCTTCCGCCAGGGTCCGCCGTGTTGAGCCCGGAGAGTCGTCCCACTTCATGTCGATGTAGTTGCGGGCGTGCTCGTACCAGGAGATGTCCCGGTTCCTGACGACCAGGGACTTGGGCAGTCCGCTCTCCACGTCGAACGGTTCACCTGCGTTCGCTGCGGTGATGAGCTGAGCTTCGAGGCTCTTCGCAAGACCCGACGTCAGGAATGACTCCGCGTGCTCCCTCGTGCCCACTTTCCAGCGGAGTTGGTAGGGCTTTCGGTAGTTGCGCTTGCGGATGGTCCAGAACTTGACGGTGTAGCTCCACTCGGTCACGCAATTTCCATTTCGTCTTTGAACGCGTCCAGGACACTTCGGCGCACACAGATGCGGCCGGACTGCGTGCGGCGCGCTTCCGGCCCATAACCGCGATCGCGCCACCGGTACCAGGTCGGGCGGCTGATGCCGAGTTCCACCAGGACGTCACTCAGGGGCAGCAGTTCGTCTTTCGGCGCGCGGCGTCGGCGGGTGGGGGTGCTCATGCGGGGATCTCCTTGGGGTGAGGAGAGGGCGGGGTGTGGTTGGCGTCACAATGCTGTGGGTCGCGGCCCATCGCGGCCCAAGGCTGTGACCTGCGGCTTTGCCCTGTCCTTGCGCGGCCCATCGCGACCCACGGCCGAGTGGGGTGGGCCGCGATGGGCCGTGATGCGGTGCGGGAAAAGTCGCAGGTCAAGCGGTGTGGGCCGCGATGGGCCGCGACCCGGCGGATTGTGGGCTCAACCGCTGAGGCCGATGCCGTTGTAGGTGGCGATTCGCTCGTCGCCCGAAGGCGCGCGGGGGCGGGTTCGGTTGAGCTGCGGCACGACGGAGAGCAGGTTGCGGCCGAACACCTGCTTCGTGCCGGCGCGGACGCCGTTGTCTTCGGCCCACTCGCGCCAGATGTTCCACAGTGCGTCTACGGGCACGGTGCAGGTGGGTCCGGTGGTGCAGCGTTCGCGGACGAATGCGCTGGTGGGTGAGGCGGTGTCGCGCATGGTGGTGACAGCGTCGCGGCTGGAGGCGGGTTCCGTGATCCGGCGGGTGCGCTGGAGGCGTGCGAGCCCTTCCAGTGCCCAGTTGAAGATGCCAGGCATCTCGGCGGTGAGGCGGTCGGTGAGGGTGGTGTCTTCCTTGCCCAGCCATGACAGGCGCGTGTTGAGCAGGACGAACCGGTTGGCGATGACGCCTGAGGAGTCGCCGAAGTGCGGCAGTTCGTTGGACAGGATCATCAGCCGGGAGGGCAGTTTGCCGGTCCACTGCTCGCGGTACTTGCGGTCGACATCGAGGGTGTCCTCACCCGACACGGTCAGCAGGCGTTCCACGACCTGGCTGTTGTCGTTGCCGGACAGGCGAGCGTCGGAGATGACCGCCAGGGACTTCCCGATCAGCGTGGCCAGGCCGAAGTTCGTACTCAGCCCGGCCAGGGTCGGCCCGGCAAGGTTCTCCTTGCCGACCAGGGATTTGAGCACCCGCGCGATGGTGCCCTTGCCCGACCGGGACGGGCCCACGATGAGGAGGATCTTCTGTAGGTCGGTGCGGCCGGACAGGACGTAGCCGAACCACTCCTGGAGTGCGGTGATGGAGTCGGGGTCGTCGGTCCAGACCTCGGACAGGAAGTGTTCCCATTCCGGGGCTGTGGCGGCGGGGTCGTAGGCGAACGGGACGGACACGATGTTGAAGAACCTGGGGGTGTGCGGCAGTAGTGCGCGGTCGCGAATCCTGAGCAGGCCGTTCTCGCACGCCACGATTGGCCCCCCGTCAGGCTCGCTCGTGCCGCCGGCACGGTCGATCCACGCGGGAGCGTCGGTGTCGGTCGGCAGCAGCGTGATGGAGCCGAGGGCGTCCAGAAGGTTGCTGATCTTCTGCTTGGTCGGTGCCCAGTCGCGTTCCTCGGTCTCGCCGTCCTTGGCGGGAACGCGGAAGACGGAGTATTCCAGCCGCTCATACATGGCCTTGCGGATCTGGGCTTCGTCGATCTCGCGCCAGCAGGTGCCGTTCCAGCGCATCCAGGACGCGCGCCAGCGCCGGTAGACGAGTTGTCCGTCATAGGTCTGCCAGTCGGGCAGCAGGCGGCGAGCAACGGCCATGGGGTGGGACGGCGCGGGCAGTTCCTCGGTCTCGGGGGGTGGGGTGGTCCGTCATGCGGCGGCCCTCCCTTCCTGGCGGGGGCGGAGCGGGCAGGCGTCTCGGTGTGCGATGTGATCGGCGATCAGTGCATGCACGCGGCGGTGGCCTACGGCGCTGCGGTCACGGCCGCACTCGCACTTCGAGGTGGCGGTGGGAGTGGCGCCGCGTGGGGCCCTGATATGGAGCCAGGCGATGGGGTAACGGCCGTCGCCGCGTGGCGGGTTGGGGCGAACGGCAATGGGGACGCCTTCGGCGACGCCCTTCGGTTCGCCCACGGCCGTCCGGGGCACGGTGGGTTCGGCGGCGCACGGGCCCGTCGCGCTTCCGGTGATGCTCTTCAGATGGGGGCGGGGAGGGGCGTTCATGCCGCGTCCCGGCGACGCTGGTTGTGGGTGATCGACCAGTTCAGTGCGCTGCGGAGGGTGGAGCGGCACTCGGCGGCGGTGAGTCCCGCCCCCTCTCCCGCCTCCTGAAGAGCCTGTTCAACCCGATGGCGGGGGAGGTCGCCCCACGCGACGAACCGTCCCAGGGCGCGCGCCGCCCGGAACAACGTGGCTTCGCGTTCCCCGGGTTGGGCACCGGCAACGTTGCGGGTCTCGTTGCCGAGTGCGATGTCAGCGTATCGGCCAGATTGTGCCGTTACGTGCTCCGGGAGCGCCTGTGACGGCTTGGGGGCCGGTTGGAGAACGCTCAGCAGCCATCCGGGCACCGGGGCCGCCACAGGGGCGCTGAGGGCTTCGTAGGGTCCGGCGGGGGTGATGCTGCCCGCCGCGACGATGTAGCCGCCCCATGCTCGGGTGTCGATCTTCGGGGCCAACGTGCCTTTGGTGCTGGGCAGTTGAATGCCGGGCGGGGTGGTGAAGTACAGGTGCCGGCCGCCGCTGGGGGTCCGCACTGTGAGCGTGGTGGGGACGGGGTGCCCGGCGCGCTCGCAGAGCGCTTGGAAGGACGTCATGCCGTCAGGCGTGTCCGCATCGTCTTCCGGTTTGGGCATGTCGAGGTCGACGACCAGCCCGGACGGACCGGTGGCGATACCGATGTTGAAGGGGCGCAGGGCCCACGCGGCGCGGATGCGGTCGGCATCGAGGGTGGCGCGCTGCTCCCACTTGCGGTGTCCTGTGGCGCACGCGCCGGTGCGGCGGCAGGCGGCCTCGCCGTGCAGGGCGGGGGGCTTGGCACCTGGGCGGAGGGGGTGGACGGGCCAGCCGCGCTCGGCGGCGTCCAATGCCGCGAGCAGCAGCGCGGAACGGGGGTCATGGGTCATGCTGGTTGTCTCCAGTTCCTTGATGGGTGACTGGTTGGCAAGGGCGGCCCCGGACTTTGGCGAGACGGGGGCCGCCCTGCGTGTTGCTGGATGTGACGAGGGGGATGGTGTGGCCGAGGATGTGATCAGCGCTCGTCTGCACGAGAGAGTTCGGCGGGACTTTCCGGATGCCGACGTTGCGCGGGGAGTGGCCGGTGCCCTGCGTGTGCTGGCGGTCGAACTCGCAAACTCGCGGCAGGACACGGAGCGGCTCTTGGCTGCGGCCGTGTTGAGTGCCGCCGGGGACGTCGACCGGTTCCGTGCGGCGGTCCGCCTCGCACGGGCGGACTGGCGCGATCTCCTCATGGCGGGAGAGCTGGGTCACGGCAACTGGCCGCACGTACTCGATGAGGAACTTGGTTCCCAGTAGCTGTCGGTCAGCCGTAGAACTTGTTCCGCTTGATGACTGCCTTGCGGGCGTTGATCGTGGTGCCGCCCTTGTGGCCACTGCCGCTGAAGATCTGCACGGCGATCCAGCCGCCGAAGATCACAGCGGCCAGGGTGATGAGCTGGGTGACGAACGCGGTCAGCGCGGCGATGAACGAGGTGAGCAGCAGCAGTCCGCCGCACGCGGCGAGGAATCCGACGCCTCCGAGGGCGACGTTGACGGCCGTGCGGGAGACGGCCGGCGGGGCCTGGACCGGTTCGGGCTGCATGGGGTTGATGGCATATCCGGTGACGACCCGTCCGTCCGGCAGGACGATGCTCGCTACCGCCGGGACGCTGCCCGGCTGGACGGGAACGAGCGGCGCCGGAACGGCGACCACGGGCTGTATCGGGGTGGGGTAGTGGACGTCCAGGGCCCGCTCAGCGGGGGCGGGTTGGGTGTGGTCGGGGTACATGCGGAATCCCTTCCGGCAGGAGGCCAGGGAGGCGGAAGCACCCCCTGGCGGGGCGCGTGTGGAGGGGGTTTCGGGGGTCTGACCTGCGATGCCTCCCTGACTCCCTGGCGATCATTCGCGCAGGTCAGGGCCAGGGAGGCGGGTCAGGGAGGGGGTTAGGGAGTTCTCCCTGCCTCCCTGGCCCGCCGGGGTCGGCTCCCTGTCACTCGGCGGCGGAAGCGGAACCTTCGCCGTCGCGGTTGGTGAGGGCGCGGGCGACGCGCTCAGTGCCGACGACCATGCGGCCGTCCGACTTGTACGGCTCGGCTCCGGTGCCGTCCAGCACGCGCTTGAGGTCGATGAACGACCAGCCGCCGTACGTGTCCGCGTCCAGGGCGGCGAGCCGCTTGAGGACCTCCTGCGTGAGGACACGCGGGGCGTCCCCGAGCACGGCGGCGACGTCGGCGAGCGCGTCTCGCTCCTCACCGTTGTCGACGACGCGCAGGGTGGTGACCCCGTCGCGCATCGCCTTGGCGCGGTCGGTGATGACGACGGCCGCGTCGTCGTCGATGTAGTGCGTGCGCACCGTGATGGACGCCTGCCCGGCGGGAATGGCGATGCCGTCGGACGCGACGACCAGGGTTCCCCGGTCCAGCCCCGGACGCAGCAGGTTGGGGGCGGCGCCCCCGTCGACGGCCTTGTCCCCCAGCGCCATCCGTGCCTGAGACTCCGTGCCCAGGGCGAGCGAGGCACGCGTGTGGGCGCCCTCGCGCACCAGCTTGGGAAGGTTCTGATCGGTGGGGTCCTGCGTGCCCTGCCACATCAGCACGTTGACGGCACGACCCTGGTTATGGATCTTGCGTACGGCCATGAAGTAGCGGGAGGTGGCCTTCGAGCCGCCGTAGGGGCGTCCTTCGTCGTCCTTGACGGGGCACATGAACGCGACCTGCGCCTCGTCGACCAGCACGATCAGCGGCGGGAACACCGTTCCGGGCGGGGCCTGGATGCGGCGGTTCATCTCGTCGACCGCGCCTTCGACCATCTCGGTGACCTGGATGACGTGGTCGTCGGTCGGGCCCTGGATGAGCACGGTGGCGAGGCCGGTGAACATGTTCCAGTCGCCCACGCCCTTGAGGTCACCCATGAGGAACTGCACCGACTTGTCGAGGGCGAGCCACAGGGCGAGGGAGCGCAGGGCGACGGTCTTGCCCTGGTTGGACAGACCGGTGATCAGGAGGTGGCGCTGGTAGACGCTCAGCGCTGCCGCGTCGCCGCGCAGGTCCTGCCCCCAAGGGGCGCGGCCCTTGGCGTAGTCGGCGGTCATCGTCTCGTCCGTGACCAGCGGAGACGGCCCGATCGGCTCATCGAGCGCCCCGGAGTCGGCGACCCACAGCCGGACCGTGCGAGCCGCCTGGGGGATGGTGATGAACACCTCGTGCTCGTGCCGCGTCAGGTTCTCGGCGAGCTTGCGCCGCTTGCCCTGTACCTCGTTCGTCGACACCCCCGACGGAAGGGTGACGTCGACTTCCACGCCGCATCCGGCGATCCGGATCGGACCCAGCATGGACGCGCCGGCGTCGCCCATGTCCTTGATGGCGTTGCGCAGCGCGGGCACCCCCAGATCCCGCAGCGCCTTGACGACGATGGACGGGGTGACAGGCTCACCCTCGCCACTGCGGACGTTGGCGGGCAGCGCCCACTGGGGGGCCGCCTGCTGCTTGCTGCCGACCGCCCACAGCGCGAACAGCGCGAGCAGCGGGCCGACGATCACGGCAGTACCCCACGTGACCTGGACGATCCGGATGAGCAGGGCGATGAACTCGATGGTCGCTGCCAGTGGGGTGATGACGTCGGTGACGTCGTGGTTGTTGATGGCCATGATGACCCCGAGGGCGACCAGCACGCCGATGCTCACCCCGGTACCGACCGCAAGTCCCTTGGCGGCCTCTACGGGCGAGTGGAGCAGGTCCATGCGGCGGTGGTGGCGGGCCTGGCGGAAGCGCGTGAGCCGCTCTTCCCACTCCTCGGCGGCTTCCAGGTTCCCGGCGGCTTCCGCCGTGCGGATCATCCGCTCGTAACGGGACCCGGTCTTCCCGTCCCAGGTGCGGCGGGCCACGATCCGACCCCCGTTGAACGTGTAGAGACTGTGCCGCGCCACCGCACGAACAGCGCTCTTGGTGCCCTCGTGCGTGACCACGGTCTTGACGGCCCGCCCGGAGCGCACCCACAACGGCACCAGCGGCGCCGCCGGGGCGTCGGGCACCACAGTCAGCACGGTCGGGGTCGCGTCCGGCTGCGGGTCGGTGGGCGGGGTTTTGACGAGGCGTACGACGTTCTCGGTCATGCTGGATCTGCTCCTGACTGCCCCCTCGGGGGCGGGAGTTGGGAGTGAGGGCGTCGGGGTGGCCGGGTCCGTGGAAAGAGCGGGCACCCCGACGCCTGGCCTGGCTGGTCAGAACCAGCCGGAACGCTTCTTCGCCGCCTTCTCGCGCGCGGCCTCGGTGACGAGTCGCTGCTTCTCGGAGTGCAGGGCGGTCAGTTCGGCGGTCAACCGCATCTCCGCGTTGGCACTGGTGGTGTCCATCTGCTTCTCGGCACGGGCGGCGCTCCTGCCCCGGACGACCTGGTAGGAGCCGCCGGCGATGGCGCGGGCCAGGGCCCGGCGCTCGGCACCGTTCAGCGGCCACGACTCACCGCGCTTGACCGCAGCCAGCTTGACGGTGGCCTTGTGGATTTCGCGGTCCAGGCGGCGGATCTCGGACTTGGACACGGTCAACTCCCGTTCGGGGTCGGCTCGGGGTAGGCGCACAGGACGCACATGCCGAGCGAGGTCGGCATGCAGTAGCTGTAGACGATCTGGCAGTTGGGGCAGGTGCGGCGGGCCAGCATCGCCAGCGCGAGGGCGCCCCACTTCCGTGAGGTCATCGGCCGTACGGGCTTGGCGAGGTCGATGCGGTAGAGGTAGAGGTAGAGGTAGAGGTAGGCGACCCGCACCCCGCCGGCCCGCCGGTTGACTCGCATGACCTGCGCCGCTATCGGCTGGCCCCCCGGCCGCAGCCCCCGCGCCCGTAACTGGCGGCGGGTGGCGAACAGTTCGTCGTCGGGGGCGAACTTCCACGGGAAGGTGGGCACGCCGTACAGGGCGCCGGTGGGGTCGTAGCACTTGCCGTAGGCGGCGGACATCACGGCGTCCCGACGGCCATGGCGGCGCGTTCGGCGAGCAGCGTGTCACGCAGCATCCGGGCGTTGGCCGGGGCGGTGTGGAGTGACTTACGGATCGCTTCCGCCGTCAGCTCCACAGTCGACCAACCGGCCGTCAACTCCCGTGCCTCGGCGAGGAGTTGATCGGGTGTGCGCTTGGGGCGGGTCGATCGGGCCGCTGCCGGTACCCGACCCGTCGCCCGACGCGGACGGGGTGACTCAACCGCAGCCGTACGCCGCACGATCGATGCCGCCGGGGCGGGATCGGCCGATTCGAGGGCGAGCGGGATCGGGTCGGCGGGGGTCGATTCTCCCAGCTCAGAGGGCGACTGTTTTACGGTGCCCTGTTGTGTTTCATCCTGGTTTGCGACAGCAGAAAGGATCTCCCGATTCACGTCCCCGGCGGGGTCGACCGACGGGAGTTCCGTGAGAGCGGTCGGAGCGGTGAACATGGCGGTCAGGGCCGCGTCGGCACCGTGGGTGACGCGTTCACGCTGCACGTCCAGCAGCCGCATGCCGAGCAGGTGGTCACCGGCCCCCACCTGGCGGGCCAGCTTCCACGAGATGCGCTCGGAACGCTTCTGCTGCTTGGTATCGGGGTGGTTGGCGGCGACGGCGCGATGGTAGGCCAGTTCCTGCACCACGGCGGCGGCGCGGGCTTCGGCTTCCGCGTCGCGGCCGTCGGTGTGGACCACGATCCGTCGGGCCAGGAACGCCATGCCCTCCGCCGACACGCACATGCCCATCGGAGTCACCGCATAGATGACGGTCCGTCCGGGGTCGTGTCCGGCCGTCGCGGCCATGGCGGACGCGGCGGCGGGCAGTGCCCACAGTCCGAGCCGGATGATCCGGGGCGAGGACTGGCCCAGCATGGTCAAGCCCAGCAGAACCAGGGCGAGCACGGCCGTGGCGCCCTCACCGGCGGCGACCGCACCGAGCGCGGTCCCCGAGCCGTAGGCACTGCTGATGTTGCTGAACGTACCGATGCCCCCGGCAACGCCGGTGGCGAGCATGGGCACGAACGCAGCGGCCAGCACGGCTTTCTGCGGTGTGGTCAGGGGGGTGCGTCCGGTCATCACGGCGCTCATGCCACACCTCCGACCGCGATCAGGGCGGCGACGATGAGCAGCACACCGCCCGCGCAGGTCAGATCCACCGCGCGCTTGAGACCGGTGAACTTCACCACCGCGATCCGGGACAGACCCGCGATGTCCGTGCCCACGTCGGCGGACAGGGCGGCGGTGAGCTGTTCGGGGGTGAGGGTGGCCCACAGCGGGAACCCCCGCCTGCCGCTCAGGTTCGGGCGCACCGACCGCAGCAGAAGACCCGCCGCCGCGACCAGCGCGAGGATGCCGGTACCGCCCACCGCGAGAGCGGCAGTGTTGAGGGGGAGGTCGCGGGCGACGGTCCAGGTGCCGGCCAGGACCGCGCCGACGAACGCCAGCAGCAGACCGGTCTTTGTGTCCGTCCGCGCGATCTCCGCCTTCACCTCGGCGTGCGCGGCCGTCAGGTTCTGCTCCGTGGTCCTCACGCGCCCACCTCCGGAGTGAGCGTCGCGGCGGTGTTCGCCAGCTCGCGGCCGGCGGCCAGCACCTTGCGGCGGGCCCGGCGGATACGGCGGACGTCCAGCTCGGTCGGGGTGCGGTCCATCGTGATGATCTGCGCGTCCAACAGGTCGACCTGCGCCAGGATCAGCGGCATCTCGCGCTCGATGCCGTCCAGCTCAGCGGCCGTCGGCTCTATGAAGTCGGCGAACGCGGTAACAGTGTCCTGAACAGTGACGATGTGGTTCATGGGTCGTGGTCTCCCTAGAAGGTGCAACGGCCCGAACAGCGGCGTCCGGGGTGCAACCCGGACGCCGCGCGCCGTTTGAGGGGGTGTGTCGTACGAGGAGAAGGTCAGGTGTGCAGGTGACGGGCACCACCGGTGCGCAGCGCGGTGTGCGCCTTACGGGCCCGAAGCCCCGCCGCGTCCACTGCGGCATCCGGCACGTCGCCCAGGGCGAAGGCGGCATCTACTGCCTCTTGCGCGAGGGCGAGCAACTCACCGTGCTGCGTGGCCATGTGCAACGTGTCCATGGCGCCGGTGACCGCCGAGCGGGCCGCGTAACGGGCCTGGCGCGCCTCGGTCGTATCGGCCTGCCCGTCACGGCGCGCCACGATCTTCAAGTACTGCTGCTCACGGTGGCGGACCAACGCAGTCAGCAGCGCTGGTATCGCGTCGGACAGTGCCTTGCGACGCTGCTCCGCCGTGGCGGTGCGAGCGGTACGGGTCGCGGTCAGGTGCTGCATGAACCCGACGACGACCGCGCCGGCGAGCGTGCCGAGCACAGCGATGAGCGTGGAGATCACAAAAACTCCTGAGAGGCGAAGAGGTGGTTGGTCAGGCGTTGCGGCCGTAGGCCTCGTTCAGCTCGCTCACCGCGTCCGTGCACTCACCGGACGCGATGCGGTCGTAGACCTCCTGACCACGCTGAACGGCTTCCGGCGAGGTCAGGTCGGTGGTGGACTCCTGCGACTTCATGCCGAACATGCATGGGCTCCTCAGGTGTCGTAGGTGGTGGGCCAGGCCGGACGAACCGGCCCCGACTCCCCGCGCTCCGACCCGTACGGCACTCGGCGGAACCGAGGGGCGGACGGGTGGGAGAGGCAGCCGGCCGCAGCGCGCTCGCGCTGCGGAACAGGAATGGACCAGGGATGTACGGCGCCGGCGGTCGGTCCTCACGGCGGCGCCCTGGGATGTCGTCGGTTCACACCGACCTCCCTCAGCGAGAAGGGGAAACGGCTTCACCGGTCGGCCCTTGCAGGGCGGGCCGGTCCCGAGCCGGTGAATCGGGTGCGTCATCGTCACTGCTCTGACGCCAGCAGGCGGCTTGCACGAAACGGTGCAGGGTGGCGTGCCGCCGACGACGTCACCCGGTCGTCTCGGGGGCGGTCTTCTCATCCCGCCACGTGCGTTGGAGCCCGCTGTACTTCCCCACACCCGTCACCGGGTGGCGCCTGCCAGGCGCATAGGGGGAGAGCTGCGTTCATCACGACGGTTTGCCACCCGGACCCTCGTCCTAGGCACCTGTCGTGACCGCCGCTCCCGCGTCAGCCCCGCACGATCACTGTTCAGTTCTCAAGGAACGACCAGCTCAGGGCCCCACCTGCACGAGCGATCCCGAACCGACAAGCCCCACGAAGCAGCCCAAAGAAGGGCCCTCTTGGCATGGGGTGCCGCACCCTCCGGGACTGTTGTCCCGGGACTGCTCGGCGGCACAACATGAGACTGACACCAAGTCCCGGGACTGTCAACAGTCCCGGGATATCCGTTATCCCGGGACTGTGGTTCACTGGTGAGGTCAAAGAGGAGGCGGTTTTGATGGCACCCAAAACGCCGCAATGGCGCGGACTCGCGGATCAGATCGCGCGGGACATCGAGGCTGGCAACGCTGGGTATCGGCCCGGAGATCAACTGCCCCAGATTCGGGAGCTTGTCGCCCAGGGCAAAGGGTCGAAGACGACTGTCCTTGCGGCGTACAAGGCGCTGGAGGCTGAGGGTTTGATCACCATGAGCCGAGGTCACGGCACGAAGGTTCGCCAGCGCCCGCCGTACCAGATCCGCCAACACCAGGAGCGCTACGCCTGGGAGAAGAAACTCGCGAAGCGGACCCACGAAGTGCGCCGGAACAACGGCGTGATCGACAAAGACACCGGCATGGATCACGACCAGATCGAGACCCATGCGACGTTCAGTGTCATCCCCGCCGACGCGGCCCTCGCCGAACGATTCAGCGTGGAGCCCGGCACCTTGATGCTGTACCGGCAGTACTGGCACAGCACCTCTGGGGATTCGACCGCGCTGTCGCTGATCGACTCCTACCTGGTCCACGAGGTCGCTGCCCGAAACCCTGACCTACTGGACAGCTCCAACGAGCCTTGGCCCGGAGGATCGCACCACCAACTGAGCACCATCGGGATCGAGATCGACCGCATCGACGACGGGATCAGGACGCGACTGGCCACCCAGGCCGAGGCTCGGAAGCTGGGCATCCCGCCCGGCAGCGCGGTGTTGCTGCTCGACAAGACCAGCGTCTCGACCGGTGGCGACGTTGTGGAGTACTCGCACATAGTGCTTGCCGGTGAGCGGACGGAGTTGCGGTACTCCGTACCGTTGGAGAGGTGGACCCAGTGACGCGGATTGTGTCGGTCGTGACGCCGGTTCACGACACGGCGTTGCCGTTCCTGCCTGAGGCTTTCGCCTCGCTCCGTGTTCAGGATCTGCCGGATGGCTGGGAGTGGGAGTGGCTGGTTCAGGTCGACGGTGGCAAAGAGAGCGAGGTGTCCGCCAACATCCGTGAGGACTCTCGGGTCAAGGTGGGCGCCAATAGGCGCGGCGGTCCCGGAGTAGCCCGGACCATGGCTTGGGGCCGTAGCCAGGGGGAGCTGGTGAAGGTCCTTGACGCGGATGACGTTCTGCCTGCCGGCGCGCTCGCCCGGGACATTGAGGTCATGGAGGCGCATCCGTCTGTCGGTTGGACTGTGTGCCGGGCGCTCGACCTCATGCCGGACGGCTCACTCCGGCACTACACACTCGGCGACCCCGACGCCGGCCTGCTTACCCGGGGCGAGACGTATGCCTACTGGACGACCACTCACCGACCGCATGTCCACCCCGCGACGCTCTGTATTCGAGGGAGCGTGCTCGCGGAAGCCGGGGGATGGATGGCCTTGCCCGCGTCGGAGGACACCGGCCTTCTAGTGGCCCTTGACGTGATGGCTGACGGCTGGTTCATCGGTGAGACCGGTCTCCATTACCGCAAACACCCGGGACAGACGACCGCGCACATTGACCACCGAGGTGGGACAGAGTGGGAGGCTCGGATGGGAGCGATCCGCAAGCATGTGGAGGCCCTTGCGCTTCGGTACCGTCTTACCTGAGATTCGAGAAATGGATGCAGGACTTGCAGCTGTACTTGGCGCCGCCATGGGCGCCGCCGGTACCGGAGGAGCTGGCGTGATAGCCGCGCTGGCTCGCTCACAGATACTCGCAGAGCATGTGAGGCTCATCAGAGAGCCACGGAAGGCCATATACGTAGCCTTCGTGGAAGCATGCCGGGAAGAACGCGATAGATTGGACAACGCCTGTCAATGCATCAGCAAGGAACTTCACCCGATCCGCTTAGCTTCCGAGGCCTAAAGCGCTTCACGGCGAGGCGAGTAGTGCTGTTAGGGCGCTTTTGGGTCGGGTGGATCTGTGCCTGAGGTGCAATCCGGGCACGGCACTCGACTTTCTCGTCATCGCTCCTAACACTTGCTTCGATCGTGGCATGCCAGCTGACCTCGTTACAGCTCTCCGGCTGCGATGACAGGGGACCGAATCAATCAGGCAGAAGCGGCGATAGGTGCTTGCCCGTAACCCTCTCCAAGATGGCGAGCAATGTCGCAGAAAATTCGACACATTGTATTAGTAGGTAACGGCAGCGTCATTCCCCCGAACATCCCATCCATCATTAACAACTCGGGCCTGGACGTGACCCATCTTCAAGGTGTTTGGCTTGAATGAGCGAGTTGCTCCGCGAATCGCCTTTTCCACTGTGCTGCTTCTCGCGACGGAAGCAAAGCGGCGCGCGCTTGTGATAAAAACGCGATCTACTTTTGAACGCAAACGTGTGACATCAGCTTGGCGGGGCAAGGGGATCTTTCCCCGCTCGAACGGGGTGAGGACGCAGACAGGTTGGTCTGCTAGCAAGTGTTGCCATATTTCTGGGCAGTCAGCATTCCCTGATCCATGGTGAGGCACCTTGTAAAAAGTTGCCTTGGTGTCCGGGCGTCCCGGGTGGTCAAGAACGGCGTGCCATCCCCGTGTTCGCGTAGTTCTATGATGCTCTAAGTCGCCGCCGAGAAGAATTCCGCCGATCGCCGTTTCGAGGTGAAGAACAACGCTGACGTCGTTTGGTGGAAGATTTGGAACCCGGGATACTTTCCCGCTTTGTTCGTCAATAATCGAAGCGATGTGCTCGATTCCGCGTTCTGTGTCTTCGGCAGAAGGGCTAAGCGCCCAAATCTCTCGGACTGCTCTGTTTGGATCAGCGGAGATTCTTTGGACTGCACTAACTTGCTCTAGTGAGCCTCCCTTCTGCGCTTTGCGTTCAGTGATGATCTTGCGAACATTTACTAGCTCTTCGACGCCTGAACTGAACTTGGAAATCAGATGGGTCCGCTGGGATACCGCGAGGAACTCATCGCGTCGAAATGCTCCAGCGGCGTAGAAGCGTGCCTTAGTGGCCTCTTGCAGCAGGGTGGAGATGCCTTTAACGTGATCGTCATGCCAATGTGTAGCTACCACAATCCTGACGGATTCTGCGACATTTACGCCGAGCTGTTGCAAGTACTCCACTGCCACGGGGATCTTAGATCCGGTGCGCACACACGAGTCAATTACCATCCATTCTGCGTCACCGAGATGGATGACAATGCATTCTCCTACACCGGGTCCGAAAACGCTGACTTCGATCTGGTCGGCGGCAGGAGGATGAAGAACGACCGATTGCATGGAAGCGCCACTAGTCAAGCTTCGCACTCACTTCGAGATTCGACCAAGCCGCCGGAAGCGTAGGACGGAAACCCGGCTGCGCTGGCCGCCTTCTTTGATGTCGTAGCCGATTGTCCAGTAGAAAAGGGATCCCGGTTCGCAGAGAGGGATATCTCCGGGTGTCAGTTCGATTATGTCGAATTCTGCAGTAGCTGACTCGTCGCTATCCAGATCAATTACTTCCGCTACAAAATGCGAGTCATAGCGCTCGATTACTGTTCCTTCCCAGCGGGCGAGGGGAAGGAACTGCTTACTGTCTCTGCGGCGCGAGATTCTGCGAAAAGAATCATTGCTGACGCGCTTCGGCGGTACATCCTGGGTTGGAGGTGAAGGGGTGTGCGAATTGAGTGAATCCAGATTTGACAATGGAAGGACTGTAGGCTTAGGGATCCTTGTCAGCGAGTCGGAGGCAACGTCGGTAAAGCTATCGGCCAGGGTTGCGCTATCAGTTAGTGCAGTGTCTGCCGTTGTGATGGTCATTGCATCCCCCAAGCTTTACTGACGATGTTTTCTCGGATTGAGGCGACTCTGTTCCGGTGGTTTTCCCACTGTTCACTCAAGGTCTTGATCGCCCACTCTGCCGAGTCGGCTTCGGAGTTAGTGAACTCATCGTTCACTTCGACAAAAAGGCCATCCTGAATCCGCCCTGACGGCTCGATCTTTCCGCGTACGCCACCCGTGAATCCGTCTGTTCGCTCGCCGCGCACAGTCAATGAAAGAAGACGAGGGTCCTCCATGACTGGGAGCCAAAAATCTTCTTTAGGGGCGATGGCATGGCCAAAATTGTCCAAGGCTTCCCGGCTCGGCATGGTGTAATGTCCGTGAGCGTTGAGCCCGACTTTTTTTACTGGAGCATGCCGCAAGACGCTAAAGGTTCCCACTGCGAGATCCCGAAGCGTCTCAACGGCTGGTGTGGCGCGGCTAAGTAGCGCCCATCGTTCATTGAAAATCTCAACTCGAAACCAACTTGATTCGAAAATGCAGATGTCATTGTTGACAATTTCGATATTGGCTTCGGTCGCCTCTTCTTGGCGGATTAGCCCTTGTGCTGCGAACCAAGCGGGTTGGAAGATTTTGGGGTTAAAGGAGCCGACAAGCACGATGCTGATTTGATCGTGGTCTGGTGGGCGTGACTCCTGCACGCTTCCTCCCTTGTCGACTCCAACACCGATGTCACAGTACAACGAGCAGCCTCTAACTGTCCTGGTCTGTGTACGAACAGGAGCTAGATCAGGGCAGGTGAGGTGGCGCGCAGGGGGCGCTGCTATCGAGCCGGCCGAGTGAGCCCTTCCAGGCGATGCCCCGTGAGTTCAGTAGCCGAGCAGAGCGGCCTGGCACAGGACGCGCGCTGCGACTTGGAGCCTATGGAGAGCCACACCATGCGGCATGGACGAGACGTGGACGGCTGAGGGGTCTGCCTGGCTGAGCTTGGCAGTTTGCGCAGGTCAGAGGTGTGAGTGGCACGCATCAGAGGGCAGACTGTAAATCTGCCGGCTCAGCCTACCCAGGTTCGAACCCTGGCGCCACCACGTTGAAGGCCCTCTTTTCTCCTCGTTCTCGCGGAGAAAAGAGGGCCTTTTCGTTGTCGGCGCACGCCAAGGTCATAAGGGAGAGTGGCCCCATGTCATCGATGTCACGGTCGTCGTTCGCGTCGTCGTCCCGTCGTCGGCACTGTCCCGAGTGCCGGCGGGAGATCGCTGTCGTCGCCGGGAGGTTCGCTCGGCACGATCCGCCGGGGGCCCGGGGGAGTGGCGAGCTGGTGTCGTGCCCCGGGTCTCGGCGGCACGCGGAACTCGGGGCCGCCCAGCCCTCGTTGGACGGGTACGTCGTCCCCGAATTCCCCGGCCAGCTTCCCCTCTTCTGATCGTCTGGTCTGCAGAGCTTCTGACCCTGCCGCCCGTTCCTCAGTTACCCGCCACCGACTTCACCGCCACCGAGACCGGCGTCGAGCCGCCGATCAGCTCCAGCGTCAGGCCCGCCGTTGCCGGGGTGTCCAGGAGTTCCGTGAGGACGGCGGCCACGTCGTCGCGGGGGATCGCGCCGCGTCCCGTGTCCGCCTCCAGGCGTACGCGGCCCGTTCCGGCGTCGTTCGTCAGGGCGCCGGGGCGCAGGATCGTCCAGTCGAGCGCGTCCAGGCCGCTGACGTACGCGTCCGCCTCGCCCTTCGCGCGCTGGTAGACGTCGAAGACGTCGTCGCCCGGGTGGGCCGGGTCGGCGCCCATCGACGACACGACCAGGTGCCTGCGTACCCCCGCCCGGACCGCCGCGTCCGCGAACAGGACCGCCGCTCCCCGGTCCACCGTGTCCTTGCGGGCCGTGCCGCTGCCCGGGCCCGCGCCCGCCGCGAAGACCGCCGCGTCGGCGCCCCGCAGCAGCTCCGCGACCTCCTCCACCGACGCCGACTCCAGGTCGCACACGACCGGTTCCGCGCCGGCCGCGCGCAGGTCGTCGCCCTGTTCGGGGCGGCGGACGATGCCCGCGACCTCGTCACCGCGTGCGGCGAGCAGACGCTCCAGCCGCAGCGCGATCTGACCATGACCTCCAGCTATGACAATGCGCATGCCTTCGACCGTACGCCCGGACGGACCCCTGCGCCCGGACGGACCCGTTCGCCGCACAGCACCCACAGGGCCCGCACTCATCTCACGACAGCTCCGTGCGCCCCTGCCTCGGCAGGTCAAGGGCCGCTGCTGCCGGGGTGTTGCAGTACTCCCGTACCGCGCTCGTGCGTGCCACAACGCGCCCCCTGTGCACCACGATTCGGCTGTAGGCCAGGGACAGCGCGCCGGCCAGGCGGTCGCCGCGGACCGCCAGCAGTTCCGCCGGGAAGCCCGCCTCCACGCGGACCTCCGGCAGGCCGAGCACCGCCCGCGCCGACGTGCTCACGGCGTCGTACGCCTCCTCCGGGCGCAGACCGTGACGGGAGGCGAGCAGATACGCCGCTTCCAGGGGGTCCCCGCGGCCCACCGGGTTCGCCACGTCCCGCAGCGCGCCGCTGCCCGCCGCCACCCGGACCCCGGCCGCCCGTAGCAGCCGTACCGGAGCCGTCGCACGGCGTTCCGCGCCCCCGCAGCCGCCCTGCGGGAGGCACGCCACCGTCACGCCCGCCGCCGCGAGCTGGTCCGCGGCCCGGGAGGCCACCTCGGCGGGCAGCCGGCCGAGGCCGCCGCAGGGTCCGATCGTCACACCGGGACGCAGGCCGCCCGCCATCGCCGCGAGACGGGCCAGCCTCGCCGGGTCGTCACCGTCCGTGTGTAGATCGACCGGGCAGCCGTGCTCGGAGGCGACCTCCAGGACCGCCTCGACATAGCCCGTCGGATCGGGGTCGCGGTCCGGGCAGCCGCCCACCACCGACGCGCCCATCTTCACCGCGTCCCGCAGCATCGCCAGCCCGTCCGCCCCGGCGGCGCCGGTCAGGACCCGTGGCATGGCCACCGCCGACAGCTCGGCGAGGCCGCGCAGCGCCCGCCGCGCCTGCAGTACGGCGGCCAGCGCTCCGAGGCCCGGTACGTCGCCGATCCGCACGTGTGAGCGCGACGCTGTGGCCCCGTGGCCGAGTTGGAGCAGCGCGGCCTCGGTGGCCCGGCGCTGGACGTCCTGCGGGTCGTACGAGACCGGGCCGTCGGCGTCGGCGGACAGGGCCGTGTCGCCGTGGGCGTGCGGCTCGGCGGGGGCCGGCAGGAGGAGGTAGCCGCCGAGGTCCACGCGGGTGGCGTACGCGCTGAGGCTGCCGACCGTGCCGACCGCCTCGATACGACCGCCGCCCAGCCGTACGTCCACGGTCCGGCCGTCGGTGAGACGCGCGCCGCAGAGGAGGAGCGCCGCCGGGTCCCCCGAGGAAGCGGGCGACGAGGAGTGGGGCGGCTGCGGCTGGCTGTCGGGCATCGCGCTCCTGGGCTCGGGGGCGGCTGCGCGCAAGCGGGGACACAAGATCACGCAGAGTGAGTCGAGCCTAGGGCGGGCATCCGTCCGTGTTGCGGAGGAGCGGAATAGTCGTACCGGTGTGGTCCGCCGGATGGGAAACATCACTGGCAAGGGGGTGTGCGAGCGGTTGCGGGAGGGGGCTCAGGGGCTGCTGGGGGAGGGGATTTCGGCGTCCGGGCGGAGTGCTGAACGGGGGCCGGAACAGGGCGGGACGGGGGCCGCGAAACGGATTTGGGTGAACGGCAGCCGAGCGTGTAATGTCTTCATCGCTCGCCCCAATAGCTCAGTCGGTAGAGCGT
The DNA here is from genome assembly GCF_042889145.1 of Streptomyces sp. NPDC002680. NCBI lineage: Bacteria > Bacillati > Actinomycetota > Actinomycetes > Kitasatosporales > Streptomycetaceae > Streptomyces > Streptomyces sp. NPDC002680. Next base: position 336,109 of record NZ_JBIAQP010000009.1, read on the forward strand.
CTCCATGGTAAGGAGAAGGTCTACGGTTCGATTCCGTATTGGGGCTCTGGTGTGAGAGGCCCCCGTCGCGAGGCGGGGACCGATCGCATCACAGCGGTGTAGCTCAGTCGGTAGAGCAAGCGGCTCATAATCGCTGTGTCACCGGTTCAAGTCCGGTCACCGCTACTGACAGTAGCCGATTGCGGGGTCGGTCCTTCGATCGGCTACTCTTTTATGCGTTCATCGTCCCATCCGTTCGTCAAGGAGCACTCCTGTGGCTGCCACCGACGTCCGCCCGAAGATCACGCTGGCCTGCGTGGAGTGCAAGGAGCGGAACTACATCACCAAGAAGAACCGGCGTAACAACCCGGATCGACTGGAGATGAAGAAGCACTGCCCGCGTTGCAATGCGCACACCGCGCATCGCGAAACGCGATAAATCAGGCTCGTACGTCGAGGCCGTCCCCTGTTGGTTGGGGGGCGGCCTCGCGTCGTTGTATCACTCAGAACGTCACTCAGAACATCGCTCAGGACATCACTCAGGAGGTGCCGAGTCCATGGCGCTCGACCAGTCCTTCGTGGGGCGGTCCTATCCGCCCACCGAGCCCTATGAGGTCGGCCGGGAGAAGATCCGCGAGTTCGCGGTCGCGGTGGGTGACACCAACCCCGTGTACACGGATCCCGAGGCCGCCAAGGCCTTCGGCCATCCCGATGTGATCGCCCCGCCGACTTTTGTGTTCGCCATCACCTTCAAGGCGGCGGGCGACGTCGTGGCGGACCCGCGGCTCGGCCTGGACTACAGCCGGGTGGTGCACGGCGACCAGAAGTTCGCCTACGTCCGCCCCGTCCGAGCGGGCGACCGGCTCACTGTCACCTCGACCATCGAGACCATCAAGTCCATGGCGGGCAACGAGATCATCGACATCCGCGGCGAGGTCCACGACGAGGCGGGCGAACACGTCGTGACCGCCTGGACCAAGCTCGTCGCGCGCGCGGCGGACCCCGAGGAGGGCGAGGCCTGATGGCGACGCAGATCGCTTACGACGAGGTCGAGGTCGGCACCGAGCTGCCCGCGCAGACCTTCCCGGTGACCCGCGCCACCCTCGTCCAGTACGCGGGCGCCTCCGGGGACTTCAACCCCATCCACTGGAACGAGAGGTTCGCGGTCGAGGTCGGTCTGCCCGACGTCATCGCGCACGGCATGTTCACCATGGCCGAGGCGATCCGCGTCGTCACCGACTGGGTCGGCGACCCGGGCGCGGTCGTCGAGTACGGCGTCCGCTTCACCAAGCCGGTCGTCGTCCCCAACGACGACAAGGGCGCCACGATCGAGGTCAGCGGCAAGGTCGGCGCCAAGCTCGACGACAACAAGGTCCGCGTCGACCTCCTCGCCATGTGCGCGGGACAGAAGGTGCTGGGCATGTCCCGGGCCGTTGTCCAGCTGGGCTGAGCACGGCAGTTCGGGGGATTTCTTTCTGGTAAGGGGCGTTCGCCATGGCAGGCGCCCCTTACCCGCCCTCCTCTTTAAGAGGGCTCCGACGCCTCCCGGTGGTGTATCGCGAACAGGGCGGTGAGCTGTGGCCCTTCACCGACTCCGGCGACCAGTCGACCAGTACGGCGGCCAGGGCGAGGTGCGACCGGACCCGTCACCGCCGGCGCCGCAGCCTGGAGAGATCGGCGGCCGCTGAGCCCCCGATCCGTCCGACAACTCCGGCTGCCACTCCCGTGACCTCGGCGACTTGGGGTTCCTTCTGCCCGGCCGATCGCACGGCGTTCTCGGCAGCCTCCATCCCACAGACAGCGCCGGCCCGATCAACGTGACGGACACCGCCACCCCCACCGGCGCCGCTCCTCGCCGGGCCTTCGTTCCGGGGGCGGAGAGGATGCGACCCCGACCTCTTGACGTAGTTAGTGATTGAGTACTAACTTACGAACATGGTCAGGATGAGTGCAGAGGAGCGACGCGAGAGCGTCATTCGCGCGGCGATCGCCGAGTTCGCGCAGAAGGGCTTCTACGGCACTTCCACCGAGGTGATCGCCAAGCGGGTGGGCGTCTCGCAGCCGTATCTCTTCCGGCTCTTCCCGGACAAGAAGGCGATCTTCGCCGCCGCCTCCCAGCGGTGCATGGGCGATGTGTGCCGGGTCTTCGAGGAGGCGGCCAAGGGGCTGGAGGGCGATGAAGCCCTGTATGCCATGGCGAACGCGTACACGCGGCTGATCACCGAGCACCCCGAGCGGCTGCAGATGCAGATGCAGACGTACGTCGCCGTCGCCGCCGCCGAGGCCGAGGGTGACCATGAGTTCGGCGAGGCCGTGCGGGCCGGCTGGATGAAGCTCTGGGACACCGTGCAGGTGCCCATCGGGGACGAGACGACGACCTTCCTGGCGTACGGCATGCTGATCAACACCCTTGCGGCCATGGGGTTTCCGCCTGGGCATCGGGTCTGGCAGGGGATGTACCCCTCGGCGCAGACCAAGGGGCGGACCGAGGTCTGAGGGTCATGGGCCAGTGCTCATGGTCCTGGTCTGCCCGTAGAAGTTAGTGATCAATAACTAAACCTGCATCACCTCACCGAAACCGCCGACAGCGAGCATCCCCAGGGGGAGCGATGTCACAGCAGGAGAGCAAACAGCGCGAGCAGGGCCGGGCCGACGCACCGCGCGGCGGAGCCGTCTGGGCCCTCGTCATCACCAGCGTCGCCGGATTCATGGCGTCCCTCGACAACCTCGTCGTCACCACCGCACTGCCCTCCATCCGCAAGGATCTCGGGGGAGCGCTGGACGACCTGGAATGGACCGTGAGCGCCTACACGCTCACCTTCGCCGTGCTGCTGATGTTCGGCGCGGCCCTCGGCGACCGCTTCGGCCGGCGCCGGCTCTTCCTCGCCGGGCTCACCGTCTTCACCGGTGCCTCCGCCGCCGCGGCCATGGCACCCGGCATCGACTCTCTGATCGCGGCCCGCGCGGTCCAGGGCATCGGCGCGGCGATCATGATGCCGTTGACGCTGACCCTGCTCACGGCCGCCGTCCCGGTCGCCAAACGCGGGATGGCGTACGGCATCTGGGGTGCCGTGAACGGGCTGGCCGTGGCCTCCGGGCCGCTCATCGGCGGCAGCCTCACCGAGCACATCTCCTGGCACTGGATCTTCTGGCTGAACGTTCCGCTCGGCCTCGCCCTGCTGCCGCTCGCCCGGCTGCGCCTCGCCGAGTCGCACGGCACCGGCGCCCCGCTCGACGTCATCGGCACCCTGCTGGCCAGCAGCGGCCTCTTCGGCATCGTCTACGGGCTCGTGCGCGGACCGGCCGACGGCTGGACCAGCTCCTACGTCCTGACCGGGCTGATCGCGGGCGGCGCGCTCCTCGTCGCCTTCGTCGTCCACGGCATCCGGGCGAAGAACCCGATGCTGCCCATGCGGCTCTTCCGCTCCCGCGCCTTCGCCGGGATCAACGCGGCCTCCCTGCTGATGTTCCTCGGGATGTTCGGGTCGATCTTCCTGCTCAGCCAGTACATGCAGGGCGTGCTCGGCTACTCGCCCACCGAGGCGGGCCTGCGGATGCTGCCCTGGACCGGCATGCCGATGCTCGTCGCGCCGATCGCCGGCATCCTCTCCGACCGGATCGGCGGCCGGCCGGTCGTCGCCACCGGCCTCTTCCTCCAGGCCGCAGGCCTCGGCTACCTGGCCTCCGTGGTCACCGCGGACGCCTCCTACGCCATCCAACTGCCCGGCCTGATCATCAGCGGCATCGGCATGGCCCTGTACTTCGCCCCGGCCGCCAACCTGGTGATGTCCAGCGTCCGGCCGAGCGAACAGGGCATCGCCTCCGGCGCCAACAACGCCCTGCGCGAGGTCGGCGGCGCCCTCGGCATCGCCGTCATGGCGTCGATCTTCGCGGCCCAGGGCGGCTACGAGACCGGCCAGACCTTCGTCGAGGGCCTGCGGCCCGCGCTGGTCACGGGCGCGGCGATGGTCGCCGTCGCGGGATTCGCGGCCCTGCTGATCCCCTCACGGAAGCGTCCCTCGGAGCCGGCCTCGGCCGAGCCGACGCCGGTTCTGGAGACCGTCGCGGGCTGACCTCGGCGTACGACGACGGCTCCGTCCGAGGGGGCGGGGCCGTTCGCGTGTGTGCGGACGCCATTTGGGGTGCCGCGTGAGGTCGTCGTGCGTGTGCGGGTGCGTTGTGGCTGGTCGCGCAGTTCCCCGCGCCCCTAGAAGCAGGGCGTTGGCGCGGCCGCCGACGGCGAGAACTCGGCGTGGGCGTGGGCGTCAGCCGCGTACGGCGAGCAGGGGCCGTGTCGCGTGAGGTCGTCGTGCGTGTGCGGGTGCGTTGTGGCTGGTCGCGCAGTTCCCCGCGCCCCTAGAAGCAGGGCGTTGGCGCGGCCGCCGATGACGAGCAACCCGGCACGAGCGGGGGCGTTGTCAGCCGCGTACGGCGGCAAGGGGCCGTGTCGGGGGGTGTCCGCCCGCAGCGGCGGGCGTCCAACGCCGTGCACATCCACATCACACAGCACCGCCCGACCGAGGACGGACACCCCCCGGCGCGGCCCCGACCCACCCACCAGACCGAACGCGCTGCATCCGCCCCCACCACACCCGCACAGGCCGCCGCAGGCACCCCGCCCCGTACTCTTGACCGCGTGCAGGAACGACACGACGCCCCCCTCGCCCCCCTGACGACCTTCCGCCTGGGCGGCCCCGCGACCCGGCTGGTCACCGCCACGACCGACGCGGAGGTGATCGAAGCGGTCCGCGAGGCCGACGACACCGGCACGCCCCTCCTGGTCATCGGCGGCGGCTCCAACCTGGTCATCGGAGACAAGGGCTTCGCGGGCACCGCCCTCGAAATCGCCACCAAGGGCGTCACCCTCGACGGCACCCACCTGGAGCTGGCCGCCGGCGAGGTCTGGACCGACGCCGTCGCCCGCACCGTGGAAGCCGGACTCGCCGGCGTCGAGTGCCTCGCCGGCATCCCCGGCTCCGCAGGCGCGACGCCCATCCAGAACGTCGGCGCCTACGGCCAGGAGGTCTCGTCGACGATCACCGAGGTCGTCGCCTACGACCGCACGACCCGCGAATCGGTCACCATCCCGAACGCGGACTGTGCTTTCTCCTACCGCCACAGCCGCTTCAAGTCCGACCCCGAGCGATACGTCGTCCTCCGCGTCCGCTTCCGGCTGGAGGACGCCGAAGGCCTCTCCGCCCCCATCAGGTACGCCGAGACGGCCCGAGCCCTCGGAGTCGAACCGGGCGACCGCGTTCCCCTCGCCAGGGCCCGAGAGACCGTACTGAAGCTGCGCTCCGGCAAGGGCATGGTCCTGGACCCCGAGGACCACGACACCTGGTCCGCCGGATCGTTCTTCACCAACCCGATCCTCAGCGACGAACAGTTCACCGCCTTCCACGCGCGCGTGAAGCAGCGACTCGGCTCGGACGTGGAGCCGCCCGCCTACCCGGCGGGGGAGGGCCACACCAAGACCTCCGCCGCCTGGCTCATCGACAAGGCGGGCTTCACCAAGGGCTACGGCACCGGCCCCGCCCGCATCTCCACGAAGCACACGCTCGCGCTCACCAACAGGGGAGAGGCAACCACGGAGGACCTCCTCACCCTGGCCCGCGAGGTCGTGGTCGGTGTCCGCAACGCCTTCGGGATCACCCTGGTCAACGAGCCCGTGACGGTCGGCGTAGCCCTGTAGCCGACAGGCCTGGCCCACGCCGTGGTCAGTAGGCCAGGCCCACCCCCTGCTTCACCACCCCAGGATCACCCGCCATCGCCAGCATCGCGTGCGCCACATCGGCCCGCGCTATGAACCGCCCCTTGAGCGGGAAGCCCCCGACCACCACCCGGTACGCCCCGGTGGACGGCTTGTTCTGCAGTCGCGGCGGCCGTACGACGGTCCAGTCCGTGGCGCTGCGGGCCAACTCGGCCTCCATCTCCCGCAGGTCGGCGTAGACGTCCTTGAGGAGCGCGGAGACGATCCCCCGCACGGCCCGGTCAAGAGCGGTGTCACCTTCCGGCGCAGGCCCGACCGGTCCGGCGCTCACCACCAGCAACCGCCGCGCCCCCTCCGCCTCCATGGCGTCGATCACCGTACGGGTCAGCCGAGCCGCCACCCCGGCGTCCTTTCGACTGCGCGCACCCAGCCCCGACAGAACGGCGTCCCGCCCGGCCACCGCGGCCCGCACGGCATCCGGATCGCTCAGATCGGCCCGGAACACCTCCAGCCGTTCCCCGCTCACATCGAGCCGGGCAGGATCCCGCACCACGGCCGTGACCGCGTGCCCCGCCTCCAGACCCTGCCGGACGATCTCCCGTCCTATGCCACCCGTGGCACCGAAAACGGTGAGTTTCATGGACACTCCCGTGCTCGAAAGTGGTGGGTGAGTATTCACTCACCCCTACCTCTTCTAGAGTGGGTAAGCACTCACCCACTCGTCAAGCCCGATATCCCGATCGGAGCCCCGTGCAGCCGAATCCACAGCCGAAACCGGCCCCCGCCAGGATCCGCATCCTCGACGCCGCCCACGAGCTGATGCTCACCGTCGGACTGGCACGCGCCACGACCAAGGAGATCGCCAAGGCGGCCGGCTGCTCGGAGGCCGCGCTCTACAAGTACTTCGCGAGCAAGGAGGAGCTGTTCATCAGAGTCCTCACCGAACGGCTGCCCCGGCTGGCCCCGCTGCTGCGAAGCCTGGCGGCCGAGCCGGGACAGGGAACCCTGGAGGGGAACCTGACCGAGATCGCCCGGCAGGCCGCACTGTTCTACGAGCAGAGCTTCCCGATCGCCGCGTCGCTGTACGCGGAGACACAGCTGAAGCGGCGCCACGACGAGGCGATGCGGAAGATGGGGGCGGGACCGCACAGGCCGATCGAGCAGCTGGACGCGTACCTGCGGGCGGAGCAAGGAACGGGACGGGTACGAAAGGAGGCCGACACGTTCGCCGCGGCCTCCCTGCTCCTCGGCGCCTGCGCGCAGAGAGCATTCGCGTACGACATGACACCGACCGGCGCCCGCCCCCCGGTGGACGACTTCGCTCCCCGACTGGCGCGGACCGTACTGGGCGGAATCTCCGGCGCGGACCCCGCCTCGTGAGCGCCAACCTCACCGCATGAGAAGCCGCGCCCGAGGCCGCGATCTGCTTCAAGCCGTATCCGCCGTACGCCCCCTTCAGGCAGCCGGGCCGCTGAGCCAGTCGTCGATCCCGGACATCAGCTTGGCCTTCACGCCCTCCGGCGCCGCCGAACCCCGTACCGACTGCCGGGCCAGTTCGGCCAGTTCCGCGTCGGTGAAGGCGTGGTACTGGCGGGCGATCTCGTACTGGGCCGCCAGGCGGGAGCCGAAGAGGAGCGGGTCGTCGGCGCCCAGCGCCAGCGGGACACCCGCCTCGAAGAGCTTGCGCAGCGGCACGTCCTCGGGCTTCTCGTACACGCCCAGGGCGACGTTCGAGGCCGGGCAGACCTCGCAGGTGATCTGGCGGTCCGCGAGACGCTTCAGCAGGCGCGGGTCCTCCGCCGCCCGCACACCGTGGCCGATCCGGGAGGCGTGCAGGTCGTCCAGGCAGTCGCGGACCGACGCCGGGCCCGTCAGCTCGCCGCCGTGCGGGGCCGACAGCAGGCCCCCCTCGCGCGCGATGGCGAACGCCCGGTCGAAGTCCCGGGCCATGCCCCGCCGTTCGTCGTTCGAGAGTCCGAAGCCCACGACACCCCGGTCCGCGTACCGCACGGCCAGCCGGGCCAGCGTGCGCGCGTCCAGGGGGTGCTTCATGCGGTTCGCGGCCACCAGGACCCGCATCCCGATCCCGGTCTCCCGGCCCGCGGTCTCCACCGCGTCCAGGATGATCTCCAGCGCCGGGATGAGACCGCCCAGGCGAGGGGCGTACGAGGTCGGGTCGACCTGGATCTCCAGCCAGCCCGAGCCGTCCTTCGCGTCCTCCTCGGCGGCCTCGCGGACCAGCCGCTGGATGTCCTCGGGCTCACGCAGACAGGACCGGGCCGCGTCGTACAGCCGCTGGAAACGGAACCAGCCCCGCTCGTCGGTCGCCCGGAGTTTCGGCGGTTCGCCGCTGGTGAGGGCGTCGGTCAGCGCCTCGGGCAACCGCACACCGTACTTGTCGGCCAGTTCCAGCAGGGTCGCGGACCGCATCGACCCGGTGAAGTGCAGGTGCAGATGGGCTTTCGGCAGTGCAGAGACATCACGTACGTGCTCCATTCCAGGATCCTGCCGTACGTCCGGCTCGTATCGGTACCGCTTTCCCTGAACGTGGTCTTGCTCGCACTGAGAGACGAAAGAAGGCCGCTTCCCTGAGGAAGCGGCCCACTCACCTCACGAGGTTCAGTCCGTCGCCTCGGCCAGCAGCTTCTGTACGCGGCTGATGCCCTCGACGAGGTCCTCGTCGCCCAGGGCGTACGACAGACGCAGATAGCCCGGTGTGCCGAACGCCTCACCCGGTACGACGGCCACCTCGACCTCGTCCAGGATCAGCGCCGCCAGCTCGACCGAGTCCTGCGGGCGCTTGCCGCGGATCTCCTTGCCCAGGAGGGCCTTCACCGACGGGTAGACGTAGAAGGCGCCCTCGGGCTCCGGGCAGACCACGCCGTCGATCTCGTTGAGCATGCGCACGATGGTGTGGCGGCGGCGGTCGAAGGCCACCCGCATCTCCGCGACGGCGTCCAGGTTCCCGGAGACGGCGGCGAGGGCGGCGATCTGGGCCACGTTGGAGACGTTCGAGGTGGCGTGCGACTGGAGGTTGGTCGCGGCCTTGACGACGTCCTTCGGGCCGATGATCCAGCCGACCCGCCAGCCCGTCATGGCGTACGTCTTGGCGACGCCGTTGACGACGATGCACTTGTCGCGCAGCTCGGGGAGGATCGCGGGCAGCGAGGTGAACTTCGCGTCGCCGTAGACGAGGTGCTCGTAGATCTCGTCCGTCAGCACCCACAGGCCGTGCTCCACGGCCCAGCGGCCGATCGCCTCGGTGTCCTCGGCGCTGTAGACCGCGCCGGTCGGGTTGGAGGGGGAGACGAACAGGACGACCTTCGTCCGCTCGGTGCGGGCCGCCTCCAGCTGCTCCACGCTCACGCGGTAGCCGGTCGTCTCGTCCGCGACGACCTCGACCGGGACACCGCCGGCCAGCCGGATCGACTCCGGGTAGGTCGTCCAGTACGGGGCCGGGACGATGACCTCGTCGCCCGGGTCGAGGATCGCGGCGAAGGCGTTGTAGATGGCCTGCTTGCCGCCGTTGGTGATCAGGACCTGGGAGGCGTCCACCTCGTAGTTCGAGTCGCGGAGCGTCTTGGCGACGATCGCGGCCTTCAGCTCGGGGAGACCACCGGCCGGCGTGTAGCGGTGGTACTTCGGGTTCGAGCAGGCCTCTACGGCGGCCTGGACGATGTAGTCCGGGGTCGGGAAGTCCGGTTCACCGGCGCCGAAGCCGATCACCGGGCGCCCGGCGGCCTTCAGGGCCTTGGCCTTGGCGTCCACGGCGAGGGTGGCGGACTCGGAGATCGCGCCGACTCGGGCGGAGACCCGGCGCTCGGTGGGAGGGGTTGCAGCGCTCATGGTGCCCATCGTTTCAGACCGGAAACCTCCACGGCACACGGGTTTCACGTATTGGTCAGACCGGATACCGGAGTGGATCACCCAGGAGGAGAAGAACACGTGCCGGGCAGGGCGGAAGGCTGAACAAGCGTCCGGATCCGGGGGCTGGGCTGGGTGATCTTCCGTCGGCAACGCCCCAGCGGGCGCTTTCTGTTCGACGATCGCCGCTGGAGCACGTACACTCTCACCTCGTTGGCCTTCACCGGCCCGCGCTCATCCGGTGCACACCGAGCTTCCGGGCGAGTACGGTACGTTGGAGTAACCACAAAGGGTCGTAGCTCAATTGGTAGAGCACTGGTCTCCAAAACCAGCGGTTGGGGGTTCAAGTCCCTCCGGCCCTGCTACACACGCCTGTCACCAGGCTGTGTGCGCATGTACGTACTGCATTGCATCGCCGTGCGGCTCAGACCGGGCGCGGCACGGCCACGACCCGGGAACAGGTGAGGATGAATGGCGGACGCCGTGGGCTCCATCGACATGCCTGATGCCCAGGACGAGGCGCCCGAGTCGGACAAGAAGACTCGCAAGGGCGGCAAGCGTGCCAAGAAGGGTCCGCTGAAGCGACTCGCGGTCTTCTACCGCCAGATCGTCGCGGAACTCCGCAAGGTCGTCTGGCCGACGCGCAACCAGCTGACGACGTACACGACCGTGGTGATCGTCTTCGTGATCGTCATGATCGGCCTGGTGACTGTGATTGACTTTGGCCTCGACAAAGCCGCCAAGTACGTCTTCGGCTGAGCCAAGAGCGAAGGGCGCCGGGTGCGGCGCCCCTTTCGCATGTTCCACCCACATGTATCCAGGAAGAAGCAGCCACCGTGTCTGACCCGAACCTGAACGACGCCATCGTGCCGGACGAGTCCGTGGATGACGAGCTGGACATCGTCGAGGGCGCCGATGAGGTCGAGGACGAGGTCGACGCTGCCGACGCCGCCGTGGGGGAGCCCGCCGAGGAAGACGCCATCCACATCGAGGACGATGAGGACGGCGACGCCGAGGACACTGAGGCCGAGGCTGAGGCTGAGGAAGCCGAAGAAGAGGCCGAGCCCGTCGACCCCGTCGAGGCCCTCCGCGAGGAACTGCGCACGCTCCCCGGCGAGTGGTACGTCATCCACACGTACGCCGGTTACGAGAACCGTGTGAAGACCAACCTCGAACAGCGTGCCGTCTCGCTCAACGTCGAGGACTTCATCTTCCAGGCCGAGGTGCCGCAGGAAGAGGTCGCCCAGATCAAGAACGGCGAGCGCAAGACGGTCCGCCAGAACAAGCTTCCCGGCTACGTTCTCGTCCGCATGGACCTGACGAACGAGTCCTGGGGCGTCGTCCGCAACACCCCCGGTGTCACCGGCTTCGTGGGCAACGCGTACGACCCGTACCCGCTGACCCTGGACGAGATCGTCAAGATGCTCGCGCCGGAGGCCGAGGAGAAGGCCGCTCGTGAGGCCGCCGAGGCCGAGGGCAGGCCGGCTCCGGCCCGCAAGCTCGAAGTGCAGGTGCTGGACTTCGAGGTCGGCGACTCGGTCACCGTCACCGACGGCCCGTTCGCGACGCTGCAGGCGACGATCAACGAGATCAACGCCGACTCGAAGAAGGTCAAGGGCCTCGTCGAGATCTTCGGCCGCGAGACCCCGGTCGAGCTGTCGTTCGACCAGATCCAGAAGAACTAGCACGTCACCAGCTTCCGTCCAGGTCAGGTCGGCTCTCCCGGAGCTGGCCTGACCTGCTCGGTTTCACGCCTCGCCACGGTGTCCTTTATCGTGGTGCGGTTGCCTGGCTTCTGTCGGGCACAGCGAAGACCAACGAAGATAGAGGACCCGGAATGCCTCCCAAGAAGAAGAAGGTCACGGGGCTTATCAAGCTCCAGATCAACGCCGGTGCGGCGAACCCCGCCCCGCCGGTCGGCCCCGCGCTCGGTCAGCACGGCGTCAACATCATGGAGTTCTGCAAGGCGTACAACGCCGCGACCGAGTCGCAGCGTGGCTGGGTGATCCCGGTGGAGATCACGGTCTACGAGGACCGCTCCTTCACCTTCATCACCAAGACGCCGCCGGCCGCGAAGATGATCCTCAAGGCCGCGGGTGTCGAGAAGGGCTCCGGCGAGCCGCACAAGACCAAGGTCGCCAAGATCACCCAGGCGCAGGTCCGTGAGATCGCCACGACCAAGCTTCCCGACCTGAACGCCAACGACCTGGACGCCGCGTCGAAGATCATCGCCGGCACCGCCCGTTCCATGGGCATCACGGTCGAGGGCTGAGCCCCAACCCCGTAAGTCTTCAGTAGTACGTGGCAGGGCCTGCTCGGCCCGTTACCCCACGACTCCTCAGAACAACATCAGGAGCAGTAGTGAGCAAGCGCAGCAAGTCTCTCCGCGCTGCGGACGCCAAGGTCGACCGGGACAAGCTCTACGCCCCGCTCGAAGCCGTGCGTCTCGCCAAGGAGACCTCCACGAGCAAGTTCGACGGCACCGTCGAGGTCGCCTTCCGCCTGGGTGTAGACCCGCGCAAGGCCGACCAGATGGTCCGTGGCACCGTGAACCTCCCGCACGGCACCGGTAAGACCGCCCGGGTCCTGGTCTTCGCGACCGGTGACCGTGCCGAGGCCGCGACCGCCGCGGGCGCCGACATCGTCGGCTCCGACGAACTCATCGACGAGGTGGCGAAGGGCCGGCTGGACTTCGACGCCGTCGTCGCCACCCCGGACCTCATGGGCAAGGTCGGCCGCCTGGGCCGTGTCCTCGGCCCGCGTGGTCTGATGCCGAACCCGAAGACGGGCACCGTGACCCCGGACGTGGCCAAGGCCGTGACCGAGATCAAGGGCGGCAAGATCGAGTTCCGTGTCGACAAGCACTCGAACCTGCACTTCATCATCGGCAAGACGTCGTTCGACGACACCAAGCTGGTGGAGAACTACGGCGCGGCGCTGGAGGAGATCCTCCGTCTGAAGCCGTCCGCCGCCAAGGGGCGCTACATCAAGAAGGCCGCGATCAGCACCACGATCGGCCCCGGCGTTCCGCTCGACCCCAACCGCACCCGCAACCTCCTCGTCGAGGAGGACCCGGCCGCCGTCTGAGCCCTCCGCTCACCCCGGTAGCCGCGCGTACGCGTTCTGTACGACGGGCCCCGCAACCTTTCGAGGTGCGGGGCCCGTTGTCGTAGGGACGGGTTAGCGTGAAGATCACGGGGTGTACTAGGGGGTAGGGGTACGGATGAGGCACAGCGGTGTACGGGGGATACGAGGCGTACGGCGGACGGTCAGGGCGGGCGCGGTGACCGCCGCGCTGGTCGTGGCGGGCGTGGCGATGTCCGCGTGCAGTTTCTCCGGTGACCCCGACGAGGGGGACGCCGAGCAGACCCGGGGAACGGCCGGCCCGGACCCCCGTACGGCCGCCGCGCTGCACGCCGTCGAGAAGGCCACCGACCTGGCCGGTTCCGCCCGGGTCAGCTCGTCCTCCGTCATGGGCGACCTGCTCTCCATGCGGACGGCCGGTGTCCTCGGCTGGGCCGGCGAGTCGGTCGGCAAGCTCAGCATCACCTACACCGGCGGTGAGCTGGCCGATTCCATGCGGGCGCTCAACAGCTCCTCCATGGAGGCCAGGCTGCTGCCAGACGCCTACTACGCCAAGGTCGGCGACAAGTTCGCCGCCCAGATGCGGGGCAAGCACTGGATCCGGTACGGCTACGACGACCTGGCGGACCTGCCCGGCGGCTCCGGGACGTATCTGAAGGACCAGCTGCGCCAGACCGCCCCCGTGCAGCCGGTGAAGCTCCTGCTGGCCTCCGGTGACGCCCGCAGGGCCGGGACGGAAACAGTGCGCGGTGAACGTACGACGCGCTACTCGGGCACGGTGGACGTGGCCGCACTCGCCGACTCGGCCCTCAAGGAGCAGCTCGTCCAGGCCGGCGTCGCCACCGAGACGGTCGACATCTGGGTCAACGAGCGGAATCTGCTGGTCAAGAAGGTCGAGCAGGGTGAGCTGTCGAGCGGGCGGATGTCGTCGACGGCGTACTACAGCGCGTACGGCGTGAAGGCGGAGGTGGCGGCTCCGGCGGGCGGGGACACCGCGGACTTCAAGGAGCTGTTGGGGAATTCAGGAGCCTCATCCGCCTCTCCGGGTTAGGCTCACGGTCGTTTCTGTGAATCGACCGTGTGTTCACAAAGTTCCTATGGGGGGAATCATGGCTGCTTCATCCGCTGTACGTGTGGGCCTTGCCGTACTGCTGCTCGGCACCGGTGCCGTCGCCTGTTCCAAGGGGGACACCGAGGAGTCGCCGAAGATGACGCCGGCGGCTGCTGTCGCCAAGGCGGCGAAGAACGTGGAGGACATCACCTCCCTCAGCTACCGGATGACCGGCCGCACGCCCGAGGAAGGGCGCGTCAAGGCCGACGCCAAGATGCGGCTCAAGCCCGACGTGGCCATGAGCATGAAGATCACGGCCCTCGACCAGGGTGCGGACGGCACCGCCGAGATACGTCTCGTCGACAAGGCGATGTTCATAGGCGGGGGCGCGGCGGCGGCCAAGGAGATGGACGGCAAGAGCTGGATCAAGTTCGACCTGTCCACGCTGGGCGCTGCCGGTGGCGAGTCGCTCGGGGCGGCTGGGCAGGCCGACAAGAACCCCGCCCAGGAGTCCACCTTCCTCACCGGCTCGAAGGACGTGAAGGAGGTCGGCACGGAGACCGTGGACGGGGTGAAGACCACCCACTACGCGGGCACGGTCACCCTCGACGAGTTCCGGGACTCCCTCAAGAAGGAGACCAAGGTGACTCGTGAGGCGCGGGAGAAGAGCCTTGAGCAGTACGAGAAGCTGGGGATCGAGAAGTTCACGATGGATCTGTGGGTCGGTGAGGACGAGCTGACGAAGCAGTTCCGGATGCGGGGTGCGGGCGACAAGGGGCCGCTGGACATGACGATCACCTTTGACGACTTCAACAAGCCGGTGACGATCGTTGCCCCGGCGGCCAAGGATGTTGCTGACCTGGCTGAGATGTTGAAGGGGGCCTAGGCTCGTTGGTTGCCTGCGGGCCCGGTGGGGGCTTGTCGCGCAGTTCCCCGCGCCCCTGAGAAGGGCCTGCGGCCCTCCCAGGGGCGCGATTTGCCTGGCTGTTGGTCCTTCACGTACTCTCCTTTTGAAGCCAAAGACCGCTGGTCGTTGCTGTGTCCTCATACGAGGGCTCGGTGGCCGAAGGATCCGCTGAACTGCGGACGACCCGCGTAGGTGACTGTGGAAGTGCTCCTGGACGGAATCCGCTCACGGAATTCGTTCGGTCGAGTTCACGCCCCGTGCGCCTGCGCCGGGGCGTTTCGTTTTCCTCAGCCCCTTCCGAGCGGTCCTCATCACCCGGAAGGAGGCCGACGCTCTATGGCAAGGCCCGACAAGGCTGCCGCGGTGGCCGAGCTCGCGGAGCAGTTCCGCAGCTCGAACGCCGCCGTGCTGACCGAGTACCGGGGTCTCACCGTGGCGCAGCTCAAGACGCTGCGTCGTTCGCTCGGTGAGAACGCCCAGTACGCCGTGGTGAAGAACACGCTGACCAAGATTGCGGCCAACGAGGCCGGGATCTCTACGCTCGACGACCTGTTCAACGGTCCGACGGCGGTCGCCTTCGTCACCGGTGACCCGGTGGAGTCGGCGAAGGGTCTTCGTGACTTCGCCAAGGACAACCCGAACCTCATCATCAAGGGCGGTGTCCTTGACGGTAAGGCGCTGTCCGCCGATGAGATCAAGAAGCTTGCGGACCTCGAGTCCCGCGAGGTTCTGCTCAGCAAGCTGGCCGGTGCCTTCAAGGGCAAGCAGTCTCAGGCTGCCTCGCTCTTCCAGGCGCTGCCGTCGAAGTTCGTCCGCACCGCGGAGGCGCTTCGCGTCAAGCTCGCCGAGCAGGGCGGTGCCGAGTAATTCGGCTCGCACTTTGACCGCCGCCTGACGCGGTGGTCGACGCGGGCCGAACGTACGCCCGCCGACACGTAATCGGCACCTGCCGAATTGACTGGAAGGATCGCCCATCATGGCGACGAAGCTGTCCCAGGAAGAGCTGCTCGAGCAGTTCGAGTCCCTCACCCTCATCGAGCTCTCCGAGTTCGTGAAGGCGTTCGAGGAGAAGTTCGACGTCACCGCCGCCGCGGCCGTCGCCGTCGCGGGCCCGGCCGGTCCGGCCGCCGCCGCCGAGGCCGTCGAGGAGCAGGACGAGTTCGACGTCATCCTCACGGGTGCCGGCGAGAAGAAGATCCAGGTCATCAAGGTCGTGCGTGAGCTGACCTCCCTGGGTCTGAAGGAGGCCAAGGACCTCGTGGACGGCGCCCCGAAGCCCGTTCTCGAGAAGGTCACCAAGGAGGCCGCCGAGAAGGCTGCCGAGTCCCTCAAGGCCGCCGGCGCGGGCGTCGAGGTCAAGTAACACCCTTGGGAGCCCGCTGAGGGCTCTCGTGGCAGCTGACGTGGGGCTTCTGAGAGCCCTGTAACGCTGACGCAGTGAAGAGCGATCATCCATCTGGGTGGTCGCTCTTCGGCGTTCGAGGGGTCGGGTCGTGGCTGCCTTGCAGGCTCGGTGACGGCGAGTAAGGTGATCTTCGTCGTGCCTCCGAACGCCCCTGGTGACGTCCCGTACGTGACGATGGCAGCACCGGGTCCGGGGCATGGAGGCCTTGACGAACTGCACGTAGCGCGCAATTCTCAGGACGCGTCGCCACATCGATCCGAATCCGAGGCATGGATCGGTGGCGAAGAGGGCAGGATCGATGTGCATCGAGGGCGTGGCTTGCAGCAGGGGCTGAGAACAACGAGGGTCTTCAAAAACCCGCACTGGACATCAGTGGGCCTAGTGGCTACACTGACCCTTTGCGCTGCCTGTTAGCTGCCTCCTGCCCGTCACCAGGGGCATGCCCTCGCTTGAGCACCGACGATCGGACCTTCTCCGACCTGGCCTTTTACGGCTGGTCAGTGGAGCGCCTGTCTCTGTGCCCCGGTGAGGGGCCGGTACGCGCGTAGTGAGTCCGAGCCCTCGGAAGGACCCCCTCTTGGCCGCCTCGCGCACTGCCTCCGCGAATACGAACAACGGCGCCAGCACTGCCCCGCTGCGCATCTCTTTTGCAAAGATCAAGGAGCCCCTCGAGGTTCCGAACCTCCTTGCGCTGCAAACCGAGAGCTTCGACTGGCTGCTCGGTAACGCCGCGTGGAAGGCTCGCGTCGAGGCTGCTCTGGACAGCGGACAGGACGTCCCCACCAAGTCCGGTCTGGAGGAGATCTTCGAGGAGATCTCCCCGATCGAGGACTTCTCCGGGTCGATGTCCCTGACGTTCCGCGACCACCGTTTCGAGCCTCCGAAGAACTCGATCGACGAGTGCAAGGAGCGCGACTTCACGTACTCCGCGCCCCTCTTCGTCACGGCCGAGTTCACCAACAACGAGACCGGCGAGATCAAGTCCCAGACGGTCTTCATGGGCGACTTCCCGCTCATGACCAACAAGGGCACCTTCGTCATCAACGGCACCGAGCGTGTCGTCGTGTCGCAGCTGGTCCGTTCGCCGGGTGTCTACTTCGACTCCTCCATCGACAAGACGTCCGACAAGGACATCTTCTCCTCCAAGGTGATCCCCTCCCGGGGCGCCTGGCTGGAGATGGAGATCGACAAGCGCGACATGGTCGGTGTCCGCATCGACCGCAAGCGCAAGCAGTCCGTCACCGTCCTTCTCAAGGCTCTCGGCTGGACGACCGAGCAGATCCTCGAAGAGTTCGGCGAGTACGAGTCGATGCGCGCCACCCTGGAGAAGGACCACACCCAGGGCCAGGACGACGCGCTGCTCGACATCTACCGCAAGCTCCGTCCGGGCGAGCCGCCGACCCGTGAGGCCGCGCAGACGCTTCTGGAGAACCTCTACTTCAACCCGAAGCGCTACGACCTCGCCAAGGTCGGCCGTTACAAGGTCAACAAGAAGCTGGGCGGCGAGGCCCCGCTGGACGCCGGTGTGCTGACCGTCGAGGACATCATCTCGACGATCAAGTACCTGGTGAAGCTGCACGCCGGTGAGACCGAGACCGTTGGCGACAACGGCACGACGATCGTCGTCGAGACCGACGACATCGACCACTTCGGCAACCGTCGTCTGCGCAACGTCGGCGAGCTCATCCAGAACCAGGTCCGTACGGGTCTGGCGCGTATGGAGCGAGTCGTCCGCGAGCGGATGACGACCCAGGACGTCGAGGCGATCACGCCGCAGACCCTGATCAACATCCGGCCGGTCGTCGCCTCCATCAAGGAGTTCTTCGGCACCAGCCAGCTGTCGCAGTTCATGGACCAGAACAACCCGCTGTCGGGTCTCACCCACAAGCGCCGTCTGTCGGCTCTTGGCCCGGGTGGTCTCTCCCGTGAGCGGGCCGGCTTCGAGGTCCGTGACGTGCACCCCTCGCACTACGGCCGCATGTGTCCGATCGAGACCCCTGAAGGCCCGAACATCGGTCTGATCGGCTCGCTCGCCTCCTACGGCCGGGTCAACGCGTTCGGGTTCGTCGAGACCCCGTACCGCAAGGTCGTCGAGGGTGTCGTCACCGACGACGTCGACTACCTGACCGCCGACGAAGAAGACCGCTTCGTGATCGCCCAGGCGAACGCGATCCTCTCCGAGGACATGCGCTTCGAGGAGTCCCGCGTTCTCGTCCGCCGCCGTGGCGGCGAGATCGACTACATCCCCGGCGACGACGTCGACTACATGGACGTCTCCCCGCGCCAGATGGTGTCCGTCGCGACCGCGATGATCCCCTTCCTGGAGCACGACGACGCCAACCGTGCCCTCATGGGCGCGAACATGATGCGCCAGGCCGTGCCGCTGATCACCGCCGAGGCCCCCCTCGTCGGTACGGGCATGGAGTACCGCTGCGCCGTCGACGCCGGCGACGTCATCAAGGCCGAGAAGGCGGGTGTCGTCCAGGAGGTCTCCGCGGACTACATCACCGTCGCCAACGACGACGGTACGTACACCACGTACCGCGTCGCGAAGTTCTCGCGCTCCAACCAGGGCACCTCGGTCAACCAGAAGGTTGTCGTGGACGAGGGCGACCGGATCGTCGAGAACCAGGTTCTCGCCGACGGGCCGGCCACCCAGGAAGGCGAGATGGCGCTGGGCAAGAACCTGCTCGTCGCCTTCATGCCGTGGGAGGGTCACAACTACGAGGACGCGATCATCCTGTCGCAGCGCCTCGTGCAGGACGACGTCCTCTCCTCGATCCACATCGAGGAGCACGAGGTCGACGCCCGTGACACCAAGCTCGGCCCCGAGGAGATCACCCGGGACATCCCGAACGTCTCCGAGGAGGTCCTCGCCGACCTCGACGAGCGCGGCATCATCCGCATCGGTGCCGAGGTCGTCGCCGGTGACATCCTCGTCGGCAAGGTCACGCCCAAGGGTGAGACCGAGCTGACCCCCGAGGAGCGCCTGCTCCGCGCGATCTTCGGTGAGAAGGCGCGCGAGGTCCGTGACACCTCGCTGAAGGTGCCGCACGGCGAGATCGGCAAGGTCATCGGCGTCCGCGTCTTCGACCGTGAAGAGGGCGACGAGCTGCCGCCCGGCGTCAACCAGCTGGTCCGTGTGTATGTTGCGCAGAAGCGCAAGATCACCGACGGTGACAAGCTCGCCGGTCGTCACGGCAACAAGGGTGTTATTTCCAAGATCCTGCCCATCGAGGACATGCCGTTCCTCGAGGACGGGACCCCGGTCGACATCATCCTCAACCCGCTCGGTGTGCCGTCCCGAATGAACCCGGGACAGGTCCTGGAGATCCACCTCGGCTGGCTCGCCAGTCGCGGCTGGGACGTCTCCGGCCTCGCGGACGACTGGGCACAGCGCCTCCAGGCCATCGAGGCCGACGTGGTCGCCCCCGGCACGAACGTCGCCACCCCCGTCTTCGACGGTGCGCGTGAGGACGAGCTGGCCGGTCTGCTCAACCACACGATCCCGAACCGCGACGGCGAGCGCATGGTGCTCCCGACCGGCAAGGCGCCGCTGTTCGACGGCCGCTCCGGCGAGCCGTTCCCGGAGCCGATCTCGGTCGGCTACATGTACATCCTCAAGCTCCACCACCTGGTCGACGACAAGCTGCACGCGCGTTCGACCGGTCCGTACTCGATGATCACCCAGCAGCCGCTGGGTGGTAAGGCCCAGTTCGGTGGCCAGCGATTCGGTGAGATGGAGGTGTGGGCGCTGGAGGCATACGGCGCCGCCTACGCCCTCCAGGAGCTGCTGACCATCAAGTCCGACGACGTCACCGGCCGCGTGAAGGTCTACGAGGCCATCGTCAAGGGCGAGAACATCCCCGAGCCCGGCATCCCCGAGTCCTTCAAGGTGCTCATCAAGGAGATGCAGTCTCTCTGCCTCAACGTGGAGGTGCTGTCCAGCGACGGTATGTCCATCGAAATGCGTGACACCGACGAGGACGTCTTCCGCGCGGCGGAGGAGCTCGGCATCGACCTGTCCCGGCGTGAGCCGAGCAGCGTCGAAGAGGTCTGACGGGAGTTCGGAGGCCTTCACCATGAAGGCCTCCGGCCCCAGGACCCCCGTATCAGACCCCATGACTTACAACCCTGAGAGGGATTGACGCATAGTGCTCGACGTCAACTTCTTCGACGAGCTCCGGATCGGTCTGGCCACCGCTGACGACATCCGTCAGTGGAGCCACGGCGAGGTCAAGAAGCCCGAGACGATCAACTACCGCACGCTCAAGCCCGAAAAGGACGGACTCTTCTGCGAGAAGATCTTCGGTCCGACCCGGGACTGGGAGTGCTACTGCGGCAAGTACAAGCGTGTCCGCTTCAAGGGCATCATCTGTGAGCGCTGTGGCGTCGAGGTCACTCGCGCCAAGGTGCGCCGTGAGCGGATGGGCCACATCGAGCTGGCCGCTCCCGTCACCCACATCTGGTACTTCAAGGGCGTTCCGTCGCGTCTTGGCTACCTGCTCGACCTCGCCCCGAAGGACCTGGAAAAGGTCATCTACTTCGCGGCGTACATGATCACGTACGTCGACGACGAGCGCCGTACCCGTGACCTGCCCTCGCTGGAGGCGCACGTCTCGGTCGAGCGGCAGCAGATCGAGAACCGGCGTGACTCCGACCTGGAGGCCCGCGCCAAGAAGCTCGAGAGCGACCTGGGCGAGCTGGAGGCCGAGGGCGCCAAGGCCGACGTACGCCGCAAGGTGCGCGAAGGTGCCGAGCGGGAGATGAAGCAGCTGCGGGACCGCTCGCAGCGCGAGATCGACCGGCTCGACGAGGTGTGGACCCGGTTCAAGAACCTCAAGGTCCAGGACCTGGAGGGCGACGAGCTGCTCTACCGCGAGCTGCGCGACCGCTTCGGGACCTACTTCGACGGTTCGATGGGTGCCGCGGCGCTGCAGAAGCGCCTGGAGTCCTTCGACCTGGAGGAGGAGGCCGAGCGCCTCCGCGAGATCATCCGTACCGGCAAGGGCCAGAAGAAGACCCGCGCCCTGAAGCGGCTGAAGGTCGTGTCCGCGTTCCTGCAGACCTCCAACAGCCCCAAGGGCATGGTTCTCGACTGCGTCCCGGTCATCCCGCCGGACCTTCGCCCGATGGTGCAGCTGGACGGTGGCCGTTTCGCGACCTCCGACCTGAACGACCTGTACCGCCGTGTGATCAACCGCAACAACCGTCTGAAGCGGCTTCTCGACCTCGGTGCTCCCGAGATCATCGTCAACAACGAGAAGCGCATGCTTCAGGAGGCCGTTGACGCGCTGTTCGACAACGGTCGTCGTGGCCGTCCGGTCACCGGTCCCGGTAACCGCCCGCTGAAGTCCCTGAGCGACATGCTCAAGGGCAAGCAGGGTCGATTCCGTCAGAACCTGCTCGGCAAGCGAGTCGACTACTCGGCCCGTTCCGTGATCGTCGTCGGTCCGCAGCTGAAGCTGCACCAGTGCGGTCTGCCGAAGGCCATGGCGCTGGAGCTGTTCAAGCCGTTCGTCATGAAGCGGCTGGTCGACCTCAACCACGCGCAGAACATCAAGAGCGCGAAGAGGATGGTCGAGCGCGGCCGTACCGTCGTGTACGACGTTCTCGAAGAGGTCATCGCTGAGCACCCGGTTCTGCTGAACCGTGCGCCCACGCTGCACCGCCTCGGCATCCAGGCCTTCGAGCCGCAGCTGGTCGAGGGCAAGGCCATCCAGATCCACCCGCTCGTCTGCACCGCGTTCAACGCGGACTTCGACGGTGACCAGATGGCCGTCCACCTGCCGCTCTCCGCGGAGGCGCAGGCCGAGGCCCGCATCCTGATGCTGTCCTCGAACAACATCCTCAAGCCCGCCGACGGCCGTCCGGTGACGATGCCGACCCAGGACATGGTCCTCGGTCTGTTCTTCCTCACCACCGACGGTGAACTGCGTGACGTCAAGGGCGAGGGCCGTGCGTTCGGCTCCTCGGCCGAGGCGACCATGGCGTTCGACAACGGTGAGCTGGCGCTCCAGTCGGCCGTCGACATCCGCTTCCCGGTGGGCACCATCCCGCCGCGCGGCTGGACCCCGCCGGCCCGCGAGGAGGGCGAGCCCGAGTGGCAGCAGGGGGACTCGTTCCGTCTGCGCACCACGCTGGGCCGCGCGCTCTTCAACGAGCTGCTGCCCGAGGACTACCCGTTCGTCGACTACTCGGTCGGCAAGAAGCAGCTCTCCGAGATCGTCAACGACCTCGCCGAGCGCTACCCCAAGGTCATCGTGGCGGCGACGCTCGACAACCTGAAGGCGGCCGGCTTCTTCTGGGCGACCCGCTCCGGTGTCACCGTGGCCATCTCCGACGTCGTCGTTCCCGAGGCGAAGAAGGAGATCGTCAAGGGCTACGAGGCGCTGGACGAGAAGGTCCAGAAGCAGTACGAGCGCGGTCTGATCACCAAGGACGAGCGCACGCAGGAGCTCATCGCGATCTGGACCAAGGCGACCAACGAGGTCGCCGAGGCGATGAACGCGAACTTCCCCAAGACGAACCCCATCTTCATGATGGTTGACTCGGGTGCCCGAGGAAACATGATGCAGATGCGGCAGATCGCCGGTATGCGTGGTCTGGTGTCGAACGCCAAGAACGAGACGATTCCCCGTCCCATCAAGGCGTCCTTCCGCGAGGGCCTGTCCGTGCTGGAGTACTTCATCTCCACCCACGGTGCCCGTAAGGGTCTCGCCGACACCGCCCTGCGTACCGCCGACTCGGGTTACCTCACCCGTCGTCTGGTGGACGTCTCGCAGGACGTCATCATCCGCGAGGAGGACTGCGGCACCGACCGCGGCCTCAAGCTGGCCATCGCCGAGCGCGACGAGGCCGGCGTGCTGCGCAAGACCGAGAACGTCGAGACGTCGGTGTACGCCCGTGCGCTGGCCGAGGACATCACCGTCGACGGACGTGTGCTGGCCCCGGCCAACACCGACCTCGGTGACGTCCTCATCGACGAGCTGGTCAAGCACGGCGTCGAGGAGGTCAAGACCCGCTCGGTCCTGACCTGCGAGTCCGCCGTCGGCACCTGCGCCATGTGCTACGGCCGTTCGCTGGCCACCGGCAAGCTGGTCGACATCGGTGAGGCGGTCGGCATCATCGCCGCCCAGTCCATCGGTGAGCCCGGTACCCAGCTGACGATGCGTACCTTCCACACCGGTGGTGTGGCCGGTGACGACATCACCCAGGGTCTGCCCCGTGTCGTCGAGCTCTTCGAGGCTCGTACGCCCAAGGGTGTCGCCCCGATCTCGGAGGCGGCCGGCCGCGTCCGTATCGAGGAGACCGAGAAGACCAAGAAGATCGTCATCACCCCGGACGACGGCAGCGACGAGACGGCGTTCCCGATCTCGAAGCGCGCCAAGGTCATGGTGCGTGAGGGTGACCACGTCGAGGTGGGCCAGAAGCTCACCTTCGGTGCCACCAACCCGCACGACGTGCTGCGGATCCTCGGTCAGCGCGCGGTCCAGGTCCACCTGGTCGGCGAGGTCCAGAAGGTCTACAACTCGCAGGGTGTGTCGATCCACGACAAGCACATCGAGATCATCATCCGGCAGATGCTCCGCCGTGTGACGATCATCGAGTCCGGCGACGCCGAGCTGCTGCCCGGCGAGCTGGTCGAGCGTGGCAAGTTCGAGACCGAGAACCGTCGTGTGGTCCAGGAAGGCGGCCACCCGGCCTCCGGCCGTCCGCAGCTGATGGGTATCACCAAGGCCTCGCTGGCGACGGAGTCCTGGCTGTCGGCCGCCTCCTTCCAGGAGACGACCCGAGTCCTGACGGATGCGGCGATCAACGCCAAGTCCGACAGCCTCATCGGCCTCAAGGAGAACGTCATCATCGGTAAGCTCATCCCGGCCGGTACGGGTCTGTCCCGTTACCGCAACATCCGGGTGGAGCCGACCGAGGAGGCCAAGGCCGCGATGTACTCGGCCGTCGGCTACGACGACATCGACTACTCGCCGTTCGGCACGGGCTCCGGCCAGGCCGTTCCGCTGGAGGACTACGACTACGGTCCGTACAACCAGTAAGCGGTAGTTGTCTGTACGAAGGGCGGTCATCCCGGGTTCGGGGTGGCCGCCCTTCGGCGTTGCCGGTGGCCGTCAGTCCCCGCAGCCGTACATGAGCTGCGGCTGGGCGTAGACCGTGCCGGAGGCGCTCGTCACCAGCGCCTGGATCTCCACCGTGAGCAGCGTGCCGAAGTCGGCGCCGACGGCGGCGGTGTGGTCGAAGTCCGCGCCCGCGGCGACCTCGGGGCCCCACTGGGTGCCGGCCAGGAGCACACGGACCGCACCGGTGGTGCCCGTGGCGGCCCTGGTCTCCAGTTGGAGGCGCATCCGCGGCTGCCACAGCGGGTTGGACGACACCGCGATCGTCGTCCAGGCGGTCGCGGTGGTCTGCGGCCAGCGGGCGACCGTCGTGTCCTGCGGGGGCAGCATCGTCAGCCAGGGGCACGCCAGGCCTCCGGCGCCGACGGAGAAGACGGCGGGGCCGCCCGAGCGCGGCAGTACGTGGAGCCAGCCCCCGTCGGTGATCTCCACCCCGCCGCCGGACACCCTGTTGAGCGCGGGCCGGGAATTGACGGCCGTCGACAGCTGCTGGATACGGCGTTCCATCGCCGTGAGCCGGTCGATGATGTCCTCGGGCAGCTGGGGCATCAGGGTTCCTCCAGATAGAGCTCGGCGGTGTCGGGACGGCCGCGCTGCGCCGGGCTGACCTTGACGCCGATGATCCGGTAGCGCACGTCCAGGCCCTCCGGCCACCACTCGTCGGTGATCCGGATCCGGGCGGTCCGGCCGAGCAGCGCGGGCGGCACCAGGTCGTCGAGCCGGACGCTGATCTCGGGGATCACCACCGCTCCGGCGGCCGTGGCGAGTTCGGCGGTGGCCAGGGACCGCAGCGTGTCGACGTCGGTGACCGTGTTGTGGTCCGAGGTCAGGTCGATGAGCGGATACCCGGCGTCGATCAGGGCCGTGGCCGGCGGGGCGTCGGCGTACAGCGGGCGCGACTCCTCGGCCTGGTTGTCGTTGACGGAGGCCCCGCGGGCGCGGGCGGTGGTGCCGCCCCGGGTGGCGTCGCGCGGGAAGGAGTACGACAGGATCGCGCCCGGACGGTCCATCACCAGGTCGGTCGTCCCGGTGCGGATCCTGGGGCTGCCCAGGCGCAGTCGGCGGATCCGCTCGCCGGTGGCCGGGTCGCGGTAGACGGCGATGTGGTGCTCGAAGCCGTTGTCCATCGCGGCGAGTGCGTCGAGCGCCTCGGAGTAGACGATCTCGTCGCCGTCGCGGTAGGAGACGGTCCGGGTCGCCGATGAGGTCTCGGTGCCGTAGCTGACGCGGATGTCGCCGCCCGCGAGTGATGTCTGCATGTGCCGCCACAGGTTGCGGGCGAGCGCCAGCTGGTCGGTGTCCGTGTAGCCGAGGTCGGCGCGGATACGGCGGCGGCCCGCGTACGAGTCGAAGGTCGCCGCCTGGATGCCGAGGGTGAGCACGCCGCGTTCGTCGCTCTGCAGGGTGCTTGTCCAGATGATCCCGCCCCACCACAGGTCGCCGCCGCGCTCCAGGTAGACCGCGGTGCGGCCCTCCGCGATACGGCGGACCCGGGCGGCGAGGGCCGCGGTGGGGACGGGGATCGTGCCGGACAGGGAGCCGGCCTTGCCGATGTAGTCGTCGACGGTGACGTCCCGTACGGGCAGGATGTCGATGGTGCGGTCGGTGCGCAGGTCGCAGAAGATCGCGCGGTACGGGGTGGTGTTCGCGGTCGTGGTCGCCATCCGGCGTCAGCTCCTCGGGAGGATCGTCAGGCCATGGGGTCGACGCGCAGCCACATGTTGTCGAAGGTGCAGGCGACGGACGCGTTGCTGGACCGGTACATGGCGGTGACCGTGTAGGTCGCGCCGGCGGTCAGTGAGCCGAGCCGCATGGTGGCCGTCAGCGACATGGCGAGGGTGCCCCCGCCCATCACCGCGCGATCGTCCTGCACCGGCAGGACCACGGTGCTGCCCTGGGTGACCTGCGGGGCCATGAACGCGTTCGTGGTCGTGCTGCCGACGGTCAGCATGCGCGTTCCGTGGCTGAGGAGGACACCGCCGGACGCGGGTGCGGTGAAACTGAGGGTCAGTGGTGTGGCGGGCGTCTGGACGAGCGTGGCCGTGTACGCCGTCGAGGTCGTCGACCCGGTGGTGAGGGTGTCCACGAACACCGGCCCCGGCACGGCGGGCGCCCAGGCCGTGCCGTTCCAGCGCTGGAGCTGGCCGTTGGGGCTGTCCCGGTACTGGCCGGCGTAACTGCCGTTGGTCAGGGCGCCGCCCGGGGCGATGCCGCCCGGCTCCCGGGGGTACGGGATCCAGACCGTGCCGTTCCAGCGTTGCAGGGCGGTGGCCGTGTCGCGGTACTGGCCGGGGTAGGCGCCGTTGCCGGTCTCGCCGTACGTCGGGAGGATGCCGCCCACGGCGACGATGCTGGTGCGCAGGTCGTCGACGAGCCAGGTGAGGCCGCCGCTGCCCGCGCCCGCGTTCGCGGGGACGTTGACCGCGTAGAGCGGCAGGGCGGTGGCGGGGGTCGCGGGCGGGACCGGGCTGGTGGCCGCCGGGGTGCCCTTGACGACCTCGACGACTGCTTCGGTGCGGCCGGAGGCGTCGTACTGGTCGTCGTAGATCCGTAGGACGACGAGGTCCTTGCGGGCGTACTCCTGGCCGTTGTCGAACGTGAGCGTGATCGGCTCGGTGACGGCCACCGGGTAGGCGCCGCGGGCGGACGCGGCCTGGACGATGGCCCGGCCGGTGCCGATGGTGGCGGTCATCCCGCCGGTGGCGCCGGTCAGGGCGAAGCCCGTGATCCGGGCGGCGCCGGTCGGGGAGCCGGGGAGGATGCCGGACCGGCCCTCGATGTTGTCGGCGGGCGTCACGGCTCCGAGCTGGGTGACGCGGGTGTCCTCGCGGGTCTGGCCGGTCGGGGACAGCCAGGCGGAGCGTGCGTTCATGTGCTGGGCCCCTTCTCGACGGGGGTCAGGACGCGGACTGGTAGGTGCCCGAGATCGACAGGACGGAGTTGGTGATCCAGGGGAAGGGGTTGGCCTTGTTCCACCCGGTCGCCGTGGCGCCCAGCGTGGTGGTGAACCGGGTCGCCAGGCCGACGCCGTCGGCGCTCGTGGCCAGCTGGCAGGTGCCCTGGAGGAACTTGAAGCCGTCGGCGTTGAAACCGACCACGTTCAGCACGATGTCGGTCATCCAGCCGAGGGCCGGGGGAGCGGGCAGGGAGAAGGACCAGATGGCGGTCGCGTCCTGGGCGGCGATGTTCGTCGTCGACCCGATCGCCAGACGGAGCCGGAGATGGACGACCGTGCCGATCTTCGAGTAGTTGGCGTTCAGGGCGCCGTTGCCGAGGACCGGGGCGACGCCCGTGCTGGCGTACCAGATGGGCGTGTAGGTCTGCCAGGTGGGGACCTGCTGGTACGAGACCCAGGTGCTGCCGTTCCAGCGCTGGAGCAGGCCGTTCGGGCCGTCGCGGTGCTGGCCGACGTAACTGCCGTTGCCGACGGCCCCGTTGGGGGCGATGCCGCCGGTCTCTCGGGGGTAGGCGACCCAGGCGGTGCCGTTCCAGCGTTGCAGGGTGTTGCTGGTGTCGCGGTACTGGCCGGGGTAGGCGCCGGTGCGGGAGTCGTTCTCCGTCGGGAGGATGCCGCCGACGGCCACGACACTGGTGCGCAGGTCGGTGACGGTGGCGGCGGAGGCCCAGATGATCCCTCCGTTGCCGGCGCTCGCGTTCGCCGGGACCAGGACGGTGTACAGGGGCAGGGATGCGGCGGGGGTCGCGGGCGGGGCCGGGTCGGTGGCGGTGGGGGTGCCCGGGACGACCTCGACGACTGCTTCGGTGCGGCCGGAGGCGTCGTACTGGTCGTCGTAGATCCGAAGGACGACGAGATCCCGGCGGCTCTGGTCCGCACCGCCGGCGAACGTGAGGGTGACCGGCTGGGTGACGGCCACCGGGTAGGCGCCCCGGTCGTCCTCGGCCTGCACCACGCCCCGGCCGACCCCCACGGTGGCGGTCATACCGCCGGAGGTGCCGGTCAGCGCGAAGCCCGTGACCCGGAAGGCCCCGTCGGGCGAGCCCGGGAAGACGCCGGAGCGGCCCCGGATGTTGGTGGCGGGGGTGACCGCGCCGGTCTGGACGACGCGGGTGTCCTCCCGTGTCTGGCCGTTCGGGGACAGCCAGGCGGAGCGTGCGTTCATACCAAGTCCTTCTGTGGATGGCGGGAGTCGGGAGAGTGCGGGAGCCCGGTGAGGTCACCACTCCGCGCTGCGCCAGCGCACCGACATCTGGGCGCCGGAGCCGAAGTCGTCCGGGCGGAAGGCCAGTTGGGCGCGGCCCGGGGCGAACGCGAAGAGTTCCTCCGGGCCGCTGTCCGCGGCGGCGGTGTGGCGGCGGGAGGCGGTGCCGTTGAGGGTGACCGTGCCGGCGCCGGTGTCCACCACGAGCTGGTCGCCCGCCGCCAGGCGGATCGTGTAGCGCAGCCGGCGGTCGGTGGTGCGGTCGGTCACCGTGGGGTTGACGCACGGTCCGCTGAAGGTGATCACCGGGTGGGTGGGCGCGGAGCCGTCGTTCGCGGCGACGACATCGCCGGTGGAGACGGTCTGGCCCCAGTACAGCGGCCAGGTCAGCGGCCAGCTCAGTCCGCTCTCCGGCTGCGGGGGCCCGGTGACCGCGGTCTGCTCGGTCACCAGGTAGCGGCGCGGGTCGGTGGCGTACCACTGCACGGCCGCCCTGGACACACCCTGGGTCGCGTAGACCCGGTCGGCGGCCAGTACGCGCTGGCTGACCCGGGCCCGTACGGCCAGGGTCTCGCCGTGCAGCCGGACCGCGAGCCAGCGCTCCTCGTCGGCGAGCAGCAGGGCCTGCCGCAGGACGCGGGTGGCGGTCAGCGCTGACTCGGGGCTGCCCACGGTCTCCGGTACGGTCCACACCGTGCCGCCGATCCTGCGGGGCTTGGCGTAGCGGGCGCCCGCCCAGGCGCCGTGGGCGGTGGGGTGGTCGGCGTCGCCGGTGTCGAAGTCCGGGAGGTCCTCCCAGCCGGTGAGTCCGCCGCGATCGATCTCGTAGGCCGTGCCGGGGCCCAGCAGCAGCCCGGCCCACTGGATCTGCCCTTCGCGGGTGATGAGCGAGCCGGGGGCCGGGTCCAGGGTGGAGTCGGGGTACGCGGTCGTCTCGGCCGTTGTCGATGCCATGGGGCCGTCACCTCGCTGTCGGGGTTCATGGGTGTGCGTGGGCCGAGGAGAGGAACAGCAGGTCCTCGGCGGTGGCCCGGGGGCCCGCGCCCTCGGACTCGCGGAACTCGGCCATCCGGTACGGCGAGGACGACGGGGCCGCGCGTCTGCTCGCGAGGGCCCGCTGCCGCTCCAGGGCGGTGAGCGGCAGCACCTTGCCCGCGCGACGGGCGATTCCGGGTACGGCGACACCGCCCTCGGCGAGCATCGGGATCTTGGGGATGTTGATGCCGAACGTCTTGCCGAGGATGTTGACGCTGAGTGAGTTGAGGCCGTCGATGATCCAGTTGGCGAAGGCGATCAGGCCGTTGATCGGGGCCTTGACCAGGCCCGCGACCATCTCGACGCCCGTACTGACGAACTTGCCGATCCCGCCGAGGGTGCTCGACATGGCGCCCTTGATCCGCTGGAACATGTCCGGGATCGTCCGGGTGATCCAGCCGACGGCGGACTCCAGGACGCCCTTGAAGCCGCGCCACACGGCGTCGACCTTTCCGCGCAGCGCCTCGATGTTTCCGGTGGTGAGCGCGTGCAGCACGGCGAAGCCGGTGCCGACGACCGCGCCGACGACGGAGAGGACGGTCGTGACGACGGTGAGGATCGCGCCGAAGTACGTGCTCACCAGCGTCCCGATGATCTGCAGGACCGGGGTGATGACGGCGAGGTACCCCTCGACGTACTTGAGCACGATCGTCGCGAGCTGCTCGATGATCCGTTGCCCGGCCTCGGAGTTCACGGCGAGGTCGATCAGCCATCCGGCGACGGGCAGGAGCAGGCCCGCGACGAAGCCGATCGGGTTGGCGCGGGTGAGGAGGTTGATGACCATCATCACCCCGGCGCCGATGGTCATGGCGAGGCCGAAGGCCCCCATCAGATCGCCTACGACGCCCATGGGGCCGGCGAAGCCGACGACGAGCGTCGCCACCGTGGCGAGTCCGGCCCTGAGCAGGCCGACGGCACGGCCGGCGCTCCTGGCCCGGTCGCCGAACGACTTCACGCCCCTGGCGGCGGTCGCGGCCGACTGACCGGCCTTGGTCACGGAACGGGCGGAGGCCTCGGCACCCGCCCTGGCCCGGCCGACCGCCTGGCCGCCCTGGGCGAGGGAGGCACGGATGCCGCCGGTGGCCGTGGCGGCGCTTCTGATCCGGCCGACGAGCCCTTGTACGGCGCTCGCGGTCTGCGCCGCCTGCGTACGGAACGCGTTCAGCACGGGCAGGACCGGGGCGAACGGGTCGGTGTTCGCCGGACCCGCTGCCGCCGCGGCACTCATCCGCGCCACCCGCGTGCCTTGGCCAGGAACATCAGCGCGTCGGCGGTCCGCTGGGGGTCACTGGAGGAGGCCGCGTAGTAGTTCTCGATCCGCAGGGCCCCGCCCGCGCCGGTGGCTCCGTCGCCGCCGATCCGGCCCTGCGAGGCCGCGTTCCTGAGCATGCGGTCCAGCTTGCTCAGCGGCAGCACGGCCTCCGCCTCCCCGGCCTCGGCGAGGATCGCCGGTACGCCGCCGGAGCGGGGTAGGACGACACCGCCGGTCGCGAGGGTGGGGATCTTCGGCAGGCTGAGCCCGAAGGTCTTGCCGCCGACGAACGGTACCCAGCCGGGGATCGACACCCTGATGCTGTTGAGCTTGCCGATCGCGGAGTTGATGAGCCCGATGACCGCGTTGATCGGTGCCTTCACGGCGTTCTTGATGCCGTCGAAGGCGCGGCCCGCGATGTCCTTGAGGCCGTTCCAGGCGTCGGAGAGCTTGTCCTTGACGGCCTGGAACGCGTTCGGGATCGCGGACTTGACCCAGTCGACGACGGGCATGATGACGGACTTGATGCCGTTCCACACCTTGCTGACGACAGCCTTGATCGCGTCGAGGACGGTGGTGATGACTTTCTTCCAGATGTCGAAGTACGTCTGGATTACCTTCGCCACGGCTTTGACGACGGTTTCGATGGCCTTTTTGATTCCGTCCCAGACGTCCTTGATCAGTTTGGCCGCCTTTTGCATGATCGGCCCGATGAACTTGATGACGCCGTCAATGACGGACTTGATGACCTCGAAGGCTTTCTTCAGGATGTCCTGCATGGTCTTCGACCTGGTCGCCATGTCGACGATCCGCTGGATGAGCGGTGCCAGCAGGCCCATGAGCATGCCGAAGAAGTTGCCCTTCATCGACTTGTTCATCTTGTCCTGGCCCTTGGCCGCCTTGTTGGCTCCGGCCTCGTATTTCGCGGTGTTGGTGCCGGCGGTCTGGACTGCCTTTCCCGATTTGGTGACAGTCTTCTCAAGCTGGTCGAGGCCGTTCCGCAGGCTGTTCGACGTGGTTGTCGCGACCTGGGTCGCCGCCGTGTTCGACTTGATCTGTCCCGCGGTTTTCTGCGCCGAACTGCCGACTTTGTCCGTGGCCGCCGCGGCGCCGTTCGCGTTCCCCTTGTAGTTCCCCAGGAAATTGTTGGCGCTGTTCAGTGGGCCGAGGAGCCTCGATACGGTGCTGACCAGACCTGCGAAGGCGTTCTTCAGCGTGTTGACCACGCCGGTGGTCTTCGTGAGATCAGCAGGCTTGGGGGCGCTGAGGGCGGGGCCACTGGTGTTTGGTGTACTGGGCTTGGAGGAACTCGCTTTTTCTTTCCGGGATTTGGTCCAGTCCCTGACCTGACCGATGACCTTCCTGGTGTCGTCGACCAGAACAACCAGTGCGGCGGCCGACAGACCCAGGGCAACGAGCACAATCGTGAGGCTGCCCCAGTTCGCGGCTTTGAGGGCCAGCAGGATCTCTTTGAAGATGGGAATGTTGGACCCTGCGGCCGCAACGTCCGTGGGCTTGTCCGTCGGCCCGGCTTCGATGGCTTTCTTGAGCTCGGTTATCTTGCTGTCGAGCAGTTTCGTGCTGACCAGTTGATTGCGGAGGTCATCGATCTTCGCCTCGATCGAGGTTGTTTTGTCGTATACCTCATCAGTTGTGTGGTTGGCCACTTTCGACGACCTTCCTTGCCCGTTGTGGCGAGGCGGTGAAGAACCTGTCGAGGTTCCGGGTCACGATCCGGCTGCGAACCGCCGTGGATGAGCGGCCGGTGAACTACCGTGTTGTTGAAGGGACTTGACGCGCGAGGGCAAGGCCAGTGGGGTGGACGGGGAAGCGAGCAGAGTTCGGCGTGACCATGTGATCGACTGGCTCGACCAGTCCCAGGACCTGGCCCAGCTGATCGCCCGTGTGACCGAACTCGTCCTCCGGCTGGGCTACGACCCCGAAGACCTCGTCGTGATGCCCCGCGCCGAACTCGACCGGCGTGAACTGACCGCCTACAGCGCCGGCTGGGCGGACGTCGTCTCCGAGCAGCTTCCCGGGATACGACGCGAGTACGAGGTCCGGATCACCGCCGCGTACCTCCAGGGCCAGGAGGACGCGCGTACGGGGCGCCGGCCCCGGCGTACGGGACCGTCGAAGAGGGCCGAGGGCGAACGCGAGGGCGAGGTCATTCCGCTGCCGTACGTCCAACTGCTCGAACCGCCGCCCGCGGTGACCGGCGTGGAGCAGCGGGGCGAGCGGGAGCGGGCCGTGGCCGACCGGGAACCGGGAACGGAGGCCGACCCGGACGCCGGTGCCTTGCCCGATCCCCGGGCCGACATCCTGCTCTCGGCCCGTGAGGTGCGGGAACGCCGTGCGGAACGGGACCGGCGCAAGGTGGTCCGGCGCAAGGGGCGGCCCAGCGTGCCCCCGCTCGACGACAGGCCGGGCGGGGTGCCTCCCGTACAGGAATCCGGACGGGAGTCCGGACAGGAGGAGACACCGCCGGAGTCCTCCTGACGCCGGTCCGGGTCGTCCCGGTCAGCCGAAGAAGCGGGCGACCTGGGACGGCGTCGGCGGTGCCCCCGGTGGCGGTGTCACCTTGCCGCTGTCCTCATGAGTGGGCTCGTCCGGTCGTCCCACCCTCGGGTCGTCGGGCCGAGGCACCGGCACCGGCAGCTCCGGTGGATCCGCGTCCTCGGCCGAGTTGACGGAGGCGAACATCCAGTTGGCGGCGGCCAGATGGTCCACGGTGGCGGCCAGCAGATGGTCGGTCACCGTCCACTCGGCTGCCTCGCCGTGGAGTTCGCGGTTCAGGGCGCAGTCGCGCGGCAGGTGCTTGACGAGCACGGTGAGCCGTCGGGAGGAGAGCCGGCCGCGGTGCCAGTCGAGCAGGTCGGTGCCGTAGTAGCGGAGCAGGTCGGCCTCCAGTGCCTCGGCGTGTTCGTCGACGAACACGCCGAGGCTCAGCCTTCCCCCAGGCCGAGCCCTGTCTCCTTGCCGTACGCCTCCAGGATCGCGGCGATGTCCTGCATGGTGACCTCGTGCCGTTCGAAACGGGCGAACTGCTCCTCGCCCAGCAGCAGCGCGAGCAGCCCGTCCACGTCGTTGTCGTCGAGCTTGCGCAGGGCCTTGGCGGTGGCCCGGGTCAGCTCGGTCGGCAGGGTGAAGGTGTCGCCGTCCAGGTTGAAGGACCAGCTGCGGCCGAAGGATTCGAGGCGCTGGGCGCGGGCCGCGTTGACGTCGAAAGAGGCCATTTCGGTCGTACTCCTTGTCAGAGGCGTCAAGCAGTGGGTGGGGCGGTGGGGTGATGGGCCGGACACCGGCGGCGCGGAGGGATCGCCCCCGGTGTCCGGCGGGTGGGTGGATCGGGTGGATCGGGTGGATCGGGTGGGTCAGACCGCGTACGCCGCGTCCTTCATGACGAAGCCGCCCAGGGACTCCCCCTCGACGGAGGCGAGGGCCTGGAAGGTGATGCCGAGCTGGGCCGGGGCCTTGCGGCCGAGCTTGATGTCGTCGGACGCCGTGACCTGGCCGCGCGGGATGCCGAAGCGGTACGTCACGACCGAGCCGTCGCTCGCCCGTACGTCCGTGAACTCCAGCCCGAGCGCGCGGACATCGGCGTACGCGCGGTCGGCGATCTTGTACTCGAAGACCCCCGAGCCGCCCGCGGAGCCCTCGACGGGCTTGACCGAGCCGCCGCCCATGAAGAACGGCAGCGTGTCCTCGTTGAACTGGAGCAGTGAGAACTTCAGCGTCAGATCCCGGTCGGAGTAGACGAAGTGGACCGGGCTGATCGTCTGCCAGCTGTCGACGGCCTCCAGCTTGTCCTTCTTGCTGAAGGTGACGCCCTCGCCGGAGGTGTAGCCCAGGTCCTTCCAGCGGGCGCCCCAGTCGGCGGCCGGGGTGTCGGAGAAGACGGTCGGTACGGCCGTGCCGGCGACGGCGACGTAGAGGCGGCCGGTTCCCGCGATGCGGATCTCTGAGGTGTTGCTGCCTGCCATTGCTGGTTCTCCTCAACTAAGGGACAGGAAGGGACAGGAAATGAGGGGCGGGGGGAAGTGCCGGGGGAGGGGTCAGTAGACGCTGACGGACACCTTGAGGACGCACACGTACCGATTGGCCGCCCGGTAGAGGTAGTCGGGCAGCCAGCGCGGGCCGTCCTCCTCGACGACGTCGGTGATCAGATTCGTGCCGTACGTACGTCCGGCCGCGGCGAGTACGGCGCGGCGGCCCGCGTTGGCCAGGGTGTGCGCGGCGGCCTTGGTCGGCCCGTACACCTCCAGCTCGATCAGCGGTTCGTCGACGTGCAGATCACCGATCCAGGCACCACCGCGCCGGTTGACGAGGACGGCGGCGGCCGTGCCGTCGAAGTCACTCGGCGGCTCGACCGCGACGAGCGCGGTGGAGAGCGCCGGGTCGGCTTCGAGGATGTCGACGACCAGCGCCTCGACTTCGAGAAAGGTGTCGGGCGGAGGTACGGCTGAGGTCATTCCGGATCACCTCGGACGGCTGGGCGACTGGGGCAACCGGGCAACTGGGCGTCCGGGGAACGCGAACAGGGGTCCCTGACGTGTCAGGAACCCCTGCTGTGCGGACACAGTTCGGCTGCTGCGCCAACTGTGACAGATTGCTTGCTCGCGCGCAACTAGTGAGGCAGGGTGGTCATAGAGAGGTAGGGGGCGGGGGGTCAGTGGGAGGCGAGCGGTGTCCCCGCGTCCGCCGTCGGTGGCAGGAACTGCTCCACGGCTCTGGCGAACCGCTCGCGCTGGTCCGTCGGCACGCCGAGAAGGTCGGCGGCCTCGTTCACGGTGAGGCGGCGGATCGGGGCGGAGGTGGGAGGGGCGGTGGGCAAGTGGGCGCGCGGGTCGGTCAGTTCCTCGGCGGTCAGTCGGCCGGAGCGGATGAGCATCTCGCGGACGGAGACGTTCAGTACGCGGGCGAGGCGCCGTGTCGTCTCCAGGTCCGGCATGCTCTGGCGGTGCAGCAGTCGGGTCACGGCCGCACGGTGTACGCCCGCCTCGTCCGCGATGCGCGACTTGCCGCCGCCGCGTGGGCTGTCGATGTCGTAGCCGCGCCGGCGCATCAGCTCTTCGACCCATGCCGCGAACGCGTCGAGCTCGGGGGTCGTCATGGCGCTACTCGCTTTCCTTCGGGGGTGGCGCGAGTTTAGCTTGCTTGCGCGCGCGGAATTACAAGCTCGCGACAAGTGACGCAAGGGCACGGGGGAGAGGTCAGGGGTATGTGGGGTTGGTTGGACGTAGGACACGCAAAGGCAAATCATTGCGCGCGCGCTCGCAATCTGTCGAGGTGTGCGGGAGGTTCCGTTGGCTGAGCGGCCGACCGCGCACGCCGCACTGTGGATCGGCGTTCTGGCGCAGCAATTCCCGGAACTCTACGAAGAGTTGACCCCCGGTCGTGGCCGTACGCCCGGCTGCCGGGGCCGTACGGCACCCGCACCCTCGGCCGAACTCGGCGCACGTCTGCGCCAGGAGCGCGAGGAGGCGCTGGTGCTCCAGCAGACCCATGGTCTGGCGGTGCCCGGGCCCAGAACGGCTCCGTTGCGGCTGCACATCTCCGACGCCATCCGCGACATCGCGGACGGCGTGGTCGAACTGGAGGAGGCCGTACGCGACCGGCTCGGGCTGCCCCGGCCGGACCGCGCTCCCGTGCCGGAGCGGTTACGCCGGATCGGGGCCCTGCTCGACGAGATCGCCACGGACCGGGTACTGGCCGTACATGTACGCGACGAGGCCCGTCGGCTGGCCCGGCGTTGCGCCCGCGCGCTGGGCGACAGCGAGATCGTCGTACGCGTGTCCGGTCGCTGCCCCTGGTGCGACTCGGTCTCCCTGCGAGCCTTCCCCGACCGGCAGGCGGTCCTCTGCATCAACCCCGCCTGCCGCTGCACCGCCCCCGACTGTGCCT
The DNA here is from genome assembly GCF_042889145.1 of Streptomyces sp. NPDC002680. NCBI lineage: Bacteria > Bacillati > Actinomycetota > Actinomycetes > Kitasatosporales > Streptomycetaceae > Streptomyces > Streptomyces sp. NPDC002680. The sequence goes on from NZ_JBIAQP010000009.1 coordinate 372,592, forward strand.
GCCACCACGATCCCGGGCACCGGCACGGGTGGCCGGAGGGGGAGTGGGAGCGGGTCGCTGCCGCGTGCTCGGCGTCGGGGGTCGCATTGGGGGTCGGCCGATGAGCACCTCGACCAACACGCCTACGGGCACGCCGTACGAGGGACAGCCGACCCTGATCACCGGGGAGCTGGCCGCGCGGGAGATCGGAGTCGCTCCCGCCACGATCCGGAAATGGGTGCAGCTCGGCCGTCTCACCGCCGCGGGCCGGGCCGGTCGCGCCCTGCTGTTCCGGCTGGAGGACGTGTTCGCGGCGGAGCGTGCGACGCGGGCGGCGGCTCGGCGGTCACGGGAACGCTGAGCCGCTGGAGATGTTGAGAATGCTGAAGGGCGGTCACCCGGACACGGGGTGACCGCCCTTCAGCCTGTCGGCCTGCCGTCCTGCCCTCAGCGTTGCTGCTGGAGGTACGGCTGGAGGTGGTGCAGCCGGGTGTGGTAGTCCGGGTGGGACGAGAGCAGCTTGCTCAGCGGGCTCTCCTCCGGCGCCACACCGCCGTTGAGCGCGGCGAGCGCCGCCGTCTGCGCCTGCTCGTCCTGGTGCAGCTTGTGGAGTACGGCGGCCAGCATCGGCGCGAAGCCGAGGGCCGCCGCGTGCTCGTCGGCGCGGAGTTCGGCGCGGCGGCCGACGGCGGCGAGGGCGTACGGCACGCCGAGGATCAGCAGGGGCAGGCCGTACAGGCTGCTGATGGTCGCCAGGGCGATGCCGCCGAGGACGAGGACGACGAAGCCGACGCCGAGGCAGGAGAAGGCGCGGGACACCTTGAAGACGATCACGGAGAGGGCGCGCAGGACCCGCCAGGCGATCCGGCCGGGCTGCGCGTACCAGTAGCCGAGGAGCCCGGACCAGGCGTGGCCGCCGACGTGGTGGCCCAGCTCGTGTGCCATGACGGCGGCGAGTTCGCCGTTGGGCAGCTGGTTCATGGCGAAGCGGGTGACGCCGACGATGTGGCCGGCGGCGGCGACCGCGTTCAGGCCGTCGCTGTCCTCGACCCAGAGTTCGTAGTTGCGCCCCTCGACTCCCGCGCGGGCGGTGACCTCACGCCAGACCGGTTCGAGTTTGGCTCGTTCTTGTGGAGTGGGGTAGCGCAGATGAAGCAAACGGCGCGCGAGGGCGCTTTCGGTGGGCCGGTGGAACACGAGTGCGCCGCTCAGCAGCCAGAGGATCACGACGAGGAAGCCGAGCTTCCCGAAGAAGAGGGAGAAGAGGCTGACGACGAGGAGGCTGCAGAGGAAGTTCGGGAGATAGAGGAGCAGGTTCCCCACGGCGGTGGCGTCGGTACGGCGCTGGTGGGCGGAGATGTGGACGCGCCCGCGGTCGGTGGGGATGTGGTGGGGGTGCTCGGTGGGAGGGGTCGGGGCTTGGGCCGCGGTCGGGGGTTGCTGTGGGGGCGCGTACTGCGGGGGGACGGGCGGCTGGGCGGTGCCGGCCTGGGGGTAGGAGGGCGGCGGAGGCTGGGCGGAGGCCGCGCCCGGGTAGGCGGGGGGCTGGCCCTGGTTCAGGGGCGCGCCCGGGTAGGCCGGGGGTTGGGCGGAGTCGGGGTATGCGGGTGCCTGGGGAGCGGCGCCGGGATAGGAGGGGGGCGGCTGGGCGGCGGCAGGGTACGAGGGCGGCTGGGCGGCGTCTGTGTACTGGGGTGGCTGGGCCGGGTCCGGGTACGAGGGTGCCTGGGCCGGGTCCGGGTACGGCGGGGGTTGCTGCGCCGCCTGCGGGTACGCGGGAGCGGACTGCCCGGGGTACGGCGGCGGGGCCGAGGAGTGAGCCGCTGTCGACCCGGGGTGGACGGGCGGGGCTGACGGCTGGGCCGCTGCCTGTCCCGGGTACGTCGGAGGGCTCGGGGGCCGGGCGTCGGGTTCGGGGTATGCCCGCGGGTTCGGGGGCCGGGGGGCGGGTTCGGGGTACGTCGGTGGGAGCGGAGTCTGGGCGGTGGGCTCGGGGTACTGCGGCGGGACGACCGGAGGCCGCTGGGTGGCGGATTCGGGGTACGTCGGTGGGGCCAGGGGCTGCTCGGCGGGTTCGGGGTACTCCGGTGGTGACGAGGGTGGCTGGGTCATGGGTCTTCCTTCACGTGCGGGGACGGTGACTGAGCGGTCCGGTGTCCGGTGTGATCAGCCGATGAGCAGCGAGGCGGGGAGGAGGAGCGTGCCGGTGCAGAAGGAGATCAGGCCGGTACGGATCCACTGGTGCTTGCGCGTGGCGATACGGCTCGTCTCGGTGAGCGCCGAGATGAGCGCGGCCGTGGGATCGCGCTGGGTGTCGGCGAGCGCCGCCTCCAACCGGCCGATTCGCACGGCATGTTGGATGTCGGCGAAGTAGGAGAGGGGCCGGCCCGGAGCCCACGGTTCGGAGCGGTGGCGGGGCAGGACGGCGAGGAGCAGCGCGAACAGCGACAGCGCCAGGGACGCGGCCCCGGCGCCCCAGACGACGGTGCCGAAGGTGCTGAGCGCGCCCGGATTCCAGCTCCGCCCGGCGAGCAGCCCGCTGAACACACCGGCGGTCATCCCGAGCGCGGCGACCAGGACGGACGCCTTGCTGTCGGCTCGGGCGATCTCGGTACGGAGGTCCGCGAGCAGGCGCTCGCAGAGCTGAGCGGGGTCGGCGGGCGGGTCCGGTGGGAGTGGCGCCGGGGTGCGGCGCGGATCGAGCGTGGTCATGCGCCGCCGCCTGCCCCGTCCTCCTCGGTCCCGTCCGTCGCCTCGCCCGCCGGTGCGTCCTGCTGCTCGGGGAGCGTCGGGGTGCTGCCGTAGCCGGGGGGCGGCTGCCAGGCGGGGGTCTGGGGAGCGGAGTACGGCTGCTGGTACGGCGCACCCGGCGGGCGCGTGGCCGTGGCCGGCGGTGTGTACGCGGCGGGCGCTCCGGGGACATCGGCGGGGCCCGGAACGCCGTACCCGGGAACGGCCCCGTACGGCCCGCCGGCACCCGGCATGGGTGCCTGGGCCGCGGATGCCTGCGGGGCGCCCGGATACGGGCTCGCCGGGGGCTGCGTACCCCAGGCGGAGGCGGCCGACGCCTGGCCGGGCGCGACACCCGGAGCCACCGGCGGCTGGACAGCCTGAGCCTGCGCCGGGGTCGCGTCGTTCGGGGGCTGTCCCGGGGTTCCGTACACGGGGCCGGGCCGGCCGGAGACGAGGTCCGGTTGCCCGGGCGCGGGTCCGGGCTGGCCGGAGACGAGGTCCGGTTGCCCGGGCGCGGGTCCGGGCTGGCCGGGAGTGAATCCGGGCTGGCCGGAGTTGAACCCGGGGTGTCCGGGGACGGGACCCGCTTGGCCCGGAAGGAAGTCCGGCTGGCCAGGGGCGAGGCCCGCCTGGCCCGGGGCGGAGCCCGGTTGCCCGGAGACGCCTCCCGCCTGGCCCGCCATCCCTGGGACGCCCCCCGGCTGCCCAGCCACTCCAGCCGCCCCGGGCATCCCAGCCGCACCGGGCACCCCCTGCCCGTACCCCGCCCCGTAAGGGTCGCCGTACGGATCGCCGTACGGGACCCCCGGAGCCGCCTCCCCGCCCGGCAGCGGCGGCGGGTTCTGGGGTACGCCCGGGAGGCGTTGGGTGAGGATGTCGCTCACTGTGCGCAGGGCCAGTTGCTTGGGGCCCTCCAGCTCGAACTTCTCCGCGTTGTCGCCGTGGAGAAGGTCCTTCACCAGGTCCATCTGGGCCTGGATCATGCGGAGTTGGTCGTCGCGCATGCTCGTCATGACCAGGCGGGAGTCCTCGGGGTGCTGGGCCAGGTGCAGGGCCCAGGCCTGGACGCCGCCCTGGGAAAGGTGCCACTGGTAGAAGGCGATCTTCTCCGCCTCGATCTTCTGCAACTCCAGTTCCTGGTGGCCCCGTTGGACGGACAGTTGGTGCTGCTGGCTGCTCTGCAGGGCCGCCTGTTCGTAGTCCCAGCGCTGTTGTTGCAGGGCCAGGTGCTGCTGCTGGGTGCCGTACGACATCGCGCGCTCGATCTGGAGGGCGTCCTGCTGACGGTTGCGGCGGTCCACCTCCACGTCGACCTCGGAACCGCGCTCGGCTGCCCGTACCTGCTCGGTCGCCGAGTGGTCGATCGCCTGGAGGCGGCGCTGGTGGTCGATGTTCTCCTGGTCGCGGCGCAGCCGCAGGGTCCACGTGGTCTGGAGGCCCGCCGGGGCGCCCAGCGGGCCCAGGACGTTGATCGCCTGCAGCAGCTCCCCCTCCGCCGCCGCGCTCTCCGCGATCGGGAAGCGCCGGCTCACCGGGCGTGCCGCGCGCTGGAGTTCGCCGATGAGCAGGCCCGGCACGTCCCGGTGGCCGCTGCCCACGAACCGGGCCGGGTCGACGACCTGCCAGGACACGTCGACCTCGGCCGAGAACTCGAACGCGTCGTTGTCGCTGGGCAGTGTGAGCGTGCCCGAGAACGGGTGCACGCCCATGTCGACCTCGTACACCGCCGTGTAGTGCCGCGCCGCGATCTCGCTGCGCGTCGGACGGCGGGGCGGGAGATAGGCCTCGTAACCGCCCTTGGCGGTCGAGAAGACGAGCGCGTGGTCGATACGGACCGTCGACTTCAACGAGAGTTCGAAGCGCGACAGTTGCCGCACGGTGAGGACCGGGTCGATCAACTGCGTGTGCCGGTCCGCGGACTGCTGCCACTCGGGCGGGCGGTGGAAGGCGGGCATCGTGCGTTGCTCCTCGGTGAGCGTGAGCGGGATGTGCTTGCTAGCGGATCGGGAGTGTCGTGAGGAGGCGGGCCGCCACCGCCGGCGGGGCCGCGCCGTCCTCGCCCGGCATCGTCCGCAGGAGATGGCCCAGACGGTGGAACTCCGCCGGGGTCGTGACCAGGGTCGGGAGCAGATGCGCCAGGGCCCACTCCGTGGTCGTCGAGCGGTCGGCGATCAGGACCCACTCGCGCAGCACGTCCAGGGCGTATCGGGTCGTGTTCGGATCGCCCAGCGCCGCCCGCCACAGGAACGGGATGCCGTGGGCGGCGGCCGAGCCCTCGGTGGCCGACCGCGCGTACCAGGCCAGGACCAGCGGATGGCCGTACCGCTCGTCGTCCTGGGTGCGGCGGCAGGCGCTGACGAAGCCGCCGATGGTCAGGTCGTGCACCGGGCGGTCGTCGTCCAGGTGCGTGCGCAGTTCGGCGAGGACGGTGTCGCCGGCCTCGGAGAGCAGCAACAGGGCGACGGCCTCGCGCAGTTCGTCGGCCATCTCGCGGTCGAAGGCGTCCGAGTTGTCGTGGGTCTCGTACAGGCTGCGGGCCGCCGTGCGCAGCGCGGCCAGGGCCTGCTCGCAGCGCTCGGGGCCGATCAGCGCGTACGCCCGTACGGCCACCCAGCGCAGCCGCCGGTCCTCGTGCCGGGACCACTCGTCGAGGATGCGCGGGATGTTCGGCGTGCCGATGAGGTGCGCGAGGGTGAGCGAGTTGACGGCCACCAGCCGGTGCCGGAAGCGGTTGGAGGTCGCCCAGGGCTCGATGACCAGGGCCATCGCCGAGGGCAGGTCGGTGCGGGCCAGGACGGCCACCGTGGACGCGGCCCGGGTACGGACGAGTGGGCGCCCGTCGTCGGCCAGTTGACGCAGCCAGCTGATCAGCGCGGGGCGTGCGGAGGGATGGCCGGTCCAGACCTCGCGCAGGAGTACGAGGGAGGCGCGGTCGTCGATGAACCGGGCCTTCTGCTGGGTCACCGGGCCCCACTCGGTGTGCTCGTCGTCCTCGTACCGCTCGGCGCGGGCGAGTTGGAGCCGCTTGCCGATGTGCGTGCCGAAGACGGGGACCTCGGCGATACCGACCGGGTTCTGTGTCTTCTGGAGGAAGCGGTAGAGCAGATCGCTGAGTTCGGCGGTGAGGGCGTACGGGCCGTCGTCGAACGCGGCCAGCGCGACCAGGAACGCCTTGTCGCGCAGATGGATCGACGCCTCGTCCTCCTCGAACCACTCCTGGACCTGGTTCTCCAGGGAGACGAGCGAGAACTGGGCGATGTCTTCCGCGGTGACCTCGTCCGCCGCGTACCGGCCCAGCTGCTGTGCGAAGGCGGCCACCTCGCGCAACTGATGACTGCGGCTCAGGAACTCGGTCACGTCCGGGAGTTCGAGCAGCTTGGCCGTCGTCTCCTCGTCGGCGACGCGGGTGCGGAGGTGTGCGGCGAGTACGTCGGCCGGAGGCGGCGAGCGCCATTCGACGGCCGGTACGTCCTCCAGTACCGCCGTGTGGCCCACGGTGACGACGAGATAGGCGTCCCGCGCGGCCAACCGGTCGCGGGCGGCGAGGAGATGGTGCTCGCGGAGGGGCCGGCCCCGGTGCGTGGCGAGGTCGGCGAGGACGTAGCCCCGGGGCTGCTCGGCGGGGGCGGGTTCGTCCGCCGCGGTGAACCTGTTCGCCAGCGTGCCAGGGTCCGTGTCGCGGTCGAGCGTGTGTACGGGGGCCGCCCCGAGCCGGTGCAGAAGGGCCAGGGCGGCCGTGCGTCTCCCGGTGAAGCGGGCGCCGGACAGGACGAGGACGCGGTCGCGGCGCAGCCGGGCGAGCAGGTTCTCGACGGTCGCGTCGGCGGCGACGAACGAGGCGGCGAGCCGGTCCAGCGTGGTCTGCGGGACCTCGCCGGAGGCGGCGGACGGGGCGGAGAACCCGGGTATCGCCCACTGGTGGATCTCCGTCTTGGTGCCCATGATCACGTCACCGGTGACCCGGCCGCCGCTCACACCGTGCTGGTCGCCGCCGACCGCGCTGCCGCCTATGCGGGCGTCGTCGCCGAAGCGCATCGTCCGGGGGCTGTGGTCGATCAGGTCGCGCCGGGCCGACCAGGCGGTCTGCGGCTGCTCGCGGTCCTCGGACTCCGCGGCGCCCTCGGCCGCCGGGGACTCCTTCGCGGCGCCGTCTCTGCCGTCCTTGCCGTCGTCGGAGGCGGCCGGGTCGTCGGCGGGGCCGGGACGAGTGGCCTCCGCCGCGTCCGGTGCGCTCATGAGCCGTCACCCCCGTTGCGGCCGCCCATGTTGACGTCCCCGGTGACCTGCCCGCCGCTGACGCCGTGCTGGTCGCCGGCCACGACGCTGCCGCCGATGCTGACGGCACCGTTGAAGTTGAAGACGGGGCCCGGGGCGGGCCGGCTCTCCGGCGCGGGCGAGGTGCCCTGCGCGGGGACCCTCGGTTCCGGCGTCCCCTTCGTCTCCGGTGACTGCGGGGTCTGCGGCGCCGGGCGGTCCCCCGAACCGCCCGGCGCCTCCCCCATCCCCGTGTCACGGTGGTCCTGGTCGGCCGTGCCGGCCGGGGCCGCCTCGTATCCGCCGGGCAGCGGTCCGTGCAGCCAGGCCGTCATCCGGCCGTTCTTGGTGTCGACGCCGACCGGGTGGAACTCGTCGGCCGGGATGCCGGGGTGGTTGTGCCGTACGACACCCCCGTACAGGGAGTCCGAGACGATCAGCGCGAAGTCGTGGGGGCGTTCGCGCAGGGCCGCCCGCAGCAACTGGGCGTCCAGCAGCCGGCAGGCGTTGTTCAGGTCGGTGCCGACCCAGCCGTCGTGCTCGTCCACGGCCACGTACCCGGTGGCCACGACCCCGCGCAGCCGGATCTGGGCCGAGCTGGACGCCATGCGGTTGACGGTCCGCAGCTGGGCCGGGACCTCCACGAGCAGGGCCCGCAGCAGGGCGGTGACCGGGGCGTTCGCGTCGATCAGCTCCATCACGGAGTCCCCGCGGTCGGCACGCAGGCGGCGGGTCTCGTCGATGCCGGCGCTTTCGAGTGCGCGGTCGGTGATGTCGTACAGCATGCGCCGCAGGTAGGCCTGCTCCACGTCGTCCCGGTCGCTGAACCTCTCTATGTCCAGCAGCAGGATCGTGCGGCTCACGGGGTCGGTCATGGTCGCCCTTCGACATGCATGTGGGGGTTGCTTGCAGCAGCGTGGCGGGTGGGGACGGTGCGGTGTGAGGGCGTATGACGCAGTCGGAGTGTGTACGGGTACACATAAGGGGGTTGGTGGCTGCGGGAGTTGAGGTGACCGTCGGACCTGGGGGCTGCCGCCCCCGGACCCCCGCTTCGGCCCGAACGGCCTCGTCCTCAATCGCCGGACGGGCTCAGGTCGGCCGCCGCGATCCTTCTCAAGATGTCCGGCCTTCGAATCAGCAACGCCCGCCTCCCCGTCTCCACCGCCTCCTTCTCCCGCAGCTCCCGCAGCAGCCGCTGCACCATCTCCCTGGACGCGCCCACCGAGCCCGCCAGCTCCTGCTTGCTCAGGGGGACCGAGAGTTCGATGCCCTCGGGGGTGCGGCGGCCGTGGGTGCGGGCGAGGTCCAGGAGGAGGATCGCGAAGCGTTCCCGCACGTTCATGGAGGCGAACTCCAGGCGGCGGCGGTCGGCGGCCCGGGTGCGGTCGGCCGTGAGGCCCAGGAGGGCGAACGAAACAGCCGGTGAACGGCCCAGGAAGTCTTTGAAGCGTTCGTGCTCGACGGCCACCGCCCGGACCGCCTCCAGCGCGGTCACCGTGGCCGAGCGGGGGCGGCCGGTGAGCGCCGCCGACTCGCCGACTATGTCGCCGGGGCCGCGCAGGGCGAGCAGGGCCTCGTAGCCGTTGGCCGCCGAGGCCGTCACCTTTGTCCAGCCCTGGACCAGGAAGAGGACGTGGGAGGAGGGCTCGCTCTGATGTATCAGGGCCACCCGGGTGGCGAAATTCAGTTCGCGGCCCAGAGACAGGAGGGCCGTGCGGTCCTCCTGTTCCAGGCGGGCCAGGAAGGGCACCCGGTCGTCCAGGCCCCCGTCGTCCAGTGAATGCGCCGCCGTCCTCATCACGCTCTGCCCCCGAATCGTCGCAGCGGACGGATCAAGGTACTGAACGGGCAAGTCCACGGGGCTGTAAAGGGCGCGAATCAGCCACCTTGGCCAGCAAGCCGCCGTAAGGCATGCAAAGCTGCTAGAAGCAAACAAACGGTGGCTCGGGCGCCGCCCGGACCCCGGCCTGTCGTACCGGCGTCCATTTGTTTTGACCGAAGTCGTTGAGGTAGGTACGCTCAGACCTTGTGCCTGGGGTGTGCCCTGGCCCTCGTGCGTGCCTTCGAACCGTACGGGGAGCTGTAAGCGGCCACCGCAATCTGCGCCCTTTTCGCCTTGCCGGCGGGAGTCTGCAGTATTCGACACACCCGACCGCGTGGGTCGGCGATGTTCCAGGTTAGCTTCACCATCGGCACACAGAAACCGGAGAAGTAGTGCCTACGATCCAGCAGCTGGTCCGGAAGGGCCGGCAGGACAAGGTCGAGAAGAACAAGACGCCCGCGCTTGAGGGCTCGCCCCAGCGCCGTGGCGTCTGCACGCGTGTGTTCACGACCACCCCGAAGAAGCCGAACTCGGCCCTGCGTAAGGTCGCGCGTGTGCGTCTGACCAGCGGGATCGAGGTTACGGCCTACATTCCGGGTGAGGGACACAACCTGCAGGAGCACTCCATCGTGCTCGTGCGTGGTGGCCGTGTGAAGGACCTGCCCGGTGTTCGCTACAAGATCATCCGCGGCTCCCTTGACACCCAGGGTGTCAAGAACCGCAAGCAGGCCCGCAGCCGCTACGGCGCCAAGAAGGAGAAGTAGAAAATGCCTCGTAAGGGCCCCGCCCCGAAGCGCCCGGTCATCATCGACCCGGTCTACGGTTCTCCTCTTGTCACCTCCCTGATCAACAAGGTGCTGCTGAACGGCAAGCGCTCCACCGCCGAGCGCATCGTGTACGGCGCCATGGAGGGCCTGCGCGAGAAGACCAGCAACGACCCGGTCATCACGCTGAAGCGCGCGCTGGAGAACATCAAGCCGACCCTTGAGGTCAAGTCCCGCCGTGTCGGTGGTGCGACGTACCAGGTTCCGATCGAGGTCAAGCCCGGTCGCGCCAACACGCTCGCGCTGCGCTGGCTGGTCGGTTACTCCCGCGCCCGTCGCGAGAAGACCATGACCGAGCGTCTGCTCAACGAGCTTCTCGACGCCTCGAACGGCCTCGGTGCGGCCGTGAAGAAGCGCGAGGACACCCACAAGATGGCCGAGTCCAACAAGGCCTTCGCGCACTACCGCTGGTAGTCGCTACCCCCATCGAGACCGAGAGAAGACCGAAGCCTTATGGCTACCACTTCACTTGACCTGGCCAGGGTCCGCAACATCGGGATCATGGCCCACATCGACGCGGGCAAGACGACCACCACCGAGCGGATCCTCTTCTACACCGGCGTCAGCTACAAGATCGGTGAAGTCCACGACGGCGCCGCCACCATGGACTGGATGGAGCAGGAGCAGGAGCGTGGCATCACGATCACCTCTGCTGCCACCACCTGTCACTGGCCGCTTGAGGACGACGACTACACCATCAACATCATCGACACCCCCGGGCACGTCGACTTCACGGTCGAGGTGGAGCGTTCGCTCCGCGTCCTCGACGGTGCCGTCACGGTGTTCGACGGTGTCGCGGGTGTCGAGCCGCAGTCCGAGACGGTGTGGCGTCAGGCCGACCGTTACGGCGTGCCCCGCATCTGCTTCGTCAACAAGCTCGACCGGACCGGCGCGGAGTTCCACCGCTGCGTCGACATGATCAAGGACCGCCTCGGTGCGGTTCCGCTGATCATGCAGCTTCCGATCGGTGCCGAGATGGACTTCAAGGGCGTTGTGGACCTGGTCCGCATGAAGGCGCTCGTGTGGTCCGCCGAGGCCGCCAAGGGCGAGATGTACGACGTCGTCGACATCCCGGCCACGCACGTCGAGGCTGCCGAGGAGTACCGCGGCAAGCTCGTCGAGGCCGTCGCGGAGAACGACGACGAGATCATGGAGCTGTTCCTGGAGGGCCAGGAGCCCACCGAGGAGCAGCTGTACGCCGCGATCCGTCGCGTCACCATCGCGTCCGGCAAGTCCAAGGGCGTCACGGTCACCCCGGTGTTCTGTGGCACCGCGTTCAAGAACAAGGGCGTCCAGCCCCTGCTCGACGCGGTCGTGCGCTACCTGCCGACCCCGCTCGACGTCGAGGCCATCGAAGGCCACGACGTGAAGGACCCCGAGCTGGTCGTCAAGCGCAAGCCGTCCGTGGACGAGCCGCTGTCCGCGCTCGCGTTCAAGATCATGAGCGACCCGCACCTCGGCAAGCTCACCTTCGTACGCATCTACTCCGGTCGCCTGGAGTCCGGCTCGGCGGTGCTCAACTCCGTCAAGGGCCGGAAGGAGCGCATCGGCAAGATCTACCGTATGCACGCGAACAAGCGTGAGGAGATCGAGTCGGTGGGCGCCGGCGACATCGTCGCCGTGATGGGTCTGAAGCAGACCACGACCGGTGAGACGCTGTGTGACGACAAGGCCCCGGTGATCCTGGAGTCCATGGACTTCCCGGCGCCGGTCATCCAGGTCGCCATCGAGCCCAAGTCCAAGGGTGACCAGGAGAAGCTGGGTGTTGCCATCCAGCGTCTCGCGGAGGAGGACCCCTCCTTCCAGGTTCACTCGGACGAGGAGACCGGCCAGACCATCATCGGTGGTATGGGCGAGCTGCACCTTGAGGTGCTGGTCGACCGTATGCGCCGTGAGTTCAAGGTCGAGGCCAACGTCGGCAAGCCGCAGGTCGCGTACCGCGAGACGATCCGCAAGGCCGTCGAGCGCGTGGACTACACCCACAAGAAGCAGACCGGTGGTACCGGTCAGTTCGCCAAGGTGCAGATCGCGATCGAGCCCATCGAGGGCGGCGACGCGTCGTACGAGTTCGTGAACAAGGTGACCGGTGGTCGCATCCCGAAGGAGTACATCCCTTCGGTCGACGCCGGTGCGCAGGAGGCCATGCAGTTCGGCATCCTCGCCGGTTACGAGATGACTGGTGTCCGCATCATTCTTCTCGACGGCGCCTACCACGAGGTCGACTCCTCCGAACTGGCGTTCAAGATCGCCGGCTCGCAGGCCTTCAAGGAGGCCGCGCGCAAGGCCAGCCCTGTGCTCCTGGAGCCGATGATGGCCGTCGAGGTCACCACGCCCGAGGACTACATGGGTGACGTCATCGGCGACATCAACTCCCGCCGTGGTCAGATCCAGGCCATGGAGGAGCGTGCCGGTGCCCGCGTCGTGAAGGGCCTTGTGCCCCTCTCGGAGATGTTCGGCTACGTCGGTGACCTCCGCAGCAAGACCTCGGGTCGCGCAAGCTACTCGATGCAGTTCGACTCCTACGCCGAGGTTCCCCGGAACGTCGCCGAGGAGATCATCGCGAAGGCCAAGGGCGAGTAACACACACCGTTTACACGCTTTAGGCTTGACACCGACCGCCGGGGCTCACCCGGGAGGGCAGAGCCCGGCGGGCGGCATCCCAGCAAAGATCACCTGGCGCCGATGAGTAAGGCGTACCAGAACCACTCCGCAGGAGGACCCCAGTGGCGAAGGCAAAGTTCGAGCGGACTAAGCCGCACGTCAACATCGGCACCATCGGTCACATCGACCACGGTAAGACGACCCTCACGGCCGCCATTACCAAGGTGCTGCACGACAAGTACCCCGACCTGAACGAGGCCTCGGCCTTCGACCAGATCGACAAGGCTCCTGAGGAGCGCCAGCGCGGTATCACCATCTCCATCGCGCACGTCGAGTACCAGACGGAGGGTCGTCACTACGCCCACGTCGACTGCCCGGGTCACGCGGACTACATCAAGAACATGATCACCGGTGCCGCCCAGATGGACGGCGCGATCCTGGTCGTGGCCGCCACCGACGGCCCGATGCCGCAGACCAAGGAGCACGTGCTCCTGGCCCGCCAGGTCGGCGTGCCGTACATCGTTGTCGCCCTGAACAAGGCCGACATGGTGGACGACGAGGAGATCCTGGAGCTCGTCGAGCTCGAGGTCCGTGAGCTCCTCTCCGAGTACGAGTTCCCGGGCGACGACCTGCCGGTCGTCAAGGTCTCGGCGCTCAAGGCGCTCGAGGGCGACGCCGAGTGGGGTCAGTCGGTTCTCGACCTCATGGCCGCCGTCGACGAGGCGATCCCGACCCCCGAGCGTGACGTCGACAAGCCGTTCCTCATGCCCGTCGAGGACGTCTTCACGATCACCGGTCGCGGTACGGTCGTCACCGGCCGTATCGAGCGTGGTGTCCTGAAGGTCAACGAGACCGTTGACATCATCGGCATCAAGCAGGAGAAGACCACCACCACGGTCACCGGCATCGAGATGTTCCGCAAGCTGCTCGACGAGGGCCAGGCGGGCGAGAACGTCGGTCTGCTCCTCCGTGGCATCAAGCGCGAGGACGTCGAGCGCGGCCAGGTCATCATCAAGCCCGGCTCGGTCACCCCGCACACCTCGTTCGAGGCGCAGGCCTACATCCTGTCCAAGGACGAGGGCGGCCGTCACACGCCGTTCTTCAACAACTACCGCCCCCAGTTCTACTTCCGCACCACGGACGTGACCGGCGTCGTGACCCTCCCCGAGGGCACCGAGATGGTCATGCCGGGCGACAACACCGAGATGAGCGTCGAGCTCATCCAGCCCATCGCCATGGAAGAGGGCCTGAAGTTCGCCATCCGTGAGGGTGGCCGGACCGTGGGCGCCGGCCAGGTCATCAAGATCAACAAGTAAGTCTTGTTGGCTTGACAGCCTGACCCGGTAGTTCTTCGGAGGGGCCCGTACGACTTCGGTCGTACGGGCCTCTTTGCTGTGCCTGGTTGCTGTAACGAAACTATTCGGCGCGTACGACCCGTTCCCCCCGCTGGTCACTCCCTCCACCATTTGTCATGCCACTGACCAAATTCGCGTGGAGGGATGTGCCATGTCTGGGGTCGTCAGCCGTAGAGCCGTTCTTGGGGCTGGTCTTGCCGCGGTGCCGGCGCTGTCGGGGGTGGCATGGGCAGGGGCCCGCCGTACGGACGCCGGCGCGTACATCTCGTTCACCGGCGGGGCGTTCGCGCTCGTCGGCGCCCCGGTCGTGGTCAGTACGGACGACCACCCCGGAGTCGTACGAGTGGCTGCCGACCTGCGGGACGACATCGAACGCGTGACTGGTGTACGTCCGGGCGCGACCGTCGCCCGAAAGGTGATCCTCGTCGGCACGATAGGCCGCAGTCCGCTGATCGACGGTCTGGTCCGCTCCGGCAAGCTCGACGTCACGGGCATCGCAGGGCGCTGGGAGACCTCACTCCAGACCGTCGTGGAGCACCCGATGCCCGGCGTCGACCGGGCGTTCGTCGTCGCGGGCAGCGATCCGCGCGGCACGATCTTCGGGGCGTACGACGTCTCGTACGGCATCGGGGTCTCGCCCTGGTACTGGTGGGACGATGTCCCGCCGGTCCACCGGGACGCGGTGTACGTGTTACCGGGCAGGTTCACGCAGGGCACCCCGGCTGTGAAGTACCGCGGGATCTTCATCAACGACGAGAACCCGGCACTGGGCACCTGGGCGCCGAGGTTCTTCGGCCCCGGGAAGGCGCCGGGCCACCCCGGCGGCTTCAACTCGGCTTTCTTCGAGCGGGTCTTCGAGGTACTGCTGCGCCTGAAGGCGAACTATCTCTGGCCGGCGGTGTGGGGCAGGGCCTTCGCCGAGGACGACCCGGAGAACCACGCTCGGGCGAAGGCGTACGGCATCGTCATGGGTACGTCCCACGAGGCGCCCATGATGCGCGGCATCGAGGAGTGGAACCGGCACGCGGTACCGGCGGTGCGCGACAGCGCGGGGAACGTGGTGACTCCGGGGCGGGACCCGTACGGGGGCACGGGGGAGTGGTCGTACCGGCGGAACGCGGCGGCGGTAAGGGCGTATTGGCGCGAAGGCATCCGCCGCATGGTCGACGAGGACTTCGAGGGCGTCGTCACGCTGGGCATGCGCGGCAACGGCGACACGAGTCTGCCGGACGGCGACGGCATCGAGCTGATGCGGGAGATCATCGAGACGCAGCGCGGGATCATCGCGGAGGTGACGGGCCGGCCGGTGGAGGAGACCCCGCAGGTGTGGACCCTCTACAAGGAGGTCCAGCGGTACTGGGACCGGGGGTTGAGGGTTCCGGGTGACGTCACGGTCGTCCTCACGGACGACAACTGGGGCAACATCCGCAAGCATCCCGACCCGGCGGAACCGGCGAGGGGCGGTGGGTATGGGTTGTATTACCACTTCGATTACGTCGGCGTCGGCCGCAACTACAAGTGGGTCGACACCGCCAACCTCCAGAACCTCTGGGACCAGCTCCACCAGGCGCACGCGTACGGGAACCACGGCCTGTGGGTGACTAACGTCGGCGACCTGAAGGGGAACGAACTCCCGACGGAGTTCTTCCTCAACTACGCCTGGAATCCTGAGCGTTGGGATCTTTCTGCGTTGGGGGAGTGGGAACGGCGGTACGCCCGACAGAACTTCGGGGCCGAGCACGCGGCGGCGATCGCGTCGGTGCTCGCCGAGTACGGGCAGCTCCAGGCCCGCCGTAAGCCGGAGTTGCTCAACCGCCGCATCACGCTCAACCCCGCGAAGGACCCGACGAAGGACGAGTCGGCGATCGTGTACGACGACCAGGAGACCCCATTCCGCTTTGCCCACCGGGAGTTGGAGCGGGCGACGGAGGAGTGGCAGGGGCTGGCGCGGGAGGCGGAACGGGTGGGGCGGAGGCTGCCCCTGTCGGCGCAGGACGCGTGGTACGAGCTGGTCGGGTACGAGGTGGCGGCGACCGCCAACCTGTACGCCCTGCGCGAGGCCGAGTTCAAGAACCTCCTCTACGCGGCCCAGGGGCGCGCGGCGACCAACGACCGCGCGGCGGAGGCGGAAGCCGGCCTGGAACGGGACTTCGCGCTCGCCGATCGCTTCAACCATGGGGTGGCGGGCGGCAAGTGGGAGGGCTTCCAGACCCAGCCGCACATCGACTACGGGGATGTCGAGCGGTACGGGCCCAACGCGCCCTGGCAGCAGCCGGAGAAGGACAACGTGGCGTTGCCGGACGTGCTGTTCCCGGCGGTGCGGCGGCTGGAGCTGCCGGTGGAGGGGGAGTTGGGGGTGTCGGTCGACGGTGCGGAGGACGCGGGGGAGTGGTGGCCGGGGGGATCCTCCGGTTCGGCTGTGCTGCCGGTGTTCAGCCCGTACCAGACACGGCCCGACCAGTACGTCGAGGTGTTCAACCGGGGGCGTACGCCCTTCGCGTACCGGGTGGAGTCGTCGGTGCCGTGGCTGGTGGTGGACCGGCCGAAGGGGCGGGTCGAGCAGCAGGTGCGGTTGGGGGTGCGGGTGGACTGGGATCGGGTGCCGGACGGTCGTACGGAGGCCTCGTTGACGGTGTCGGGCGCGGGGGCGTCGGTGGTGGTCGGGTGTGTCGTGGAGAAGCCGTCTCGGAGGGATCAGCGGGGGCTGCGGGGGTTCGTGGAGGCGGGGGGTTATGTGGCGATCGACGCCGACAACCACACGCGGGCGGTGGGGAGTTGGCGGCGGCTGGACCGTATCGGGCGTACGGGCGCGGGGATGACGCCCTGGCCGGTGACGGCTCCGCGCCGGACGCCGGGCGGGGGTTCGGCGCGGCTGGAGTACGAGGTCGGTCTGTTGTCGGCGGGTGAGGTGACGGTGTGGGCGTATCTGTCGCCGCGCAACCCGACGCTTCCGACGGGCGGGCTGCGGTATGCGGTCTCGTTCGACGGGGCCGAGCCGCAGCAGGTAGACATCCACGCCGTCACGGGCGCGGACGACGGCCTGATGAACAAGCAGTGGGCACGGCACACGTCCGACAACGTGAATGTGACGGCGACCAGGCATGTGGTGGCTGCGGCTGGGGTGCACCGGCTGAAGTTCTGGGTGGTCGATCCGACGGTGGTCGTGCAGCGGCTGGTGATCGACACGGGTGGGCTGACACCTACGTATCTGGGGCCGTTGGAGAGTCGCCGCATCCGCTGAAGAGGTAATACACCGAGCGAAGGGACCGCACATGAACAGCTTCCGCATGCCTGTTTCCGCCGTCGCGCTGGCGGGCGTGGCGATGCTCATCACCGGCGCGGGTGCGCAGCCGGCGTCGGCGCGCCCGGACCCCGTCCCGCTGCGGGCGTTGGCGGCCGGGACTGGCGTACGCATCGGCACTGCCGTGGACATGGCGGCGCTCGCGGACGATAGGATATATCACCTAAAAGTCGCACGGGAGTTCAATTCTGTTACCGCCGAGAACGTGATGAAGTGGGAATCGGTCGAGCCGAGTCGGGGGACGTACGACTGGGGGAAGGCCGATGACCTGGTGCGTTTCGCGAGGGCGCACGGGCAGGCGGTGCGGGGCCACACGCTGGTGTGGCACAGCCAGTTGCCGGGCTGGCTGACGACAGGCGTGGCGGACGGATCGATCGGGGCGGAGGAACTGCGCGGGATTCTGAAGGCTCACATCACGAAGGAGGTGAAGCGGTACAAGGGCAGGGTCTATCAGTGGGACGTGGTGAACGAGGTCTTCGAGGAGGACGGTTCGCTGCGCGACTCGATCTGGCTGCGTGAGCTGGGTCCGTCGTACATCGAGGACGCCTTCCGCTGGGCCCACGCGGCCGACCCGAAGGCCAGGCTGTTCCTGAACGACTACAACGTCGAGGGCGTCAACGCGAAGTCGACGGCCTACTACGACCTGGCGAAGCGGCTGCGGGCAGAGGGCGTGCCGGTACAGGGCTTCGGCATCCAGGGGCACTTGGCGATCCAGTACGGCTTCCCGGGCCAGGTCGCCGAGAACCTCGCGCGCTTCGAGAAGCTGGGTATGCAGACGGCGTTCACGGAGGTCGACGTACGCATGATCCTGCCGGTGGAGGAGTCGAAGCTGGCGGCGCAGGCGACGTACTTCCGGGGGCTGCTGGACGCCTGTCTGAACGCCCGGCGGTGCACGTCGTTCACGGTGTGGGGGTTCAGCGACAAGTACTCGTGGGTGCCGGGGGTGTTCGCCGGGCAGGGGGCGGCGACGCTGATGGACGAGGAGTTCGGGCGGAAGCCGGCGTATGAGGCGGTGGGGGAGGGGCTGGCCGCGGACTGACTGTCTCGTGGCTGGTGGCTGGTGGTTGTTCGCTGGTGGCTGTTGGCTCGGCGGCTCAGCGGGTCGGTTCGTAGGCGAGCTGTTTGATCTGGCGGAGGGCCAGGGTCGTTTCGACGGAGTGGACGCCGTCGAGGACGCCGATCCGCTCGGTGAGGTACGTGTACAGGGTGCCCGTGCTGCGGTTGCTGACGGCCGCGACGATGTTGGACTGGCCGGTGGTGGCCGCGGCGAAACTCACCTCGGGGTGTGCCGCGAGCGACCGTCCGACCGAGTCGAGGGCGGACGGCTTCACGGTCAGCCAGAGCAGCGCGGTGACGCCCTGTCCGAGAGCCGCGTTGTCGATCTGGACGTCGAAGTACAGGGCGCCGGTGGAGCGCAGCTGCTCCAGCCGCCGTCGGACGACGGACTCCGACTGGCCGGTGCCGGTCTGGAGTTCGGCGAACGTGGCCCGGCCGTCCCGCCGCAGCAGGGTGAGCAGCGCTTCGTCGGTCTCGTCGAGGAGCACGGGCGTGGCCGGTGGCTCGGCCTGGGGCGGACGCAGGGACTCCTCCTGCGCCGGCTCCAGCGCCCTGTTCTTGTTCAGCCAGCCCAGTGCGCCGCCGTAGAAGTGGTGCAGCAGACAGTGGGCGCTGACGGAGACGACCCGGGGTGTGCGCTGGAGGCGGTCGAAGAGGAGTTCGTCCCGCTCCCTCTGGCTGCGGGGCCGCATCGAGCACACCACCTCGGTACCGCCCGAGACCAGGTCGATGTACGAGGTGTCGGAGCGCCTGGCCAGGGCGTTCGCGAGCTGTTCGGCCACGTCGGGGGTGCAGCGCAGCCGCACGATCCAGCTGGTCCGGCCGAGCACACTCGCGTCGGTCATGCCCAGCACCCGCAGGCTCGCCGTCGTACGCAGCCGCCGGAAGCGCCGGGCCACCGTCTGGTCGGAGACTCCGAGCACCTCGGCGACACGGCTGAACGGGGCCCGTCCGTCGATCTGGAGCGCGTGGAGCAGCTTGAGGTCGAGGGCGTCGAGGGGGCCCGGCGAGGCACTGGGGGTGGACTGCTCCACCGGTCTCTCCTGCTGTGGGTGGGATGCGGGGCGTTGACCTGCTGAGAGCTGAGAGCTGAGAGCTGAGAGCTGAGAGCTGAGAGCTGAGAGGGGTTGATCGTCGATCGAGGGGGATCTTCTCAGCGTAGGCCGCCCTTGGACGCCGTGTGGCCCGGGACCCGGGGGAATCGGTCCCGGACCACACGGAGGCGCCGAACCCGTCCCCACGGACGGCGCCGGTACCGGCAGGCCCGGTGGTCATCCGCTCAGGGCCGTGCTGCCGGTACGTCGGGTGTCGCGGCGCCGGTGGTGGCGTGCGGGACGGGAGCCGGGGTGCCCTGCGAGGTGACCCGGGGTGTCGTGTGCTGCTGGCGGCGCAACAGGGCGGCTCCGACAGCGGCGGCCAGCAGGGCCAGTACGGCCGAGACGGTCAGACAGAGCCGGAGTCCGTCGACGAAGGCCTCGGACAGGGCGGCCATGACCCGGGGTGTGTCCGCGCCCAGGTCGAGTCCGCCGACCGCGCTGAGTCCGCCGCTGTCCGCGACCGAGGTGACGTGCCGGACCGTCGCGCCGGTCAGACCCGCGTCACGGAGGTGGTCGGGCAGGACGTCGACGGCCCGGGAGGTCAGCAGGGTGCCGAGGACGGCGGGGCCGAGAGCGCCGCCGACCTGGCGGAAGGCGTTGTTGCCGGCCGCGGCCATGCCGGCCTGGTGGAACGGCACCGAACTGACGGCCGTGGCGGTCATCGGCGTGATGACGAAGGACAGACCGAAGCCGAGCAGGGCCAGCCGCCAAGCGAGCGAGCCGAACGAGGTGTCCGTACCGATGGAGGTGAGCGACAGCAGCGCGGTGGCGCTGATCACCAGGCCGCCCGGGATCAGCAGCCGGGGGGAGACGCGGTGCATCAGACGTCCGACCGGGGCGCCGAGCAGCAGCGGGACCATGCTCACCATCACCAGCCGGTAGGCCGCTTCGAGGGTGCTGAGCTGCTGGACGATGCCGAAGTAGAGGCTGAGCGCGAAGAAGAAGCCGATCAGGCCGAGGAAGCTGATCATGGCGATGAGGGTGGTGGCGGTGAAGGCCGGGCTGCGGAACAGCGTCAGATCCAGCATCGGGTCGGCGCTGCGCCGCTCCACCATGACGAACGCGACCGCGCCGACCGCGGCGGTGGACAGCGCGACCATGACCTTCGGGTCGGTGAAGGAGGTGACACCGCCCTCGATGATCCCGTACACCAGAGCGGTGATCGTCAGCGCGGCGGTGGCCTGGCCGGGCCAGTCCAGGCGGCGCGTGCCCGGGGCGCGGGAGTCGGTCAGCAGCTTCGCGGCGAACGCCATCGCGAGCAGCGAGACCGGGATGGGCAGCAGATAGATCCAGCGCCAGGCGAAGTGTTCGAGGATCACGCCGGCGATGAGAGAACCGAGGGCCAGCGCCGACATGAGGGCGGTCGCCCACAGGCCGATGAACTTCCCGCGCTCACGCGGGTCGGGGACGGCGTGGCTGATCAGCGCGAGCGTCGTGGGCAGCAGGGCGGCGGCCCCGAGCCCCGCGAACGCCTGCCCGAACCACACAACCTCGACGGACTGCGCGCACAGCGCGATCAGAGCGCCCAGAGCACTGAACCCGAGCCCGGCCTGGAACACCTTCTTCCGTCCGTGTACGTCCCCGAACACACCGGCGGTCAGGATGAGGGCGGCCATGGGCAGGACGAACGCGTCGGACACCCAGGACAGCTGCGAGGTCGAGGTGCCGAGGGCCCGCTGAATGGCGGGCAGACTCGCCGAGACGGTGGTCACCGGCAGATAGGCGACGAACACGCCGAGACAGGCCATGACGAGCGTGGCCGCCCGCCGTTCCTGCGGCACTTCCGCCGTGGACGTGACGTTGACGTTCACGAATCTCTCCCTTGGGGCGCCGGGCGCGGCGCTGGCTGACTTCGGGCGTCACTTTCCGCCGGGTGGGGCTCCTGGACCCAGCCACGGGGGCTGAATGCCGGGAATCCGACATGGAAGGCGTCGATGGGAGAGAGTTCCGACACGGGCTGGCCTGTGTCAGGGGAAGTGCCCGCTGGCGAGGGAGGCGTGGGGGCGGGGAGGTCGCCGTGTGCGGGTCGATTCCCAAGAATTCACAAACCCCCTCCCTGCCGAGCGGGTTCGGTGTGGCGAAGACACGGACCCCACCGATAACTTCGGTGTTTTGATCGCACTTTTGTTTCACGGGGGAACCACCATGAGTGACCTGCGCCTCGACGACACCATATTCGCGGACCTGAAGAAGACGTTCTCCTCGATCAGCGACCGCATGGAGACGACCCGCCGCAGCCTGCGCAGCGCGGACGCCTCGTGTGTCGGCGAGAGCGGACTGGTCGAGGACGTCCAGGACTTCGCCGACGACTGGGGCTACGGCATCAAGCAGCTCGGCAAGCACACCCAGGGTGCGGTGAAGATGATCAACAAGATCGCCGAGACCTTCGA
Organism: Streptomyces sp. NPDC002680; assembly: GCF_042889145.1. NCBI lineage: Bacteria > Bacillati > Actinomycetota > Actinomycetes > Kitasatosporales > Streptomycetaceae > Streptomyces > Streptomyces sp. NPDC002680. The sequence goes on from NZ_JBIAQP010000009.1 coordinate 394,004, forward strand.
CGGGCTCGACCGGGAGCTGGCCGAGTCCCTGAAGTCCGCCAAGGCCTCGAAGAAGGGCAAGTGACGTGGCGGGCCAGCGAATAGTCCCGCCGAGCATCGGCTGGGATCCCACCCCGGGAGACGTCGAGGACACCAGGGAACTAGCCAAGCGTCTCGGCAAGCTGGCAAGCGAACTGGGCACGGCTCTGGGGGAGTTGGAGCGGATCGAGTGCGGCGCCTGGAAGGGCAAGGCCGCACTCGCATTCACCGAGTACATAGGCGAGGACGTCACCCCGCTGATCCGCAAGAGCCACGAGTCCTTCGACAAGGCCTCGCGCGCGCTGCATCGCTGGGCGGGCGAACTCCAGGACTTCCAGGACGAGACGGACCGCCTGGACAAGTCCGCCCAGGAAAAACTCGACGCCAAGTCGGAGGCCGAGGCAAAGGCCGACGGCAAGGGCAGCGAGGACCTGGCCAAGACCTCCAGCGCGGTGAACGGGGTCATCCAGAAGGTCCACGAACTCGAAGAACGCTACCGGCGAGCCGCCGGCCAGATCAGCAAGGAGCTGGACAAGGCCGCCGACATCGCTCCTGACGAGCCCGGCTTCTGGGACAAGCTCGGCACGGGTATCGCGGACGCGTGGGGCGCAACGGGGGACTGGCTCAAGGAGCACGCGGACCTGATCAAGGAGATCGGCGATGTACTGAGCATGGTCAGCAGTGCCTTGGGGGTGCTCGCGATCATCACCGCTCCCTTCGAACCGATCGGCGCGATCTTCGCCGCCGCAGCGATGATCACGAGCGGGGCCGCACTGCTGACGCATGTGGTGGCGAAGGCGGCGGGTGCGGATGTGAGCTGGGCGGACATCGGGTTCGATGCGCTGGGCATCCTGCCGGGGGTCAAGGGGCTTACGGGGACCGCGGCACTGGCCAAGGGGACCAGTGCCACCGCGCGTGCCGCCAAGCTCGGCTCGGGTTATCGCGGCGTGACGGACATCAGCAAGACGTTCATTCTCTTCGGCCCGTTGAAGGCCACTCCGGTCGTCAAACTCGGCGAGGGCGGCAGCCGTCTGGCTCTCGCCGCCGAGAGCGGACTGCAGAACATCCGGCAGGGGCAATGGCTCGGTACTCAGGGAGTCAACCTGATCGGGTCGAAACTGCCGTTCGTCAAGAGCGCCGAGGACATCATCGCGCCGATGAGCAACGCGGGCCGCGCCCTGGACGCCACCATCAAGTCGGCGCTCACCGGAAACAAGGCCCACACCATCGCCACCAACGACTACGGGAACTGAGCACCACGGTATGGACAACGCCGAAGAACTCCGGGTGCTGGGTGTGGAAGGCATGGCGCTGCCGCCGATGAGCATCAGCCTGCCCGAGGGTATGCACGCGATCGAGGTCTCCCTCGACGAGACCGAACGGACCGAAGCCGTACGGAAGTTGGTCCAAAACATCTACCCACGGGGCGAGGAGCCCCTGTGGGAGGCCATGAGCGGTCTGTACGGCGCGACGGCACAGGAGATGCTGGCGGGCGGTGTCTCGTTCTTCGGCATCGGTCTGTACGACATCGGGGACGGCGGCGGGGTGGCGCACTGTTCGCTCACTGTGGCCGTGTTCGAGTCGGGAGAGGCGGACCCGGACACCGTCGCCCAGGGAATCTTCGCGGTGCTGAGCCCCGACCCCATGCGGGATGTGACCTGGCTCGACCTGCCCTGCGGTCCGGCGGTCTCGGTGATCGCCTTCCGCAAGCTCGTGGTGGACGGCCTGTACACGAAAAGCGGTAATGACGAGGAACTGGTGATGGGGCAGATCCAGGTGCACATTCCGTTCCCGACCGGCCCGTTCACCGCCGTGATCACTCTGGACACGGCTTCCGTAGAACAATGGGAAGAGTTCACGCACGCCATTGCAGGAATCGTTGGCTCGCTGGAATTCACGTAGGAGAGAGACGTACTGATGGACTGGTATCCCGCAGCCGACGAAGACCTGCTCCTCCGGGCCACGGCCAAGTTCGCCACCGGGGTGGCTCCCGCGGTCGCGGGCAGCAGATGGTTCCGGGGCCCCGAGCGCGGCGACATTCAGGACGAGTTGACCGGCTGGCCGTCCGGTCCCGTCTACAGCCCGCATGCGGTGGGCGACCAGACCGCTCGCCGTGCAGGCCGTGCCTTTCTCGTCGGTATCCCGTTGATCGCGAACCTCATCGCCAACATCGGAGGAGCCTCCGGCTCGCCCTTCGGGGACGTCCCCGTCCGAGGGAAGCCTGAGGAACCGGAGAACGAGGTCGACGACTTCCCCGTGATGTGGGCAGCCCCCGGGACCCTCGCGCGTACGGCGCCGTGGCAGCTGGATCCGGGGCGGCGTCCGGAGGGATACACCACGGATCTGGCCCTGACCAGTCGGCGGTTGCTCTTCCTCGGCACCCGGAGCGGCACTCTCGACAAGGCCGATGTGCTGGGCGAGTACGCGCGGGAGTCGATCGCCGGAGCCCGGCGCATGAAGTTCAGCGAGGTCGGCGCGGATGTACGCATCACCTTCACCGACCAGTCCTGGATCCGTCTCTTCACGGGCAGCCCCGACACCGCAGAGCGCCTCGCCGAGTTCCTCTCGGGCACAGCGCAGGGACTTGCCGAGAGCGCCCTGTCCAACGCACAGCGCGAGCGGGTGTCCCGCTTCATGGCAGACCTCCCCGAAACTGCGCAGCCGCCTGCGTATACGAGGCTGACCAGCGGGATCGTCCTCGTCGAAGCCCGCGTCCCGGCGAAGGCGGGGAAGGGTCTCTTCGAGACGCATTCCATCCTGATGGACGACTCGGGTGCTCCCGCGCAGCCGAAGCCGGGCGATCTGTAGCACCGGTATCCACAGCCGGCACGAGGAAAGAACCATGCTGATATGAGCGTCTGGGAGCCTGACGAGGGTGAGGTACTTCTTGCTCGCGCTCCGGTCACCTTCGCCAGTGGCGCGGTCATGCGCGTCAGCGGAATGAGGTGGTTCCGCGACCAGGACCGTCACGACATTCAGGGTGAACTCGTCGGCTGGCCGGCGGGCCCGACGTACACAGCGCATTCGACGAGCGGCACGATCGCCCGGAACACCGTCAAGGGCGTGGCGATTGCCGCAGGCGTCGCCGTTCTGGCATTCCTCTCCGCCCATGGCGGAAATCTCACCGGTTACATGGACTCCGGGGACGGCAGCGACACGTCGTCGGACGACCCTGCGGACGAGGTCGACGACTTCCCGGTGATATGGGCTGCGCAGGGCACTGTGGCCCGCACCTTGCCCTGGCAGCTGGACCCCGGCCGCTCCTCCGAGAAGCGGTATCGAACGCACGCGGTCGTCACCGACCGTCGGCTCGTGATCGTGGGCTTCCCCAACGTCAAAGGGAATCGCTATCGAGTTGACGACGAACTCCTCTGGGAAACCCCTCGGTCCACCATCGAGAGAGTTGAACTGCGGAGCTTCCAGGCAAGTCGTGACGTAAAGATCGTCTTCACGGACGGCTCATGGTGCAGGCTGAACAGCGTCAGCCGAGAACGGCTCACTCAGTTCCTGATCGAGCCTCCCGACTTCATTCCGCTGGACTCCCTCACCCCTGCCCAGCGGACCACCGCTGAGGACTTCGCGGAGGCCCAAGCGCCGGATGCCGAGCTGCCGCTCGTGATGCGGAACCCGTGCGGCTGCTTCCGGGTCGAAGTGCTTGCGCTGAGTGAGGTCGAAGCGTTGTTCGGCCACTCCGGCCTGAGCATGGTCATGGACGGGAACGGCACCGAACTCAAGCACATGGAGTACCACCCGGAGGACCTCCGGAGCTGACCCCCGCCCGTACGGCAGGTCGAATCCTTACCCCACTCCGCACTCCGCCCAGACCGTCTTCCGAGGACGCGGCCCCAACCCCACCCCCCACCGGTCCGCCAACGCCTCCACGATCACCAGCCCCCGCCCCGACTTGCTGTCCGGCGCCGCCTCCCGTACCCCCGGCAACAGGTCGTCCCTCGTGTCCGTCACCTCGATGCGGAGGGTGGTGTCGATGACGTACAGCACCAGCCGGAAATCGCGGCCCGGTACGCGGCCGTGGGTCACGACGTTCGCCGTGAGTTCGGCGACCAGGTGTTGCGCGGGGTACAACGGGAGCCCCCAGTCGCGGAGTTGCTCCACCGCCAGTCGACGAGCCTGCCGGGCTCCACGGGGTGTGGGCGGCAGCAGAGCGCTGAAGTTGCGGATGTGGTCGGTGTGTTGGGGTGCGTGATCGGCGGTTTCTTGATTCATGTCACTCAGCGTGGCGGAACATGCTTGCCTTGACGTGCGGTGACGCCTGTGCGTATCCGCGCTGTCCGGTTCTTGTCTCGCTCTGTCTTGGCTGTCTCGGATGACGTGCGGGTACGGGTGCGCGTTGGAGGTGGGTGGGCATGAACAGCGAAAACGAAGGTGTGGACGAGTCCGGCTGGGACCTCGAACCTGGTGACGAGAGTGCGCCGTTGGTGGAGGCCGTCGGGCGGCTCATCAAGTTCTGTCGTGAGCAGGCCGGGATGCGGGTGGCCGACTTCGCCCAAGTCATGGGGTACGGCGAGGACATGATCCGCAAGATCGAGCGCGGGGCGCGGATCCCAAGGGTGGAGTTCCTGGACCGGGCTGATGACGTCCTGAACGCGGGCGGGCATCTGCGGGCGTTCATGGAGGACATGGAGAGGGTCCGGTACCCCAGGAAGGTGCGTGAGCTGAAGGAACTTGAGGACCGGGCTGTTGAGATGCTGCTGTACAGCAACCACAACGTCCATGGGCTTCTGCAGACGCGGGAGTTCGCGCAGGCGCTGCTTGCCACCTGGCGGCCCAAGCTCTCGGCGGAGAGCCTGGACCGGGCAGTCTCCGGGCGCATGGCTCGGCAGGCCGTGTTCCAGCGGGAGCCCGCCGCGGAACTCGGTTTCGTCCAGGAACAGGTGACCCTTGAACGCCCGGTCGGCGGGACAATGGTGCTGCGCCGACAGCTCGAACATCTGCTGGAGATCGCCCAGTTGCCGAACGTCGAGTTCCAGGTGATGCCGACGGCACGCGCGGACCACCCGGGAACAAGCGGTCGCATCCAGGTGCTGAAATTCGGGGACGGTACGGGAGCAGGGCGCACCGATGACGAGTTCGGCGGGAGGCCGGTGTCCAGCCCGAGGCAGCTCCAGATCCTCGAACTGCGGTATGGCATCATCCGGACTCAGGCGCTCTCCCCGGGGGAGTCGCTGGCCTTTATCGAGCAAGCGCTGGGAGAACTATGAGTGCCACGGAACTCCACTGGTTCAAGAGCAGCTACAGCGACAGCAGCAACCCCAGCGACTGCGTCGAGATAGCCACAGCCCCCGGTGCCGTTCACGTCCGCGACTCCAAGTCGGCAGCCCAGGGCCCCCGCCTCACCCTCACCCCCACCACCTGGACCGAGTTCATCTCGTACGCTTCCGCCAGTTGATCAACCGATCAAGCAACTGACTGTCGGAGAGGCCCGAATGAACCGAAGACGTACCGTTGCCGTGGTCGCGACGGCCGGAGCCCTCGCGCTCTCGGTGCTCAACGCCCCGGCCGCACAGGCCAAGGACACGGGCATCGTCCTGTCCGACCTCGTCATCAACAACGGCAAGCCGATCGTGGTCGGCACGTCGAGGGTGGTGGAACCGCCCATCAAGTTCAGGATCGCTCTGCCTGCGGGGTACGACACGGATCATCCGTTCCGTTATGACGCGTTCCCCTACCTCTACCGAGGGAATTCGGCAGCGGAGGCGGCCAAGAACGGACCGAACTACATAGGGCCGGGCAGCTACACCTGTTATGAACTCGACCTCAAGAGGGCCCGATGCGAGGGGAACCTGTACATCGAGCCCCATCCGGCACAGGAGCAGGTCGACTCCAACAGCGACGCCACCACATGGAAGATCGCCGCAGTGCTCCGTCTCTTCAAGGCTGACGAGACCACTGTCGTGGCCGAGGAGTACGAGACCAGGTCCGGAGGCGTTTCCCTCCGCCGCGCCGCCAAGCTCGCCACCGCCGACGCCACCCCCGAGCCGGTCACCAAGGGCAAGCAGCTCACCCTCACGAGCAAGCTCACCCGGGCGAACTGGACCACCAAGAAGAACGACCCCTACGCCGGCAGCACCGTGAGCCTCCAGTTCCGCGCCAAGAACGCCACCTCCTTCAAGACGCTGAAGAAGGTCAGGACCAACAGCGCGGGTGCCCTGAGCACCACCGTCACCGCCACCACCGACGGTTTCTTCCGGTGGGTGTACTACGGCAACAGCGTCACCGGCACTGCCACCAGCGGCCAGGACTACATCGACGTGCGCTGAACCCGGTCAGTGGGTGAGCCTCGTGCCGAGCAGCGGCAGCAGCCGCTCCCGCAGCAGTCGCCGGGCCGGGTCCAAGGTCGCCCACAGGAGTTTGTGGCGGGTGCCGTCCGTCATGGCCACCTCCATGCCGGAGGTGGTCACCCCGCCGTGCAGGCGCGCCGCGGCCATCCCCGCGAACGGGATCAGCTTGTTCGTGGGGTGGGTCGCCAGGACGGTCGCCGGGTCGTACGTGAGGGGCCGGTACGGGTCCTGGGCCGTCAGGCCGGAGCCGTGGCCGTTCGCCAGCGTCGTCATGAAGCCGCTGCGGATACGCAGCAGGCCCTCGGGGAGCAGCCACAGCTCGCCGTGGATCCAGTCCAGCCAGCCGGTCGTGCAGGTGCGAGTCAGCAGGCGGGCCTGTGTGTGGCGTACGCGGGCCGCTCGGGTCACCGTCTCCGTGAGCATCGTGCTCCACGCGTCGAGGGACGGGATCCGGTGGCGTTCCTCGACGGGGTCGGCCGGTGAGAGGAACAGGGCACGCGCGTGGCCGGACTCGTACAGCTGTATGACGGTGAGCGGTATCTGCCAGGACGGCGACGCGATCCGTACCTCCAGGACGGCCGCGTCCGCTGCCCACAGGGCGTCCGAGACCTGCATGCCCTCCGCCCGCCAGCCCTGTATGCGTGACTCCAGGTGCGCCGCCGCCGTGTTCAGGTCCATGTCATACGTCACACGGGGAGCATGACCGATGCGGCCGGGCGGGGGACATACCCCGCTCGTGTTTGACCTTCGTCACCCTCGGGGTATTCTCTCCGGCTCGATTGGCGGAGGCCGTGCCCCGTATGGCAGACTGTCGGAGTTGCTCGGTCGAGCGCCGATGCTGCGCGCCTCCCGTCGGGAGGACCGGAAGCGAGTCCCACAGTACTCGTCGCCTCAACTGCCGTAAGGCAGCGCTGGGGCGGACGTACGGGAATCTTTCGGGAAGTGTCAGCGGGGTGCAGGCCAGGCACCCGGTGGGTGTTTCAGCCCCCGGTCCTGCGGTTGCTTTCGGGCGGGCCGCGTCCCTCGTACGTAGGGGAATCCGTTGATGGATTAGCGGATATCTGTGCGGCAGGAGCGCGACACACCCGACCGCGTGGGTCGGAGGACGGGACGCGAACCCCCGGGTTCCAGAGCGTTTCACTAGACAAAGGACTACTGAGTAGCCATGGCGGGACAGAAGATCCGCATCCGGCTCAAGGCCTACGACCACGAGGTCATCGATTCCTCGGCGAAGAAGATCGTCGAGACGGTGACGCGAACTGGTGCGTCGGTCGCGGGCCCGGTGCCGCTGCCCACTGAGAAGAACGTGTACTGCGTCATCAAGTCGCCGCACAAGTACAAGGACTCGCGCGAGCACTTCGAGATGCGCACGCACAAGCGCCTGATCGACATCCTCGACCCGACGCCCAAGACCGTTGACTCTCTGATGCGACTCGACCTCCCGGCCGGTGTCGACATCGAGATCAAGCTCTAGGGAACGGTGATCTGAGAATGGCTAAGCAGATCAAGGGCATCCTGGGCGAGAAGCTCGGCATGACGCAGGTGTGGGACGAGAACAACCGTGTTGTTCCGGTCACCGTCGTCAAGGCGAGCACCAACGTCGTCACCCAGGTCCGTACGAACGACACCGACGGCTACGAAGCGGTCCAGATCGCCTTCGGCGAGATCGACCCCCGCAAGGTGAACAAGCCCCTCAAGGGTCACTTCGCCAAGGCCGACGTCACCCCCCGCCGCCACCTCGTCGAGATCCGCACCGCGGACGCCTCCGAGTACACGCTGGGCCAGGAGATCTCCGCTGAGGTCTTCGAGGCCGGCGTCAAGGTGGACGTGACCGGCAAGAGCAAGGGCAAGGGCTTCGCCGGTGTCATGAAGCGTCACAACTTCAAGGGCCTCGGCGCCGGTCACGGCACCCAGCGCAAGCACCGCTCCCCCGGTTCCATCGGTGGCTGTGCCACCCCGGGCCGCGTGTTCAAGGGCCTCCGCATGGCGGGTCGCATGGGCAACGAGCGGGTCACCACCCAGAACCTGACCGTTCACGCCGTTGATGCGGAGAAGGGCCTGCTCCTGATCAAGGGCGCGGTTCCTGGTCCGAACGGCGGCCTCGTCCTGGTCCGCACCGCGGCCAAGGGGGCCTGAGGACTCATGAGCACCATTGACATTCTGTCGCCCTCCGGCGACACAGCCGGGACCATCGAGCTCCCGGCCGAGATCTTCGACGTAGAGAAGATCAGCGTTCCGCTGCTCCACCAGGTCGTCGTCGCACAGCTGGCCGCCGCCCGTCAGGGCACGCACAAGGTCAAGCGTCGTGGCGAGGTCCGCGGTGGTGGCAAGAAGCCTTACCGCCAGAAGGGCACCGGCCGCGCCCGTCAGGGTTCGACCCGTGCGCCGCAGTTCGCCGGCGGTGGCGTCGTTCACGGCCCCACCCCGCGCGACTACTCGCAGCGGACGCCCAAGAAGATGAAGGCCGCGGCCCTGCGCCACGCCCTCACCGACCGGGCCCGCAACGCTCGTATCCACGTCATCACCGGCGTGATCGAGGGCGAGACCCCCTCCACCAAGGCCGCCAAGAGCTTCCTCGGCAAGGTCAGCGAGCGCAAGAACGTGCTCCTGGTCATCGAGCGCTCCGACGAGGCCGCGCTGCTTTCCGCGCGCAACCTGCCCCAGGTGCACATCCTGGAGCCGGGCCAGCTGAACACGTACGACGTTCTCGTCTCGGACGACGTGGTCTTCACCCAGGCCGCTTTCGAGTCCTTCGTGTCCGGCCCCAAGGCCACTGACACCGAAGGGAGCGAGGTCTGATGGCGATCCGTCACCCCGCCATTGCCTCCAAGGCGGCCAAGGCCGCCAAGGCCGCGCGCGTCGCCAAGGCGAAGCGCCACGAGGCCGAGGGCAAGAACACCGTCGTCACGCCGGCCAGCAAGTCGTACACGGACCCCCGTGACGTCCTGCTGAAGCCCGTCGTGTCCGAGAAGAGCTACGCGCTCATCGACGAGAACAAGTACACGTTCATCGTCGCTCCGGGCAGCAACAAGACCCAGATCAAGCAGGCCGTCCAGGCGGTCTTCTCGGTCAAGGTCACCGGGGTCAACACGATCAACCGCATCGGCAAGCGCAAGCGCACCAAGAGCGGTTTCGGTAAGCGCGCTGACACCAAGCGCGCGATCGTGACCCTCGCAGAGGGCGACCGTATCGACATCTTCGGCGGTCCGTCCGCGTAAGCGGGTCGGATCGTCCGATATCGGACGAGGACTGAGAAATGGGAATCCGCAAGTACAAGCCGACTACGCCGGGCCGCCGTGGCTCCAGCGTCGCCGACTTCGTCGAGGTCACGCGGTCCACGCCGGAGAAGTCGCTGGTTCGCCCCCTGCACAGCAAGGGCGGCCGTAACAATTCCGGTCGTGTGACCGTTCGCCACCAGGGTGGCGGACACAAGCGCGCCTACCGAGTGATCGACTTCCGTCGTCACGACAAGGACGGCGTGCCGGCGAAGGTCGCGCACATCGAGTACGACCCCAACCGCACCGCGCGCATCGCGCTGCTGCACTACGTGGACGGCGAGAAGCGCTACATCCTCGCCCCCCGCAACCTGCAGCAGGGTGACCGCGTCGAGAACGGTCCCGGGGCCGACATTAAGCCGGGCAACAACCTGGCGCTCCGCAACATCCCGGTCGGTACCACGATCCACGCGATCGAGATCCGTCCCGGTGGCGGCGCCAAGTTCGCCCGCTCCGCAGGCGCCTCGGTACAGCTGCTGGCGAAGGAGGGCACGATGGCCCACCTTCGTATGCCCTCCGGTGAGATCCGTCTGGTCGACCAGCGCTGCCGCGCCACGGTCGGCGAGGTCGGCAACGCCGAGCAGAGCAACATCAACTGGGGCAAGGCCGGGCGCAAGCGCTGGCTGGGCGTCCGTCCGACCGTTCGCGGTGTGGCGATGAACCCGGTTGACCACCCGCACGGTGGTGGTGAAGGCAAGACCTCCGGTGGACGTCACCCGGTCTCGCCGTGGGGTCAGAAGGAGGGTCGTACTCGTTCGCCGAAGAAGGCTTCGAACAAGTACATCGTCCGCCGCCGCAAGACGAACAAGAAGCGCTAGGAGCGGGTTTAGATGCCGCGCAGTCTCAAGAAGGGGCCCTTCGTCGACGACCACCTGATCAAGAAGGTGGACGCCCAGAACGAAGCCGGTTCCAAGAACGTCATCAAGACCTGGTCCCGTCGCTCGATGATCATCCCGGCCATGCTCGGCCACACGATCGCGGTGCACAACGGCAAGACCCACATTCCGGTGTTTGTCACCGAGTCGATGGTCGGCCACAAGCTCGGCGAGTTCTCGCCGACGCGCACCTTCCGGGGTCACGTCAAGGACGACCGGAAGTCGAAGCGCCGCTAACGCGGGGTGGAATGACCATGACAGACACTGGAAGGACAACCATGGAAGCCAGGGCCCAGGCGCGGTACATCCGCGTTACGCCCATGAAGGCCCGCCGCGTGGTGGACCTTATCCGTGGCATGGATGCCACGGAGGCTCAGGCGGTCCTGCGTTTCGCCCCGCAGGCCGCGAGCGTGCCGGTCGGCAAGGTGCTTGACAGCGCCATTGCCAACGCCGCGCACAACTACGACCACACCGACGCCGGCAGCCTCGTCATCACCGAGGCGTACGTCGACGAGGGTCCGACCCTGAAGCGGTTCCGGCCGCGCGCCCAGGGCCGTGCCTACCGGATCCGCAAGCGGACCAGCCACATCACCGTGGTCGTCAGCAGCAAGGAAGGTTCCCGGTAATGGGCCAGAAGGTAAACCCGCACGGGTTCCGACTCGGCATCACCACCGACTTCAAGTCGCGTTGGTACGCCGACAAGCTGTACAAGGACTACGTCGGAGAAGACGTCGCCATCCGTCGGATGATGACGTCCGGCATGGAGCGCGCCGGCATCTCGAAGGTCGAGATCGAGCGCACCCGTGACCGCGTCCGCGTCGACATCCACACCGCGCGTCCGGGCATCGTCATCGGCCGCCGCGGCGCCGAGGCCGACCGTATCCGCGGCGACCTGGAGAAGCTGACCAAGAAGCAGGTCCAGCTCAACATCCTCGAGGTCAAGAGCCCGGAGACGGACGCTCAGCTGGTGGCCCAGGCCGTCGCCGAGCAGCTGTCCTCCCGCGTCTCCTTCCGTCGTGCCATGCGCAAGAGCATGCAGGGCACGATGAAGGCCGGCGCCAAGGGCATCAAGATCCAGTGCGGTGGCCGTCTCGGCGGCGCCGAGATGTCCCGCTCGGAGTTCTACCGCGAGGGCCGTGTGCCCCTGCACACGCTCCGCGCGAACGTCGACTACGGCTTCTTCGAGGCCAAGACGACCTTCGGCCGTATCGGTGTGAAGGTCTGGATCTACAAGGGCGACGTCAAGAACATCGCCGAGGTCCGCGCCGAGAACGCCGCTGCCCGTGCGGGTAACCGCCCGGCCCGCGGTGGTGCCGGTGGCGGTGCCGACCGTCCGGCCCGTGGTGGTGGCCGTGGTGGCGAGCGCGGTGGACGTGGCCGCAAGCCGCAGCAGGCTCCCGCTGCCGAGGCCCCCAAGGCCGAGGCTCCGGCGGCTGCCGCTCCGGCTGCTGAAAGCACCGGAACGGAGGCCTGACCGACATGCTGATCCCCCGTAGGGTCAAGCACCGCAAGCAGCACCACCCCAAGCGCCGTGGTATGGCCAAGGGCGGTACGACGGTCGCGTTCGGCGAGTACGGCATCCAGGCCGTCACGCCGGCGTACGTGACCAACCGCCAGATCGAGGCCGCCCGTATCGCGATGACCCGCCACATCAAGCGTGGCGGCAAGGTCTGGATCAACATCTACCCGGACCGCCCGCTCACGAAGAAGCCCGCCGAGACCCGCATGGGTTCCGGTAAGGGTTCGCCGGAGTGGTGGATCGCGAACGTGCACCCGGGCCGGGTCATGTTCGAGCTGTCCTACCCCAACGAGAAGATCGCCCGTGAGGCCCTCACTCGCGCAGCCCACAAGCTGCCGATGAAGTGCCGGATCGTCAAGCGCGAGGCAGGTGAAGCGTGATGTCGGCCGGTACCAAGGCGTCCGAGCTGCGCGAACTGGGTGACGAGGAGCTTCTCAACAAGCTCCGCGAAGCCAAGGAAGAGCTGTTCAACCTCCGCTTCCAGGCGGCGACCGGTCAGCTCGAGAACCACGGTCGGCTCAAGGCCGTCCGGAAGGACATCGCGCGGATCTACACCCTGATGCGTGAGCGCGAGCTGGGCATCGAGACGGTGGAGAGCGCCTGATGAGCGAGAGCAACGTGACCGAGAACAGCACCACGACCGAGGCGCGCGGATTCCGCAAGACCCGTGAGGGTCTCGTCGTCAGCGACAAGATGGACAAGACCGTCGTCGTCGCTGTCGAGGACCGTGTGAAGCACGCCCTGTACGGCAAGGTCATCCGCCGTACGAGCAAGCTCAAGGCGCACGACGAGCAGAACGCTGCCGGCATCGGCGACCGTGTCCTCCTCATGGAGACGCGTCCGCTGTCCGCCACGAAGCGCTGGCGCATCGTCGAGATCCTCGAGAAGGCCAAGTAAGTCCTCCTGCGGGCACCCCCGCAGGACAGTTCCGCCAGGCTCGGTGAGCTCCGCAAGACACGCAGAACACTTGCGGAGCTCGCCGGGAACCGGCAGACAATCAGGAGATAGACGTGATCCAGCAGGAGTCGCGACTGCGTGTCGCCGACAACACTGGTGCGAAGGAAATCCTTTGCATCCGTGTCCTCGGTGGCTCCGGTCGCCGCTACGCGGGCATCGGTGACGTCATCGTCGCCACCGTCAAGGACGCGATCCCCGGCGGCAACGTGAAGAAGGGTGACGTCATCAAGGCGGTCATCGTTCGCACCGTCAAGGAGCGCCGCCGTCCGGACGGCTCGTACATCCGTTTCGACGAGAACGCCGCTGTTGTTCTGAAGAACGACGGCGACCCTCGTGGCACCCGTATCTTCGGCCCGGTCGGCCGGGAGCTGCGCGAGAAGAAGTTCATGAAGATCATCTCGCTCGCGCCGGAGGTGCTGTAAGCATGAAGATCAAGAAGGGCGACCTGGTTCAGGTCATCACCGGTAAGGACAAGGGCAAGCAGGGCAAGGTCATCGCGGCCTTCCCCCGCGAGGACCGCGTCCTGGTCGAGGGTGTCAACCGGGTCAAGAAGCACACCAAGGCTGGCCCGACCGCGAAGGGTTCGCAGGCCGGCGGCATCGTCACGACCGAGGCGCCCGTCCACGTCTCCAACGTCCAGCTGGTCGTTGAGAAGGACGGCAAGAAGGTCGTCACGCGTGTCGGTTACCGCTTCGACGATGAGGGCAACAAGGTTCGCGTTGCCAAGCGGACGGGTGAGGACATCTAATGACGACCACCACCACTCCGCGTCTCAAGACGAAGTACCGCGAGGAGATCGCGGGCAAGCTGCGTGACGAGTTCTCGTACGAGAACGTCATGCAGATCCCCGGCCTCGTCAAGATCGTGGTCAACATGGGTGTGGGCGACGCCGCCCGCGACTCCAAGCTGATCGAGGGCGCCATCCGCGACCTCACCACGATCACCGGTCAGAAGCCGGCCGTCACCAAGGCCCGCAAGTCCATCGCGCAGTTCAAGCTGCGTGAGGGTCAGCCGATCGGTGCCCACGTCACGCTTCGTGGCGACCGCATGTGGGAGTTCCTGGACCGCACCCTGTCGCTCGCGCTGCCGCGCATCCGCGACTTCCGTGGTCTTTCTCCCAAGCAGTTCGACGGTCGTGGCAACTACACCTTCGGTCTCACCGAGCAGGTCATGTTCCACGAGATCGACCAGGACAAGATCGACCGCACCCGGGGTATGGACATCACCGTGGTGACCACGGCGACCAACGACGCCGAAGGCCGCGCCCTTCTCCGTCACCTCGGCTTCCCCTTCAAGGAGGCGTAAGCGAGATGGCGAAGAAGGCTCTGATTGCCAAGGCTGCTCGTAAGCCCAAGTTCGGTGTACGTGGCTACACGCGCTGCCAGCGCTGCGGCCGTCCGCACTCCGTGTACCGCAAGTTCGGCCTGTGCCGCGTCTGCCTTCGTGAGATGGCTCACCGTGGCGAGCTGCCGGGCGTGACCAAGAGCTCCTGGTAATCCCTCCCACCCGTCGCCCGACCACCACCCCTCAAGGGCGGCCCTTCGGGCCGACAGGCTGGACTGGGATTCTGGAAGCTCTCGGTAAGCAAATGGGTTGGTCAGGTGCCCACCCCTCCATGGCTTAGGCTAGGAGGGTTGGGCGCCTGACGCCCGTACGACTTACTACGCCGTAGGTCCCCCGCACCGCACCCGTCCCGCCACTGAGTGAGTGGGGAGAGGGATGGCGCATCCAGGAAACCCCGGCGAGAGAGGCCGAAGGCCAATTCATGACCATGACTGATCCGATCGCGGACATGCTGACTCGTCTGCGTAACGCGAACTCGGCGTACCACGACACCGTGGGTATGCCGCACAGCAAGATCAAGTCGCACATCGCGGAGATCCTCCAGCAGGAGGGCTTCATCACGGGCTGGAAGGTCGAGGACGCCGAGGTCGGCAAGAACCTCGTTCTCGAGCTGAAGTTCGGCCCGAACCGTGAGCGCTCCATCGCGGGCATCAAGCGGATCTCCAAGCCCGGTCTCCGGGTTTACGCGAAGTCCACCAACCTGCCGAAGGTGCTCGGCGGCCTGGGCGTGGCGATCATCTCCACGTCGCACGGTCTCCTCACCGACAAGCAGGCCGGCAAGAAGGGCGTAGGCGGAGAAGTCCTCGCCTACGTCTGGTAGAAGGGAACGGAGGAAACAGCTATGTCGCGTATTGGCAAGCTCCCCATCACGGTTCCCGCCGGCGTGGACGTCACCATCGATGGCCGCACGGTCCAGGTGAAGGGCCCCAAGGGTTCCCTCTCCCACACCGTCGCTGCGCCGATCGACATCGCCAAGGGTGAGGACGGCGTTCTCAACGTCACCCGCCCCAACGACGAGCGTCAGAACAAGGCCCTGCACGGCCTGTCCCGCACGCTGGTGGCGAACATGATCACCGGCGTGACCACGGGTTACGTGAAGAAGCTCGAGATCAGCGGTGTCGGTTACCGCGTGGCGGCGAAGGGCACGAGCCTCGAGTTCGCGCTCGGCTACAGCCACCCGATCACCGTCGAAGCGCCCGAGGGCATCAGCTTCAAGGTCGAGAACCCGACGCGGTTCTCGGTCGAGGGCATCGACAAGCAGAAGGTCGGCGAGGTTGCGGCCAACATCCGCAAGCTGCGCAAGCCCGACCCGTACAAGGCCAAGGGTGTCAAGTACGAGGGCGAAGTCATCCGCCGCAAGGTCGGAAAGGCGGGTAAGTAAGCCATGGCATACGGTACGAAGATCGCTAAGGGCGACGCTTACAAGCGTGCTGCCATCAAGCGGCGTCACATCCGGATCCGTAAGAAGGTCAACGGAACGGCTGAGCGTCCCCGCCTGGTTGTGACCCGCTCCAACCGCCACATCGTGGCCCAGGTCATCGACGACATCCAGGGGCACACCCTGGCGTCGGCGTCGACCCTGGACGCCTCGATCCGCGGTACCGAGGGCGATGACAAGTCGGCGCAGGCCGGCAAGGTCGGCGCACTGGTCGCCGAGCGTGCCAAGGCCGCAGGCGTCGAGGCCGTTGTGTTCGACCGTGGTGGCAGCCGGTACGCCGGTCGTATCGCCGCCCTGGCCGACGCCGCCCGCGAAGCCGGGCTCAAGTTCTGAGCCGCCCGTCGCGCTCGCGGCTTCGTGCCGCGGCGCAGCGTAGCTAGCGGAAAAAGAGAGAGGTAATCCAATGGCTGGACCCCAGCGCCGCGGAAGCGGTGCCGGTGGCGGCGAGCGGCGGGACCGGAAGGGCCGTGACGGCGGCGCTGCTGCCGCCGAGAAGACCGCGTACGTTGAGCGCGTCGTCGCGATCAACCGCGTCGCCAAGGTTGTGAAGGGTGGTCGTCGCTTCAGCTTCACCGCGCTGGTCGTGGTGGGCGATGGCGATGGCACCGTCGGTGTCGGCTACGGCAAGGCCAAGGAGGTGCCGGCCGCGATCGCCAAGGGTGTTGAAGAGGCCAAGAAGCACTTCTTCAAGGTCCCCCGTATCCAGGGCACCATCCCGCACCCGATCACGGGCGAGAAGGCCGCGGGCGTCGTCCTGCTCAAGCCTGCCTCCCCCGGTACCGGCGTTATCGCCGGTGGCCCGGTGCGTGCTGTCCTGGAGTGCGCCGGCGTTCACGACATCCTGTCGAAGTCGCTCGGTTCGTCCAACGCGATCAACATCGTGCACGCGACCGTGGCGGCCCTCAAGGGCCTGCAGCGTCCCGAGGAGATCGCGGCCCGCCGCGGTCTGCCCCTTGAGGACGTCGCCCCCGCGGCTCTGCTCCGTGCACGTGCGGGAGCGGGTGCGTAATGGCTCGCCTCAAGGTCACGCAGACGAAGTCGTACATCGGCAGCAAGCAGAACCACCGTGACACCCTGCGGTCCCTTGGTCTCAAGGGGATCAACACCGTGGTCGTCAAGGAGGACCGCCCCGAGTTCCGCGGAATGGTTCACACCGTCCGCCACCTCGTGACGGTTGAGGAGGTCGACTGATCATGGCGGAGAACAACCCGCTCAAGATCCACAACCTCCGTCCCGCCCCGGGCGCCAAGACCGCCAAGACCCGTGTGGGTCGTGGTGAGGCGTCGAAGGGTAAGACGGCTGGTCGTGGTACCAAGGGCACGAAGGCCCGTTACCAGGTTCCGGAGCGCTTCGAGGGTGGCCAGATGCCCCTCCACATGCGTCTCCCGAAGCTCAAGGGCTTCAAGAACCCGTTCAAGACCGAGTACCAGGTCGTGAACCTCGACAAGCTGGGCGCGCTGTACCCGGAGGGTGGCGAGGTCACCGTCGAGGGTCTCGTCGCCAAGGGTGCCGTTCGCAAGAACAGCCTCGTCAAGGTCCTCGGCCAGGGCGAGATCTCCGTGGCGCTGCAGGTGACGGTCGACGCCGTCTCCGGCTCCGCCAAGGAGAAGATCACCGCCGCCGGCGGTACCGTCACCGAGCTCGTCTGAACACCACAGGCGCCTCGATGACTTGAGCGATCCCTGCCGGGGATACCCCACAAAAGGGGTATCCCCGGTTGGTCGTTCCTAGGGAGGCATGGTCGCCGGTAAGGTGGCCAGCACTGTCAATTTGAGTCCGTTGTGCTCACGAGGAACTCCGGACCCCTCTTGGCTGTTAGTTATC
Organism: Streptomyces sp. NPDC002680; assembly: GCF_042889145.1. Classification (NCBI taxonomy): domain Bacteria; kingdom Bacillati; phylum Actinomycetota; class Actinomycetes; order Kitasatosporales; family Streptomycetaceae; genus Streptomyces; species Streptomyces sp. NPDC002680. Next base: position 411,553 of record NZ_JBIAQP010000009.1, read on the forward strand.
TGTCCGCTTATTCGTCGAACCTCAAGACCGTCACCTCTGACGCAGTAGCGCGGGGGTCGCAGGAGGCACCGTGCTCACCGCGTTCGCCCGGGCGTTCAAGACGCCCGACCTGCGCAAGAAGCTGCTCTTCACGCTCGGCATCATCGTGGTCTATCGGGTGGGCACACACATCCCGATCCCCGGTGTCGACTACTCGAACGTCCAGACGTGTATCGACGTGGCGAAGGGCAACCAGGGCCTGTTCGGTCTGGTGAACATGTTCAGTGGTGGCGCGCTGCTGCAGATCACGATCTTCGCGCTCGGCATCATGCCGTACATCACGGCGAGCATCATTCTCCAGCTGCTGACCGTGGTCATCCCGCGTCTGGAGGCCCTCAAGAAGGAGGGTCAGGCCGGTACAGCGAAGATCACGCAGTACACCCGTTACCTGACGGTGGCGCTCGCCATCCTCCAGGGCACCGGCCTCGTCGCCACCGCCCGCAGCGGCGCGCTCTTCAGCGGCTGCCCGGTCGCGAGCGAGATCGTCCCGGACCAGTCGATCTTCGTCACCATCACCATGGTCGTCACCATGACCGCCGGAACCGCCGTCGTCATGTGGCTCGGTGAGCTGATCACCGACCGCGGCATCGGCAACGGCATGTCGATCCTGATGTTCATCTCGATCGCCGCCACCTTCCCGTCCGCGCTGTGGGCCATCAAGACCCAGGGCGACCTGGCGGACGGCTGGATCGAGTTCGGCACGGTCATCGCCGTCGGCCTCGTCATGGTCGCGCTGGTGGTCTTCGTCGAGCAGGCTCAGCGCCGTATTCCGGTTCAATACGCGAAGCGCATGATCGGCCGCCGTTCCTATGGCGGTACGTCGACGTACATTCCGCTCAAGGTCAACCAGGCCGGCATCATCCCTGTGATCTTTGCCTCCTCGCTGCTCTACATCCCCGCGCTGATCGCGCAGTTCTCCGGCGGCACCTCCGGCTGGAAGACATGGATCGAGCAGAACCTGACCAAGGGTGACCACCCGATTTACATCACCACGTACTTCTTGCTGATCGTTTTCTTCGCGTTCTTCTACGTCGCCATCTCCTTCAACCCCGAAGAAGTAGCCGACAACATGAAGAAGTATGGTGGCTTCATCCCGGGCATCCGGGCTGGCCGGCCAACCGCTGAGTACCTGAGCTACGTACTCAACCGGATCACCTGGCCGGGTTCGCTGTATCTGGGTCTGATCGCTCTCGTCCCGACGATGGCGTTGGTTGGTTTCGGGGCAAACCAGAACTTCCCGTTCGGCGGGACCAGCATCCTCATCATCGTGGGTGTCGGTCTTGAGACCGTGAAGCAGATTGAGAGCCAGCTCCAGCAGCGCAATTACGAAGGGTTCCTCCGCTGATGCGAATCGTCCTCGTCGGGCCGCCTGGTGCAGGGAAGGGAACGCAGGCCGCGTTCCTGGCCAAGAACTTGTCGATCCCGCACATCTCCACGGGCGACCTGTTCCGGGCCAACATCAGCAAGCAGACGGACCTCGGGAAACTCGCCAAGTCCTACATGGACGCGGGGAACCTGGTACCCGACGAGGTCACGATCGCCATGGCGAAGGACCGCATGGAGCAGTCCGACGCGGTGAACGGCTTTCTGCTGGACGGCTTCCCGAGGAACGTCTCGCAGGCCGAGGCGCTGGACGAGATGCTCAAGGCCGAGTCCATGAAGCTGGACGCGGTGCTCGACCTGGAGGTCCCCGAGGACGAGGTGGTCAAGCGCATCGCCGGCCGCCGCATCTGCCGTAACGACTCCGCGCATGTCTTCCACGTGACGTACCAGGCGCCGAAGGCCGAGGGTGTCTGTGACACCTGCGGCGGTGAGCTGTACCAGCGGGACGACGACTCCGAGGAGACGGTGCGCAAGCGGCTGGAGGTCTACCACACCCAGACCGAGCCGATCATCGACTACTACAAGGCCCAGGGCCTTGTGGTGACGATCTCGGCGCTGGGCAAGGTGGAGGACGTCACCGGTAAGGCGATGGCCGCGCTGAAGGGCGAGGGCGAGGGCGAGTAGCTGTTTTCGTCTGTACGTGTGGACAGCCGCGGTTCCCCTGTCGGGGACCGCGGCTGCTGCGTGGGGCGGGGGCCCGTATCGTTGACCCGTTGACTTGTCGAGTGTGTTCGTTCGCCACCCGGTTCAGGAAAGGCCGTAGGTCCCATGGTGCAGATCAAGACCCCCGAGCAGATCGCCAAGATGCGCGAGGCGGGGCTTGTCGTCGCCGCCATTCACGCGGCCACTCGTGAGGCGGCCGTGCCCGGTGCCAGTACGAAGGATCTGGACCAGGTCGCGCGGAAGGTGCTGGCGGAGCACAACGCGAAGCCGAACTTCCTTGGGTACGGCGGGTTTCCGGCGACGATCTGCACCTCCGTCAACGAGGTCGTCGTCCATGGCATCCCGTCCGACGAGGTCGTGCTGAAGGACGGGGACATCATCTCGATCGACTGCGGTGCGATCGTGGATGGCTGGCACGGGGACGCGGCGTACACGGCGTTCGTGGGGTCGGGGCACGCGCCTGAGTTGATTGAGCTGTCTCGGGTGACCGAGGAGTCGATGTGGGCGGGGATCGCGGCCATGAAGCAGGGGAATCGGCTGGTCGATGTCTCGCGGGCGATCGAGACGTACATCCGGCGTCAGCCGAAGGCGGGGGGCGGGCGGTACGGGATCATCGAGGACTATGGCGGGCATGGGATCGGGACCGAGATGCACATGGATCCGCATCTGCTGAACTATGTCGAGCGGAAGCGGGGGAAGGGGCCGAAGCTGGTTCCCGGGTTCTGTCTTGCGATCGAGCCGATGGTGTCGCTGGGGACGCCTCGGACAGAGGTCCTGGCGGACGACTGGACGGTCATCACTACGGATGGGACCTGGTCGTCGCACTGGGAGCATTCGGTGGCGTTGACTGAGGCGGGGCCGTTGGTGCTTACGTCTCCCGACGGGGGGCGGGCGAAGTTGGCGGAGCTGGGCGTCACGGCTGCGCCGGACCCGCTGGCGTAGGGCTTTCTTCGCCCCCGCCGCCCCTACCCGTTCCCATCCCCAGGGGCTCCGCCCCTTCGACCCCACCAGGGGGCACGGCCCCCTGGACCCCCGGCGGGGCGCTGCCCCTGCACCCCGGCGGGGACTGCGTCCCCTGCACCCCACCAGGGGGCACGGCCCCCTGGACCCCCGGCGGGGCGCTGCCCCTGCACCCCCGCGGGGACTGCGTCCCCTGCACCCCGCTTGGGGCTGTGCCCCCTGCACCACCCCGCTCGGGGCTGCGTCCCCTGTACCCCGGCGGGGGCTGCGTCCCCTGTACCCTGCTCAGGGCTTCGCCCCGGACCCCTGGCGCGCGTCCTCTGCGTCCCGCCCCGGGGCTGCGCCCCTGGACCCCCCATCGGCCTGGACGGCCTCGTCCTCAATCGCCGGACGGGCTGAGTCGCGGCCTTGGCACTGTCTCTGGAGGGTGGGCGGGGCTCGTTCGTGTGTCTGGTCTGGTTAAGGATCATGGGTGTGGGGCATTCTTCCTCGATTCGTCTTTCCGGGTGCGCTGACGTAGACTGACTCGTCGGCTCTCGTGCACCCGCATGTCCGCATGCGCCCCGTGAAGGGGACGCAAGGGAGTCGATCAAGGTAGTCGATTCGAAGGGCGAAGCGTGGCCAAGAAGCAAGGTGCCATCGAGATCGAGGGCACTGTCGTCGAGTCTCTTCCGAACGCCATGTTCAAGGTTGAGCTCCAGAACGGCCACCAGGTCCTGGCACACATCAGCGGCAAGATGCGTATGCACTACATCCGTATCCTCCCTGACGACCGGGTCGTGGTGGAGTTGTCTCCGTACGACCTGACGCGTGGCCGCATCGTCTACCGATACAAGTAGATCTTGCCTACGTCCCGTGTTTCCTCGCGGGGCCGCCGGCAACTGACCCGGAGAACCTCACCCCATGAAGGTCAAGCCGAGCGTCAAGAAGATCTGCGACAAGTGCAGGGTGATCCGCCGTCACGGTCGGGTCATGGTCATCTGCGAGAACCCGCGGCACAAGCAGCGCCAGGGCTGACGCACGACCTTCCCTCTGCACCCGCAGAGATTCGCGCGACGCGAGCAGCAGTAGTAGCAGTTAGCAGTACTTGTTCATACGCAGAGTCCAGGTCCGTAGTTGCATGGGCCTGATACCCCCGGTCGGAGGCCGGGGACCCAGCTCGTACCTCATACGGCGAGTCGGGAAACGGCTTTGTGGAAGACCTCCGAACGACAACTGGAGCCATTGAATGGCACGCGTTTCCGGTGTTGACATCCCGCGCGAAAAGCGTGTGGAGGTCGCCCTCACCTATGTGTTCGGCATCGGCCGGACGCTTTCCCAGCTGACGCTGGCGGAGACGGGCATCGACCCGAACACCCGTGTTCGGGACCTCTCCGAGGAGCAGCTCGTCGCGATCCGCGAGTACGTGGACGCCAACATCAAGACCGAGGGTGACCTCCGTCGCGAGATCCAGGGCGACATCCGCCGCAAGATCGAGATCGGCTGCTACCAGGGTATTCGCCACCGCCGTGGCCTGCCCGTCCACGGCCAGCGCACCAGCACGAACGCCCGTACCCGCAAGGGCCCGCGTCGCGCCATCGCCGGCAAGAAGAAGCCGGGCAAGAAGTAGTCCGCAGCGGACAACGCTTCATCAGCGGTCTTCGCTGTAGGACCGACCACCTCCCCGTAGGAGATTTAGATGCCCCCCAAGGGTCGTCAGGGCGCTGCCAAGAAGGTGCGCCGCAAGGAAAAGAAGAACGTCGCTCACGGGCACGCTCACATCAAGAGCACGTTCAACAACACCATCGTCTCGATCACGGACCCCTCGGGCAACGTGATCTCCTGGGCCTCCGCCGGCCACGTCGGCTTCAAGGGCTCGCGCAAGTCCACCCCCTTCGCCGCGCAGATGGCCGCCGAGTCGGCCGCCCGCCGCGCGCAGGAGCACGGCATGCGCAAGGTTGACGTGTTTGTGAAGGGTCCGGGTTCGGGTCGTGAGACCGCGATCCGTTCGCTCCAGGCCACCGGTCTTGAGGTCGGCTCCATCCAGGACGTCACCCCCACCCCGCACAACGGCTGCCGTCCGCCCAAGCGCCGTCGTGTCTGATCAGCTGGTCTGAGGGTCTTCGGATTCTCTGATCTGCGGTTGTTTTCGGTTCGGGCGGTATGGCTCTTCGGGGCCGTGCCGCCCGTACCCTTGTAGTACTAGTCGGGCATCAAATAGTGGGTGTCCATGACTGAAGGATTCACGACATGCTGATCGCTCAGCGTCCCTCGTTGACCGAAGAGGTCGTCGACGAGTTCCGCTCCCGGTTCGTCATCGAGCCGCTGGAGCCGGGCTTCGGCTACACCCTCGGCAACTCCCTCCGTCGGACTCTGTTGTCCTCCATCCCCGGTGCGGCTGTCACCAGCATCCGTATTGATGGCGTGCTGCACGAGTTCACCACCGTGCCTGGTGTCAAGGAAGACGTCACCGACCTCATCCTCAACATCAAGCAGCTCGTCGTCAGCAGCGAGCATGACGAGCCGGTTGTGATGTATCTGCGCAAGCAGGGGCCCGGTCTCGTCACCGCCGCCGACATCGCGCCGCCGGCCGGTGTCGAGGTGCACAACCCCGACCTCGTCCTCGCCACGCTCAACGGCAAGGGCAAGCTGGAGATGGAGCTGACGGTCGAGCGTGGCCGTGGCTATGTCTCCGCCGTGCAGAACAAGCAGGTGGGGCAGGAGATCGGGCGTATTCCGGTCGACTCCATCTACTCGCCGGTGCTGAAGGTCACGTACAAGGTCGAGGCGACTCGTGTCGAGCAGCGCACCGACTTCGACAAGCTGATCGTCGACGTCGAGACCAAGCAGGCCATGCGTCCGCGTGACGCCATGGCTTCTGCCGGTAAGACGCTCGTCGAGCTGTTCGGGCTTGCCCGTGAGCTGAACATCGACGCCGAGGGCATCGACATGGGTCCGTCCCCGACGGACGCCGCGCTCGCCGCTGATCTGGCGCTGCCGATCGAGGAGCTCGAGCTCACCGTTCGGTCGTACAACTGCCTCAAGCGTGAGGGCATCCACTCCGTGGGTGAGCTCGTGGCTCGGTCCGAGGCGGATCTGCTCGACATTCGTAACTTCGGTGCGAAGTCCATTGACGAGGTCAAGGCCAAGCTTGCGGGTATGGGGCTTGCGCTCAAGGACTCGCCTCCCGGATTTGACCCGACCGCCGCCGCGGACGCCTTCGGCGCTGATGACGATGCTGACGCCGGTTTCGTGGAGACCGAGCAGTACTGATTCGGCTGCCGGTCCGTCGTGGCTGGTCGCGCAGTTCCCCGCGCCCCTTGGGGCGCGGACCTTCCGGGGCGTGCTAAATGGCGCCCCGGATCTTCGACAGGCGATCGCCTGCTCGGACACTGACCTCGGTACCTGATACGGCCGGGGCAGACACCTAGGAGAAATGCCATGCCGAAGCCCACCAAGGGTGCCCGTCTGGGCGGCAGTGCCGCGCACGAGAAGCTGCTTCTCGCGAACCTCGCGAAGTCGCTCTTCGAGCACGGTCGCATCACGACCACCGAGGCGAAGGCGCGCAAGCTGCGTCCGTACGCCGAGCGTCTGATCACCAAGGGCAAGAAGGGCGACCTTCACAACCGCCGTCAGGTGCTTCAGGTCATCACGGACAAGAGCATCGTGCACACGCTCTTCACCGAGATCGGCCCGCGCTACGAGAACCGTCCGGGTGGTTACACCCGTATCACCAAGATCGGTAACCGCCGTGGCGACAACGCGCCCATGGCTGTCATCGAGCTGGTGGAGGCGCTGACTGTCGCGCAGGCTGCGACGGGCGAGGCCGAGGCTGCGACCAAGCGTGCCGCCAAGGACGCCGAGGCTGTCGTCGAGGCTCCGGTCGAGGACGCCAAGGTTGATGTGACCAAGGCTGATGAGGCTGAGGCTTCTGAGGAGACCAAGGACGCCTAAGCGTCTGCGGGGTTCTGTTCGGTTTGCGGCTGCGAGTTTGTCGTGGTTGCTCGCGCAGTTCCCCGCGCCCCTTACGGGGCGCGTTGGCGGGTCCGTTCCTTTCGAGGGGCGGGCCCGCTTTCATGTACCTGAGAGGATCCAGGGGTGAGTGACGAAGTTCAGCCCGGTCATGTCCGTGTCCGTCTGGACCTGTCGTACGACGGGACAGGGTTCTCCGGGTGGGCCAAGCAGGCCGGGGGGCGGCGGACCGTGCAGGGGGAGGTCGAGGATGCCCTGCGGACTGTGACCAGGTCCGGCAGTGCCTCGTACGAGCTGACCGTGGCCGGGCGTACCGATGCCGGCGTGCATGCCCGGGGGCAGGTCGCTCATGTCGATCTGCCTGTCGAGGTGTGGGGCGAGCATCAGGAGAAGCTGCTCAAGCGGCTTGCCGGGCGCTTGGACAAGGATGTGCGGGTTTGGCGGGTTGCTGAGGCGCCGGTCGGGTTCAACGCTCGGTTCGCTGCCTTGTGGCGGCGGTATGTGTATCGGGTCGGTGATCGGCCTGGTGGGGTCGATCCCCTCTTGCGTAATCATGTGCTCTGGCACGACTGGGAGTTGGACGTCGCCGCCATGGATGCCGCCGCCAAGTCCCTTGTCGGGGAGCATGACTTCGCCGCCTACGCGAAGAAGCGTGAAGGGGCTTCCACTGTTCGGGAGGTTCTTGACTTCGGGGTGCGGAGGCGGTTGGACGGGGTCGTGGAGATCGAGGTCCGGGCTGACGCCTTCTGTCATAACCAGGTGCGGTCCATGGTGGGTGCTCTGTTGTTCGTCGGTGATGGGCATCGGGGGGTGGAGTGGCCTCGGCGGGTGCTCGACGCTCGGGTGCGGGACAGTGCCGTTCACGTGGTGCGGCCTTACGGGCTGACACTGGAGGAAGTCGCCTACCCGGCGGACGAGTTGCTGGCCGAGCGGCAGCTTCAGGCCCGCCGGGTTCGGGGCGAGGTGCACGGGGTCAGCCGGTCAGGACCTTCCTGAAGGTCGGCTGGGGGAATGGGCAGCCATTTCCCGTCAGAAGCCCCACCCGGGCACCCCAAAAAATGGCTGAATAGAAACTCAGCCCGCCCGTTACGCCCGTTACGCCGGTTCCACGATGAGCCACGCGACGGTCGAGGTGTCGCCCGCTACGCCCTTGACGGAGAACGACGTGCCGGCCGTACGGGCCGAGACGTACGCGATTCCGGCCGGGGTGCCGCCCGGGGCCTGCACCGTGAGGAAGATGCGGCTCGTCGCCGTGACCGCGGTGGTCGCGACGGTGACCGCCGTGGCGCCGTTCAGGGTGAGGGCGCCCATCTTGGCGTTGGCGCCCTCCTTCACCCGCAGGCCCTTTCCGGCCAGGCCCGCCACGAGGTCCGAGTCGGAGCTGCCGACCTGGGCCGCGCCGAGGCGGCCCCAGCTGGTGTCCCGGCCCGTGGAGCCACCGGGTCCGAAGGTCTGCGTACCGGCGATGTCGACGGCGAAGCGGTTGATGGAGTCGCCGGTGACCTGGGACTGGAAGGCGCGGGAGGCGGTGTCGGCGCCGGTGACCGCGTAGCCCTGTCCGGCGGCGCGGGTCTGGACGAGGTTCACGCCGGGGCTCGCGGTGGCGTTGACGACCACGCCGGGGGTGTTGCCCGCTTGGCCGAGCGTGATGCGGCCGGTGCTGCGGCTCACGGTGACCGGGGTGTCCAGGGCGGTGCCGTCGTCGGCGTATCGCACCAGCGCGAAGTCGGAGCCGTCGCCGGAGCCCGACTCGGCCGTGTCGGTGGCGCGCAGGGCCCAGCGGCGGTTCTTGCCGCGGGACCAGAACTGCACGTCACGGGTGGTGCCGGCGGCCCCCGAGACCATGTGCGCGTCGGACTTGTCCCAGACGATGCCGGCGTCGGTCCGGGTGCCCGCGGTGACCCCGCTGTGCCGTACGACGACCGCGCCGGCGTCGTTGAAGGGGGCCGTGGTGCCGACGTACTCGCCGCCGACGACCGAGACACAGCTCGCGGAGTTCAGGGCCGAGGTGGTGATGCCGTACGCGGGGGAGAAGTCGCCCGTGCTGTCGTCGTTGCGGCCTATTGAGGTCGAGCAGCCGGTCAGGACGATGCCCTCGGCGGCCTCGCCGGTGACGCTGAAGCCGGCCGCGTCCGTGGCGCTCTTGCCGTCCCGTTTCGCGAGGCAGCCCAGGAGCTGGAGGAAGCGGCCGCCGGCGGAGGTGGCGAGGTGGAAGCCGTCCTTGCCGTTGCGGTCGGTGTTGCAACCGACCATGACCATCGAGTAGTTGATGCCGGTGACGTGGTAGCCGTACTGCGTGTTCCACTCGGCGCGGCAGTCGACCATGGTCACGGCGTTCGGGTTGAGGATGTCGAAGCCGTGGCCGCCGTTGCCCTGCGAGTAGCACTGGAACAGGTCGGCGTCGACCAGGCCGCCGCCGGTTCCGGCCGAGTCGCCCCAGGTGAAGCCGTGGCCGCCGGCGCCCGTGCAGTGCACCTGGTTGAACTGGAACGCGGCCCCGTTCTGGGCGTTGACGCCGTCGCCGGAGAAGCGCCAGATCGTCACCTTGTCCATGCCGACGTCCTTGACGCCGGGGTTGATCCGGACGGCGGTGATGGGGCCGTTCTCCGTGTTCACGATCCGGTTCCGCAGGCCGTCGCACCCCTTGAGCGCCAGGCCGTACAGGCGCGGCCCGCCGCCGTGCGCGGAGTCGTAGTACGTGTCCTGCGCCGGGGCCGGGTCCACGGTGATCAGGGCGTCGCCCACGAAGTAGCCGACGGCCGGCCGGATGTAGGAGCCGGTCATGTTGGTGCGGTCCGGGAAGTGCGGGTTCCAGTCGCCGCGCAGCGTCACGCCGAGCGTCAGCCTGAGGGGCGCGGCGATGCGGTACCTGCCCGGCGGGAAGTAGACGGTGCCGCCCTGGCCCGCCGCGTCGATCGCCTTCTGGATGGCCGGCTGGTCGTCGGCCGCGTCGTCGCCGAGCGCTCCGTACGCCGCGTCCCGTACGTTCAGCCAGCCCGCCGGGGTCTCCGCGGCGGCTGCCTCGCCCGCGCCGGCCACTGTGGTGGCGAGGGCGGCGGTGCCGATGCCGGCGGTCGCGGCGAGCATGCGGCGTCTGGACGTGACGGAGTCGTGCGTGGTCATGAATGGTCCCCCTGGGCCTGATCCGTACGCGAGTCGGTTCGCGAGACAGTTCGCGAGTGATCAACCATCGGCGATTCACGGCCGACGTTCAACGGCCGAAGTGCGACGGCCGGCGATCAGTGATCGCCGGCCGTCGAAGGTGAAGAGGGGGATGCGCTACTGGCTCGCCGCCGAGGCCTGGGCCTCGCCGCGCCGCCTGATCTGGCGGAAGGCGAACTCGGCGAGGTCGTCGCCCGTGGTGAAGACGGCCGTGCTCTTCGTCGTCACGTCCTTGCCGTTGGTGAAACCGGCGATCGTGAAGTAGGCGTAGCGGCCGTAGGAGTTGGTCGTCGAGCGGCAGATCGCCGCGCGGCAGAAGGTGGGGACACCGCCGCCGGACAGGGACTCGACGATGCTCTTCTTGTCCGCCGTGGCCTTGACCTTCGTGGCCTGCGCCTCGGTGTCGAAGACGGCCACGCCGACCGTCACCGCGACGCCGTCCTTGCTGTAGGTGACCCGCAGGAAGCGTGTGCACCTGTTGTCCGTGAGGATCTTCGGGAGGGTGTTCTTCGCGGCCGACGCGCAGTTCGTCGTGTCGGCGGTCGGGCCCTTCTTGTAGAGGCGCTCGCCCATCGTCAGCTGCGTACCGGGGAAGAGGGTCTCCGGGGCCAGGGGCGCCGTGTCCTTCTTCACACTGGCTATGAAGTCCTTCGGATCCAGCGGCGGCGGCGCGCTGGTCGGCTCGAACGACGGCACCGCCGAGACGGTGTCGCTCGGGATGTCCGCGGTGGCGGGCAGGTCGGAGGTCGGTTTGTTGGAGGCCGTGGTGTTGCCGTCCGCGTTGACCACGGCCATGGCGACGGCCGCGCCCACACCGACGGTGGCCACCGCGGCCCCCACGATCAGCAGAAGTCTGCGGCGTCTGTTACGGGTCTCGGACGCCTCGGCGAGCGCCGCCCAGTCGGGGGCCTGCCCGGCGCCCTGACCGCCCCACGGCTGCTGCGGGGTATTCGGTTTCCAGGGATCCCACTGAGGTCCCCCCTGCCCAAAGCTCATGCGCGCATCCTAGACGCCGTACAACCCTTGTGCCGAGGCGTCTCATACGTATCCGCCCGTACCCTCGTTTTGACCCGTCCGGGGCAGCGCGGGTAACCTGGGCGTTCTTATGCGTATCGGCTTGGTCGTTCTTGGACGAGAGCCCCTACGTAGGTTCCCTGGAGCAGTTACCAGTGGGCGGCATACGGGCATCGTTCCCGGCACTGTCGTCCCCAGCTGCACGATCGCTTCAGTGATGCCATGTGTCAGGACCCATCCACTGAAGAAGCGAAGGCTACGAAGTGCGTACGTTCAGCCCTAAGCCCGGCGACATCACTCGCCAGTGGTACGTCATCGACGCCCAGGATGTCGTCCTGGGCCGTCTGGCCACCACTGCCGCGAACATCCTGCGGGGCAAGCACAAGCCGATTTACGCCCCCCACGTCGACGCCGGTGACTTCGTCATCATCATCAACGCCGACAAGGTGCACCTCTCCGGCAACAAGAAGACCCAGAAGCTGGCCTACCGCCACTCCGGCTACCCGGGCGGTCTGCGCTCCGTCCGTTATGACGAGCTGCTGGCGAAGAACCCCGAGAAGGCCGTCGAGAAGGCCATCAAGGGCATGATCCCCAAGAACACCCTGGGCCGTCAGTGCCTGTCGAAGCTGAAGGTCTACTCGGGCGACCAGCACCCCCACGCTGCCCAGCAGCCGGTGCCGTTCGAGATCACCCAGGTCGCGCAGTAGTTCCGGCCACCCCCTAAGACGTAGAGAATTCTGAGGAGAATCGTGGCCGAGACCACTGTCGAGCAGCCGCTCGACGAGAACGCCGATGTCGAGTTCGAGAACGCCGACGTCGAGAGCTACACCACCGAGTCCGAGGCGCCCGTCGTCGAGGGCGAGTACGCGGAGGCCCTTGACGGCCGCTTCGGCGACCCGCAGCCGGCCGCCGGCCTGGGCCGTCGCAAGAACGCCATCGCCCGCGTCCGGATCGTCCCGGGCACCGGCAAGTGGAAGATCAACGGTCGCACCCTTGAGGACTACTTCCCCAACAAGGTGCACCAGCAGGAAGTCAACGAGCCCTTCAAGGTGCTCGAACTCGACAACCGCTACGACGTTGTCGCCCGCATCACGGGTGGCGGCGTCTCCGGCCAGGCCGGCGCCCTGCGCCTCGGTGTGGCCCGCGCGCTGAACGAGGCCGACGTGGACAACAACCGCGGCGCCCTCAAGAAGGCCGGCTTCCTCCGTCGCGACGACCGTGCGGTCGAGCGCAAGAAGGCCGGTCTCAAGAAGGCCCGCAAGGCCCCGCAGTACAGCAAGCGTTAATCGCTCCGCTGTTCTTGTACGTTTCGCCCCGGCGGCACTCTCCGTGCCGTCGGGGCGGTTCGTTTACCGGGGGCTTTACTTATCACAGGCTTACGGCACAGGCGGGCGGAACGGTCCCGACAGCTTGGAAACAGGCACAGGGGATATACGTAGGCAGGTCCGGCATGGACACTCGGCATAGCCGCACGACATACCGGCCCCTCGGCGTGTGAGCCGTACGTACAGTGCATGAGCCGCATATTTTCCAGCATCTTCGGAGGACACCAGTGGGACGACTCTTCGGCACGGACGGCGTGCGCGGTGTCGCCAACGCGGACCTGACGGCCGAGATGGCCCTCGGCCTGTCCGTAGCGGCGGCGCATGTACTCGCCGAGGCGGGTTCGTTCGAGGGCCACCGGCCGGTCGCCGTGGTCGGACGGGACCCACGTGCGTCCGGGGAGTTCCTGGAGGCCGCGGTCGTCGCGGGCCTCGCCAGCGCGGGCGTCGACGTCCTGCTGGTCGGCGTACTGCCCACCCCGGCGGTCGCGTTCCTCACCGCCGAACTCGGCGCGGACCTCGGCGTGATGCTCTCCGCCAGCCACAACGCCATGCCGGACAACGGCGTCAAGTTCCTGGCCCGCGGCGGCCACAAGCTCGACGACGACCTGGAGGAGCGGATCGAGGCGGTGTACGAGGAGCACCGCACCGGCGCTCCCTGGGACCGCCCGACCGGCGGCGGCGTGGGGCGCGTACGGACGTACGACGAGGGCTTCGAGCAGTACGTCACCCATCTCGTCGGCGTGCTCCCGAACCGCCTCGACGGTCTCAAGGTCGTGCTGGACGAGGCGCACGGCGCCGCCAGCCTGGTCTCGCCCGAGGCGTTCACCCGGGCCGGCGCCGAGATCGTCACCATCGGCGCGGAGCCGGACGGCCTCAACATCAACGACGGCTGCGGCTCGACCCACCTCGGCAAGCTCCAGGCCGCCGTCCTCGAACACGGCGCCGACCTCGGCATCGCCCACGACGGCGACGCCGACCGCTGCCTCGCCGTCGACCACACCGGTGAGGAGGTGGACGGCGACCAGATCATGGCCGTACTCGCGCTGGCGATGCGGGAGCGGGGGGTGCTGCGGGCCGACACCGTTGTCGCGACGGTGATGTCGAACCTGGGCTTCAAGCTGGCGCTGGAGCGGGAGGGGCTGTCCCTGATCCAGACGGCGGTCGGGGACCGGTATGTGCTGGAGGAGATGAAGGAGCACGGGTACGCGCTGGGCGGCGAGCAGTCCGGGCACGTGATCATCTCGGACCACGCGACCACGGGCGACGGGACGTTGACGGGGCTGCTGCTGGCGGCCCGGGTGGCGCAGACGGGTCGTACGCTGAAGGATCTCGCGGGTGTCATGGAGCGGTTGCCGCAGGTGCTGGTGAACGTGCCGGACGTCGACCGGACGAAGGTCGGTACGTCCGCGGAGCTGGCGGCCGCGGTCGCCGACGCCGAGCGTGAACTCGGGGCCACCGGGCGGGTGTTGCTGCGGCCTTCCGGGACCGAGCCGTTGGTCCGGGTGATGGTCGAGGCGGCGGACATCGACCAGGCCCGGTCCGTGGCCGGGCGGTTGGCGGATGTGGTGAAGTCCGCGCTCGGTTAACCCTGTTGGAGGGGGACCGTCGGCGGTCCGGGAACGCCGTGGCGGTCCCGGACGCCGTGCGGGAACGGTCTACCAGTTGTCCGGCCGCACCTCGTACGTGAGGGTGTAGTGGGCCCCGTTGTTGCGGAACACCGCGACCTGCTCACCGCGGCCCGAGACGCCCGTACTGATGTGGAAGTCGCCCAGGTGGTCGTCCGGGTCGAAGTCGTCCTTGTCCCACATGGAGACGACGTCGGCCCCGCTGTTGACCATCGTGAACGGCCCGTTGTTGACGTTGATGACCGCGCCGTTGTTGATGTCGCCGCGACCCCAGACGCGCTGGCCGCGGAAGTCCACCCACAGCTCGTCCTCGCCGTTGTCCTCGGTCTCGATGCACCGCAGTTGGTAGAACTTGACCTGGAACCCCATGGTCGCCTCCCCGTTCCCTCTGGTCGTCGGACGTGTTTCCGACACCCATGAGAATGCGCGTATCGAGACCGCCCCCGCGTCCACTCTGGGGTGGATTAGCCGCGTACGACCCAGGGTGGACGTTTCTGCGTGGCTCCGAGGCGGTTCCATGGAGCCATGAGTGACTCGAACGACCCCATGGATGAGACAACCGCACTGGTCACAGCCGTGGACGTCACCCTCGAACCCATCGGTGCCAGGGCCCTCCTCGTCGACCGGGACGCGCTCCTCGTCCCTGATCCGCCGCAGCTCCTCACCGAGCCGCAGGGGGCGCTGGTCGCCGTGATCACCCCGGTGCCCGCCGGGAGCGGGCCGGTGGAGCGGATCGCGGTGGCCGACGTGGAGCGGCTCGAACCCGGGCCGGGTCTGACGGCGAGCGTGGTCCGGCTCGCGGAGCTGTCCCGCTACGTGGTGCGCGCCGAGCCCTTCACCCAGCGTCGGCTGACCGAGGCACTGCTCGCGGAGAGCGGCGACCTGTGGGCGGCGATGCGCGGACTCGGCTACGACTCGCCGGTGCCTGCCCGGCCCCGAGAGGCGGGTCTGGCCGCGCTGAGCGAGGACCGGCTCGACGCGTTCGCCGACGGGCCCTGCCGGGTCATCCGCCTCTGCCTGCCGCACCCGCCGCGTCCCGACGGGTCGCACCCGCCGACCGGACCGTGATGACCGGGCCCCAAGCCGCCCTCGGCAGGCTGTACCGGGCGGCCCCCGCCGTCCAGGACTCGGTGCTTGCCACCGCCCTGCTGCTGCCCGACCTGTTCCTCTTCTCGGACTTCGCCCTCCCGCACGTCGGCCTGGCCGACCGGCTGGTCACCGTCGGGTACGCCGTCCTCGGCCACGCGGCGCTCGCGGCCCGGCGGCGAGCGCCCCGCGCGGTGTTCGGCTATGTGTGGGCGCACGCCCTCGGTGGTGAACTCCTCACCGCCGCCGGGATGTTCGACTACAGCCCGACCCTGGCCCTGCTCGTCGCGCTCTACACCGTCGCGGCCCTCGGGAGTGCCCGGTGGGCCGGGCTCGCGCTGGCCTCGGTGACGGTTCCGGTGGCGCTCTCGGTGCGGGCGGCGCTCGCCGACGTACCCGCCGAGGAGCAGCTCACCTCCCTGATCGGGGTGGCCTGCTTCTACGGGCTGCTCAACCTGGAGGTGTGGGCCGTCGGCCGGTGGGCGCGGGCGGGGCGGGCGGCGGCCCTCCGGGACAGGCTCGCGCTGGCCCGCGCCCAGGAGGCGGTCCTGTCCGAACGGGCGCGCACGGCACGGGAGTTGCACGACATCGTCGCCAACGCGGTCACCGTCATGGTGTTGCAGGCGGGTGGTGCCCGCCGGGTGCTGCGGACCGACCCGGACCGGGTCGAGCAGGCCCTCGACCAGATCGAGTCGAGCGGCAGGACCGCCGTCGCCGAGCTGCGGCACATGCTGCTGGTGCTGCGCACCGACGGTGAGCGGTTCGCCGCCGAGGGGCCGGGCTTCGGGCTCGCCGACCTGGACCCGCTCCTGAACGGGGTGCGCCAGGTGGGTCTCGACGCCCAGGTGGAGGTGACCGGTGTCCCCGCCGTGCTCACCAGGAGCGTCGACCTGACCGCGTACCGGCTGGTGCAGGAGGCGCTGACCAACGCGGCCAAGCACGCGGGCCCTGGCGCGGCCACGGTCGTACGCCTCGACTGGCACGGGTCCGGCGGCCGGCTGCGGATCGAGGTCGGCGACGACGGGCGGGGCACCCCGGCGACCGCCCGCTCCGAACTGTCCACCGGGCACGGGCTGATCGGGCTGCGGGAGCGGGTCGCCGGCTGCGGCGGCACGTTCGACGCCGGGCCCACCGGGGACGGTGGCTTCCGGGTCGCCGCCACCCTGCCGACCCAGGGACACTTCCGGCAGGAGGCCGCGTCATGATCCGGGTACTGCTCGCGGACGACCAGGCGATGGTGCGTTCCGCGCTCGCCATGCTGCTCACCGGCGAGGACGGCATCGAGGTGGTGGGCGAGGCCGCCGACGGCGCGCAGGCCATGGCCCTCGCGGCCGAACTGCGCCCCACGGTCGTCGTCATGGACGTACGGATGCCCGGCACGGACGGGGTCGAGGCGACCCGGCGGATCACCGCCGACGCCTTCCCCGGCGAGGCCCGGGTGCTCGTGCTGACGACGTACAACGTCAGCGAGGCCGTCTACCAGGCGCTGCGCGCCGGGGCCTCCGGCTTCCTGCTCAAGGACGCGGCCCCCGGCGAGCTGGTGAGCGCGGTCCGGGCGCTCGCAGCCGGTGACGGCTGGCTGGACCCCGCGGTGACCGCCGGCCTGCTGGCCGAGTTCGCCGCCCGGCCGGAGCGGATCAGACCGGCCCCCGAGGAACTGGCCGCGCTCACCGGCCGGGAGCGCGAGGTGCTCGTCCTGGTCGCGCACGGGCTCTCCAACGCCGAGATCGCCGCCCATCTGTTCATCGGCGAGGCGACGGTGAAGACCCACGTCGGGCGGATCCTGCTGAAGCTCGGTATGCGGGACAGGGCTCAGGCGGTCGCCGCGGCCTACCAGAGCGGACTGGTCGCACCGGGCTCGTCCCCGCCGGGGCCCTGATCCGGGTCTCTTCTACCGGGCTTCGGATTTCTGGCGCTGCCTGGTCCAGAGCCACTTCTGGGCCAGGAGCGTGAGAGTGGCGGCCAGGACGATGCCCAGGAGGTTCAGGAGGAGCTGGGCCGTGGAGCCCCAGGCCTGGCCGTACTCGCCGTAGGCGAAGGCCACTGCCGCGTTCGAGGCTGCCGGGACCGTGGTCACCGAGATGGCCACGCCCACCAGGAGGCCCGACTTCGCGGAGGTCAGGGAGAGCATGCCGGCGATGCCCGCGAGGACGGCGACGACGAACGAGAACGCGTCCGGCTGGTAGATGAAGTTCGTGTTGGGGCGTTCGGCGTCCAGCTGGACGCGGCTGAACAGGTCCACGGTGTCCATGAAGTAGGTGAAGCCGACCGTCGCCGCCATCGCCACCGCGAAGCCCACCAGCAGGGCGGTCAGTGAGCGTGCCGCCAGTCTCGGGTGGCGTTGGACGAGGGCGGTGCTCACGCCGGCCAGGGGGCCGAACTCCGGGCCCACCGCCATCGCGCCCACGATCAGGATCGCGTTGTCGAGGACCACACCACAGGCCGCGATCATCGTGGCGAGCGTGATGAAGGCGACGTACGTGATCGAGAGCGTCGACTCCTCGTGGGTCGCGTCCGCGAGATGCTCCCACAGGACCGCGTCCGCACCCTCGCCGGGAGCCTCCTCCTCCGCCTTGTCGGCGCGCTTGGAGAGTGACAGGTCGATGTTCTCCACGGCGATCGAACCGGTCGTGTCGAGGTCCAACGCCCGCAGTCCGCCGATGAGTTCGTCGCCCGCCTCCCGGGCCACGTCGCACATCACGACGTCCCCGGCGGGGTTGCGGGCGGCGCCGGGGAGGACGACCAGGTGGGTGGTGCCGACCGTCTTCTCGATCAGGCGGACCACGTCGTTGGTCCGGTCGGCGGGGGTGATGAGGCGTAGGTGGAGCATGGGGGCAGGGTACGACTTCGGGATTACAGCTTGCGCAGGCTGAGGCGTTGGACCTTGTGGTCCGGGCCCTTGCGGATGATCAGGGTGGCGCGGCCGCGGGTGGGGGCCACGTTCTCCAGGAGGTTCACCTTGTTGATGGTGCGCCAGGTGGTGCGGGCGTAGTCGAGGGCCTCCTCCTCGGACACCTGCGTGTACTTGCGGAAGTACGAGGACGGGTTCTGGAACGCCGTCTCGCGCAGCCGCCGGAAGCGATTCAGGTACCAGCGCTCGATGTCCTCGGGTCGGGCGTCGACGTACACGCTGAAGTCGAAGTAGTCGGCGAGGCCGACGCGGGTGCGGCCGTCGCTGCCGGGGAGGGCGGGCTGGAGGACGTTCAGGCCCTCGACGATCAGGATGTCCGGGCGGCGGACCGTGAGCTTCTCGCCGGGGACGATGTCGTAGATGAGGTGGGAGTAGACGGGGGCCGTGACCTCGTCCTTCCCGGCCTTGATGTCCGCCACGAACCGGGTGAGGGCCCGGCGGTCGTACGACTCGGGGAAACCTTTCCGCGACATGAGGCCACGGGAGGTCAGCTCGGCGGTGGGGAGCAGGAAGCCGTCGGTGGTCACCAGTTCTACGCGCGGGTGTTCGGGCCAGCGGGAGAGCAGCGCCTGGAGGAGACGGGCGACGGTGGATTTCCCGACGGCCACGGACCCCGCGACCCCTATGACGAAGGGGGTGCCGGTCTGGGTGCCCTGTTCGCCCAGGAAGGTGTTCAGGGCTCCCCTTAGGCCGTCCGTGGCGCCGACGTACAGATTGAGGAGGCGGGAGAGCGGGAGGTAGATGTCCCGCACCTCGTCGAGGTCGATGACATCGCCCAGACCACGCAGCTTCTCGACCTCCTCGGCGGTGAGGGGGAGCGGCGTCTTGTCGCGCAGCGCACTCCACTCGGCACGGGTGAGGTCGACGTAGGGAGTCGCCTCCGGCCGCTGCCGGTGGGCGCTCCGGGGCATCGAGGAGACCGGAGAGATCACAGTCCATTGTTACGGGAGTGTGGACGGGGTGGGGGGTGGGGTGCGTCACGCCACCCCCGGGGTTCCCGGCTCGTCGGCAGACCGCTCCCTTCTCGGTGTCCACTCCGGAATTGAACCTTCCGAATAATGGCGCGACGATGCCGGACGCGTTTTGGTTGCGTGATTGCGGGATTTTCTGCGTCGCGCGGAGTGGTGTCGGTCATGGAGTCCGGTGTGGCGTTCAAGGCGTTTTATGGCGAAGCTGAACTGGGCAAATGTCTCGGGTCGGGTCAATCAAGGCTCAAATTCAGGTGAGTGATCACGGTGGCGTTGCGATCGGATATCGGCTGGCGCCCCTGTGAACTCCTGCGGATTTCTGCTGCGTAAAGTGCGGATAAAGCAATGACGTTTCTTTGGAAGTGAGAGTTTTCGACGTGAGATCTGCCGCTGTTCGCCGTACCGCCCTCGCCGCCTCTGCCGCTGCCCTGGCGCTTCTCGTCACCGCATGTGGCGGTTCGTCCGACGACGGCGTCGGCGACAGCGGCAAGGCCGGTGGCAGCGGGGAGAGTACCCAGGCCGGTAAGACTGCCTCCGGCAAGGCGCTCACCTCCGCCGAGTTGGCGAAGGTCGCCCTCGTGCAGGCGGACGTCAAGAGCGGGACCCTCACCGAGAAGGTGCCGGCGAAGGACGACATCGCGCAGAGTGGCGTGACGTCGGAGGACGTGGCCTGTGCGCCGCTGGCGTATCTCCAGTCCGGTTCCTACGTCGGCAAGCCGGCGGCCACGGTGAAGCGGACGTGGAAGGGCGACGCCGCGAAGCCTGCCGCCGGGGCGAGCGAGGAGGACCAGTTCCTCGCCACCCTCGACCTTGAGCAGGCCGTCATCACGCTGGCCTCCTACGACGACGGTGGCGCCGAGCAGGCCATGAAGGACCTGAACACCTCCGTCGAGAAGTGCGCCGCCGGGTTCTCCTACACCGTGACCGGCACGAAGAGCGACGCCTTGAAGGTGACCAAGACCGCGGCGCCCGAGGGAGCGGACGAGGCGCTCGCCCTGACGATGACCGTGGACGCCGGTTTGAAGGCACCGATGAAGGCCGTCGTTGTCCGCAAGGGCACCACCGTCGTCTACGTCCCCGCCGTCAACTTCGCCTCGGCCTCCACCGGCAAGGACTACGACTTCCCCACGGAGATCATCGACGCGCAGCTCGCCAAGCTCGGCTGAGCCACGTCCCCCCCGGCTCCGGGAATTTCCGATATCGGGCACGCGGTGCACGAGTGTGGCGTGTGTTCGATCGTAGGCTGCGGCACATGTGCGGAATCGTGGGTTACGTGGGGTCGCAGTCGGCTCTCGACGTCGTGATGGCCGGGCTGAAGCGGCTGGAGTACCGGGGGTACGACTCGGCCGGTGTGGCGGTCCTGGCCGATGGTGGGTTGGCTGCCGCCAAGAAGGCCGGGAAGCTCGTCAACCTGGAGAAGCGGCTCGTCGAGCGGCCGTTGCCGAGTGGCGGCACGGGCATCGGGCACACCCGGTGGGCCACCCACGGCGGGCCCACCGACGCCAACGCCCATCCGCATCTCGACAACGCCGGGCGCGTCGCCGTCGTCCACAACGGGATCATCGAGAACTTCGCCTGTCTGCGGGCGGAGTTGGCCGAGCGCGGGCATGAGCTGAACTCGGAGACCGATACCGAGGTCGTCGCGCATCTGCTCGCCGAGGAGTTCTCCGCGTGTGCCGATCTCGCCGAGGCCATGCGGCTTGTGTGCCGGCGGCTTGAGGGGGCGTTCACGCTCGTCGCCGTGCATGCCGACGAGCCGGACGTCGTCGTCGGGGCGCGGCGGAACTCGCCGCTGGTGGTGGGAGTCGGAGAGGGCGAGGCCTTTCTCGCCTCGGACGTCGCCGCGTTCATCGCCCACACGCGGTCGGCGATCGAGCTGGGTCAGGACCAGGTGGTGGAGCTGCGCCGGGACGGGGTCACGGTGACGGGCTTCGACGGCAGTCCGGGGGACGCGCGGTCGTATCACGTCGACTGGGACGTGTCGGCCGCGGAAAAGGGGGGCTATGACTACTTCATGCTCAAGGAGATCGCCGAGCAGCCCAAGGCTGTCGCCGATACCTTGCTGGGGCGTATCGACGCGGCCGGCTCACTGACGCTCGATGAAGTGCGGATTCCTGCGGGTGCGTTGCGGGAGGTCGAGAAGGTCGTGGTGGTGGCGTGCGGTACGGCATTTCATGCCGGGCTCATCGCCAAGTACGCCATCGAGCACTGGACGCGCATTCCGTGCGAGGTGGAGCTGGCCAGCGAGTTCCGGTATCGGGATCCGATCCTCGACGCTCGTACCCTCGTCATCGCCATCTCCCAGTCCGGCGAGACCATGGACACCCTGATGGCGCTGCGGCACGCCCGCGAGCAGGGTGCCAAGGTGCTGGCTATCTGCAACACCAACGGCTCGACGATCCCGCGTGAGTCGGACGCGGTGCTGTACACGCATGCGGGGCCCGAGGTCGCGGTCGCGTCGACCAAGGCGTTCCTGACGCAGTTGGTGGCGTGTTATCTCGTCGCCCTGTATTTGGGGCAGGTGCGCGGTACCAAGTGGGGCGATGAGATTCGGGCCGTCGTGCGTGACCTGGCGGAGGTTTCCGGTGCGGTCGAGCAGGTGCTGGAGACCATGGAGCCCGTGCGCGAGCTGGCACGTTCGCTCGCCGACAAGAACACGGTGCTGTTCTTGGGGCGGCATGTGGGGTATCCGGTGGCGCTGGAGGGTGCGCTGAAGTTGAAGGAGTTGGCGTACATGCACGCCGAGGGCTTCGCTGCCGGTGAGCTGAAGCACGGGCCCATCGCGTTGATCGAGGATGACGTGCCGGTGGTTGTCGTGGTGCCCTCGGCTCGGGGGCGTTCCGTCCTCCACGACAAGATCGTGTCCAACATCCAGGAGATCAGGGCGCGGGGTGCGCGGACGATCGTCATCGCGGAGGAGGGGGACGAGGCGGTGGTGCCGTATGCGGACCACTTGATCCGCATCCCGGCGACACCGACGCTGCTGCAACCGCTGGTGGCTACGGTGCCGTTGCAGGTGTTCGCTTGTGAGCTGGCGACGGCTCGGGGCAACGAGGTGGATCAGCCTCGGAACCTGGCGAAGTCGGTGACGGTGGAGTGAGCTGACTTCAAGGTGTCCAGGAAGGGTGCGAAGGCTTCGGTCGGGAAGGTGAGGGTTGCCCTGGCGGGGGCTTTCGTGTCGCGGATGGCTATGTGGGTAGGGGAGTTGGCGATCTCCACACACGCGTTGCCGTCGTCCGGGCCTGAGTAGGACGACTTCCGCCAGTTGCCCATGGGGTGCCTCACAGCTCTTTCGCCAGCCGGTTGATGAAGTCACGCGACCGTTCGGGGTCGAGCGATACGTCTTCCACCTTACGGAAGCGTGTTCGGAAGGCGCTGAGCTGTGCTTCGGAGTCGATGAAGGCCGAGCCGTGGGGCACGTCACGCACGACGGTGTCCAGTTTGGGTAGGGGGCCACCGACGTACGTCATGGTGCTGGCCGCCCTGCCGAAGCCATCCAGGTCGAACGGGATGACGCGCACGGTGATGTTGTCCGTTTCGGAGAGTTCTCCGAGTTTGACGAGTTGGGCTCGGGAGGCGGCGCGGTCGCTGACCCTGATGCGTAGGGCGGATTCGTGGATCACCAACTCGTACGGGACGGTGATCTGCTGGCGTCTCATTCGGTGGCGCAAGCGCAACTCAAGCTCGTCGTGGGTGAGTTCGGGAACCCTGGAGGAGAAGACTGCGCGGGCGTAGTCCTCTGTCTGTAGAACGCCGGGTACGTACAGGATCGCCACCTCGTGCTGGAACGTGGCGTGGTGCTCCAGTTCTGCGAGATCCAGGAACGACGTGGGTAGTTGGCCTCGGTAATCCTCCCACCAGCCGCGTGTCCGGTCGGTGGCAATGCCGACCAGGGCGTTGATGAACTCCTCGTCCGTGCACGCGTAGTGGGACGCGAGGCGGCGCAGCCGCTGTTCGCTCACTCCGATGGCCCCGGATTCGATCTGGCTGATCTGGACGCGATTCAACCCAAGAAGCCTTGCTGCCTCGACGGCGTTGAGTCCCGCCGCCTCGCGAAGCCTGCGCAACTCAACCCCCAGCCGCATCTGACGCGCAGTCGGTTCGCGCCTCTGGACCATCAGTTGCTCCTTGGTTCAACGCGGTTGCCAATGCGGCCCGTTAGGGGTCAGATTACGCGATCGGCTTGCCTTGGATTACGCGTAACCCCTACCGTCGGTGATGCAACGCACACGCTGCGGAAGTGCACCGCGCCGTCCTGCCATGACGGCCGCGACAATGCCACCGCCCGCTCACCGCGCCCCCCACAACCGAACGGGAGTTGACGCATGCCCGAAACCAAGTCCAATTCCGAGCTCGACCCCGAGTTCACGACCAACCCCGAGTCCTGGGAGTACTCCCTCTACATCCCCAACGACCCCCGAGCCGTCACCGTCAGCCGCCGCACCCTCCGCCTCATCCTGACCATGCACGGACTCATCGGCCTCGTCGACGTCGCCGAACTCCTCGCCAGTGAGCTGGTGTCCAACGCCGTACGGCACACCAAGGGGCCCGCGGCCCTGCGTGTCCGCTGGTCCGCCGGCGTACTCCGCATCGGGGCCTGGGACGCCGACCCCCGACCGCCGCAGCCGCCCCGGGACTTGGGTCAGCTTGTCGAGCTGGAGCCGGAGGACGGGCGTGGGCTGGGGATGGTGGTGGCCTGTTCCGAGCTGTGGGGGTGGCAGCCGCTGAGTCGGTTCGGGAATCGAGGGAAATTCGTGTGGTGCGAGCTGCGGGCCGCCGCGTGACGCACCCGAACCGAGAGCTGGAGCTGGGCCTGCGCCCGGAACTGGAAGAGGAAGTCTCCGGCATCGCCACGGGGCTTGTGGCGGCCATGGCCTTGGTTGGCCTCTCGCCCGAGAAGGCCATGGCCGAACTCCGCGGCAGGCTCAGGGAGATCAGCAAGCGGGAGGGTTTGTCGCCCGGAGAGATCGCGTATCTGCGGGGCAAGATCGAGCAATGGCCGCCGGGATACGTCGAGCGGTGGGCCATCGGCTACGCCGTCGGCCTGGCGAAGGGGAGAGCCAAAGCGATTCTGACCGTGCTGGAAGTACGGAGGCTCCCCGTCTCCGACGACATCCGCGAACGCGTCACCACCTGCGCCGACCTTGCTCGCCTCGATGACTGGCTCGACCGCGTCGGCGCGGCGGAGCGTGCTGAGGATCTGTTCGGCAAGGCGGCCGACTGAGGTCGCCGTACGGATCGTAAAGTGCCCGGATGAGCATCATCGGAGTCGGCATCGACGTCGCCGAGATCGAGCGGTTCCGGGCCTCGTTGGAGCGGACGCCCGGGCTGGCCCAACGGCTGTTCCTGGAGGGCGAGTTGCTGCTGCCCAGTGGTGAGCGGCGTGGGGCCGCCTCGCTGGCCGCGCGGTTCGCCGCGAAGGAGGCGCTCGCCAAGGCGCTGGGGGCGCCCGGCGGGCTGCTCTGGACCGACGCGGAGGTCTGCGTCGAGGACAGCGGGCGGCCCTGGCTGCGGGTGACGGGGACGGTGGCCGCGCGTGCGGAGGAACTCGGGGTGCGGTCGTGGCATGTGTCGCTCAGTCATGATGCGGGGGTTGCCTCGGCCGTTGTGGTTGCCGAGGGGTAGGGGAGGCGACCGGGCCGCCGTGTCAGGTCGTGCACGGTGGGGCGTACGGCAGGTCCGGGGAGACGTACTTCTTCCACTGGGATGGCGTCATCGCGGTGGACGTTGACGCGCACAGGAGTGTGCGGGCCCTGGCGGGGTCGGTCTGCCAGAGGCGTACTGTGCCGTCGTCGCCGCCGGTGATCAGGGTGCCGGAGCGGGGGCCGAAGGTCAGCGCGGCGATCAGGCCGCTGTGGCCCGTGACCGGGAGGCCGTACGCGGTGGCGTGGGCCGGGTCGGAGGTGTCCCAGAGGCGGACCTGTCCGACGGCGTCGCCGCTCGCGAGGAGGCGGCCGTCCGGGGAGAACCCGATGCTGGGCACGGTCCCTCCGGTGACCAGTGGGTCTCCGACAGAGGCCGGGGCCTTCGGCCGCGTCACGTCCCACAGCCGGATGGTGCTGTCCACGTTGCCGGTCGCGATCAGGTTCGTACGGGGGCTCGCGGCGAGGGCGAAGACGAGCTGGCCGCTCGCCAGCCGGCCGACCTCGGTGGGTACGGTGCCGGCGCCCGTCCGCCATACGCGCAGCGCGCCGTCGTACAGGCCGCCGGTGTAGAAGTATCCGCCGCGGGGTGCGGCGGCCACGGCCCTGAGCGGCAGGCGCAGTTCGCCGAGCGTGCCCTTGCCGAGGGCCGCCGGGCGGGCCGGGTCGGAGACGTCCCAGGCTCGCAACTCGCCGGTGTAGCCGCCCTGGAGCTGCGTGCTGCCCGCGAGCAGTGTGCGGCCGGTGCTGTCGAAGGCCAGGCCCGCGACCGGTTGGGCCATGCCGGGCTGTGCCAGGCCGGTCCCCACCGGGCGGGTCGGTGCCGTCACGTCCCACAACCGGACGCCCCCGTCGTTGTCACCGGTGGCCAGCACCGCCCGCCCGGACTTCCCCGGTGCGAAGGCCAGCGTGTTGACCCCGGTGCGGAACCGGGGCAGCCTGCCGAGGAGGGTCAGCCGGTCCGGGTCGGCGAGGTCCCAGAGGGTGACGTCGGCACCGGAGGCCACCGCGAGCAGTCGGCCGTCGTCGGTCGGTGCCAGTGCGGCGACCCCGTTGCCCGCCTCGGTGACGGCCAGGGTCGCGGGCAGCCTCCAGAGCCGCACCCCGCCGTCCGCGCTGCCGCTGGCCAGGGTGCGTCCGTCGGTGTCGAAGGCGAGGCTGGAGACGACGGACGTGTGCCCCTGAAGCGGCGGGCCGAGCACCTTGGCCAGCCTCGCCGTCCCGAGGTTCCAGAGGAAGATACTGCCGGAGTTCTCGCCGGTGGCGAGCACACGCCCGTCCGGGCTGAAGGCGACCGACGTGGCCACGCTGTTGAGGAACAGGGTGTTCACGATCCTGGGCCGACGTGGCTTCGACACGTCCCAGACGTACACCTTGCTGTCGCTGCCCGCGCTGACCATCACCGACCCGACCGGGCTGAACGCCACCTGGTTGACGATCGACACGTGGCCGCCCAGGTCGCCGCCGAGCGCGGCCGGGTGGGCCGCGTCCGAGACGTCCCACAGCCGCAGCAGATGAGTGCGCTCGCTGCCGTCGGCGGTGCCACCGCCGACGGCCAGGGTGGTGCCGTCCGGGCTGAAGTCGACGGTGGAGGTGCTCTGCCTCTCGGTGACCAGTACGGTGCTCAGCCGTCGCGGGTGCCGTGGATCGGCGACGCTCCACAGCTCCACCCGGCCGGACGTGGTGCCGGTCGCCTGGAAACTGCTCGCGGTCGCCAGCGTCCGGCCGTCGGGGCTGAACCGCAGGGTGTGCACCGCTCCCTTCGACGCCTGGACCCAGTCCGACAGGGCGACGGGGTGCCCGCCGTCGGAGACGTCGAAGATCCGCATCGCGCCGTCCCCGCCCCCCACCGCCAGCAGACCGCGCCTCGGGCTGTACACCGACGACACCCGGGTCCCCGACCGGCCGGCGACCGGGGCGGCCAGCGGAGCCGGGCGGGTCGGGTCCGTCGCGTTCCAGAAGCGCAGCGCGTCGCCGCCGGTGGCCAGCCGCCCCTTCGCGCCGAACGAGACCGAGTGCACGGCACCGAAGTCCCCCGGCAGTCGCGTCGGCATCACCGCCCCCGCCTCCTGCATCAGCCGGGTCCGCAGCGCAGCCGTCGGCCGCATCCGGTACGCCACCAGGTCGAGTTGGGCGGCGAGCGCGCCGTTCGTGTCGCGCTGGCGGTCCGCCTCCGCCGTGACCCGGTCGAAGACCGCGTTGTCGCGCTGCTTCAGGGCGTCCGCGCGGCTGTCGAGCGCGAAGCCCGCGAGGACGGAGGCCAGCAGCGCAAGGACGGTGATGACGGCCACCGCGCCCCGCCGCAGCAGCCTGCTCCGGCGCTCGTACCGCCCGGACACGTCGAGGAAGTCGGCGACCACCTCGACGAGATCCTCGTCGCGGTCGTCCGCCGCCCAGGAACGGGCCAGCTCCAGCCGCGCGCCCCGGTACAGCGAGGCCGTGTCCTTGCGCCCGCCGTTGTCCCAGGCGACGGCCGCCTCCTCCAGTTCCTGCCGGATGGGTACGCCGCCCTGCCCCGCAGCCGCGATCCAGCCGTGCAGACGTGGCCACGCCGTCAGCAGCACCTCGTGGGTGACCTCGACGGTGGCCCGCTCGGGTCCCCTGCCCTGGGTGAGCAGCCGGGCGAGGGTGAACCGCTCGACCAGGTCCGGGACGGCCCGGGGGTCGGTGGTGGTCAGCAGCAGGTCCGCGCGGGTACGGGGGCGCCGTACGGCCTCGCCCCTGGTGCCGATCCTGACGAGGCTGAGGAACAGCTGCCGGGCCGTCCGCCGATCGGCCGGGCTCAGGCTCTTGAACTCCGTCTCGGCGGTGTCCGCCACGGCACCGTCGATGCCGCCCGTCTCCCGGTAGGTGCCCACGGTCAGGGTGTCGCCGACGCGGTTCAGCCAGGTCTTCCGCAGCGCGTGGGCGAGCAGCGGCAGTCGGCCGGCCTCGTACGCGGCGGTGCCGGTGCCCGATGTGGCGTCGGAGGCGGTCTGGGTTCCGTCGTCGCCGACGGGGGGCCCGACGGTGCCCCGCAGGTCGCGCAGGACCGCGTCCACCAGTCCCGGCCCGAGCCTGAGCCCGGCGCGCCGGGCGGGCAGGGTCACGGCGTCGCGCACGTCCTTGTCGCTCATCGGGCCGACGATCAACTGCCGGTTCTGCAGGGCGTCGTGGAGGTGGGGATGGGCGACGCAGGAGCCGTAGACGTCGGCGCGCAGCCCGTAGACGGTCAGCGCGACGGGGGCGTGCGGGCCGTCGGCACCGGTCAGGGCGGCGAGTACGGCGACGAAACGGCGGCGCACCGACTCGTCCTGGCAGAGCGTGAACAGCTCCTCCAGCTGGTCCACGACCAGCAGCACCCGCGCCTCCGTCGGCAGCGCGAGCCGCTCCCGCACCAGCCGGACGACGCTCCCCGGGCCGCTCTCCACGGCCGCGCCGACCACCGCTTCCTCGGCCCCGGTGAGCAGGGCGAGACCGGTGGTGAGGGCGGCGAGCGGAGCGGCCGTGGGGGTCAGCAGGAGCTGGGGCCAGCGTTCCGCGCCGGGCAGCTGCCCCTTGGCCAGCTCGGGCAGCAGACCGGCGCGCAGCAGCGACGACTTGCCCGCGCCGGACGGTGCGACGACGGCGAGCGGACGGTGGTCGTCCAGACACTTCTCGAGCCGGTCGAACAACCTGCTGAGCAGGGTCCTCCGGCCGAAGAACCACTCGGCGTCCGCGCGTCCGAACGCGCGCATTCCCGGGTACGGGACACCCTCGCCGCCGGCTGGGACGGTGCCCCGCTCGACCGCCTCCTCGGCGCCGCCGCCGTCGGGGTGGAAGTGCTGGTGCCGGTGCAGATGGTGGATCCGGATCAGATCGCCGTGTACGACGATCATGTTCTCCGCCGACTGGTAGACCGAGCCGTGTTCGCTGGCCCAGGCGTGCATGTCCACGTTGCGGGCGGACTCGGTGGGTCCGGTGGCGGGCTGCTCGCCGTCGTCCTCGGGACTTCTGTAGGGCGTCACCGGACGGGTACCGCCGTCGGTGTCGAGGCAGCGAGCTGTCGTCCGTCCATGGGCATCCCCCGAGTCCCTTGGCACATGCGTCGTGCAGTGTGTCGTGGGCAAAAGTGTGAGGATGTGAACGGTCCGTGACCAGGTGGTCGCTGTATGGATTTGGTGAACACGGACGAATGGACGACGGTACGGGAGACTCGGCGTATGCGAACTGCGTACAGCGTGGAGACGGTACGGGCGGCCGAGGGTGAGCTGATGGCACGGTTGCCGGAGGGCGCGCTCATGCAGCGCGCGGCGGCCGGACTGGCCGTCGCCTGCGGCCAGTTGATGGGGCGGGTGTACGGGACGCGGGTCGTCCTGCTCGTCGGCAGCGGTGACAACGGCGGCGATGCCCTGTACGCCGGGGCCCGGCTCGCCCGGCGCGGGGCGGGCGTGACCGCGGTGCTGCTCGCGCCGGAGCGTGCGCATTCTGGGGGGCTTGCGGCGCTGCGGGGGGCGGGCGGAACGGTGGTGCGCGCCGGTGGGGACTCTGGTGGGGGGTTCGGTTCCGGTGGTGGGGCTGGGGGTGGTAATGGCGGTTCGGCTTGGGGCGAGGGGAGTGACGGGGTCACGGGGGTTGTCCGGCGGGCCGATCTCGTTGTCGACGGCATCGTCGGGATCGGTGGGCGGGGTGGGCTTCGGGATGATGTCCTGCCGCTCGTGGCGGCTGTGCGGGAGTCGGGGGCCGCTGTGGTCGCCGTTGACCTGCCGAGTGGGGTCGACGCCGACAGCGGTGAGGTGCGGGGGGAGGCGATTCGGGCTGATCTGACGGTGACTTTCGGCACGCACAAGCCCGGGTTGCTCGTTGATCCCGCGCGCGAGTACGCCGGGACGGTGCGGCTCGTCGACATCGGGCTCGGGGCTGTGCTGCCTGAGGTCGCCGAGCTGGAGGCGTTGCAACACGCGGATGTCGCACGGCTGTTGCCGGTGCCCGGGGTCGAGAGCGACAAGTACCGGCGGGGCGTCGTCGGGATCGCGGCCGGGTCCGCGCGGTATCCCGGGGCCGCTGTGCTGGCCGTCGCGGGGGCGTTGCGGGGTGGGGCGGGGGCCGTGCGGTATGTGGGGCCGGCGGGGGATGCCGTGATCGCGCGTTTTCCGGAGGCGCTCGTGTCCGACCAGGGGCCGCGGGCGGCGGGGCGGGTGCAGGCGTGGGTTGTCGGGCCTGGGGCCGGGGACGATGCCGGTGCTGTCGCCGAGGTGTTGGAGGCGGATGTGCCTGTGCTGATCGATGCGGATGGGTTGCGGTTGGCCGAGCGGGAGGCTGTGCGGGGGCGGGGGGCGCCGACGTTGATGACGCCGCATGCGGGGGAGGCCGCGGCGTTGCTTGGCGTGGCTCGGGCGGAGGTGGAGGGGGCTCGGTTGTCGTCCGTTCGTGAACTGGCCGCTCGGTACGGGGCGACTGTGCTGCTCAAGGGGTCTACGACGTTGGTTGCCGGGCCGGCGGGGGGTGCTGTGCGGGTCAACTCGACCGGGACGGGGTGGCTGGCGACTGCCGGTAGTGGGGATGTGCTGTCGGGGTTGTGCGGGTCGTTGTTGGCGGCGGGGCTTTCGGCGGTGGATGCGGGGAGTGTGGGGGCGTATCTGCATGGGTTGGCGGGGCGGTTGGCGGCGGAGGGGGCGCCTGTGGGGGCGCAGGGGGTTGCGGAGGGGGTGGGGAGGGCTTGGCGGGATGTTCGGGGTGGGTGAACGGGGGGTTGTTTTCGCCCCCGCCGCCCCTACCCGTCCCATCCTTCTGGGGGCTGCGCCCCCAGACCCCCCTTGTCGCGCTGAACGCGCTCGTCCTCAAACGCCG
>NZ_JBIAQP010000010.1:0-162193 GCF_042889145.1 Streptomyces sp. NPDC002680
GATTTTTGGCACGCTGTTGAGTTCTCAAGGAACGGACGCTTCCTTCGTACTCACCCTCTCGGGCTTTCCTCCGGGCAGTTTCCCTTCGGTCTTGCGTTTCCAACCTTACCAGACTGTTTTCCGTTCCGTTTCCGGTTGGGATTTTGATCCAGTAGCCGTTGGAGGGCTTCTACCTATTCGATTGCCTTCCGGCTCTCTTTCGGCGAGTCCGACTTTATCAGAAGTTTTTGGCCGGACTTACCGGCCGCTCATTCCTGAGGTAATCGGGAAGTGGTCCTCAAGAATCCAAGTCCTCGAGAAACCCATAGATTTTCACTGTCGCCACCGAGCCTGTCCGGCTCTAGGCAACTGTTCTAATCTACCTCCCCACTCCCTCCGCGTCAACGGCTCTTGTGGGGCGAAGAGGAGACTAGCAGCCCCGCCGGTGTGTCCGCACATCAGGCAGCAGTGGGTACGACGGCGCTGCGCTCGACCGCGTCGAGGTCGCCCGTCTCGCCGGCGCGTGCCGCGCGACCGCCGAGGACATAGACGTACGCGAGGAAGGCCAGTTCGGCGACGACCCCGATCGTGATGCGGGCCCATGTGGGCAGGCCCGACGGGGTGACGAAGCCTTCTATGGCGCCCGAGACGAAGAGGACCAGGGCCAGGCCCATCACCATGCCCAGGGCTGCTCGTCCCTCCTCGGCCAGTGCCGTGCGGCGGGAACGCGGGCCCGGGTCGATGACGGTCCAGCCGAGGCGCAGGCCCGTGCCCGCGGCCACGAAGACGGCGGTCAGTTCCAGGAGGCCGTGCGGGAGGATCAGGCCGAGGAAGGTGTCGAGGCGGCCGGCCGATGACATCAGGCCGATACCGATGCCCACGTTGAGCATGTTCTGGAAGAGGATCCAGACGACCGGGAGACAGAGGAAGACTCCCAGGACCAGGCACATCGCGGCGGCCTGGGCGTTGTTCGTCCACACCTGAGCGGCGAAGGACGCGGCGGGATGGCTGGAGTAGTACGTCTCGTACTGGCCACCGGGGCGGGTGAGCTCGCGCAGTTCGTCGGGCGCCGCTATGGAGGACTGCACTTCGGGGTGCGTGCCTATCCACCAGCCCAGGAGGATCGCCACCGCCGTGGAGATGAGCGCGGCGGGGGCCCACCAATGGCGTGATCGGTAGACCGCCGCGGGGAAGCCGTGGGTGAGGAAGCGGGTGACATCGCGCCAGGAGGCGCGGCGGGTTCCTGTCACGGCACTACGCGCGCGTGCCACGAGTTGGCTGAGCCGACCCGTCAGCTGGGGGTCGGGGGCGCTCGACTGGATCAGCGAGAGGTGGGTGGCCGTGCGTTGGTAGAGGAAGACGAGTTCGTCCACCTCGGCTCCGGTGAGACGGCGCTGGCGGCGCAGCAGTGCGTCCAGGCGGTCCCACTCGGCGCGGTGGGCGGAGACGAAGACGTCGAGGTCCATCGTTTTGCCTGCTCCTCGGCTGTTCGTCGACTGCGCGTCGTGGGTGTCGGCTTGTCGTACTGCGGCGCGATGCCCCTTCAGCTTGGCAGACTGGCGGTTCCAGGGGCAGGTCAGGTGAAGGGCGGCAGGCGTGAGTGAGCTGGTTACGGGCGAGGCGGTGACGCTGGAACTACGTCCCGCGAAACTGCCCAGCAGGGCGCTGGCCGTGTTGCTCGACCTGGTTGCGGTCGGGCTCGTCTACACCGTCGTGACCATTGTTCTGGTCATATCCACGGCTTCGCTGGACGAGGCGGCACAGTTCGCGCTCTCCATCGCCGCGTTCATTCTGGTGCTGGTGGGTGCGCCGATCGCGGCGGAGACGCTCAGCCATGGGCGTTCGCTGGGCAAGATGGCCTGCGGTCTGCGGGTGGTGCGGGACGACGGCGGGCCGATCCGGTTCCGGCACGCGCTGGTGCGGGGTGCGGTCGGTGTGGTCGAGATTCTGATGACGTTCGGGGTGGTGGCCTGTATCGCCTCGCTCGTCTCCGCTCGGGGCCGGCGGATCGGTGATGTCGTGGCGGGCACGCTCGTCGTACGGGAGCGTGTGCCCGTCGGTCGGACAGCCTTCGTTCCTCCCCCGCCGCCCTGGTTGTCCGGACGGTTCGCGGAACTCGATCTGTCGGCCGTGCCTGACGGGCTGTGGCTGGCCGTACGTCAGTACCTGACGCGTATGGGGCAGCTGGATCCGCAGGTGGGCTGGGCCATGGCCGAGCGGCTCGCCTCGGATGTGGCGGCGTGTACGGGGACTGCGGCGCCGCACGATGTTCCGCCGGCTGCCTATCTGGCGGCCGTGGTGCAGGAGCGGCAGGTGCGGGAGGCTCGGCGGACGTTCGGGATCGGGGCGGCTGCCGGTGGGCCCGGGGTGCCTGGTGGGCCTGGTTCGTTCGGGGCTCCGGTGCGGCCTCAGGCGCCGGTTGCGGTTCCGTATCCGCCCGCCGCCGTCCCCCTCCCCCCACCCCTCCCCGTCCCGGTCGTCGAAGCCGTGCCGCAGGATCCGGCTGCCGAGCAGCGCCCCTCCGGTGGGTTCGCGCCGCCCGCCTAGTCGGGGAACGCCGACGGCGGGGATTCGAGGTGTTCCAGCTCGATGCCGGGTGCCGCCAGGACCACGTCACCGGTGATGTGCACGGCGTGCTGTTCGCCCGTGTCCAGGGCTGTGACCTGGTATTCGTCCACGGTCAGAGGGCCGTTGTCAGTGGCGTGTGCTTCTCTCTTCACCAAGGCCCAGGACTGGTCCACGGTGCGCGGGGCGAGGACCGGGTCCGTGAGGGCCACGAGGCGTACGCGAGTCGCGGAGGCGGAAGGGGTGAGGCGCAGGAGGCGGGCTGTGGCGATCAGGAACGCGGGGGATGTGCCGGTGAAGGCGTGGGCGCGGACGTTGCCTTCGGTGGCGTGGGTTCCGGTGGGGTCGGTGCGGACCCAGGTGACGCCGTCCAGGGCGGCGCCGCGGATCTGCCAGCTCGACGCGTGGAGTTCGAGGCGGATGGGGCGGCCCAGGTCGTCGAGGGCGAGGTCGACGGAGCCGGTGTGGTCGCCCGAGGGGGCGGTCAGCTGGGAGACGTAGCGCCAGCCGGAGGGACCGGGGGCGCAGTGGAAGTGTTCTTCTGCGAGGGGGGTGTGGTCGTGCGGATCGTGGAGCGAATAACGGCCGCGGGGCATGGGGATCCTGGGTGTTCTCGGGCTGTTGCGTGAGCCTCGCAATGGGACAGGCCCCCGGCACGGGGGTGCGGGGGCCTGTCTCGGAGCGGAGGACCTGCTGGTGGTGAGTGCGTCAGTGCACGGACGTGCTCACCACCGGCGGGGGTGCCGGCTCAGTAGCGGTAGTGGTCCGGCTTGTACGGGCCCTCGACCTCGACACCGATGTACGCGGCCTGCTCGGGGCGGAGCGTCGTCAGCTTCACGCCGAGCGCGTCGAGGTGGAGGCGGGCGACCTTCTCGTCGAGGTGCTTGGGCAGCACGTAGACGTCGGTCGGGTACTCGTCGGGCTTGGTGAACAGCTCGATCTGGGCCAGGGTCTGGTCCGAGAAGGAGTTGGACATCACGAACGACGGGTGACCGGTGGCGTTGCCCAGGTTCAGCAGGCGGCCCTCCGACAGCACGATGAGGACCTTGCCGTCGGGGAACTTCCAGGTGTGGACCTGCGGCTTGACCTCGTCCTTGACGATGCCCGGGATCTTGGCCAGGCCGGCCATGTCGATCTCGTTGTCGAAGTGGCCGATGTTGCCGACGATGGCCTGGTGCTTCATCTTGGCCATGTCGCTGGCCATGATGATGTCCTTGTTGCCGGTCGTGGTGATGAAGATGTCGGCCTTGTCGACGACGTCGTCGAGGGTCGCGACCTGGTAGCCGTCCATGGCCGCCTGGAGCGCGCAGATCGGGTCGATCTCGGTGACGATCACGCGGGCGCCCTGTCCGCGCAGGGACTCCGCGCAGCCCTTGCCCACGTCGCCGTAGCCGAAGACGACCGCGGTCTTGCCGCCGATGAGGACGTCGGTGGCGCGGTTGATGCCGTCGATCAGGGAGTGGCGGCAGCCGTACTTGTTGTCGAACTTCGACTTGGTGACGGCGTCGTTGACGTTGATCGCCGGGAACAGGAGGGCGCCGTCGCGCTGCATCTCGTACAGGCGGTGGACGCCGGTCGTGGTCTCCTCGGTCACGCCGCGGATCTCCGAGGCGACCTGGGTCCACTTCTGCGAGCCGTCGGTGATGGTGCGGTCGAGCAGTTCGAGGACGACGCGGTGCTCGTCGGACTCGGCGGTGTCGGCCGAGGGGACCTTGCCGGCCTTCTCGTACTCGACGCCCTTGTGGACGAGCATGGTGGCGTCGCCGCCGTCGTCCAGGATCATGTTGGGGCCGCCGCTGGGGGTGTTCGGCCAGGTCAGGGCCTGCTCCGTGCACCACCAGTACTCTTCCAGGGTCTCGCCCTTCCAGGCGAAGACCGGGATGCCCTGCGGGTTCTCGGGCGTACCGTTCGGGCCGACCGCGATGGCGGCGGCCGCGTGGTCCTGGGTGGAGAAGATGTTGCAGGAGACCCAGCGGACCTCGGCGCCGAGGGCGACCAGGGTCTCGATCAGGACGGCGGTCTGCACGGTCATGTGCAGGGAGCCCATGATGCGGGCGCCGGCCAGCGGCTGGCTGGCGGCGAACTCCTTGCGGATGGACATCAGGCCGGGCATCTCGTGCTCGGCGAGGGTGATCTCCTTGCGGCCGAACTCGGCCAGGGAGAGGTCTGCGACCTTGAAGTCCTGTCGGGCGTCGACAGTCGTCATTACGGGCTGCTCCTCAGGGGTGGGGCGAGGTGGGTACGGCTGGTCTGCGCGGCAGCGGACACAGGGGTGCCCGAAGAGGGCACAGGCATGCCCGAGTACGCGCAGCGCAGTCCGTCGGAGGCCCTCTCTCCCTCGGCCGGTCCGCGAGGGGACCGACCGACCGCCATCAGCAGCGACGTCTGGCTCCGTCCCAAGCTACACCTGTAGGCCCGGCCGTCCCCAGTCCGCCTGCGAACACATCAGGACAGATCAAGCCTGAAGGGAAGGGAACTCAGTGGGCGGCGGGCCCTGCCGGGCCGCCCGGAGTCGCCTCGCGGTCGGCGCCCTTGGCGGCTTCCGTCTCGCTGTAGATGTCCGGTTCCAGGTAGATGACGCGGGCGATCGGGACGGCGGCGCGGATACGGGACTCGGCGGCGTTGATCGCGGTGGCCACCTCGGCGGCGGTGTCGTCGTGCTGGACGGCGATCTTGGCGGCGACCAGGAGTTCCTCGGGGCCGAGGTGGAGCGTGCGCATGTGGATGATGCCGGTGACGGTTTCGCCGTCGACGATCGCCTTCTCGATCGCCACGACCGCTTCCGTACCCGCGGCCTCGCCCAGCAGCAGGGACTTGGTCTCGACGGCGAGGACCAGCGCGATCAGGATGAGCAGGATGCCGATGCAGAGGGTGCCGATGCCGTCCCAGACGCCGTCATCGGTGGCGAGGGCGAGGCCGACGCCGCCGAGGGCCAGGATCAGGCCGACGAGCGCGCCGAGGTCTTCCAGGAGGACGACGGGCAGTTCGGGGGCCTTGGCGTGGCGG
This sequence comes from Streptomyces sp. NPDC002680, assembly GCF_042889145.1. Lineage (NCBI taxonomy): Bacteria > Bacillati > Actinomycetota > Actinomycetes > Kitasatosporales > Streptomycetaceae > Streptomyces > Streptomyces sp. NPDC002680. Next base: position 5,551 of record NZ_JBIAQP010000010.1, read on the forward strand.
ATGAATTCCTTCCAGGACTGGCCGCCGCGCAGCGGGTTGGACTCGTTGATGGCCGTACGGAAGGAGAAGCTCTCGGCGATGATCGCGAAGACGAGGACGCCCACCGGCCAGTACCAGTGCTCGATCTCGTGCGGGTGTTTGATCTTCTCGTAGCCCTCGTAGATCGCGAACATGCCGCCGACCGAGAAGAGCACGATGGAGACGAGAAAGGCGTAGATGTACCGCTCGCGGCCGTAGCCGAAGGGGTGTTGCGGGGTCGCCTCCCGCTGGGCCTTCTTGCCGCCGAGGAGGAGCAGGCCCTGGTTGCCGGAGTCGGCGAGCGAGTGCACGGACTCGGCGAGCATCGACGACGAACCGCTGAAGAGGAACGCCACGAACTTCGCTGCCGCGATCGCGAGGTTGGCGCCGAGTGCCGCCACGATCGCCTTGGTGCCGCCTGACGCGCTCATGTGTTCGCGTTGTCCCTTCAGTACGTACGCTGTCCCGGGCTTTGCCCGCCCTTTGCCGGTGGGTCATTGTTGCAGCCCCCTCCGACAACGACGCGGCTGGTGGTGTCAGACGACGACCGTCGCCCGGAACACCGTGCCGGGGCCGGACAGTTCGGCCTTGTCGCTCGCCGGTACGAAGACCGACTGGCCGGGGGCGAGTTCGATGTCCCCGATACGGACCGAGCCTGCCGTGCAGAGCAGGATCTGGGGGGTCGGGAGGGTGAGGTCGCGGGCGGGGGTGCTCTCCGGGAGGACGTACCGGGAGAGGCGGAACTCGTCGATGGGGGTGTCGTAGACCTCTTCGCCGTCGGGGGACGCCTCCGGGCGCAGTACGCCGGGGTCGCTCGCCTCGAAGCGGACGACGCGCAGGAGTTCGGGGACGTCGACGTGCTTGGGGGTCAGGCCGCAGCGCAGGACGTTGTCGGAGTTGGCCATGATCTCGACGCCGAGGCCGTTGAGGTAGGCGTGCGGGATGCCTGCGCCGAGGAACAGGGCCTCGCCGGGCTGGAGTCGGACGTGGTTGAGGAGCATCGCGGCGATGACGCCCGGGTCGCCGGGGTAGTGGTGGGCGATGTCCGCGTAGGGCGCGTAGTCGCCGCCGAGGCGGGCGCAGGCGGTCGCGGCCTCGGTGACCGTGCGGGCCATGTCCTCGCGGTCGGCGCCGAGTACGGCCGTCAGGACCTCGCGCAGCGCCGCCTCCTCGGGGTGGGCGCGCAGCAGGTCGACGTACGGCTTGAGGGAGTCGACGTCCAGGGCGGCGAGGAGGTCGGCGACCTGCGAGGGGTCGCGGAAGCCGCACAGGCCGTCGAACTCGGTGAGGGCGCAGATCAGTTCCGGCTTGTGGTTCGCGTCCTTGTAGTTGCGGTGTCCGGCGTCGACCGGGATTCCGCGGCGTTCCTCGTCCTCGTAACCCTCCTTCGCCTGGGCGAGGTTGGGGTGCACCTGGAGGGAGAGGGGGGCGCCGGCCGCGAGGATCTTGAGGAGGAAGGGCAGGCGGGGGCCGAACTTGGCGACGGCCGCCGCGCCGAGTTCGCCCTGCGGGTCCGCGTCGATGACCTCGACGAGTGTGCCGCGTCCGGTGCGCGAGGGGGCGCCGGGGTGGGCGCCCATCCACATCTCCGCCTGCGGTTCGCCGGTCGGCTCGGTGCCGAGGAGCGCCGGGATGGCGGTGGTGGAACCCCAGGCGTAGGGGCGGATGGTGTTGTCGAGGCGGTCCATGGCGGTCTTTCTGCGTGCGGGAGGCAGGTGAGGAAGGGGGTGGGCTGGTTCTGGGGCTGGTTTGGCGGTCCTGGCTGTCAGGTTCCTGCCGTCAGCGCGAGGTACACCGCCGCGAAGTCCGTGGTGGCGATCAGTTCGGCCAGGGTCTCCAGTTCGGCGCCGTCCTCCGGTTCGAGTTCGCTGATCGCCGTGTCGTGGCCGAGGGCGAGTTCACGGGCGGCGGGGGCAGCGCTGAGGCCACCGGTCGGGCGGTCGCGGAGGAGCACCACGCGCGCGTGCAGGGCGGGTGCCTCGTTCACGCGGTCGCGGAAGAAGTCGTCGGGGTCGGCGCCGGCGGCGAGTCGGCTCGCGAGCAGGGCGCCGTGCGCGGCGAGCGCCTCGGGGAGTTCGGCGGCGAGCGCGGGGCGGCCGGCCAGCTCGGCGAGGGCGGCGGCGAAACGGCGGCCCGCGGGCCCGGCCGACGTGCCCTCGGTCCAGATCACCGGGAGCGTGTCCGCGAGTTCGGCGGCGAGGGTCTTGGCCGGATTGCTGTACGTCGCGATGGCCGGGCCGCACCGTTCGGCGATGTGGTCGAGGCGGTCGGCGACCTTCTCCAGGGCGTCCGGCGGGGCGGTGAGCAGGCCGGTGCGGTCGAGGAGGGCGAGCAGCGGGGTGAGCAGTGCCCACAGGACGCCGGGGGCGGATGCGGCGAGCGGCTGGTCCGCCTCCTCCTGCTCGTACGGGGCGGTCGCCATCCGTACGAAGAGGCCGTGGGCCGCGCCCTGCACGGTCTCGGAGAGCGGGGTGCCGACGGGCGCCACGGCGACGACCGTGCAGCCGCGGCGGTACGCGTGCTCGGCGAGCAGGGACAGGCCCGGTTCGGTGCCGTCGGGGGTGGCGATCAGGAGCAGGTCCACGGAGCCGGCCCAGCCCGGCAGCTCCCAGCGCAGGGCGCCTGCCGCGGGGGCGACGCCGGTGGGGGCCAGGCGGGCGACAGGGGTGGTCGCGCCGGCGAGGGTGCCGAGGAGGTCGGCGACGCAGGTCGCGGCGGCGCCCGGGCCCGCGATCAGGACGGCGCGGGGGCGGCCGTCCGGTTTCAGGTCGTTGACGCCTGCCTCGGCCGCGTGGCGGGCGGCTGTGCGGACGCGGGCGCCTGCTTCGGCGGCTCCGCGGAGGAGGCCGCGGCGGTCTGCTTCCGCCAACGCCTCGGGGGCGTCGAGCAGCGATTCGTCGAGCATGGGTGGCACCTCCGATCGCCGGGGCGGGGTTACGCGGGGCGTCGGGCCTCGTCGACGAGCAGTACGGGGATGCCATCCCGGACGGGGTACGCCAGGCCGCAGTCCTGGCCTGTGCAGATCAGCTCGGTGTCCTGCTCCTTGAGGGGAGCGTGGCAGGCCGGGCAGGCGAGGATCTCCAGGAGGCCGGCTTCGAGCGGCATGTGGTGTCCCTTCGGGGGTGCGGTGATGTGGCCTGGTCAGGGTACCGCCGTGGGGGCGGGGTGGCGGGGCGTGGGTGGGGTGCGGGTGGTTGGGGTTTTCGCCCCCGCCGCCCCTACCCGTCCCATCCTCGGGGGCTCCGCCCCCGAACCCCCTTTGTCCTCAAACGCCGGACGGGCTGAGATACCCAGCCCGTCCGGCGTTTGAGGACGAGGCCCCTTCAGGGCCGACAGCGGGGGTCTGGGGGCGGCAGCCCCCAGGGATGGGAACGGGTAGGGGCGGAGGGGGCGAAGAAAGGAGTTCGTGAGGGTCAGGCTCGGATGATCTCAAGGACCTCGTCCCGGATCTTTTCCATCGTCGCCCCGTCCCTCGCCTCCGCGTTCAGGCGCAGCAGCGGCTCCGTGTTGGACGGGCGGACGTTGAACCACCAGTCCGTCGCCGTGACCGTCAGGCCGTCCAGGTCGTCCAGGGCCACGCCCTCCTGGCCCTCGTACGCCGTCCTGATCGCGGCCAGGCGGGCCGTCTGGTCGGTCACCGTGGAGTTGATCTCGCCGGAGCCCGCGTAGCGGTCGTACTGGGCGACCAGGGCCGACAGGGGGCCGTCCTGACCGCCGAGGGTGGCTAGGACGTGGAGGGCGGCCAGCATGCCCGTGTCGGCGTTCCAGAAGTCCTTGAAGTAGTAGTGGGCGGAGTGCTCGCCGCCGAAGATCGCGCCCGTGCGGGCCATCTCCGCCTTGATGAAGGAGTGGCCCACGCGCGTGCGTACCGGTGTGCCGCCCTGTTCGCGGACGACCTCCGGGACCGACCAGGAGGTGATCAGGTTGTGGATGACCGTCCCGGAGCCGCCGTTGCGGGCCAGCTCGCGGGAGGCCACGAGGGCCGTGATCGCCGACGGAGAGACCGGGTCGCCGTTCTCGTCGACGACGAAACAGCGGTCCGCGTCGCCGTCGAAGGCGATGCCGAGGTCGGCGTTCTCCTCGCGGACCCGCTTCTGGAGGTCCACGATGTTGGCCGGGTCGAGCGGGTTGGCCTCGTGGTTCGGGAAGGTGCCGTCCAGCTCGAAGTACATGGGGACGACGGTCAGGGGCAGGCCGGCGAAGACCGTCGGGACGGTGTGGCCGCCCATGCCGTTGCCCGCGTCGACCACGACCTTCAGGGGGCGGATGGACGTCAGGTCGACGAGCGAGAGGAGGTGCGCCGCGTAGTCCTCCAACGTGTCGCGCTGTGTGATCGTTCCCGGAGTCACGGGCGCTGCCTCCGGCTCCGGTGCGCCCTCGTCCAGCCAGGTCTCGGCCAGCTCGCGGATCTCGGTCAGGCCCGTGTCCTGGCCGACCGGTGCCGCGCCCGCCCGGCACATCTTGATGCCGTTGTACTGGGCCGGGTTGTGCGAGGCGGTGAACATGGCGCCGGGCAGGCCGAAGGCGCCGGACGCGTAGTAGAGCTGGTCCGTGGAGCACAGGCCGATCTCGGTCACGTCGACGCCGTGTGCCGCTGCCCCGCGCGCGAAGGCCCGCGACAGGCCGGGCGACGAGGGCCGCATGTCGTGTCCGATCACGATCGCGTCCGCCCCGGTCACCTGGACGAAGGCGGCGCCGAACAGTTCCGCCAGCGGCTCGTCCCACTGGTCCGGGACCACACCACGTACGTCGTACGCCTTCACGAGCTGCGACAGATCTGCAGACACGGCCAACCTTCCTGAACGTCCATCGGTCACCCCAAACTACTCGCCCCCACTGACAGCCCGTCCGACCGGAAGCCCCTGGTCACGCGCCCGCCCCGCGTTCTCGTCCTCACGGCAGCATCCAGCCCAGCACCGCCGTGCTCTGCCCCACCACGATCAGGCACATCACCAGCAGCAGCCCCAGGCTCCAGGGCAGCACCTTTCGCAGCAGGTCCCCCTCCCGGCCTGCGAGGCCGACGGCTGCGCACGCGATGGTCAGGTTCTGCGGGGAGATCATCTTCCCCAGGACACCGCCCGAGCTGTTCGCGGCGGCGAGCAGTTCCGGGGACAGCCCGGACTCCCGTGCCGCGGTCACCTGGAGGGCGCCGAAGAGCGCGTTCGCGGAGGTGTCCGAGCCCGAGACGGCGACGCCGAACCACCCCAGTACCGGCGACAGGAAGGCCAGCCCGGCGCCCGCCGCCGCCACGAAGTGACCGATGGTGGCGGCCTGTCCGGAGAGGTTCATGACGTAGGCGAGGGCCAGTACGGACGTCACGGTGAGGATCGCGAACCGCAGTTCGTGGACGGTCGCCGCCCATTCCTTGACCGCCACGCGCGCGTGGACCCCGATCACGGCCGCCGTGCACACCCCGGCGAGCAGCACGAGCGTGCCGCCGGTCGAGACGATCGGCCAGGTGTAGACGTTGCCGCCGACCGCCTTCCCGTCGGGGTTCACGACGTTCAGGAAGGGCCAGTCGTACGTCCGGGTCGCCCCGGCCAGCCAGTCCTTGACGGCGGGGATCTGCGCGACGGAGAAGATCGCGACGATCAGGGCGTACGGGGCGTAGGCGCGCAGGACTTCGGGGCGCGGGTCCTCCTCGTCGAGGTCCTCGCTGCGGACGCCGGTGAGCACGGCGACGCGTACGGGTTCGGCGGCCGGCCTGCGCGCGTCCGGTACGGCCATCAGGGCGCCCGCGCCCGCCAACGCGGCGCCGATGTCGGCGAGTTGCGCGGAGACGTAGTTGGAGGCGGCGAACTGGGCGACGGCGAAGGCGAATCCGCAGGCCAGGGCGGGCGCCCAGGTCTCGCGCAGGCCGCGTCGGCCGTCGACGAGCCAGACGAGCACGAGGGGGACGACGAGGGCGAGGAGCGGGGTCTGGCGGCCGACCACCGAGGCCACCGAGTCCAGTGGCAGGCCGGTGACTTGAGCGAGTGTCACCACCGGTGTGCCCATCGCGCCGAAGGCGACGGGCGCCGTGTTGGCGACGAGCGCGACGACCGCCGCGCGCACCGGGTCGAAGCCGAGTGCGACGAGCATGACCGAGCAGATCGCGACGGGTGCGCCGAAGCCGGCGAGCGCCTCCAGGAGGGCGCCGAAGCAGAAGGCGACGACGAGTGCCTGGATGCGCGGATCGTCGGACAGCCGCCCGAAGGAGCGGCGCAGGATGTCGAAGTGCCGGGTGCGGACGGTCATCCGGTACACCCACAGGGCGTTGACGACGATCCACAGGATGGGGAAGAGACCGAACACGGCCCCCTGCGCGGCGCCGGCGAGCGTCTGGTCCACCGGCATGCCGTACGCGAGGCAGGCGACCAGAGCGGCGGCCAGAAGGCCGATCAGGCCCGCGCGGTGCGCTTTCATGCGCACACCGCCGAGCAGGACGAGGACGATGACGAGGGGCAGGGTCGCGACGAGAGCGGACAGGCCGAGCGAGCCGGCGACGGGTTCCAGTTCCTGGACGTACACGGGCGCCTCCCCGGATTCCGCGATGCGGAAAACGATTTCTCACGGGTGACGGAATGGTCGTGTCCGCGACAACCTCACGTCAATGCGCGTGCACCACTCAATGAAATCGCCGTACGGGAATCACGGGAGTGCGGAGGGCGTGGCGACCCGAAGAGCCTTGTGCGCGCGCTCAGTTGTCGGGCGAGCGCAGCACCCTCAGGTGCCCGCGGCGTGGTGCGACCTCGCGCGGGTCCGCCGTACGCGCGCCGCCGGCCCCGGCCGCCCGGTCCTGCGGACGGGCCGCCTCGCGGACCGCGTTGGCGAGCGCCTCCAGATCGTCTCCGCTGGGGCGTGCGGGAGCAGAGGAGTCGAGCAGCCGGACGACCTCCCAGCCGCGCGGCGCGGTGAGGCGCTCGGAGTGCTCGGCGCAGAGGTCGTAGCAGTGGGGTTCGGCGTAGGTCGCGAGAGGGCCGAGGACCGCGGTCGAGTCGGCGTAGACGTACGTCAGCGTCGCGACGGCGGGACGGCCGCAAGCGGTGCGCGAACAGCGACGTACAGGGCTCACGACGTTGGACGGTACCGCACTCTTGAGCGGGCCGCGACGACTCCCCACCAGGTCACTCCCCCGTGTCGTGCTGTGAAACCGCCCACACGGGTCTTCTTGGACAACTCGTTGACCTGGGACGACATCTGGTTACGAAATACCGAACAACCCCGACCCCGATCATTACTTGTCGCAAACCATGTCAATTGGCATGAGGTCGACGCTCCAGACGATCGAAGAGGGATACGAAATCAAGCCCAACCTTGGCCGGAATGATCATTCTGGGTCGCAGGCAGGCGCAGCGTGCCCGGCACCCGCGCGGGGGTCGCGGGGACTACTCTTCGTCAGTGATGGACAACCCCGTACCGCCCCGCGCCGCAGGCCCCGGCCCCCGCCGCCGTGATCGCCACGGCCGTGGCATGCGCGGCCCCGTGGCGCCGCCGCAGGTTCCGCTCTCCGCGAGCCGTGCCGAGGCGTTCGCGGATCTGGTGCAGGACTCCGTGGAGCGGCTGGAACGGCGCTGGCCGCAGCTCGCGGACATCGACTTCATCGTCCTCGAAGTGCCGAGGCTCGAAGGTCCGCCCGAGGCGTGGGCCGACGAGACGGTCCCCCTGGGGGGCACGATTCCCGCCCGGGAGGGTCACCCCGCGCGCGTGGTGGTCTATCGCCGCCCGGTCGAGATCCGCACCAAGGGCCGCGACGAACGCGCGGCCCTGGTCCACGAGGTCGTCGTCGAGCAGGTCGCCGAACTGCTGGGGCTCACCCCGGACACCGTGGACCCCCGATACGGCGAGGACTGACGCCCCCGGAGGGTCACTTCTGCAGGACCGACAGATCCTGCTCCGCGTCCGGCACCGCCACCGTCCCCCGGTCGTCCGGGAGCGTCTGGATCGTGAACGCCGGGACGCCGTCCGCCGGGGCCGCGAGGGTCCTGGAGGCGTAGACGGCGCCACCGGAGACCCGCTCGACCGTCAGCGCGTACGTGCCCTTCAGACCGGCCGGGACGGGGAGTTCGACGTCCTGGGTGGTGCCGCCCTTGATCGTGTACGTCTTCGTCGCCGCCGTACCGCCCTCGGTGCCCGCGGACGCCGTGACCTTGACCTGGGCGGCGCTGCCCGGGGCGGTCAGGGAGAGCGTGGTGCCCTTGGCGGTGTTGGCGGCGGCCGTCGCGCGCGCGGAGACCGGGCCCGTGGCCGGGATGAACGCGGTCTCCTGGTTGGCTCCCTTGCCGCGTACGACCTTCAGGGCGGCCACGAACGGCACCGACGTGTCGGTCGGGGTGAGCACCAGGGAGCCCGCCTCCCCGCGTGTGACGTCGCCGAGGTCGACGGCGGCGGTCATGCCCGCCTTGATGTGCAGCGTCTCGTTGCCGGCCGGGGTGATCAGGCCGTTCGGGGAGGCGAGGCGCACCTTCAGGTCGGCGTCGCTCTCGCTGGGCGTGAAGGCGATCAGGCGCACCGAGGTGGCGTCCTTGGGGATGCCGGGCAGGACCAGGCTGCCCGCCGGTTCGGTGGACGCGGTCAGCCAGTCGCCGCCGGTCTTGGCGTCCAGGGCCTGGACGGCCGCGCCGACCCGGCCGCTGCGCACGCTCACGTGCACGGTGAGGTCGGCCTGCGGTGCGTCGGTGAGCGTCGACAGCAGGATCGGCTCGCTGCCGTTCGGCGGGACCGTGATGCCCTCGCCGACGTCGGACTTGATGCTGCCATCCTTGCCGTACAGCTCGATGTCGACGACCGCCGCGGAGTCGTCCGGGTTGGTCAGGTGCACGTAGTCCGTGCGGCCGGCGGCGGTGCTGGCGCCCGGGAACCAGAACTCGGTGTCCGGGACGGTGCAGTTGATGCCCAGCAGACCGCGTCCGGTGCCCGCGGCGACCTCGGTGGTCTCCTGCACGGCCCAGCCCGGCGCGAACCTGCCCTCGGCGGTGCCGACGAACGCGGGCGTGTCACCGCCCGAGGTGTCCCCGGTGACCGGCTTGCCGGGCTCCTTGGGGGTGAGGACGGGCTTGACGGCCTTCGGCTTGCCCTTCGCGCCGGTGGCCGACTCGGTGGTGGCGGCCAGTTCGGCCTTGCCGTCGCTCCCGGTGCCCTCTGTGACGGGCGTGAAGGACGTGTACGTCGTGTCCGCGAGGTCGGAGGTGCTGGGAGCCGGGCAGAGCAGGCTCGTGCGCTCCACGGGCAGCTGAGCGGCCGCCTTGGCCGTGCCCGCGTCGGCCGCCTCCGGTGTGCTGAGCGAGGCGAACCCGGTGACGGCGGCGAGCGCGGTCGTGCCGGCGATCAGGGAGATGGTGGTGCGGTTCACTGCTGGCTCCCGTCGGGGCGCTCACCCTGCGGGTGGGGCTGGTGTGGCTGCGCCGGGTCGTACGCGGGGTCGTAGCCCTGGTTGTACGTCTGGTCGTAGGCCGTCGTCTGGGGCGAGGCACCGTACGCGTACGGGTCGTACTGGCCGTTCTGGTACGGGTCCCCCTGGTAGGCGGGGTCGTAGGTGCCCGGCGGGTAATGCTGGGCGTTCTGGTACTGGTCGGCGTTGTAGCCGTCGTACTGGGTGCCCGCGTAGGCCGCGGTGTTCCATTCGTCGCCGTACGGCTGCTGCTGCGGGATCGCGGCCGGGACCTCCTCCGCGGGAGGGGGGATGTCCGTCGGGAACTCGGCCTGGTCGTCGGCCTGTTCGGCCTCTGCCTCCGCCTGGGCGCGCAGGCGGCGGGCGCGGCGGCCCTCGCCGGTGGCGGCCTGGGCGGGGATCTCGCGCTCCTCCTCGGGCAGGTCGTCGTCGACGTCCCGGCGCCGGCCCGGCAGGGCCATGACGACGAGGACGACGGCGAGCGAGCCCTGCGTCCACAGCCAGGCGGTGTGCCCGATCGGGGTGTCGAAGGTGACGTCCAGCTTCCCTCCGGAGGAGGGAAGTTCGAAGCCCTGGGCCCAGCCGTCGAGGGTGGTGGGGGTCAGCGGCTTGCCGTCCAGGGTGGCCGTCCAGGCCTCGTCGACGGAGTCGGCGAGGCGCAGGACACGGCTGCCCGAGCCGGCCGGGATCGTGGTGTGGATCTCCACGGGTCCGGCGGCGACGGGCTGCGGGTCGCCGGAGCCGGACGCCGGGACGATGGCGGCGCGCGAGACCTCCGAGTCGACGCGCCACAGCGCGCCGCTCTCCTGCTGGCTGAGTCTGCTCAGGCCGGGTGTGGCGTCCAGGATGCGGCTGACCTGGCGGGGCGTGCCCCGGTGGACCAGGACATAGCGCACGGCGAAGCCGCCGAGTTCGTCGGCCTGGTCTGCGCCGGAGCCCGCGACGAGGTTGGCGACGACCTTGTCGAGGAGCGCGTTCTCACCGCTCTCGGCGGCGAGTTCACCGTCGCCGAGCCGGGCGCCGGAGCCCCGGACGAGGGTGTAGCCGACGCGGGCGGCGGAGTCGCTGGCCAGGACCAGGGTGCGGGCCTGGTCGCGGGTGCCGCTCTCCTCGGCGACGAAGGCCGGCACCTGGACGGGGTCGCGCCGTTCCAGGGGGCCGTCGGCGCCGCGGATCATCCAGCCCGCGGCGAGCAGCAGCGGGCCCGCGGCGGCGGCGAACGCGATCAGCGCGGCGACCGGCTGGCGCCAGCCGAAGCTCTGCTCGGCCACGCGCGAGCGTGCCCCGTCGGCGCCGAGCGTGGCGGCGGCCAGCAGGGCGAGGCCGTAGACGAGGGTGGCGGGTCCGGCCCACGCCGAGCTGTTCGACAGGACCGCGAAGACGAGCCCCACCAGGGCGACCGCCCAGGCGGTCCAGATGCCGAACTGGCGCTCGGTGCGCAGCAGGGCGGCCAGCGCCGCGAGTACGACGCCGATGAGCATCAGTCCGCTGACCGTGCCGGGGCCGCCCGGGCTGGCGCCGAGCAGGTCGAGGGCGCCGGCGGTGCCGGAGCCGTACTCCAGGCCGGCTTCCTGGAAGAAGCCGAACGGGAGCAGGGACAGCGACCAGGGCGCGAGGACCAGCATCGGGACGCCGAGCTGGGCCAGGAAGCGGAGGCCGTAGGCGGTGATCTCGCCTCGTCGTACGACGAGGAGCGCGACGCCGAGCAGCAGGGCGATGGGCCACACGATCGGCGTGAAGGCGGTGGTGACCGTCAGCAGCAGCGTGTACGCCCAGGTGGCGCGCCAGCTGCCGCGCGCTCCCGAGGTGTGCGCGAGCCCGCTTGCCGCGATGCCCGCGCGGGCCGCCAGCGGGAGGAGTACGGCGAGTACGGCGGTGCCGAGCCGGCCGCCCGCGAGGGCGCCGGTGGCGGCGGGCAGGAAGGCGTAGACGACGGCCGCCCACGCGCGCAGGAGGCGCGATTCGACGAGCGGACGGGAGGCGAAGTACGCGGTGAAGCCGGCCAGCGGCACCGAGGCGACCAGCAGAACGGTCACCGCGAGGCCCGTCGAGCCGAACAGCGTGGAGGCGAGCATCGCGACGAGCGCCAGATAGGGCGGCGCCGACGAGGTGTCGCCCACGCCCACCGGATGCCAGGCGTCCAGATAGCGCGCCCAGAGTTCGGCGGAGTCGGCCGGGGCGGGCAGCAGCGCGCCGCCCACGAGGGCGCCGCCACCGAGCAGTTCACGGCAGGCGACGAGCGAGACGAACAGGAGAACGAGGAAGAGCACCGGGCCGGGCTTGCGGGCGATGCGCTTGAGCCGGACGAACTGCTCGACCTCCAGGAAGTCGGCGTCGTCCCCACCGGGCCCGGACTCGACGGCGCCGCCGTGCCGGCCGGCCCCGGAGGTGACCTCGGGGTCGGAGCGTCCGACGAGTTCACCGGCGGCCTGTTCGATGGTGGCCCGCACGGTCGCGCCGGGCGGCGGGAACAGGGCCCGCAGCTCGCCCTTGTCGATCTGGGGAGCGCCTCTGCCCCGGCGCCCGGCGATGATCCGCTCGGGCCGCAGCAGGGTGCCCAGGAGGCCGCGGATCTCGTCGACGGCCTGTCCGGGGGCCTTGCCGACCAGATAGGCCACCGTGCGCAGCAGGGTGCCGAGGACCACGCGCAGCAGCACCCAGGGCAGCTGTGCCGTACGGCTGTTGACGAGCAGGGTGTAGACCGCGCCGGCCTTGTCGACCTTGTGCGGGGACGCGGAGGTGCGGCCCACGCAGTCGACGGTGCGGCGCTCCCGGGAGGACGCCTCGGCGTGCCGGACGACCGCCTCGGGGGCGACGAGGACCCGGTGGCCGGCGGTGGTGGCGCGCCAGCACAGGTCGACGTCGTCGCGCATCAGGGGCAGCCGGCGGTCGAAGCCGCCGAGTTCCTCGAAGACGTCGCGGCGTACGAGCATGCCCGCGGTGGACACGGACAGCACCGGGCGGACGTGGTCGTGCTGGCCCTGGTCCTGCTCGCGGCGGTCCAGGCCGGTCCAGCGGCGGCCGGAGTTGGCGATGGTGACGCCGACTTCGAGGAGCTGTCTGCGGTCGTACCAGCCGCGCAGCTTGGGGCCGACGACCGCGATGTCGTCGGCCCGGCCCAGTTCGTGTTCGGTCTCGACGACGCGCAGCATCTGGGCGAGGGCGTCCGGGTCCGGGGCGCAGTCGTCGTGCAGCAGCCAGAGCCATTGGACCGGCTCCCCGTGGGGCAGCTCCGGCATGTCGTACGCGTCGTCGCGCCAGCTGCGGGTGACGGGGTCCCAGCCGCTGGGGCGCTTCAGGTACGTCAGCTCGTCCGGGGTGAGGACGGGCGCGGTGCGGTTGGCCTCCTCGACGGCCTGGCCGAAGCCGGTGCGGCGGGCGAGGTGCAGGACGCGGTCGGCGCCGAGGGCGTCGGTGACCAGCTGGGCGGAGTCGTCCGCGCTGCCGGTGTCGGCCGCCATGACGTTCTGCACCGGGCGCTCCTGGCCGAGCAGCCCGGCGAGCGCGTCGGGCAGCCAGCGGGCGCCGTCGTGGGAGACCAGCACCGCGGTCACCACGTGACGCGGGAACTCGGGCGTGGTGGCAGTGCCGTAGTCGGCTGCCGTGTGGCTGTGCGCGGACATCGAGGTACGGGCCCCGGTTCGGTGGACTGTGGTGGACGCCTGAGCCCTCTGTGAGCGGCGGGGCGTCTCGGACGAGCAGCCACACTAGCGGCTGGGCAGCACAGCGGCCCGCCGCCTGTGGATAACCCACCCGCGACGGGCCGTTCGCTGCATCCTGCCTGCGTCCTGCCGAATTACGTGGAGCCCGGTGCCGTACGCCTCAGACGGCGGCCTTCTTCAGCCGGCGGCGTTCGCGCTCGGAGAGGCCGCCCCAGATGCCGAAGCGTTCGTCGTTCGCGAGGGCGTACTCGAGGCACTCGGAGCGGACCTCGCAGGCGAGGCAGACCTTCTTGGCCTCGCGGGTCGAGCCGCCCTTCTCGGGAAAGAAGGACTCGGGGTCGGTCTGGGCGCACAGCGCGCGCTCCTGCCAGCCGAGTTCCTCGTCCGCGTCGTCGACCAGCAGTTGCTGCACCGTCTCGGTCATGTGCGCCCCTCGTCCGTCTTTCGCGTCCCCGTGAGGTTGCCGTCAACCGATATCGGCCGAACGACACGAGTGAAATTACAAGTGTGCTGCTCCGGGCGAGTCAAGCCGAGATCTGCTATTGGGCCCCTTATTCACTCTGCGGAACCAAGGCCATGCGGAAAGTGTTCAAATCGGCATAAACCTTGACAGGCAGAGGAGGCCCCTGGAGGACGACCGCCCCGCGCACAGAGCCTGTACGGGAGAGGACGCCCAGAAGTTCGATCTCGTTCCGAGGTCGGTGCGCCTGGTTGTGCGCATGTGTCCCCGAAGGCGTACGCACAAACCTTTCACCGAGGAGATGAACCGGATGAGGTGAAACATGTCCCACATACCGGGCGTCGAGTTGACAGTGAAGGTGTGAACCGCTGTCCTTGTGGGCATGCTCGCGAACTTGGCACTCACCTCGACCCGCCCCGTGCGGTCCCTCGGTGCTGCCCCTGCTCGCTGTAGCTGTTGTTGCTGTCCCAGCTGTTGAGCCCAACGCGCTCCGGCTGCCTTTGAGTCCACCGCGACTCGGCTGCTGTTCCCCCCGAAGCCCACATCAGGGCTCTGTTTTTCCCGGCCTTCCCGCTCGCGACCCGGGCGGACGGCACGCGACACCCAGCCAGCCCCCACACTTCTCCCGCCGAGGACCTCCGCACTTCATGAACAGCGACAGCGACCTCCAGATCGCCGGCGACATCCTCGAAGTACCGCACCTCCTCCAGGCCCCGCGCGAGCACCCGGCCACCGTCGCCGACTTCGTCGGCCTGGCCCGCACCATCGCCGAGGACCGCTCCCAGTGGGCGCACCTCGTCCAGTACGACGCGACCTCGCGCTGGTACCACCGGCTGCGCACCGGCCCCGGGTACGAGGTGTGGCTGCTGTCCTGGGTCCCGGGCCAGGGCAGCGGGCTGCACGACCACGGCGGTTCGTCGGGCGTCCTGACGGTCCTGGACGGGCAGCTGACGGAGCGGACGGAGCGCGGCACGCGCGCGTTGCGTGCGGGCGCCCAGCGGGTGTTCGCCCCGGGGTACGTCCACGAGGTGGTCAACGACGCGCTCGAACCGGCCGTGAGCCTGCACGTCTACTACCCGGGCCTGACGGAGATGCCGATGCACGCGGCACGCTGCGCCCCGTCGGCCGCGGTGACCGGCTGACAGCGGGTCTCCGCGGCCGGCTCGGCGACCGGCCGACGCGTTGTCGTACCCGCCTGCCAGACTTGTCGGCATGCGCATTGTGGTTCTGGCAGGCGGCATCGGTGGTGCCCGGTTCCTGCGCGGTCTTCAGCGGGCCGTGCCGGACGCGGACATCACCGTCATCGGCAATACCGGCGACGACATTCACCTCTTCGGGCTGAAGGTCTGCCCCGACCTCGACACGGTGATGTACACCCTCGGCGGCGGCATCAACGAGGAGCAGGGCTGGGGGCGTACCGACGAGACCTTCCAGGTGAAGGAGGAGCTGGCGGCGTACGGCGTCGGGCCGGAGTGGTTCGGCCTCGGCGACCGGGACTTCGCCACGCACATCGTGCGGACGCAGATGCTCGGCGCGGGCTATCCGCTGAGCGCCGTCACCGAGGCGCTGTGCGACCGGTGGAAGCCCGGGGTGCGGCTCATCCCGATGTCCGACGACCGCGTGGAGACCCATGTCGCCGTCGAGGTGGACGGCGAGCGCAAGGCGGTCCACTTCCAGGAGTACTGGGTGCGGCTGCGGGCGTCCGTGCCGGCCGAGGCGATCGTGCCGGTCGGCGCTGAGCAGGCGAAGCCGGCGCCGGGGGTCCTGGAGGCGATCGCCGACGCCGACGTGATCCTCTTCCCGCCGTCCAACCCGGTGGTGTCCGTCGGCACGATCCTGGCCGTGCCCGGGATCCGCGAGGCGATCGCCGAGGCCGGGGTGCCCGTGGTTGGCCTCTCCCCCATCGTCGGGGACGCGCCCGTGCGCGGGATGGCCGACAAGGTGCTCGCGGCGGTCGGCGTGGAGGCCACGGCCGCGGCGGTCGCCGAGCACTACGGCTCGGGGCTGCTGGACGGCTGGCTCGTCGACACGGTCGACGCGGGTGCGGTGGAGCGGGTGGAGACGGCGGGCATCCGCTGCCGTGCCGTGCCGCTGATGATGACGGACGTGGAGGCGTCGGCGCAGATGGCGCGCGAGGCGCTCGCGCTGGCGGAGGAGGTGCGGGGCGCGTGAGCGGTGAGGTTTTCGGTGACGGTGGCGCGGTCGGTGACGGTGGTGCGGTCAGCGGCGGCGGCATTCTCGGTGGCGCGGTCAGTGGCAGCGGTACGGTCGGTGGCGGTGCCGATGGCGGGTACCGGGTGTGGGCCGTGGGCGGGCTGCCTGAGGTGCAGCCCGGGGACGATGTCGCGAAGCTGATCGCCGCCGCTGCCGGGCCCGGCCTGCTCGACGGGGACGTACTGCTCGTCACCTCGAAGATCGTGTCCAAGGCCGAGGGGCGGGTCGTGCGGGCGGTGGACCGGGAGGCCGCCATCGACGCCGAGACCGTACGGGTCGTCGCCCGGCGCGGGCCGCTGCGGATCGTGGAGAACCGGCAGGGGCTGGTGATGGCCGCGGCCGGCGTCGACGCCTCCAACACACCGTCCGGGACGGTCCTGCTGCTGCCCGAGGATCCCGACGCGTCCGCGCGGGCGATCCGGGACGGTCTGCGGGACGCCCTCGGCGTCAACGTCGGGGTCGTCGTGACCGACACCTTCGGGCGACCCTGGCGCGCGGGGCTCACGGACGTGGCGATCGGCGCCGCCGGCGTGCGGGTGCTCGACGATCTGCGCGGGGGCACGGACGCGTACGGCAATCCGCTCTCCGCGACGGTCGTGGCGACCGCCGACGAGCTGGCCGCCGCCGGGGACCTGGTCAAGGGCAAGGCCTCCGGGCTGCCCGTCGCCGTCGTACGCGGGCTGCCGCACGTCGTGGCCGACAGCGGTGAGGATGTAGGGGCGCGGGCTCTCGTGCGTGAGGCGCGCGACGACATGTTCCGGCTCGGTACGTCGGAGGCCGTACGGGAGGCGGTGACCCAGCGGCGTACGGTGCGGGCGTTCACGGACGAGCCCGTCGACCCCGGTGCGGTACGGCGGGCGGTCGCCGCCGCCGTGACCGCGCCCGCGCCTCATCACACGACGCCCTGGCGCTTCGTACTGCTGGAGTCGCAGCGGTCGCGGACCGAGCTGCTCGACGCCATGCGGGACGCCTGGATCGCGGATCTGCGGCGGGACGGGAAGAGCGAGGAGTCCATCGCGAAGCGGGTGCGGCGGGGTGAGGTGCTGCGGGGGGCGCCCTATCTCGTGGTGCCGTGTCTGGTGATGGACGGGTCGCACACGTACGGGGACGCGCGGCGGGACGGGGCCGAGCGGGAGATGTTCGTGGTGGCGACCGGGGCCGGGGTGCAGAACTTCCTTGTCGCGCTCGCCGGGGAGCGGCTCGGGTCGGCGTGGGTGTCGTCGACGATGTTCTGCCGGGATGTCGTGCGGGAGGTGCTGGGGTTGGAGGCCGGGTGGGATCCGATGGGGGCGATCGCGGTCGGGCATCCGACGGAGGCTCCGCGGGCTCGGGTGGATCGGGATGCGGGGGCGTTCATCGAGGTGCGGTGAGGTCGACCGAGGTGCGGTGAGCTTGTGGGGTTCGATTCCTCCGGTTAGGAACGGTTTTCGTGGCAGGACGGTTCGCTCCTCAGCAGCCTTCGCGGCCCACTCGTACGACCGTGCGGGGTGGGCATGTCGTGGTGCCTGGGGCAGGGTCCGGTGGGGTGCCTCGGCAGGCCGTTGCCTCGGGGGTCACCCGGACCTGGGTACCTGGTGTGCCGCTTGATCTCGGGCTCGTGCTGGGGCCGTTGCGGCGGGGGCCGGGGGATCCGACGTTCCGAGCCTCGTCGGACGGGTCCGTTTGGCGCGCCAGTCGTACGCCTGACGGGCCCGGGACCCTGCGGGTCGCGCTGCGGGACGGGGTCGTCCGGGGGGAGGCCTGGGGGCCCGGGGCCGCGTGGTTGCTGGAGCGGCTGCCCGGGTTGTTGGGGGCGGACGACGATCCCGAGGCGTTCGAGCCTCGGCACCGGGTTGTCGCGCTCGCTCGGCATCGGCGGCCGGGGTTGCGGCTGACTCGGACCGGGCTGGTCATGGAGTCGCTGATTCCGTCCGTGCTGGAGCAGAAGGTGACCACCGACGAGGCTTATCGGGCTTGGCGGTCGCTCGTGCGGAAGTTCGGGGAGCCCGCGCCTGGGCCCGAAGGCCTGCCCCAAGGGTTGTTCGTCGCGCCTGCGGCTCGGGACTGGGCTCTGATTCCGTCCTGGGAGTGGCATCGGGCCGGGGTCGACAACAAGCGGGCCTCGACGATTCTGCGGGCGGTTCGGGTCGCGGGGCGGCTGGAGGAGGCGGTGGGGCTGGATCCGGAGCGGGCCCGGGCTCGGCTGGAGGTGGTTCCGGGGGTGGGGCCCTGGACGTCTGCAGAGGTTGTGCAGCGGAGTCATGGGGCGGCGGATGCGGTGACTGTGGGGGATCTGCATCTGCCGGGGATCGTGGGGTTCGCGTTGGCGGGGGATCGGGATGCGGATGATGACGTGATGTTGTCGTTGCTGGAGCCGTATGCGGGGCAGCGGCATCGGGCGGCTCGGTTGATTCTGTTGAGTGGGCGGGTGCCGGGGCGGCGGGGGCCTCGGATGCGCAAGGGGGATATTGGGCGGCTTTGATCTCGCCCCCGCCGCCCCTACCCGTTCCCATCCTTCTGGGGGCTGCGCCCCCAGACCCCCCTGTCGGCCTGAACGGCCTCGTCCTCAAACGCCGGACGGGCTGAAAGTCCTACTGGTCCGACGAGAAGCGGAGCGCCCCCGCTGGGATTCTTGCGTCGCACCAGACCCGTACGCCCTCCCTGAGTTCGTTGTCGGCGCCGATGATCGCTCCGTCGCCGATCACCGTGCCCGTCAGGATCGAGCGTTCGCCTACTCGGGCCCTTGTGCCGATCAGGGAGTTGGTGATGACCGCGCCCGGTTCTACCACCGCGCCCGCCAGGATCGTGCTGCCCGAGACGCGTGCGCCCTCCGCCACGAACGCGCCCTCCCCAACCACCGTGCCGCCGGTCAGCTTGGCGTCGGGGGCCACTGTGGCCGAGGGGAGGATCAGACGGTCGCCGCAGCGGCCCGGGACCGCGGGGGACGGGGCTCGGCCCAGTACCAGGTCCGCTGAACCTCGTACGAAGGCCGCGGGAGTGCCCAGGTCCAGCCAGTACGTCGAATCCACCAGGCCCTGGAGGTGGGCGCCGATGGAGAGGAGTTTCGGGAACGTTTCTCTTTCCACCGAGACCGGGCGGCCCGCCGGGATCGTGTCGATGACCGAGCGGCGGAAGACGTACGCCCCCGCGTTGATCTGGTCGGTGACGATCTCCTCCGGGGTTTGGGGTTTCTCCAGGAAGGCTGTCACCCGGCCTGATTCGTCCGTCGGGACCAGGCCGTATGCCCTCGGGTCCGTTACTCGGGTGAGGTGCAGGGAGACGTCTGCCTCTGTCGACTCGTGGGTGCTCACCAAGGCCCTGATGTCCAGGCCCGTGAGGATGTCTCCGTTGAAGACCAGGACCGGGTCGTCGGGGGCGGAGTGCAGGCGCGAGGCCACGTTGCGGATCGCGCCGCCCGTGCCGAGGGGCTCGTCCTCGGTGACGTACTCCAGATGGAGGCCGAGGGACCCTCCGTCGCCGAAGTGGGGTTCGAAGACCTCGGCCAGGTACGAGGTGGCGAGGATGATGTGCTCCACCCCGGCCGCTCTCGCTCTCGCCAACTGGTGGGTGAGGAAGGGCACTCCGGCCGCAGGGACCATCGGTTTCGGGGTGTGCACGGTGAGCGGACGCAACCGGGTGCCCTTGCCGCCGACCAGGAGAATCGCTTCTGTCACCTGTCGTCCCTGCTTCCTGTTTTCTGACTTCCTGATTTCCTGATTTCCTGCCGGGGCCGACCGGATCATCGCGGTCGGTCGGCCGAAGTCCTCATCGGCCCTGGTACTTGGCCGCCGTCAGGCGCGCCGAGCCGAGCCTTCCGTAGAGCAGTCGGCCCGGGCACTCGGTGGCGAAGCCGTCCCGGTGGCCGGAGATCACGTTCAGTCGTACGTTCTTTCCCTTTGGGTAGAGATTGCCACCACCTGACTTCAGATATGTCTTTCCGTTCGGATTCGCCCCGAACAGGCCGAGCTTCCAGGCGGTGAGCCGCGCGATCGCCCCCACTGCCGCTTTGGACGGCTTGGAGCTGACGAAAGTTCCGAGGACGGCGATCCCCATGCTGTCCGTGTTGAACCCGAGCGTGTGTGCGCCCTTCACCGGCTTCGCCACGCCACCGGCGCGGCCCTCGTAGATGTTTCCGCACCGGTCGACGAGGAAGTTGTAGCCGATGTCCCGCCAGCCGCTGCTCAGCACGTGGTAGCGGTAGATGCCGCGGATGAGGGACGGGACCTGGGTGCACCAGTACTTGTTGCCCGAGGCCGTGTGGTGCACGAAGGCCGCCTTGACCTTCTTCGTGTAGACGAAGCCGCGTTCGCGCAGCTTCTCGTCGGCGCCCCAGCCGCGTCGGGTGACGATGCGCGGGCGCGGGCCGATGAACGGCTTCACCCGTAGCTCCCCCTGCTCACCCTGCTCCCTCTGAAGCAGGCGTGCCTCTTTCTCCGTCTGCTGTCTGTTCAGTGCCGGGATCTCGGTGGCGTACTCGGTCTGTGTCTCCGGCGCTCTCATGTCGCGCGTGCGTTGGCCTTCGGGCTCCGCCGGTGCCGTGCCCGGGTCCACCAGTTCGAGGCGCAGGCCCGCGGGGAGGGGCTCGCGGGCGCCCGTCGTGCGGCCCTCGCCGTCCGCCCGTACGCGGACCTCCACGCCGTCCGAGTCGCCCACCCACAGCGGTGCCGTGGAGCCCCGGACCCGGCCCGAGGAGCGTTCGGCCGTGTCGGGGTCGGCCGCGTGGTCGTGGTTGTGCGTCTCGACGTCCTGCCAGCCGGACCAGTGGTCGCCGCCGGCCTCCCGGGTACGGACCTCGACACGGCCGTACAGCTCGGTGTCCGGGTTGTCCCAGATGACGCCGACGAGCGAGAAGCGGCGTACGTCCGGACGGTACAGGCCCTGTTCGGCGGCCGCGCCGAGGATGCGGTCGCCGGGGCGGGGGGCCAGCGGGAGCGACTGAGTGCTGCCGGGGACGGCGGGGGCCACCGCTGCCGGTCTCGCCTCGGCGGGTCTCGCCGTGGCCGAGGCCGGGGTTGTGGGCAGGGTCAAGGGGAGCGCCAGGGCGGTTGCACACGTGACGCCGATCGAGGAAGCAAGATACCTACGCATGCCCCTGATCCTGGACATAGTCATACATATCTGTCCAACGATGAACTGACGGTCCGTCTGGCGTGTCGGCCCGAACCGGGGCCCCGGAGGGCGGCTCGCACCCCTGGCCACGCGTACCCTTGCGCGGGTGAACGCCACCGACCGCACCCCTGCCGACCTGCTGCGTTCCGCGCTTGCCGCGGACCCCGCGCGCCCCCTGGTGACCTTCTACGACGATGCCACGGGCGAACGTGTCGAATTGTCCGTGGCCACCTTCGCCAATTGGGTGGCCAAGACCGCGAATCTCCTCCAGGGCGAGCTGTCCGCCGAGCCCGGTGACCGGGTCGCGCTGCTGCTGCCCGCGCACTGGCAGACGGCGGTATGGCTGCTGGCGTGTTCGTCGGTGGGGGTCGTCGCGGACATGGGGGGCGAGGCTTCCGTCGCCGACATCGTCGTCAGCGGGCCGGACACGCTGGACGCGGCGCGGGCGTGTTCCGGTGAGCGGGTCGCGCTCGCGCTGCGGCCGTTGGGCGGGCGGTTTCCGCAGGCTCCGGACGGCTTCGCCGACTACGCGGTGGAGGTGCCGAGTCAGGGGGACCGGTTCGTGCCGTACGCGCCCGTGGATCCGGAGGCGGCGGCGTTGATCGTCGCCGGGGCGGAGTTCACGGGGGCGGAGGTTGTGGAGCGGGCCGGGGCCGATGCGGTGGGGTTCGGGTTGACTGGGCCTGGGTCTCGGTTGTTGTCGGGGCTGGGGTACGACACGTGGGAAGGGGTCAGTGCGGGGTTGTACTCGCCGCTTGCCACCGGGGGGTCCGTTGTTCTGTGCCGGCATCTGGAGCGGGTGTCCGAGGGTGTCGTTGCCAAGCGGGTTGAGGATGAGCGGGTTTCGGCTACTCGCCGGGCGTGAGGTCGTTTTTTGGCTGCCCGCCGGTGGGGGCTTGTCGCGCAGTTCCCCGCGCCCCTGGGTGGGTGTCCTCGCCCGGCGTTCATAGGACGACCGGGGTTTGGCTGCTCGCCGGGCGTGAGGTTGTTCTTTGGCTGCCCGCCGGTGGGGGCCTGTCGCGCAGTTCCCCGCGCCCCTGGGTGGGTGCCCTCGCCCGGCGTTCATAGGACGACCGGGGTTTGGCTGCTCGCCGGGCGTGAGGTCGTTTTTTGGCTGCCCGCCGGTGGGGGCCTGTCGCGCAGTTCCCCGCGCCCCTGGGTGGGTGCCCTCGCCCGGCGTTCATTCGTTCGGCCTACTTGTGGCGGGTCGGGAAAGGGGACCGGGAGTACGGGCGGGGCTCCGGGGCCGAGCGGTCGGAGGCGACCGTGCTGTTGCGTCTCGCCGCCGGTCGGTGCAGTGTCACCGCGATGTTCCTGCCGGGCGATCCGATGGTGGACGTACCGAGTTGCCTGCGGCCGGGCGGGAGTCGGGGCGAGCCCGCGGCTTCAAGGACATCGTCGATGCCGTCGACGGGGTCGAGGTGTGTCTCGCGCGGTATGCGCGGCATCCCTGCCGAACGTGTGCGGCTTGTGGAGCCGGACGCCGGGCGGGTGTTCGCGCGGCCGTGGTCCGACGTACCGGTCGCCGTCGCGGGGGAAATCCCGGTTCAGGGTGATTCCGTCGTACAAAGCAGTGAAGTGCAACACAATTCTGGATACGAGTTCGAGGCGGACTCCGCCGGCAAGCGGCCCGGAAGGTCGCCGTCCGCCCAACTCCCCACCCCTGCCCCCGTACCCACTTTTCGCGGGAACACGGCCGCCCAGGACGCCTGCGGGTAAAGCGATTGCCAAGTCGGCGAACTTTAGTTCAAAGAATTGGGTGGATTGCCCGGTTGTAGGGACGTGGAATTTGTCACCGTCGTCGCTTGACGCCCAACTGGACGGATAGTGTGAGCGATCCGGTGCGTCAGGACGAGTGTCGTGTGCACACCGGAGACCGAGACCCGAGCGCCTTTGGAGGGGGAAAGGCGCCGCGTGGCCCCGACGGAGGATTCAGACAACCGTGGACGCGCAAGGCCGTGGGCGGGCGGACGACATCGACCCCGCAGACCAGTGGGTGCTCAACCCGAGCACTGGCGAATACGAACTGCGACTGACTCCCTCCGCACCGCAATCAGCGGTCCCGGGACCTCGTCGAGCCACACCCGCCAACGCGGGTGCGGTACGCGGGCGTTCGGCGGCACCGGAGCGGGAGCAGGACCGAGAGACGCACGGCGTGCCCGGGTCACCCGGGCAGGTGCCGCCGCCGAGAAGGCGGCGGGGTGCGCCGGAGCCTGAGGACCCGCTGCCTGGGCGGCGGCGTTCGCGTGCCCCGCAGAAGAAGAAGTCGAAGGCCAAGAAGGCGCTGCTCTGGACGGGCGGGACCATGGCCTTCGTCCTGGTGGCCGCCACGACGGCCGGCTACTTCTATCTCAAGCACCTCGAGGGCAACGTCACGACGACCGACGTCGGTACGGCGGCCAAGGACGGCTTCAGCAAGGACGAGGCCTTCAACATCCTGATCATCGGTACGGACAAGCGCACCGGTGCGGGCAACGAGAAATACGGCGACGCGGGCAGCGTCGGGCACGCGGACACGACGATCCTGCTGCACGTCTCCAAGGACCGGACGAACGCGACCGCGCTCAGCATTCCGCGTGACCTCATCGTCGACGTCCCGGACTGTCCGACCGTGCAGGAGGACGGGTCCGAGAAGATCATCTCCGGTACCCAGGGTGTCCGCTTCAACACCAGCCTCGGGCAGGACGGGCGCGACCCGGGCTGCACCATGCGCACCGTGAAGGAGGTCACCGGTATCTCGCCGGACCACTTCATGATGGCCGACTTCAACGCCGTGAAGACGCTGACGACGGCGGTGGGCGGGGTCGAGGTCTGTGTGGAGAACGCCGTCAACGACAAGGAGTCCAAGCTGAAGCTGCCGGCTGGGAAGTCGACGGTCGAGGGGGAGCAGGCGCTCGCCTTCGTCCGTACGCGGCACAGCTTCGGCAACCAGGGCGACCTGGACCGGATCAAGGTGCAGCAGCAGTTCCTCAGCTCGCTGATGCGCAAGATGGCCTCCAGCGACACCCTGACCAACCCGGCCAAGCTGCTGAAGATCGCCAACGCGGCCACCAAGGCGCTGACCGTGGACACCGGTCTCGGCAAGGTCTCCACGCTCAAGGACGTGGCGCTTGAGCTGAAGAAGGTGCCGACGAAGAACATCACCTTCATGACCGTGCCGGTGATCGACACCCCGGGGGAGGTGGTCCGGGCGACGGTCACCGTCGGCCCCACGGCCCAGTCGGTGTT
The DNA here is from genome assembly GCF_042889145.1 of Streptomyces sp. NPDC002680. Classification (NCBI taxonomy): domain Bacteria; kingdom Bacillati; phylum Actinomycetota; class Actinomycetes; order Kitasatosporales; family Streptomycetaceae; genus Streptomyces; species Streptomyces sp. NPDC002680. Next base: position 29,591 of record NZ_JBIAQP010000010.1, read on the forward strand.
CGACGCGATCAGCAACGACGTGTCGTTCACGGCGGTCAAGCAGCAGAAGGCGAAGGAGGCGGCCGCCGTCGCCGCCCGCCTCAAGGGCACCAAGTCCGCGGCCGCCGACGTACGGGTGCGGATCCTGAACGGCGGTGCCCCGTCCGGCTCCGCACAGGAGACTCTTAACTATCTGCAGAATGATGAGGGCGTGTCCAAGTCCGAGAACGCGGGCAACGCCTCGGCGGAGCTTGCGAAGACGACGTTGGAGTACGCGCCCGACCAGGCCGACCAGGCCCGGCGACTGGCCGCCATCATGGGGCTGTCCGGTTCGGCGATGAAGCCCGGAAAGAGTGTGACGAACTCCCAGGGGCTGCCCACCATGACGCTGACCCTGGGCAAGGACTTCAAGGGGGCCGGCGTCTCGCTCACCGCGCCGGCGAAGGCACCGACCGTGGAGGGGCAGTCCACGGCGGACAAGGTGCAGTGCGCCAGCTGAGGACACCGATCGACTGAGTACGCCGATCGAAGAATTGGGCGTCTGCGCCAGTTGTTTTGGGTGCGCCGGTTGACCTGACAGGCCTGCCTTGCGTCTTACCGGACGCAAGGCAGGCCTGTTCGACGGCGCAAGGGTGGGGAGGCAGGGGAATGACACAGAGCAGTGTGCACGGGGAGGGGACGCGATCGGGCGTCCGGCCTGCTCGGGTTCCGGGGCAGCGGGACGGCTCGCACGAGCAGCAGGAGGCGGACTCCGGGGACGGGGGCGGCGGCTCGGCCGGCGGCAGCGGTGGCGGCGGTGACCGTCCGGGGGGAAGACCGCGGCGGCCCGGCAAGCGCAAGGTGCTGCGCTGGTCGGCGATGACGCTGGCGGTGCTGATACTCGGCACGGCCGGCGCCGGATACCTCTACTACGAGCATCTGAACAGCAACATCCAGAAGGGCAAGCGCAGCAGCGGCGACTCGAAGGCGCAGAAGACCGAGCCCAACGCGGCCGGGCAGACTCCGCTGAACATCCTGCTGATCGGCTCGGACAGCCGTAGCTCCGACGCCAACGTCTCGCTGGGCGGCGGCAAGGCCAACCGCGGCAACCCGCCGCTGGGCGACGTCCAGATGCTGATCCATCTCTCCGCCGACCGCAAGAGCGCGGCCGTGGTGAGCATCCCGCGCGACACCCGGGTCGACATCCCGAAGTGCACGGACCCCGACACGGGGGAGACGTTCGCGGCGACCAACGACATCATCAACACCTCGCTGGCCCGGGGTGGCGCCGGCTGCACGCTGGCCACCTGGCAGAACCTCACCGGGGTCTACATCGACCACTGGATGACGATCGACTTCGCGGGCGTCGTGAAGATGGCCGACGCCATCGGCGGTGTCGAGGTGTGTGTGAAGCAGAACGTGTGGGACCACGCGCTGCCCGGCGTACCGGGCGGCTCGGGGCTCAAGCTCAAGGCCGGCAAGCAGAAGGTCGAGGGCAAGTCGGCGCTGCAGTGGCTGCGTACCCGGCACGCCTTCTACAGCGACCTGGGGCGGGCCAAGGCCCAGCACATGTACATGAACTCGATGATCCGCACGCTGAAGTCGCAGAACGTCTTCACGGACGCGCCGCGGCTGACGAGTCTGGCCGAGGCGGCCACCAAGTCCCTGACGGTGTCTGAGGAGTTGGGCACGGTCAAGGAGCTGTACGACCTGGGCATGCAGCTCAAGTCGGTGCCGACCGACCGCATCACGATGACGACGATGCCGACCGTCGTGGACCCGCAGAACCCGAATCATCTGGTGGCGGCCGAGGCCGACGCCGAGACGATGTGGACGATGCTCCGCGACGACATCTCCTTCGACGACAAGGGCGGCGCCACGGCGACCAAGGCCCCGACGGCCTCGCCCTCGGCGACGGCTTCGACGGACCCGGCCGCCGCTCCCGGAAAGATCGGCGTCCTCGTGCAGAACGGCACCCGGACGGCCACGCTCGCCGCGGTGAGCGGCCGGGCGAGCAGCATCAGCGGGATCCTCGCGGGCAAGGGCTTCACGAACGCGGCGGCGGACCGGTCGGCATCGTTGTCGGTCGACAAGACGGTCGTGTACTACCCGAGCGCCGACCTCGCGGGCGACGCCCAGCTCGTCGCCAAGTCCCTGGGGATTCCGACGAGTTCGGTGAAGAAGTCGACGGACGTCTCCGGTGTGACGGTGACCGTGGGCGCCGACTGGCGCGAGGGCACGGCGTATCCGAAGCAGACCGCGCCGAAGGCGGGCCAACTGCCCGACACGGCCGACGCGGTGGTGGGTTCGGACACCAGCGCGTGCATGGAGGTGTACTCGCCCTACCGCTGGTAGGGGTACATGAGTCGGGGCCCGCGGTCAGATGACCGCGGGCCCCAACTCGTTGTGGTTCAGGCTTAGTTCGAATTCGCGCTCGCGTTCGCGCCGTCCAGTACCGCCGGGCGGCGGGCCGCGATCACCTTCCTGGCAAGGGACTTGGGGCTGGTGAGGAAGCCCCAGCCCCAGCACATGTGCATGGTGGCGAGGGCGACGGGGATCTGCAGCCGGGCCTTCAGCGAGAGCCCCTTGCCCGCAGGGACCGAGCCCGCCGTGATCGCCGCGAGGTAGCCGCCGGGCACCAGGAAGGCCCACGGCGTCAGTACGGCGCCCAGCAGCACGCCCGCCGCTATCGCGCACAGGGCGGTGGGCGGGGCGAGGTAGCGCAGGTTGATGGAGCCCTCGTGGTAGCGGGCCACGACATGGCGCCAGCGGCCGTAGTCCTTGTACTGCTTGGCCAGCGCGCGCACGGAGGGCCTCGGGCGGTACGACACCCGCAGCTCGGGCGAGAACCAGATGAGGCCGCCCGCCTCCCGGATCCGGAAGTTCAGCTCCCAGTCCTGGGCGCGGATGAACTCCACGTTGTAGCCGCCCTGTTGTTCGAGGGCGGCGCGCCTGAAGACCCCGAGGTACACGGTCTCGGCGGGCCCGGCCGTGCCCCCCGTGTGGAAGGCGGCGTTGCCGACCCCGATCTTCGAGGTCATCGCGGCGGCGACCGCGTCCTCCCAGGCGTTCTCGCCCTCGGCGTGCATGATGCCGCCGACGTTCTGCGCGCCGGTCTCGTCGAGGAGCCGGACGGCGGTCGCGATGTAGTCCGGCGAGAGCATGCCGTGTCCGTCGACGCGTACGACGACGGGGTGGCGGGAGGCCTTGATCGCGGCGTTCAGCGCGGCGGGCGTACGGCCGGTGGGGTTGGGGACGGTATGGACACGCTTGTTCGTGCCGGCCGTTTCCCGTACCAGCTCGGCGGCGATCTCGTCCGTGCGGTCCGTGGACGGACCGAGGGCGATCACGACCTCCATCTCGCCGGCGTACTCCTGGGCGAGGATCGCTTGGACGGCTCCGCGCAGATGCCGCTCCTCGTTGAGGACGGGCATGATCACGGACACGGCGGGCAGCTGCACGTCGGGCTTGGCGTTCATAGGGGGCTCACGTTACCGCGAACGGGGGACACCGACGCGCGCCGCCCGCTCCCTGAGCCGGGCCGCAGATCGTATGGGCCTACGGTGCTCGCGGATCCCACGTTCGGCCCCACTCCCCCGGCCAGCAGCCTTCGCGGAGGTGTCCCCCATGCCCGCATCCCCCGGTTCCCCACAGCGCCGGCCACGGCCGTCGTCCGGGCGTCCGCGTCCCCCCGTACGGCGGAGGAAGCCACGCTGGGCCATGCGGGCGGTGACGACGCTGTCCGTCGTGGTGCTCGCCGCGGCCGGGATCGGGCACGCGGTGGTCAGCAGCCTCGACGCCGACATCGCCCGGGTCGACCCCTTCAAGGACATGAAGAACCGGCCACGGGCGGGCCACGGCATGAACGTACTGCTCGTCGGCACGGACAGCCGCGAGAAGATCTCGGAGCGGGAGCGGCGCAAGTACCGGCTCGGCGGCGCGCCCTGCCACTGCACCGACACGATGATGATCGTGCACATCTCGGAGGACCGGGAGCGGGCGAGCGTCGTCAGCCTGCCGCGCGACTCGTACGCCGTGACGCCCCCGCACACCGACCGGACCACCGGACGCCGACACGGCGGCCATGTCATCAAGCTGAACGCGGCGTACGCGGAGGGCGGGCCGAACCTCACCGTGCGGACGGTGGAGCACATGACGCACGTGAAGATCGACCACTATCTGGAGGTCGACTTCACGAGCTTCATGAAGACGGTGGATGTGCTGGGGGGAGTCGAGATCTGTGCGACGCGACCGCTGAAGGACTCGTACACGGGGCTGAACCTGGCGGCTGGGAAACATGAACTGAGTGGCGGGGAGGCCTTGCAGTACGTCCGTTCCCGGCACGCCGACGGGTCCTCCGACCTGGGGCGGATGCAGCGCCAGCAGCAGTTCATGGCGGCGCTGATCGCACAGTCCACGTCGTCCGGGGTGCTGCTGAACCCGATGAAGTTCCGGGACATCACGCGGGCGGTGCTCGGGTCGGTGCGGGCGGACAAGGAGTTCGGTACGGGTGAGCTGCTGGACCTCGGGCGGGCGATGCGGAACTTCTCGCCGGCGTCGTCGGAGTTCACGACCGTGCCGATCGGGCGGATGGGGTTCGCCGTGCCGGGGATCGGGTCGACGTTGAAGTGGGACGCGGCGAAGTCGGGGCGGTTGTTCCGGGCGCTGCGGGAGGACGAGCCGCTTGCGGTGCGGCGGGCGCCTGGGGGCCGGGGCGGTAAGGGCGGTGCGCCGGTTCGGGTGGAGGTGGCGCCGCAGGGGATTCGGGTGCAGGTGGAGAACGGGACGCGTACGGCGGGGCTGGGGCGGAAGGTGGATCGGGAGTTGGCGGGGGTTGGGTTTCGGACTACTCGGGTGCCGGTGAATGCGCGGGGGCGGGAGGTGGGGCGGACGGTGATCGCGTACGACCCGCGGTGGGATCGGTCGGCCCGGTCGTTGGCGGCTGCGTTGCCGGGGAGTTCGTTGCGGGTGGTGCGGGGGCAGGGGGCTGTGATGCGGGTGACTGTCGGGGCGGATTATCGGGGGGTGCGGAAGGTTCGGGTGGGGGAGTTCGGGGTTACTACGGGGGATCAGGTGGGGTGTCGGTAGGCATTTTTCTCGCCCCCGCCGCCCCTACCCGTCCCATCCTTCTGGGGGCTGCGCCCCCAGACCCCCCTTTGTCCTCAAACGCCGGACGGGCTGGTTTGTCAGCCTGTCCGGCGTTTGAGGACAAGGCCCCTTCAGGGCCGTAGCGGGGGTCTGGGGGCGGCAGCCCCCAGGGGACGGGAATGGGTAGGGGCGGCGGGGGCGAAGAAAAGTCCCCTCAGTCGTCCAAGCCCTCTGCTGCTCTTCGTTCCCGCAGCTCCACGATCGCCCTCCGTCGCGCCAAGCGATGCGTGCGGCGGATCTGGGCCTCCTGGTAGCGGCGGTCGTCCCGTTCCGTTTCCGGGAGGACCGGCGGGACCCGGCGCGGCTTGCCGTCGACGTCCACCGCCGCGAAGACCAGGTACGCCGACCCCACCTGCGTCGCCGGCGTCGACTCGTTCCAGCGCTCGGCGAGCACCCGTACCCCGACCTCCATGGACGTCCGGCCCGTCCAGTTGACCTGGGCCTTGACGTGGACCAGGTCGCCCACCCGCACCGGCTCCAGGAACGCCATCTCGTCCATCGACGCCGTGACAGCGGGGCCCCCGCTGTGCCGTCCCGCCACCGCACCCGCCGCATCGTCGACCAGTTTCATGATCACACCGCCGTGCACCGTACCGAGAAGGTTCGTGTCGGCGTGGGTCATGATGTGGCTGAGGGTCGTCCGGGAGGCGGAGGTCGGCTTGCCCGGGGGCGCCGCATCCGCGCTGGTGGCCTGGTCTGTCATGGCCCTCACCTTATGCCGGACGTACACGTGGGCGATTTGTGTCAGCTTCGCAACAGCACTGCTCCTAATTTCCTTCGACCCTTGTATAGGACACACCCCCGCACTGCACACTGGTCCGCATGAACGATTGGCCTGACGCGTGGTCCGACGACAACCGCAACAACCGGTACGGTCGCGGCAGCGCGAACGCACAGCCCGAGGGCGCGCGCGTGATGCGGCAGGTTCAGGGCGGCCCGGGCGGGCAGTACGGGCAGGGCTCCTCCGCGCCGCCGTACGGTGGCGGGGTCCCGCAGCAACAGCAGCAGCCGTACGGCAGTGACCCGTACGGCAACGACGGCTACAGCGGCGGCGGCAGCGACTACAACACCGGCCAGGTCTACGGCGGTGGCGGGGCCGGTGCCGCGGCAGGCGGTGGTCGTGGTGGCCGTCCGGCGCCCAACTGGCGCAAGCGGATCAAGTGGACCGCGATCACCCTGGTCACGCTGCTGATCGTGGTGTCCGTCGGTACGTACTTCTGGGCCGACTCCAAGCTGAACCGCGAGGTCGACCTGTCGAAGGTCATCGACCGGCCGGACGCGGGCAAGGGCACGAACTATCTGATCGTCGGTTCGGACAGTCGCGCGGGGCTGTCCGACGAGGAGAAGAAGAAGCTTCGTACCGGGTCCGCCGCAGGGCAGCGCACGGACTCGATGATGATCCTGCACACCGGCGACAACGGCCCGACCCTCATCTCCCTCCCCCGTGACTCGGACGTGGAGATCCCCACCTTCGTGGGCTCCGAGTCCGGCAAGACGTTCAAGGGCACGGGCCGGCACGTGAAGCTGAACGCGGCGTACGCGGAGGACGGGCCCGAACTGCTCGTCCGTACCGTCGAGTTCAACACCGGGCTGCGCATCGACCACTACGTCGAGATCGGCTTCGCCGGCTTCGCGAACATCGTGGACGCGGTCGGCGGCGTCGAACTGACCATCCCCAAGGGCGGGATGAAGGACACCAAGTCCGGCGCGAACTTCACGGCGGGCAAGCAGACCCTCAACGGCGAGCAGGCCCTGGCCTTCGTCCGTACCCGGTACGCCCTCGCGGGCAGCGACCTGGACCGTACGAAGAACCAGCAGAAGTTCCTCGCGGCCCTGGCGAGCCAGACGGCGACGCCGAGCACGCTGCTGAACCCCTTCAAGCTGTACCCGACGATGAGCGCGGGCCTCGACACCCTGGTCGTCGACAAGGACATGAGCCTGTTCGACCTGGCCGACATGTTCTGGGCGATGAAGGGCGTCACCGGCGGCGACGGCAAGTCCATGAACATGCCGCTCGCGGGCTCGACCGGCGGCAACCTCCTCTGGGACAAGACGAAGGTGAAGACCCTGGTCACCGAGTTGAAGAACGACGACAAGGTCACCGTCACCGGTAACTGAGCGCGATACGCGAGTCGGCCCCTGCCCGATCCTTCGGGCAGGGGCCGACTCGCGTGTTCGGGGGTTGTCTACGGCAGGTTCCTCGCCATCACGATCCGCTGGACCTGGTTCGTGCCCTCGTAGATCTGGGTGATCTTGGCGTCGCGCATCATGCGCTCCACCGGGTAGTCACGGGTGTAGCCGTAGCCGCCGAGCAGCTGGACCGCGTCCGTGGTGACCTCCATCGCCACGTCCGACGCGAAGCACTTCGCCGCCGCGCCCTGGAAGGTGAGGTCGCTGTCGAGGCGTTCCGAGGCGGCCGCGGCCTGGTAGGTCAGGGCGCGGGCGGCGGCGATCTTCATCGCCATGTCGGCCAGCATGAACTGGATGCCCTGGAAGTCGGCGATCGGCTTGCCGAACTGCTTGCGCTCCTTGACGTACCCCTTGGCGTAGTCGAGGGCGCCCTGCGCGATGCCGAGGGCCTGTGCGGCGATCGTGATGCGGGTGTGGTCCAGGGTCTTCATCGCGGTGGCGAAGCCCGTGCCCTCCTCGCCGATCATGCGGTCGGCCGGGATACGGACGTTGTCGAGGTAGACCTCGCGGGTCGGGGAGCCCTTGATGCCGAGCTTCTTCTCGGGGGCGCCGAAGGAGACGCCCTCGTCGGACTTCTCGACGACGAAGGCCGAGATGCCCTTGCTGCGCTTCGTCGGGTCGGTCACCGCCATCACCGTGTAGTACTCGGACTCGCCCGCGTTGGTGATCCAGCGCTTCACGCCGTTGAGGACCCAGAAGTCGCCGTCGCGGACCGCCTTGGTCTTCATGCCGGCCGCGTCCGAGCCCGCGTCGGGCTCCGAGAGGCAGTACGAGAACATGCCGTCGCCCTTGGCGAGGGGCGTCATGTACTTCTTCTTCAGCTCCTCCGAGCCGGACAGGATCACCGGGAGGGAGCCCAGCTTGTTGACGGCCGGGATGAGGGAGGAGCTGGCACAGACCCGCGCCACCTCCTCGATGACGATCACGGTCGCCAGCGCGTCCGCGCCCGCGCCGCCGTACGACTCCGGTACGTGCACCGCGTGCAGGTCGCTCGCGACCAGCGCGTCGTGGGCCTCCTGCGGGAAGCGGGCTTCCTCGTCCACCGCCGCGGCGTACGGCAGGATCTTCGCCTCGGCCAGGGAGCGGATCGCGTCCCGGAGCATGTCGTGCTCCTCGGACGGGCGGTACAGGTCGAAATCAGCCGATCCGGCCAAGGTCTCTCACGCTCCAAAGACGCTGTAACTGTATGACTGACGCTAACTACCGTTAAGTAACACGCTCGGTAACCCAAATTTTAGGGGTCTGTCCACGTGAGTGATACGTGAGCTTGGCGACAGGGGGAGATCACGGGGGAAATCTGCCCGGTGAGGGCCCATGAAACGCCCCGACTATGCTCGTCCATCGCACGTTCGACCCGACGGCACGTACGACCCAGACCCCAGGAGCAACCCATGGCTCTCAAGATCACCGTGATCGGCACCGGATACCTCGGTGCCACCCACGCCGCCGCCATGGCCGAACTGGGCTTCGAGGTGCTGGGGCTCGACGTCGTCGAGGAGAAGATCGACCTGCTGCGGCGCGGGCAGGTCCCGATGTACGAGCCCGGGCTCGAAGAGCTGCTGCGCAAGCATGTCGCGGGGATCGAGGGGTCCACCGGGCGGCTGCGCTTCACCATGGACTGGGCCGAGGTCGCCGCCTTCGGCGACATCCACTTCGTCTGTGTGAACACCCCGCAGAAGCACGGCGAGTACGCCTGCGACATGTCGTACGTCGATGCCGCGATCGAGTCCCTCGCCCCGCATCTCACCTCCCCCGCCCTCGTCGTCGGCAAGTCGACCGTGCCCGTCGGCTCGGCGGACCGGCTCGCCCGGACGATCGCCGGGCTCGCCCCCGCCGGCGCGGACGCCGAGCTGGCCTGGAACCCGGAGTTCCTGCGCGAGGGCTTCGCCGTCCAGGACACGCTGCACCCCGACCGGGTCGTGGTCGGCGTCCGCAGCGAGCGGGCCGAGAAGCTGCTGCGCGAGGTGTACGCCACGCCGATCGGGGAGGGCACGCCGTTCGTCGTCACCGACTTCCCGACCGCCGAGCTGGTGAAGACCTCCGCGAACTCCTTCCTGGCCACCAAGATCTCGTTCATCAACGCCATGGCGGAGGTCTGCGAGGCCGCCGACGGCGATGTGGCGAAGCTGGCGGAGGCCATCGGGTACGACGACCGGATCGGCAAGAAGTTCCTGCGGGCCGGGATCGGCTTCGGCGGCGGCTGCCTGCCCAAGGACATCCGCGCCTTCATGGCGCGCGCCGGCGAGCTGGGCGCCGACCAGGCGCTGACCTTCCTGCGCGAGATCGACTCCATCAACATGCGCCAGCGCGGCCAGATGGTGGAGCTGGCCCGGCAGGCGCTGGGCGGCGGCCCCTTCCTCGGCAAGCGGGTCGCGGTGCTCGGCGCCACCTTCAAGCCCGACTCGGACGACGTCCGCGACTCGCCCGCCCTCAACGTCGCCGGCCAGATCCACCTCCAAGGCGGCCAGGTGACGGTGTACGACCCGAAGGGCATGGCCAACGCACGCAAGCTCTTCCCGACGCTCGCGTACGCCGACACGGCCACAGAGGCGGTTCGGGGCGCCGATGCCGTACTCCACCTGACCGAGTGGCGCGAGTTCCGCGAGCTGGACCCGGCGGCGCTGGGCGAGGCGGTGGCCCACCGGCTGATCCTGGACGGGCGCAACGCCCTCGATCCGGAGCTGTGGCGGAAGGCCGGGTGGACTTACCGGGCCATGGGGCGTCCTACCGCCTGATCCTCACTTCCTTGTGGGTTTTTCGGGGTCGCCCGAAATTCCGGGCGACCCCGAATTCCCAATGGTTGGTAAATTCCGGGGCGGTCGCCGCGTTCGGGAGGTCTCGATAAACCGCGCACTCGGGCGGCTCACCCCCGGCGGACCGCCTGGAGCCCAGGCGTGAAGGCCTCCGCGACCTGGCATATGCCATCTCCGCAAAATCCCCAGAACTGATTCGAATTCATTCGAGCAATGTGCGGGAATTGCAGTTCCGCCTGCGCGAATTCTTCACGGTCGCATTGCGCGTATTGACAGCGTTCTCGACCCATCTCACAGCGGGGGCACCTCCGAAAGAGAGGTGGGCAACAGGCAGTTAACTGGCGCGTAGTCAAGTGGAATCCGCACCGCCCTCCAATGGTCCGCATTCACCGATCGGAATGACCGGACCATGCCAGGGAGTGTGATCATGCCCGTGTTCCGCAGGGCCGAGTGGCCCAGGGACCATCGTGACGAGTTCGTCGCGGGGGCTCTGGTCGGGGCGGTGGTGATCGTGCTCGGCTACGCGTCGGGCATCGGCGCCTCCACGGCCTCCGGCGCCGCCGAGGCCGCCGCTCCCCCGTCGTCGCTCCCCGCGGCCACGGCACCGCCGAACTCCGCGCCGGGCGACTCCGGCGCCCAGGCACCGGGCAGCGGCACCGGCATGGACATGGGCGGGGACACCGGCAGCGGCAGCGGCTGGACGGGCCAAGTGCCGGTCGGTAGCGGGGAGTTGCCGGTGTACGGCGACACTGGCACCGGCTCCGGCGACGGCACCGCCGGACATGGGGGCCATACCGGGCACGGCACCTCCCCGACTCCGACGCCCACCACTCCGTCCACGACCTCTCCTGCCCCCTCCCCCTCCGACTCCGCGCCGCCCACCGACGACGCCACCTGCGCCGACGGCGAGGTACGGCTCGTGGCGCCCATCCTCACCGGCATCACCCAGCCGCTGTTCGGCCTCCTCAACAGCACGGACGCCGCCGAGACGCCCGAACCAACGGCCTCCCCGTGCATCGGGCTCGCCCCGCTCTCCTCCCTCCTCGGCGGCTCCGCCTCCCCCTCCCCCTCCGCGTCCCCGCTGCCGGAGGCGACCCCGTGACCCGCCTCCGCACGCTCCTCCCGCTGCTCCTCGCCGTCCTCCTCTGCGGGCTGGTCGTCGGCGCGACCCCCGCTGCCGCCCACACCGAACTGGTCCGCTCGGTCCCGAAGGACGGCGCGAAGCTGGCCAAGGCCCCCGACCACCTCACCCTCACCTTCGACGAGCCCGTCGACCTCGCCGACGTACGCGCCATGACCCCCGACGGCGACCGACTCCCGGTCACTCGCGCTCCGCACACCGCCAGCGACACCGTGCGGATCGCCACCGGCAACCCGGCCGGCGGCACGCTCTTCGTCGTCTGGTCCGTCGTCGACATGGAGGACGGTCACGCCTCCTCCGGTCGGCTCACCTTCGCCGTCGACGCGGCGGCCAGTACGACGGCGGGCGCCCAGGACCGCGGCGACGAGGCCGCAGCCGCCCCTTCCCCCTCGCCCCTGGTGCGGAAGGGCCTCGTCGCCGCTCGCTGGACCGGGTATCTCGCGCTGGCCGTGTTCGTCGGCGGGCTCGCCTTCGTCACGCTGCTGTGGCCGCGCGGCGCGGAGGCGGCCCGGGCGCGGGCGCTGCTCACGCTGGCCTGGATGTGCGGGCTGCTGTCGACGGTCGCGGCCATCGGTCTCCAGGGGGCATACGTCTCCTTCGGCGGCCTGCGGGACGCGCTGCGCCCGGCGTCGTACACCGAGGTGCTCACCACCGAGCCCGGGGTCGCGCTCGCCGCGCGCGGGCTGCTGTGGGTGCTCGCGGCCGTCGTACTGAGCGCGCTGCTGCAGGGCGGGGCCGCCACCTCGCGCTCGCCCGGCTGGCGGGTGGGCGCCCTCGCCGTGGCGCTCGGGCTGCTGCGGACGACCGGTATGCGCGGGCACAACTCCGAGGGCAGCGACCCGACTTGGGGCGCGGTCGCCGACCTCGTCCATCTGCTCGGGGCGGCCCTGTGGATCGGCGGCCTTGTCATGCTGACGGTGGCCGTGCTGCCGCGCCGGGAGCCCGTCGAACTGGCGGCGGTGGTGCCCGGTTACTCGCGGCTCGCCGCCGGCTCGGTCGCCGCGATCGCCGTCGCCGGGCTGGTGCTGGCGTGGCAGGTCGTGGGGTCGTACGACGCCCTGCTGCACACCTCGTACGGGCAGTTGCTGCTGGTCAAGACCGCCGTGCTCGGGGGTGTCCTGCTGGCCGCCCAGTGCAGCCGCCAGTGGGTGCGCACCCGTCTCGATCTCGCCGTGCTGCTGCGCGGCGACGCCGCCACCGTGCGGCCCTTCGGTTACTCGGTCGCGGCCGAGACGGGGCTCGTCCTCGTCGTGCTCGCCGTGACGAGTCTGTTGGTCACTGCCGATCCCGGCCAGTGAACCCCCCTGAAAATCTAGGAGTTGCTTTGAAACGCACCGACGAAACCGGTGGGGCCGGCGAGCGCGCATCGCGTCGCGGGTCGCCCGCCGGGAACCGGCCCCTGCTGGTCGCGGGGCTCGGCGCGGCCTTCGCCGCCGTGCTCAGCCTGGGACTGCTCCAGGCGGCCTCGGGCAGCACCACGGCCACCAGCACCTCGGACACGGCGGCGGGCGCGGCTCAGGCGCCCGCCGCCGCGGCGGCCGAGGTGCGGCAGGCGGCCGCGGCGGCACCCGACCAACAGGTCGACATCATGAACAACAAGTTCGGCGACGGTAAGCAGTTGGTCGTCGAGGTCGGCGAGACCGTGCGCTGGACCAACCACGACAGCGTGCCGCACACGGTCACCACCACCAAGGGCCCGAAGAAGTTCGACTCGGGCACGCTGGCGCAGGGCGACTCCTGGTCGTACACCTTCACGACGGCCGGCACGTACGAGTACTACTGCGCGGTCCACCCGGACATGGTCGCGTCGGTGAAGGTCGTCGCGGCCGACGGCGGCACGACGGGCGGCACCACGGGTGGGTCCACAGGGGGCTCGACAGGCGGCTCGACGGGCGGTTCCACCGGAGGTACGACGGGTGGCACCACCACCGGCGGAACGACCGGCGGAACCACCGGCGGTTCGGACTCGGGCGGCAGCACAACCGGTGGCACGACCACCGGCGGCACCACCACGGGCGGCTCGACCGGTGGCAGTACCGGCAGCACGGGCGGTACCGGGGGCGGTGACGGCGGCGACGAGCAGTGCGCCAGCGTCCAGGACGTGCTGCTGCCGATCCTCCAGCACATCAACGCCGCGCACCTGGAGCGGTCTCCGGGCCAGCAGGTGCAGGACGCGCTCGCGCTGGACTCGTACATCAAGCTGCACACGGTGTGGGTCGAGACGATCCTGACGCCCGCCCTCGAAGGCGGCGGCACGGTTCTCGACGACACGCTCAGTGTGCTGCTGAACCACATCAACTCGGCGCACCTGGAGGAGTCGCTCGGGCAGCAGATCACCGATCTGCTCGACGTCGACAGCTACGTGAAGATGCACACGGTCTGGGCCGAGCACCTGCTCGCACCCACCGAGGACTTCCTCACCGGCAGCTGCTGACAGGGCTCACCCCAGGACTCACCCCGAGAAAGGGACGCCGGTCCGGCCGAGGCTCAGTCGGCCGGACCGGCGCCTGCCCCATTCTCCACAACCCCGCCACACTTCGGGAACCGCTTTCCAAGGAGACCCGGGATGACAACCGTCACCCTGCCCACCGCCACCGCCACCGCCACCGCCGTACTGCCGCTGCCCGGCCGGTACGCCGTGGCCCCCGACCGCTCGCTCGTCGAACTCACCGCCTGGTACGGCCCGTTGCCCACCCACCGCCGACGTGTCACCCTCACCGGCGCCTCCCTGACCGTGCCCGACCCGCTCGACGAGCCCGAATCCCCCGCGCTCCGCTTCGAGTTCGGGAACCTCGACCGGCTCGACCCGGCCGAAGGCACCCCCGCCCCCTCCACCGTCCTCGCCTCCGACACCGTCGAACTCCTGGACGGCGGACGGAAGTTGCAGCTCTCCGGCGACCTGGTCCTGCGGGGCGTCCGCTTCCCCGCCCTGCTGCGCCTCCGGATCGTCGAGCGCGCCGACGACCGCCTGCTCGTCGTGGGCACGGCCCGGCTGCCGTACCGCCTCCTGCGCCGCGCGACCGGCTTCCGTCCGGGCCGGCTGCCGCGCCCGGCGACCCGGCTGCGGCTGCTGGTCGCCGCGGAGTTCGCGTGAGGACGGCGGGCAGGACCGTACGCCGGGCGGCCCTGGTCCCCGTACTGGCCCTCGTCGCCCTGCTGCTGGCCCTGCCCGGACAGGCCTCGGCGGCCACCTACCGGGTCACCATGCAGGGGTACGCCTTCGCCCCCGCGACCCTGACCGTCCCCGCCGGTTCCACGGTGACCTGGACCAACCAGGACACGGCCCCGCACGACGTGAAGACCACCTCGGGCCCGGTGCAGATCCACTCCCCCATGCTGGACAAGGGCGAGAGCTGGAGCTTCACCTTCACGACGGCCGGTTCGTACGCCTACTACTGCACCGTGCATCCGAACATGACGGCCGGAATCACGGTCCAGGCGCCGGCCCCCGCGACCTCGGCGGCCCCGACTCACTCCCACACCCATACGAAACCCACCTCGGGGTCGGGGTCGGGGTCAGGCACGGGTGCTGGCACGGCGCATCACGGCACCGGTACGAGCCAGTCGACGGCGACGAGCGGCAGAGCACCGGCCCGCACGACCTCGGCGGCCTCGGCACCGGCCGCCTCCGGCCGAACCACGCCCAGTCCAGTTGCCTCCCCGTCCCCCGCCTCCTCGGCGGCCGCCGGGACGGTCCCTCAGGCCCAGCCCGTCACCTCAACGGCCACCGTCGCGTCGGTACGGCCGCTGGACCCGTTGCTGCTCCTGACGGGGATCGTCGCCGGGATCGCCGTACTGTGCCTGCTGCTGGTGGGGTCGCGGGCCGCCGCGCCGCGGGGGAAGGGCGACGGGGCCGAGAGCGAGGCATGAGCGCTCCGCTGGATGTGCCGTTATGTGCCGTCGTTCAGCTGCCGCGCCGTCGTGGCTGGTCGCGCCCACGCGGCGGAGCCGCATATCTATACGGCCCCGCGCCCCTTCGGGGCGCTCCCGAAGCGCTTAGCAGCGGGAGCCGTCGCCGAGAGCGGTGGCCACGGCTGGCAGGCGGTCCATCGTGTGCGCGACTCGGAGTCCGTCCATGTAGTCGCGGACGTGCACGATCAGGCCGTCGCGGACCCGGATCACCAGAAGGCCGGGGAAGCTGAAGGGGCGGCCGGTCGTGGTCACAGTGCCGGTGACGACCTGCTCGACGGTGATCACCTCGGGGTCCGTGCTGTCGTGGACGACGACGTCACGGATCTCCTCCGGCCGCGCCGGGCTCGCGCCCCAGGCCGCCCGGTATCCCGCGCGGACCTCTTCGCGGCCCTGGTAGCGCTCGGGCATGCCGGGGAAGAGGAACGGGAACTCGTGGACGGCGTCGACCGCGTACAGGTCGGCCAGGTCGTCCGCGGACCAGTCGAGCATCGCCTGCTGGTAGCGGGCGAGGACGTCACGGGGACCGGGGTTCGGCATGGCAGGGGGCTCCGTTCCGTCGGCGCGTGATCGCGCTCGCGATCGAACTCCTGGGCCCAGAAGCCTACTTCGCGCGATACCGGCGCATCTTCGCGCGGGCCCCGCACACCGACATGGAGCACCAGCGGCGCCTGCCGGCGGGGCTGCGGTCGTAGTACGCCCAGTGGCAGTCGGGCAGTTCGCACGCCTTGAGACGCAGCCAGGTGCCGTCGGTGAGCGCCTCCGCGACGGCCGCCGCGACGCGGGAGAGCAGCGGGCCCTCGTCTGCGGCGGTGAGCCGGGCCGAGCCGTCCTGGTCGTCGACGGTGACCAACAGCGGTGCCCGGGAGAGCAGTTGACCCAGTGGAGTGACGGCGTCGTCGTGCGGTGGATGTCCGGCGTGTGCGAGGCAGACGGCCCGCAGGGACTCCCGCAGCTCCTTCACGGCCGCCAGTTCCCGCTCGCCGATCCCCTGGATGCCGAACGCGGCCCGCCCCTCGGCGGTGTTCAGCGCGTCCCTGTCCGAGTCCAGGCTCCTGGTGTTGACCAGGGCCTCCACGAGGGCCAGCCCCCCGGGCGCGGACGCGTTCTCACTCACACAGGTGACGTTACCTCCTAGGCATGGGCATACGGTAACCGCTAGCGTGTGACCGTTACCTGATGAGCACCATCAACAGGTAACAGAGAAGGCAATCAACGGAGGAAGCCATGCCCATCGCCAAGCTCGGCGCCGTCGTCCTGGACTGTCCCGACCCCGGCGCACTCGCCGCGTTCTACTCCGCGCTGCTCGGCGGCACGCCCGAGGTCGAGGAGGACTGGATCGACCTGCGGCTCCCGGACGGGCCGACGCTGGCCTTCCAGGCGGCCCCCGGCCACGTACCGCCGAAGTGGCCGTCGCCCGACGCCTCGCAGCAGTTCCATCTGGACGTGACCGTGGCCGACCTGGACACGGCCGAGCGGGAGGTGCTCGCGCTGGGCGCGAAGCCGCTGGAGACGGAGGACCGGGCCCGCTCCTTCCGTGTCTACGCGGACCCGGCGGGGCACCCGTTCTGTCTCTGCGCGGGCTGATCACGGATGGCTCAGGAGGATCCCGTAGCACCCGTGGCCCGGTTCCGTACCGTCGTCGTCGACTGCCCGGACCCACGGGCACTGGCCCGTTTCTACGCGGGTGTCGTCGGCGGTACGCCCCTGGACGAGGACCCGGAGTGGGTCGTGCTGTACGTCCCCGACGGGCCACGGCTGGCCTTCCAGCGGGCGCCCGGGTACTCCCCGCCCGAGTGGCCGCGGGCCGACCACGGCTCCCAGCAGTTCCATCTCGACCTGGACGCCGGGTCCACCCGGGCGGAGCTGGACGCGGCGCAGGAGGCGGTCCTGGCACTGGGCGCCCGCCCGCTGGACCTGGACGACCAGGACGGGCAGCGGGACTTCAGGGTGTACGCCGATCCGGCAGGGCATCCGTTCTGCCTCTGCCGGATCGAGCGCCCCTGAGCCCGTGGAACTCGGGGCGGGTCAGCCGTCCAGTTCCGCGATGCGGGCCGTGGACGGTTCCCGGCGCTGCTGGGCCGCCTTCGCCGTGAAGTCGGCGCTGCGCAGGACGCGTTGGACGTTTCCCCAGGTGAGGAGGGCGAGGTCGGGTTCGGTCCAGCCTCGGTGCAGGAGTTCGGCGATCAGGTTCGGGTAGCAGGAGGCGTCGCCGAGTTCCTGGGGGTGGGCGCTGCCCGAGTCGTACGTGCCGGACAGGCCGACGCTCTCCGGGCCCGCGACCGCACGGACGTGGTCGAGATGGTCGGCCACGTCACGGACGGACGGTCCGGTCTGCTCGGCCGTCAGCGGCACCAGGCACAGGCCCCCGGCCGCGCCCAGCTCGGCGAGCGTCTCGTCGGGCAGGTTGGCGGGGTGGGGGCGCAGGGCCCTGGCGGCGGAGCGGGTGCACAGGGCCGGCGCCTTGGAGATCCTGACGGCGCGGTGGACGGTGGCCGCGGAGGCGCCCGAGAGGTCGGCCAGCACGCCGAGCCGGTTCATCTCGCGGACCACCTCCTCGCCGAACCGGGTGAGTCCGGCCTCGCTGGCCCAGGACGTGCCGGCGAGGGTGAGCACGCGCAGGCCCAGGGAGTGCAGGACGCGCAGGATGCCGAGCGAGTCGTCGAGGGCGGCGGCCGAGGCGGGCCCGAGCACGACAGCGACGCGTCCGCAGTTGCGGGCGTCGGTGACCTGCCCGGCGGTGCCCGCCAGCCGCAGCCCCTCGGGGTGGCTCCGGGCCACCGTCTTCACGAGGTCCAGCTGCTCCAGAGTGGCCCCGACGGCCCGGTCGCCGGTGAGCCCCTCCGGCAGGTGCAGCGCCCAGAACAGCGCGGCCACGTGACCTCGTCGCATACGGGGCACATCGGTGTCCACAGTGCTCTCCCCAAGCTCCAGGTCGTACCAGGGCAGGTGCCTGAGCGCCCAGGGCAGCCCGCTGTAGCCGTCGGCGACGGGGTGCGCGGCGAGGATCGCGTGGGCGCGGTCGAGGGGGGCGGCGTCCGGGTCGGAGACGGGCGAGAAGTCGCCCTCCGCCGCCGAGTCGTCGTCGGGCTCCGGCAAGGGAAGTGGTGGGTCGAGTTCCCCGACCTCGGCTGTGGTGTGCAGTTCGTCCTGCAGATCGGCCATGGCGGGCTCCGTACGTCGTGATCTACGGCGTGATCTACCTCGTGATCGCAATACGGCCACCGTCGCACGGCGGAGAGGGAGCTTCCTGGTGGGTGGGGCGTTCGGGGGTACGTCACGAGTCCCCCGTGACCTCATCCGTCACTCGTACCCCTCGCCCACATGTGAGCTACGCAACTTCGCCACGCTCCAACAGCTCCCGTCGATTAGACATGTGTCATTCGGGTAGGCCCATACAGACGGCGGCGACTTGCCGTACCTCGATTGGAGTAGGGCGAATGGATGTGACGCGAGTCGACCTACTACGATGGCGAAGTTTCGGCACGACAAGTGCCCAACCGCCGCTGTCAAGATTCTGAGGGAGCATCATGCCCACGGCCGTGGACCCGAGTCTCAATCGCCGCAAGCTGCGACTGGCGCTGAAGTCAGCCCGCGACAAGCGCGGACTGACGCAGCGCGACGCGGCCGACGCGCTGGAGTGGTCGCTGTCCAAGCTGATCCGCATCGAAGCGGGCACGGTCAGTCTGTCCGTCACGGACCTGCGCGCGATGCTCCTCGAGTACGGCGTGAACGACCCCGACATCGTCGTGGAGCTGGAAGAGGCGGCCCGGGGCAGCAAGGGCCAGTCCTGGTGGTCCGACTACAACGACGTCATCAGCCAGCCGTTCTCCCAGTACCTCGGCTACGAGAGCGCGGCGAACCTCATCCGGAGCTACCACCCGAGTCTCATCCCGGGCCAGCTGCAGATCACGGACTACATCACCGCCCTCTGGGAGGTCAGTGAGCCGACCCCCCGCGCCAGGCGCCTCATCGACATGCGGCTGGCACGGCAGGAGAGGGTCTTCCACGACGGCGGCCCCAAGGTCGAGATGATCCTGGACGAGGCCGCCCTGCGCCGCCAGATCGGCGGCCCGGGGGTCATGCGCCGACAGCTGGCCCACCTCAAGGCACTCGCCTCCGGAGAGCAGGCCACACTGCGGGTACTCCCCTTCACGGCCGGCGCCCACGACAGCATGGACAGCAGCTTCATCCTCCTGGGCTTCACCGACGACGAGGACGTCCTGTACCTCTCCGGCCCCGGCGGCGTTCTCACCAACCGGGACGACCGGGAAAAGGTCGCCCGCTACCAGGAGTGCTTCGAGGATCTGCAGAACAAGGCGCTCGGCGAGGAGGACACGATGGCGATGTTCGACGACCTCATCGAAAACTTCCACCGCACCCCCTGACATCCAGTCAGCGTGCATTGAGGCCCGGGGGACGCCATGACCAGCGACGACGAGTGCAAGGGACCGGAGCTGGGTCCTCGCCGCTCGCGCCGCGCCGAGCCCAGCTACAACATGTTCCTGGAGTCGGAAGCCACCGTCGGCGAAACGAACGAAACGCAGGCCCGTCCGCCCGGTACCCGGCGCGGGCGGGCCGACGCCGACGAGATCAGACTCCTGCGCAACCTCGGTGCCCTGTTCATCTTCTTCTCGGTCCCCTCCACCCTGGTGGCCTTCGCCGGTATCGGGCTGGGCGTGTCGCCCTGGTACTGCCTGATCATCGCCTTCAGTGGTGGACCGCTCACGATCTGGGCGTTCGTCATGGCCTTCGTGGCGGTGCGTTCCTCCCTGCCGGACGGACCAGAAGATCCACCGTCCAGTGGCGGGCCGTAGCCGGTGAGCGCACCCACCACCAGCCCGCAGCCGCGGACACCGCGACGAGCACCGCCAGCCACATCCCGAGCCGCGCCCACGGGCTTCCGCCCAGCAGTGAGACACCTGCCCCGGCAGCCATGGCGAGCACACCGGTCACCACGCAGTATCCGGCCAGCCCGGAATACCTGGTCACCGTCTGCTCTCGGCGTTCGCCGCTCATCTCACATCCCGTAACTCGGTCCGCGTCATCACATCGTCAGACGTGGCCCCGCCCATTCGCATCCGGAGCGAGGAACAACGCTATCGCCGCACGCCAGGCATCCGCTGTGACCATCACCTGCGCGCCGTCGGATCGTTTGGAATCGCGGACTCCGACCGCCCCGGGAAACATGGCAACCTCGCAGCAGTCCTGATCGCCATCGGTACCGCTGTGGCTGCTCTTCCGCCACACAACCGAACCCCGATCCCCGGCCAACACCGCCCCCTACAGATCTCGCCCCGCTCCGAGAAACGCTGAACGCGCCTACGGTTCTTACCCGTTGTGGCCACGGTTCAACAGACAGTCGTCTCTCTGGCGCGTTCTGAGGGGTCGCACCACCCCTCAGCCGTCCAACCCCTCCAACGTGGCGTTGGACGGCCCCCGCCGCTCCCGCACCTCCCGTGCCACATCCTCCGCCGCCCCCAGCACCCGCACCGCGTTCCCCCAGGTCAGCTTGGCAAGATCGTCCTTCGACCAGCGCCGGTCGAGGAGTTCCGCGATGAGGTTGGGGTAGCCGGAGACATCGTTCAGCCCGTCGGGGGTGAACGCCGTGCCGTCGTAGTCGCCGCCGATGCCCAGATGGTCGATTCCGGCCACCTCGCGCATGTGGTCCAGGTGGTCGGCGACCGTCGAGACCGTCGCGACCGGGCGGGGGTTCCGCTCCTCGAAGGCCCGGTGGATCTTCATCGCCTCGGGGGTCGTGGCGAGGTGGTGGAAGCCGTGGGCGCGCATGTTGTCGTCCGCGGCGGCCGTCCAGTCGACGGCGGCCTGGAGGACGAACTTCGGTACGAAGGTCACCATGGCCATACCGCCGTTGACGGGCAGGCGTTCCAGTACGTCGTCCGGGATGTTGCGCGGGTGGTCGCACACCGCGCGCGAGGAGGAGTGGGAGAAGATCACCGGCGCGACGGACGTGTCCAGCGCGTGCCGCATCGTCGTCGCCGCGACATGGGACAAGTCGACCAGCATGCCGAGGCGGTTCATCTCCCTCACCACCTCGCGGCCGAACTCCGACAGACCGCCGACGCCCGGCTCGTCGGTCGCCGAGTCCGCCCACGCCACGTTGTCGTTGTGGGTGAGGGTCAGATAGCGCACGCCGAGTTCGTACAACCCCCGCAGGGTGCCGAGGGAGTCGGCGATCGAGTGACCGCCCTCAGCGCCCATCAGCGAGGCGATACGGCCTTCACGCCGGCCCGCCTCCATGTCGGCGGCCGTGAGGGCCGGCCGCAGCTCGTTCCCGTACCGCGCGATCAACTGACGTACGCAGTCGATCTGTTCGAGGGTCGCGGGCACCGCGTCCGGCAGGTCCGAGCGGACGTACACCGACCAGTACTGCGCGCCGACCCCGCCCTCGCGCAGGCGCGGGATGTCGGTGTGCAGGTGGGCGTGCTGGGCGGTGGCGATGTCGCGGGCGTCGAGGTCGTAGCGGACCTGTTCGCGCAGTGCCCACGGGAGGTCGTTGTGGCCGTCGACGACCGGGAACTCGCGCAGGAGTTCCCGGGCCTCCTCCAACGAGCCGCTCACGGGCGTCACTTCCCGAAGCCGAAGCCGCCGCCGTTGCCCGCGCCGCTCTCGACCTTGGCGCGCAGCCGCTTGCCCTTCTCGGTGGCCTGGTCGTTCAGCTCCTGCTGGAACTCCCGCATCCGGCCGAGGAGTTCCTCGTCGTGCGAGGCGAGGATGCGCGCCGCGAGCAGGCCCGCGTTGCGCGCGCCGCCGACCGAGACCGTCGCGACCGGCACACCGGCCGGCATCTGCACGATCGACAGCAACGAGTCCATGCCGTCGAGGTACTTGAGGGGGACCGGGACGCCGATCACCGGGAGCGGGGTCACCGAGGCCAGCATGCCGGGGAGGTGGGCGGCACCGCCCGCGCCGGCGATGATCGCCTTGAGCCCGCGGTCGGCGGCCTGCTCGCCGTACGTGATCATCTCGCGCGGCATGCGGTGCGCGGAGAGGACGTCGACCTCGTACGGGATCTCGAACTCGTCCAGGGCCTGGGCGGCGGCCTCCATGACGGGCCAGTCGGAGTCCGACCCCATGACGATGCCTACGACGGGTCCCGCACCGGGTTCTACGACGGGGCTCATTCGGTGATCGTGCCTCTCAGGTAGCCGGCTGCGTGACGAGCGCGCTCCAGCACGTCGTCGAGGTCGTCGCCGTAGGTGTTGACGTGGCCCACCTTGCGGCCGGGCTTCACGTCCTTGCCGTACATGTGGATCTTCAGCTGGGGGTCGCGGGCCATGCAGTGCAGGTACGCGGAGTACATGTCGGGGTAGTCGCCGCCGAGGACGTTCGCCATGACCGTCCACTTGGCGCGGGGGCGCGGGTCGCCGAGCGGGAGGTCGAGGACCGCGCGGACGTGGTTGGCGAACTGGCTGGTGATCGCGCCGTCCTGGGTCCAGTGGCCCGAGTTGTGCGGGCGCATCGCCAGTTCGTTGACGAGGATGCGGCCGTCTCTCGTCTCGAACAGCTCTACGGCCAGGTGGCCGACCACGCCGAGTTCCTTGGCGATGCGCAGGGCCAGTTCCCCGGCCTGGAGCGCCAGTTCCTCCGCGATGCCGGGCGCCGGGGCGATGACCGTGTCGCACACGCCGTCGACCTGCTGCGACTCGACGACCGGGTACGCGACCGCCTGGCCGTGCGGGGAGCGGACGACGTTCGCCGCGAGTTCCCGTACGAAGTCGACCTTCTCCTCGGCGAGGACCGGGACGCCGGCCCGGAAGGGGTCGGCCGCGTCCGCCTCGGACCTGACGACCCACACGCCCTTGCCGTCGTACCCGCCGCGGACCGTCTTGAGGACGACCGGGAAGCCGTCGCCCCGGTCACCTTCGGAAAGGCCTTCGGCCGCGAAGGCGACGACGTCGGCGGGATCCGTCACGATCCGGTGCCGTGGGCACGGCACGCCGATCTCGACGAGCTTCGCCCGCATCACGCCCTTGTCCTGGGCGTGCACGAGCGCGTCCGGGCCGGGGCGGACGGGGATGCCGTCCGCCTCCAGGGCCCGTAGATGCTCGGTCGGGACGTGCTCGTGATCGAAAGTGATCACATCGCACCCTTGCGCGAACGCGCGCAGCGTCTCCAGGTCGCGGTAGTCGCCGACGACGACATCGCCGACGACCTGCGCAGCGGAGTCCTGCGGGGTGTCACTGAGGAGCTTGAACCTGATGCCGAGCGGGATGCCCGCCTCGTGTGTCATACGAGCGAGCTGCCCCCCGCCGACCATGCCGACTACCGGGAACGTCACCCTCCAAGAGTATCGGCCCGGCCGCCGCGGCCTGATTACACGCCTGTGACCCCGTACACACAGGCGAGCCCCAGAGGGGGTGGTTAGCATGGCTGAGTTGACGAAATCCCACAGGGCGATCCCACAGACGGGGGCCGACAGACCATGGAACGTGGTTCCAAACGTGGTTCCGACGGGCCGCGTACGAAGCCTCCGGGCGCCGTACGCCGGCGCTTCGACCAGTTCGCGGCCGAGGTCGCGAAGTTCGGGGCGGTGGGCACGGCGGGGCTTCTCGTCAACCTCCTCGTGTTCAACCTGGTCCGCCACACGACCGATCTCCCGGTGGTCCGGGCGAGTGTGGTCGCCACGGTGGTGGCCATCTGCACGAACTACATCGGCTTCCGGTATTTCACCTACCGGGACCGGGACAAGAGCGGGCGTACGAAGGAACTGACGCTGTTCCTGCTGTTCAGCGCGGTGGGGCTCGTCATCGAGAACGGTGTGCTGTACGCGGCGACGTACGGGTTCGGGCTGGACAGTCCGTTGCAGAGCAACGTCTTCAAGTTCGTGGGGATCGGGGTCGCGACGTTGTTCCGGTTCTGGTCGTACCGGACGTGGGTGTTCCGTACGCTGCCGGCGCGGGAGGCTGTGGCCAGTGCGGAGTCGTTCCTTGAGGAGCTCCCCGAGGGTGGGGCGATTCCTGGGCGGCGGAATCAGCGGCAGCGGGTGGGTTGAGCGGGTTTGGTTCGGTGCGGCGCCGTCGTGGCTTGTCGCGCCGTTCCCCGCGCCCCTACAGACAGCAGCGGGTCGGCTGAGCGGGTTTGGTCCGTGCGGCGCCGTCGTGGCTTGTCGCGCCGTTCCCCGCGCCCCTAAAAGCGGCAGCGGGTCGGCTGAGCGGGTTTGGTCCGTGCGGCGCCGTTGTGGCTTGTCGCGCCGTTCCCCGCGCCCCTTTGGGGCGCTTATCTGACCGTGCGTTCTTCGTCGCCGTTCTGGGGCTTTTTCGGGGGGGTTCGGGAGAGGAAGAGGCCGAAGACCGGGGGTTGTTGTTGGAGGAGTTCCAGGCGGCCTGCGTCGGCTTCTGCCAGGTCGCGGGCTACTGCCAGGCCGATGCCTGTGGAGTTGCGGCCGCTGATCGCGCGCTCGAAGATCCGGGCGCCGAGGTCGGCGGGGACGCCGGGGCCCTCGTCCGTGACCTCGATCACGGCCTGGTTGCCGATGACGCGGGTGCGCAGGGCGACCGTGCCGCCGCCGTGCATGAGGGAGTTCTCGATCAGCGCGGCCAGTACCTGGGCGACGGCTCCTGGGGTGCCCACAGCCTGAAGGTGCCGCTTGCCCGAGCTGACTATGGCCCGGCCCGCGCTGCGGTAGGCGGGGCGCCACTCGGCCAGCTGCTGCTGGATGACCTCGTCGAGGTCGAAGGAGACGGCGGAGCCGGTGCGCGGGTCGCGGGCGTTGGTGAGCAGCCGTTCTACGACGTCCGTGAGGCGTTCGACCTGTGTGAGCGCGATCGTGGCCTCCTCCTTCACCGTGTCCGGGTCGTCGGTGAGGGTGATCTCCTCCAGGCGCATGGAGAGGGCTGTGAGGGGGGTGCGGAGCTGGTGCGAGGCGTCGGCTGCCAAGCGGCGTTCCGCCGTGAGCATGCGGGCGATACGTTCCGCCGAGCCGTCCAGCACATCCGCGACCCGGTCCAGCTCCGGGACGCCGTACCGCTTGTGCCGGGGGCGCGGGTCGCCCGAGCCGAGGCGTTCGGCGGTCTCGGCGAGGTCCGTCAGGGGTGAGGCGAGGCGGTTGGCCTGGCGTACGGCGAGCAGGACTGCGGCGATCACGGCGAGCAGCGCGACGGCGCCGATGATCAGCAGCGTGCGGCCGACCTCGCGGGTCACGGAGGAACGGGGTTCCTCGACCCGGACGGTCTCGCCCTCCTCGCCGTCCTCCTCGGCGGAGATGACGTCCCCTACGGGCTTCTCCCCGACCTCGATCGCCGCGCGCCCCGGGATGCGTACGACGGCGTACCGGTCCCCGGTGACAAGCCCGCCGAGGACCTTGGCGTTGATCTGCTCGTCGCCGAGTATCCGGCTGTCCACGATGCTGGCCAGTCGCACAGCCTCGGAGTCCACCCGCTCCTGCGCGCTCGCACTGATTGTCCGCGTCTCGACGATGACCAGGGACACCCCGAACACGGCGATCACGACGAGCACGACGGCGAGCGTGGATTGGATCAGACGACGACGCAAGGCGGCCCCTCCGGGCGATGGCTGACGGACGGCGGGCGTGCCCCTGGGCGCCCCGGAGGGGCGCTTCCAGGGGCGCGGGGAACTGCGCGATCAGCCCCCACCGGCCGGCAGCCGCACATCACGCACAAGCCCCAAGGGACGTTACGCGCGTCCAGCTCCGCTAACTCTTCTCGAAACGGAAACCAACACCCCGTACCGTCGCGATGTACCGAGGATTCGCCGCATCATCGCCCAGCTTCTTCCGCAGCCACGAGATATGCATGTCGAGCGTCTTGGTCGACGACCACCACGTCGTGTCCCACACCTCGCGCATCAGCTGGTCGCGGGTCACGACCCGCCCCGCATCACGCACCAGCACCCGCAGCAGGTCGAACTCCTTCGCCGTGAGCTGGAGCTCCTCCTCGCCCATCCACGCCCGGTGCGACTCGACGTCGATCCGCACACCGTGCGTGGCGGGCGGCTGCTGCGGCTCGGCGGCGCCGCGCCGGAGCAGGGCCCGGACCCGGGCGAGCAGTTCGGCGAGCCGGAAGGGCTTGGTGACGTAGTCGTCGGCGCCCGCGTCGAGGCCGACGACGGTGTCCACCTCGTCGGCGCGCGCGGTCAGGATGAGGATCGGGACGGTCAGTCCCTCGGCACGCAGCCGGCGGGCCACTTCGAGGCCGTCCATGCCGGGCAGTCCCAGGTCGAGAACGACCAGGTCGATACCGCCCTGGATGCCGGCGTCGAGCGCGGTCGGGCCGTCCTCGCGGACCTCGACCTCGTAACCTTCCCGGCGAAGTGCGCGGGCCAGCGGCTCCGAGATGGACGCGTCGTCCTCAGCGAGCAGTACACGGGTCATGAACTGATGGTAGACCGCCCTGGACGCCGTCTGGGGTGTGACCAGGCGTTCTTGATTCTTACCTTCGGACGCTACGACGAGGGCGTCCGGTGCGACGCGGCCGGTGAACGCCGTACCCTCGCTGCCGAACCTGTGTCTCCGCGATGAGATCCTGTCTCTTACCTTCGAATAAGCGGCTGTTGCACACCCATCACCTGTGATCCGTGTCTCAAATCCTTTCATTTACCACAGTGAACTGTCGTATGGTGACTGGAGCTCTTAACGGCACCTGGGGACCTTTGGCGAGTTTTCCGCCGAAGGTCTTTTTTGTGCGTCCCGACAGCAAGGAACGACCCATGGCGTCCAGCCTGACGAAGGATTCCCCCGTCTCCGAACGGTCCTTCTTCGGCCACCCCCGCGGACTGGCCACGCTCTTCATGACCGAGATGTGGGAGAGGTTCTCCTACTACGGCATGCGGGCACTGCTCCCCCTGTACCTGATCGCCCCGAGCGGCCTGCACCTCAGTGCGACGGCCGCGACCGCGATCGGCTCCGTCTACGTCTCGCTCGTCTATCTGCTCGCCCTGCCGGGCGGCTGGTTCGGCGACCGGGTCTGGGGCCCCCGCAAGACCGTCGCCGTGGCCGGCGGCGTCATCATGCTCGGCCATCTGACGCTGGCCCTGCCGACGGCGGGCACCTTCTACGCGGGCCTCGGGCTCGTCGCGATCGGCTCGGGCCTGCTCAAGGCCAACATCTCCACCATGGTCGGCCACCTCTACGACGGCCCGGACGACCCGCGCCGCGACGGCGGCTTCACCGTGTTCTACATGGGCATCAACGCGGGCGCGTTCGCCGCGCCCCTGGTGATCGGCACGATCGGCGAGAAGGTCGACTGGCATCTCGGCTTCGCGCTCGCCGCGCTCGGCATGGCCCTCGGTCTCGCCCAGTTCCTGCTGGGCAGCCGGCACCTGGACGCGCGTTCCAGCGTCGTCCCGACCCCGCTGTCCGCCGCGGAGAAGTCCGCGACGCTGCGCAAGGCGGCGGTCTGGGCGGGCATCGCGGCCGTGTTCTACGCGTTCGTCGGCTTCTCCGGCCACTACACGCTGAACTGGGTCATGGTCCCGCTGATCCTGCTCGGCCTTATCGTCCCGGTGGTCGTGCTGGCCCGCATCAGGCGCGACAAGGACCTGAGCGAGCCCGAGCAGCGGTCGATGTCGGCGTACATCTGGTTCTTCGTCGCCGCCGCCGTGTTCTGGATGATCTACGACCAGGGCGCCACGACCCTGTCGATCTTCGCGGACGGCAAGGCCGAGAACACGGTCTTCGGCTGGGAGTTCCCGGTCTCCTGGTACCAGTCGGTGAACCCGGTGCTGATCATGGCGCTGGCCCCGGTCTTCGCCTGGTTCTGGCTGGCGCTGAACCGGATGGGCAAGGAGCCGAGCACGATCGTGAAGTTCGCGTCGGGCCTGGTCCTGGTCGGCGTCTCGTTCTTCCTCTTCCTGGCGCCGCTGTCGATCGCCGGGGACGGTCACAAGGCGGCGGCGATGTGGATCGTGGCGATCTACTTCGTCCAGACGGTCGGCGAACTGACCCTCTCCCCGGTCGGTCTGTCGGTCACGACGAAGATGGCCCCGGCGAAGTACGCCTCCCAGATGATGGGCGTCTGGTTCCTGGCGGTCACGGCGGGCGACGCGACGACGGGCCTGCTCTCGGTCGCGGGCGTCAACCTCGACCGCATGGGCGTGGTGGCCCTGGAGGCGGTGCTCGCGGTGGTCGCGGGCGCGGCGGTGTGGTCGTACCGCGGCAAGGTCAAGCAGCTCATGGGGAGCGTTAACTAAGGCTCAACTGACGGTATGCGCAGGTTGGTTGTACGCGGCCGGGGCCGCCGTGTCCGGACGGGCGCGGCGGCCCCGGCCGTTCGGGGCGTACCGGAAATTCAGCCACCGCCGAACGTGTCAACCCGGCCCTGTCCGCGACGTTTTCGCCCCATTCAGGCGTCATGCTCGTGGCACAGGCCCACGCCGGTACCGCCCCACCCGAGGAGTGAACCCGCATGACGACGACCACCCTCCCCCGCCTGCCCCGCTTTCCCCGGACCATCCGTACGACCACCACCGCCGCCGCCCACGGCATCGCCCCGGCCCCCGTGTCCGTCCCGGCGCCCGGCACCTGGGCGGCGCCCACCCCCGACGTGCTGCGCGCGCTGGAGGCGGCGCTCGTCCGGTGGTCGTCGTGACCACGGTTCCCGGCGGGGCCCCGGCGGAGCCCTGCGATGTGTGCGAGGCGCTGGCCGCTCAGCGGGACGCGGCACGGGAGGCCGGGCGCACGGGTGAAGTCGGCGACTGTGAACGGGAGTTGAGCGAGCACGGGCTCCATGAGCAGGGGTGCGCGCCCTGACACCGTGCGGGCCGTCCCCTCCGCGCACGAGGAGTACGCCGGACCCCGCCCCGGCGACGCACACCGGAGCGGGGTCCTGACATCGCCTCCGATCAGCGCAGCCGCCGGCGGCCCGGCATGAACGTGAACACCGCCACGCCCGCGAGGATCACCGTTCCGGCCACCAGGCCCAGCGCCTTCAGGGCGCCGTTGTTCTCGGCCCCCGTGTTCGCGAGGCCGCCGCTGGTCGACGTACTGCCGGAGCCGGACGTCGTGCCGCCCGACGTGGAGGAGCCGCCGGACGCTCCGCTCGCCTGTTCCTCCGTGTCCAGGGTCAGGGAGACCATCGTCGTGGTCGGGGTGCAGGTGGTCGTCGTGCCGAGGGCGCTCACCGTCAACACGCCTGGTGCCAGGGTCGATTCACCGGTCGCGCCAGGCTTGTAGGTGCCCGTCATGTCGGAGATCGTCATCGCGTCACCGGTCTTGATCGGCTCCGTGTTGGCCGGGCCCTCGACATGGACCGTGCCCGTGTCGGACCCGCCCAGAATGACCTCCATGGACGGTTTCACCGAGTCCGCCGGGAGGTCCGCCGGACTGTCCATCACCGAGCCCTTGAACTGGACCGTGAGGTCGTAACTCCCGCCGTTCTTCTTGGCGTTGATCTGAATGGGGGAGGTCACTTCCTTGTCGCCGATGGGCGTCACGCACTTGTACGGGACCTGTACGAGCTTCCCGGTGAAGTCCGTCTGACCGCCGTCCGTCGGGCTCGGCGACTCGCTCTCCTCGTCCGTCGGGGTCGAACTCGAGCTCGGGGACGCGGAGTCGGTCGGCGTGGGTGAGGGCGACGGTGACGTCGATGTCGTCGGAGTCGGAGTCGGGCTCGGTGAGGGTGAACTGCCGCCCCCCGCCGTCACTTTGATCGTCACCGACGGCTGGACCGTCTCCGTCGGCGCGCACTTCGTGTCCGTCCCGAAGGCGTTGATCGTGTACGCGTCCGGGGTCAGCGTCACGTCTCCGGCCGTCGTCAGTTTCACCTTGCCCTTCATGTCGGACAGGACCATCGCCCCGCCCTTGGGGATCGCCGGGTTCTCGCGCGGCCCGACCATCGCGACGTCGGCGGTCTGCGCACCGCCCGCCTTCAACACCCCGCTCGGCTGGACCGAGTTGGCCGGGAGGTCGATCAGGTCGGGGTTCTTGGACGCGGCCTGGGTGAACTTCCAGACCACGTCCACCTCGTCGCCCACCTTGGCCGTCGCGGGCGCGGTGATCTGCACCTTGGTGGTGCCGTTGACGGGGTCAAGCCCTGAGGCCGCCGGGGGCACGCACCTGGTCGCGTACGACACCTCGGCCGCCTGGGCGGGCCCCGCCGCGGCCATGCCCAGCA
Organism: Streptomyces sp. NPDC002680; assembly: GCF_042889145.1. Classification (NCBI taxonomy): domain Bacteria; kingdom Bacillati; phylum Actinomycetota; class Actinomycetes; order Kitasatosporales; family Streptomycetaceae; genus Streptomyces; species Streptomyces sp. NPDC002680. The sequence goes on from NZ_JBIAQP010000010.1 coordinate 59,782, forward strand.
GGACACCGCCCGCTCCGCCGAGCAGCAACAGGACCCCTGCCGCACTCGTGCTCCGTCTCCGTTGCGTTCTCACGTGTTCCCCTTCGAGTTCGTCGTGTTCATCGCGTTCGTCGTCGGAGTGCTCGTGGTGCCTGCCGTGCTTGTCGTGCTCGTGCCGGGGTCGGCGTCCGGGGTGAACCACGGCAGGGCCGAAGAGGCCTCAACGGGTGGGGAGTTGTCCAGGTGCGGGGAGTCTCCGTCCCGGTCACGGCGTACCGTCTGCTGCCCGCGTGGCCGTACCCGGTCCACCACCGCCATCCCGACGCGGAACAGCGCCGCCGGTACGACGACTCCGGCCAGGACCCAGAACAGGGTCACGCCCCATGGCCGGCCCACGCCCCAGGGCTGCTCGGCGAGCACCTTGCCGTCGTACTTCAGCGAGACCGAGTAGTCGCCGTGCGCCCCGCTCGCCAGGGAGACCGGCAGCTCGACGCGTGCCTTGCGGCCCGGCTGGATGGTGCCCTGCCACTGCTGCTCGTCCCACTGCGGGGCGAACACCCCGTGGGAGGTGCCGACTTGGAAGACCGGGTCCTTGACGGCCGCCGTGCCGAGGTTGCCGACGGTCACGACGAGGGTGCGCCTGGGTGGCGCCCCGAACCAGGTCAGCAGTCCGCTCGAACCGTCGAGCCGGGGGTCCGTGAGGACCGAGAGACGTTCGGTGCCGTCCGATTCGGGCAGCGGCTCGACCGGGTGGCCCGCGACCCGGAACACCGCGTCGGCCGCCGTGTCGGACGACCCGGTCACCGTCGCCGCATGCACCACGCACGGGCACGGCACCGGCGGTTCGACCACCGGCAGGCTCTGGCTGAAGGCGCCCTGCGTGTCCGTGGTGACGGCTCTCCCGTCCGCGTTGGCACAGGAGTTGGTGCCGCCGATCACTCCCCGGTACGGGCTGGACCGGCCGCAGATCAGCATCATCAGCAGCGCCTTCCGCGGCCAGCCGGTCCCGGTCACGATGATCGAACTCCCGGTCCCAGCCTGCGACTTGGAGACCTTGACGGTCGGTCCGTCGGCCGCTGCGGCGGTCGTGGGCAGCAGCGATACGGGCAGCAGGAAGGCGAACGCCAGTGCCGCCGCGACCAGTGCGGGAATCCGCCGCTTCACTTCATCGCCCCCGTCAGCTCCTCCGCCAACTCCTCACGTGCGCACGGCTGTTCGTCGCTCCTGCGGCGCCCGTGCCGTCGTACGGCCATCAAGGCGCCGCCTGCCACCAGCGCCCCCGCTCCTCCAGCCACCCCGCCCCACGGCACGAACCGTGCCGATGTGCCCGCCTCGGCGCGTACCGTCCCGTCGGCCGCCGTGACCGTCAGGCGTACGTCGACCGCGTCGAACTCGGGCTGCCCGGACCAGGGTTCGGTCAGGGCGACGCGCTCGCCCGGGGGCAGACGTACGGGGAGGGTCCGTGGCGGCCGGTCGAGGAGGGAGCCGAGGACACCGTCCGCGCGGACGGTGAGCGTCGGGGTCAGGTCGGTGGTGCCCCGGTTGACCAGCTCGTACGCGATGCGGTCACCGCGTACCCGTACGTGCTCGACGGTCAGCGCGGGCAACCGGGGTCCTCCGACCCGGAGTCGGACGCGCACTGTCGCGGTCCGGCCCGAGGCGCGGGCGGTGATCGTGGCGGTGCGGTCGCCGGGAGGCGTGCCGTCGGGGATGCACACCGTGAAGGGCACGTCGGCGCGGGTGCGGGCGGGGACGTCGACCTCGGGGGCGGCGAGGGTGAGCCAACTGCCGCCGGAGAGCCGGATGTTGAGGACGCGGTCCGTCGGGTTGCGGACGGAGAGCGTGTCCTGGAGGACCGTACCGGGGGTGCCCTCGGCGTAGAAGTAGGGCCGGTCGGTGCCCAGGGGCGCGGCGGACCAGCCGTCCCGCCCCTCGTCGGCCGCGGCCGTGGACGACATGGCCCACAGCAGCGGGACGACGAGGCAGAAGGAGAGACAGAGGACGGCACGCATCGGCGGCTCCCGTGGTCGACTGGCCGTGCCTCAGCGGCGTACTGCCCGCTCGTCCCGTGCGGTCCGGTCCCTGCGCGTCAGCCACAGCGCGCCCGCCGCGCCCATGAGCAGGACCGTGCCGCCGAGGGTGCCCAGCGCGATCACGGAGTCCTCGGGGCCGGTCTGCGGGAGTTCGGCGCCGCCGTCCGAACCGCCGGTGCTCGTACCGCCGGTGCTTCCGCCGTCCGAGGCGCCCGTGACGTCGAGCGTCAGGGACGGGCCCGGATTGTTGGTGGGCGTGCACGTGGTGGTCGTACCGAGGGCCTTGATGGTGAGGACGCCGGCCGTGAAGGTGACCTTGCCGTTCTTCGACGGCTTGTACGTGCCGCTCAAGTCACTGATCTTTATGGGGGTGTTGGCGGGTACCGCCTCGGCGTTCGCGGGGCCGCTGACGTTCAGCGTGCCGCTGTCCGCGCCGCCGAGTTTGATCGTGGCGCTCGGGTTCATCGCGCCCTTGCCCAGTTCCACCGGGCTGGACGAGACGCCCTTCTGCCAGGACATCGTGACCTTGTAGCCGCCGTCGCTCTCCACCGCCTTGATGTCGATGGGCGAGAGGGCGCTCTTGTCGCCGATCGGCGTCTTGCACTGGTAGTTGACGTCCACGACCTCGGCACGGGCGGCGGGGGCGGCCAGCAGCACCGCCGATCCGGCCAGGGCCGCGACGGACGCGAGCGCGGCGCTTCGTTTCGGGTGCGTGCTGCGGCATGTCCGGTGGTACGACATCGTCGTCCCCCATTCCTGGCGGTCCTGTCAGCATTTCTGACGGCACATCAGATCGCGGATCGGCCGTCAAGGTACGCCCGGTAACCAGGAGAAGGAAGACACAACGCAGACCGGATCGGCGGAAAATCGACCGGATCCCGGCGGCGCTTTGCCGCCACATCGGCGGGAACTACGCCGGAGCGCCCAGCTCCGCCCACACCTTCTTGCCCGCGACGCCGGGGGTCCGTACGACTCCCCAGTCCAGGCACAGGCGCTGCACGATGAACATGCCGTGGCCGCCCGGGCGGCCGGCTCTGTGCGGGGTGCGCGGGGCGGGCTGGCCCGTGCCCCGGTCGGCGACCTCGACACGGATCACCTTGTTGTCGCAGGTGATCCACATCTCGTCCGGGCCCTCGGCGTGCAGGCAGGCGTTGGTGACGAGTTCGGAGACGACGAGCAGGACGTCCTCGGCGGCGGCGCGCCGGTCGGCGGTCGCGGCGGGCAGCCAGCCCCACGCGTACAGCGCCTGCCGGGCGAAGTCCCGGGCGAGCGGAACGACACCGCTCTCGCCGTCGAAACTCAGGCTGCGGGTCTGGCGACCCCCGGAAGCGCCGCTGGGCTCGGGGGACTCCGGGGACTCCGCAGAGCCCGGCGAGTCGGGCCGGGTGGTGCTCATCAGCGCTTCACCTCACCGATTCACCAGTTCACGTACACGGTCGTCATTGCACACAGTTCATTACGCGCGCCCTTGTGCGCATATTCAGGATGTCTCCTGCCCGGCGGAACCGACAGAACACCCCCCGAACGCGGCGCGCTCGGCAGCCCACCCCGCCGACCCGGAAGACTCGGCCAGGTGGACCGTGAGGGTCAGGAGGACTCGGGAGGTTCGTCGGACAGGGCGTCGGCGAGCGATTCGTGCACGGTGAAGACCGCGTCCGCGCCCGTGATCTCGAACACCCGTGCGACCACCGGCTGCATTCCGGCCAGGTGCACCCCGCCGCCGGCGGCCTCCGCCTTCAGGCGGGCACCGAGCAGCACATTGAGGCCGGTGGAGTCACAGAACTCCAGCCGTGCGCAGTCGACGACCAGCCGCGCGAGTCCCTTCGCGAGGCAGTCCTCAAGTGGTTCACGCAACAGATCGGCGGTGTGGTGATCCAGCTCACCCGCCGGAGTCACAACGGCGCTGGAACCCTCCCGCCGTACCTCGACCAGTAGCCGGCCAGACTGTGCGCTGCCGACCGTCCCGCGGTCCATGCCGTCTCTCTCCCGAGGTCGTGGCTGTTCGCCGGCGCCCAATCGCGCCCGCTGACGTCCTCGAACACTACGCCTTCCTCACACTCTCCGACACCTGAACTAACGCCCATATCCGGACATATGGCAAGGGAACGCACTTGCGGTGGGCTCGGGAAACCGGGTAGGGCTAGATACACGTACCCGACACGGCCGGCATTGGAGGCGCCGCACACCGCACGTGCACACGCACCGGCTTCGGCAGCCTCATGCCGAGAACCATGGAGGACACCATGTCACCCCGGCTCGACGCATCGCATACCCAGAGGGCGACGTCGACACCCCCTCCGGAACACACGGACTCCCACCAGCTGGACCAGGACCCGCTCATTCCGGGCCCACGCGTTCCGGACGCCCTGGACGGGCTCCCCGAGATCCCGCCGTACGACGAGGTGGGTGCGGTCGACGCACGGGCCCTGTCCAAGACCCTCTTCGCGCGGCTGGAGTCCCTCGAAGAAGGGACGCACGACTACGCGTACGTCCGCAACACCCTCGTCGAGCTCAACCTCGCCCTGGTCAAGTTCGCCGCCTCCCGCTTCCGTTCGCGCAGCGAACCGATGGAGGACATCATCCAGGTCGGCACCATCGGCCTGATCAAGGCGATCGACCGCTTCGAGCTGAGCCGCGGGGTCGAGTTCCCGACCTTCGCGATGCCGACGATCGTCGGCGAGATCAAGCGGTTCTTCCGCGACACGTCGTGGTCCGTCCGCGTACCGCGCAGACTCCAGGAACTCCGGCTCGACCTGGCCCGGGCCGGCGACGAACTGGCCCAGCAGCTCGACCGCGCCCCCACCGTGGGCGAGCTGGCCGACCGTCTCGACCTCTCCAAGGACGAGGTCGTCGAGGGCATGGCGGCCTCGAACGCCTACACCGCCAGCTCACTCGACGCCCAGCCCGAGGAGGACGACTCCGAGGGCGCACTCGCCGACCGCATCGGTTACGAGGACCACGGCATCGAAGGCATCGAGTACGTCGAGTCGTTGAAGCCGCTGATCGCCGAACTCCCGCCCCGGGACCGGCAGATCCTCTCGCTGCGGTTCGTCGCCAACATGACCCAGTCGGAGATCGGCGAGGAACTGGGCATCTCGCAGATGCATGTGTCGCGGCTGCTGTCGCGGACGCTGCACCGGCTGCGGAAGGGCCTGACGATCGAAGGCTGACGTCCTCATTGCGGTCTTTGCGGGAGGGGTTTCTGGTTACCCACAGAAACCCCTCCCTTCTTTTCCCAAAGGCCTCCTGTGTCACGGACACCGCCTTCAGACTGGCTGGTACGTCAGAACGGACGGGGGTCCGAGGAGGCGGACGGGATGTCTGAGCACATCGACGACAGCGGGCTGTACGCGGGCGTGTCCGACGCCCGCCTCACCGAGCTGCTCCGCACCAACTCCCCCACCGCGTACTCGGCGTTGCAGGAACTCCGTACCCGCCACCGCGCGTCCGTCCTCGCCTACGCCCGGCTGTGCACGACGAGCGACTCCACGGCGGGGCAGCTGGCGGCCCAGGCGTTCACGACGGCGGCCCGGGACACGGCACGCGGTACCGAGCCGAACGTGCCGTGGCGCCACCAACTCCTGCTGCTCACCGCCGACTTGGCGGCCAGCTGGGCGACGGACGAACGTGCGGCGGGCCTGGACCCGAGCCTGCTCCTCGTCCTGAACACGCTCAACACGGCGGGCGGAGAGCACCTGTTCGCGCCCCCGCCCATGCTGGGCGCGTTCCAGTCGCTGCCGGCCCGCACCCAGGGCCTCATCTGGTACGGCATCGTGGAGCGGGAATCCGAGGAGCGGACCGCCGCCCTTCTCGGCCTGACGCCCGAGGACGTGACGTACGAGACGGAGTCGGCGCTCCAGGCCCTGGCCCAGGCCTGTCTGCGGGCCCGGCTGGCCGTCTCCGAGGACCCGCGCTGCCAGGACTTCCGGCGGCTGATCGAGGAGTCGGTCCGCCCCGCCAACCCCCGCCACAGCACGGACCTGAACTCCCACATGGTCATCTGCCCGCACTGCTCGGTGGCCTACGAGGAACTCTCCGCCCTGCGCGACAGCCCGCGCACGGCTCTGGGGGAGGGCCTGCTGCCGTGGTGCGGAACGGCGTACGCGCGGGACGCGCCGACGGTCACTCTCGCCAACGCCCCTGCCTCGGCCCCGACTTGGGCCCGGACACCGCCCGCACCGGCGCCGTCCCGTCGGCGCTTCGCGCTGGCCTCGGCGGTCCTCGGCGTGACGCTGATCCCGCTGCTGATCGTGATGCTGTCGTCGGGCGACGGCTCGTCGAGCCCCCAGGGCGCGTCGAACACGCTCCCGGTCACCGCCGTACCGAGCAGCCCCGAGGTGACGGCTCCTTCCTCGCCGACGACCCCCAAGTCCCCTTCCCCGTCGCCGACTTCACGGCCGCCGACCTCTTCCGCCCCGGCGCCGAAGCCGACCCCCACCCCTAAGCCCACGCCCACGCCTGCGTTCCGGGCGCCGGGAGCCTCGTACGCCCAGGTGGTGAACGTCGCCTCGGGGCGCTGTCTGGACATCCGGGGCGGTGTGCTGGAGAAGGGCACGGACGTTCTCACGGCGCCGTGCTCCGCGTCGTCCCAGACCCAACGCTGGCGTGTGGACGCCGACTTGGGGGTCCTGCAGTCGGCGGCCGACACAGACCTGTGCCTGGACAGCCGGGGTGATGTGGACCGGGGCGTCGGGATCTGGGAGTGCGCCTCGGTGGACAGCGACAACGGCGACAACCTGCGCTTCACCGTGGACGACGACGGGGTGATCCGCCCGGCGATCGCCTTCGCGACGGGGCTGGTTCCGGCGGCCGACGGCGGCGTGAAGTTCGTAGCGCTGACGGGCGGGACGGGGCAGCGGTGGCGGGCCGGCGCTAGCTGAAAAGTCCGCGCTCGCCAACCTCCGCCGTCGGCGGCGCGATTCACTCCGCCGTACAGGAAGGGAGTGAAAAGCGGCCGGGGAGGGATGGGCAACCCGGCCCGCGACCGGCGGCGACCCGAGGGTGAATCCCGTTCCCCACAAAGGGAGTTCACCCATGCGCAAGCACATCGCACGTCTGTTGGCGGTGCTGGCCGCACTGGCCGCGCTGATCGCTGCCCCCGGTCTGCCCGCCGCCTTCGCCGCCCCCGCCGGGACGACGGCACAGGTGCGGGCCGCCGCCGATGTCTGGAACCCGCCCGCGAACCTCGTACAGCCGCTGAACGAGGTGTGGAACCACGTCTCGTCGACCTACCCGGACCTCTACGGCTTCCGCAACTACGGCTGGGACCAGGTCATGGCCAACCGGGGAAGCGTCAACTACTGCGTCCGCTGGGAGTCGGACGCGCCCGTGAGCACCGCCCTGCGCGACCGGATCCACGCGGCGCTGAAGAAGCAGTTCGGCAAGTGGACGGCGGCCATGCTCGACAACGGCACGGGCCACAACGCCTGGCCGTACACCAACGTGCCCGTCAACATCGTCGGTTGGGCCGTGAAGAACCGCTCGACCCTCCAGTGGACGGACAGTTCGGTCGACATCTACGCCGGGAACCTCGACGCCGGCGGCTCCCCGCAGTGCTCCCCGGACTGCGGGCGCTTCTTCCACCAGGACGGCAACTACTCACGCTGCCCGGGCGGCGCGGCCCGCCACTACGACCAGTCGCTGTGGCTGACGAAGGGCTTCCAGGGTGGCGCGGGCGGCGACTGGGGCCAGCGGGTCGGCCAGGAGTACTTCACCGGCGCGCTGGACCAGGAGAACATCCACATCTACCTGCACGAGGTCGGCCACACGTTCGGGCTCGACGACTTCTACGACTGGACCCCGACCGGCCAGTGCTGCTTCCTGATGAAGGCGGGCAGCGCGGCGCAGATCACGGAGTTCGACAAGTGGATGTTCCGTGACTTCTGGCGCCACCTGAAGAGCCGGTACGGCCTCTGAGCCGAGGCCGGGATCAGACCACCTGCACGCCCCGCCGCCACACCCCGCTGACCAGGGGGACCCCCGGCCGGTAGGCCAGGTGTACGTGGCTCGGGGCGTCCAGGAGGGTCAGGTCGGCGTACGCCCCGGGCGTGATACGGCCGATGTCGTCGCGCCGGAGGGCTTGCGCGCCCCCCGCCGTGGCCGACCAGACCGCCTCGTCCGGGGTCATGCCCATGTCCCGTACGGCCAGCGCGATGCAGAAGGGCACGGAGGAGGTGAAGGAGGAGCCGGGGTTGCAGTCCGTGGAGAGCGCGACCGTGACGCCCGCGTCGAGGAGCCGGCGGGCGTCCGGCCACTGGGCGCGGGTGGAGAACTCGGCGCCGGGCAGCAGGGTCGCGACCGTACGGCCGTTCGCGAGGGCGTCGACATCGGCGTCGGTGAGGTGGGTGCAGTGGTCGGCGCTGGCGGCGTCGAGTTCGACGGCGAGCTGTACGCCGGGGCCGTACGAGAGCTGGTTGGCGTGAACGCGCGGGTGCAGCCCCTTCGCCTTGCCCGCCGTGAGGATCGCGCGGGCCTGGTCGCCGTCGAAGGCGCCCTTCTCGCAGAAGACGTCGACCCAACGGGCGTACGGGGCACAGGCGTCGAGCATCTCGCCGGTGACCAGGGCGACATAGGCGGCCGGGTCGTCGGCGTAGTCCGGGGACACGATGTGGGCGCCGAGGTAGGTGACCTCGTCGGTGTGCGCGGCGGCGATGCGCAGGGCGCGGGCCTCGTCCTCGACGGTCAGGCCGTACCCGGACTTGGTTTCAAAGGTCGTCGTGCCCTGCCGGAGCGCCTCGCGGAGGTAACGGGTGAGGTTGGCCTCCAGTTCCGCGTCGGTGGCGGCGCGGGTGGCGGCGACGGTCGTACGGATTCCACCTGCCGTATAGCTCCGCCCGGACATCCGGGCGTTGAACTCCTGCGTCCGGTCGCCCGCGAAGACGAGGTGGGAGTGGGAGTCGACGAAGCCCGGGAGGACGGCCCTGCCACCGGCGTCGACCCGATTGTCAGTGGTGGGTGCTTTGCTGTTCTCACCGGTCCAGACGACGCGGTCGCCTTCGATGACGACGGCCGCGTCCTGGATCAGTCCCAGAGGAGAACCGTCGCCGAGAGAGGGGTCGTTGGTGACCAGGCTGCCGATGTTCGTGATGACGGTCGTCGTGCCGGTGGTGGTGTCGGTCGTACTGCCGATAGCACTGTTCGTCCGGTTCGGGCTGCTCGGACTGCTCGGCGTGCTGGGGCTGTTCATGGCGTCCTCATGGGTGGCGGGGCGGAGGGCCGGGATGCGAACCGGGGTGCGTACGGGAGTCAGGCGCGCAGGGCTTCGACAGCCGCCGCGAGCGCCTGCGGCACCTCTGGTACGAGGGTGTGCGCCCCGTCGCGCACGACGTGCCGCCCGCCCACGACCGTATGGCGCACATCCGCTGCCGACGCTGCGAATACCGCCGTCTCCGCGCCTAGACGAGGCACCGGTCCCGCAGTTCTGACCGAGTCGAGCGCGATCGTCGTGAAGTCGGCGAGCGCACCGGCTTCCAGGGTGCCCGCGTCCTCCCAGCCGAGGGCCGCGTGACCGTCGGCGGAGGCTGCCCGGAGCAGGGCTGCCGCTGTCCAGTGGCCCCGGGTGCGGGTGCGCAGGCGCTCGTTCAGCTCCATGGCGCGGGCCTCTTCGAGCAGGTCGATGACGGCATGGCTGTCGGAGCCGAGGGAGAGCGGTGAACCCGCGCGCTGGAGGGCGACGGCGGGGCCGATGCCGTCGGCGAGGTCGCGTTCCGTGGTGGGGCACATGCACGTGCCGGTGCCGCTGTGACCGAGCAGCGCGATGTCCTCGTCGGTGAGGTGGGTGTTGTGGACGCCGGTGGTGCGGGGGCCGAGGACTCCGTGGTCGGCGAGGAGTCGGGTGGGGGTGCGTCCGTGGGCGGCGAGGCAGGCGTCGTTCTCGGCGGTCTGCTCGGAGAGGTGGACGTGAAGGGGGGCCCGTCGTTCCTCGGCCCAGCGGGCCACGGTCGCCAACTGCCCGGCGGGCACGGCCCGTACGGAGTGGATGGCGGCACCGATCCGCGCGTGATCCCGTTCCTTGAGAACTGAACAGCGTTCCGCCCAGGCGTCGGCGGTGCCGTCGGAGAAACGGAGCTGGTGGCGGTTGGGGGCCTGTCCGAAACCGGAGGAGAGATAGGCGGTGTCGAGAAGGGTGATACGGACACCGGCGTCGGAAGCGGCCTCGACGAGTGCCTCACCCATCGCGTTCGGGTCGGCGTACGGGGTGCCGCCCGGGGCGTGGTGGACGTAGTGGAACTCGCCCACGGCCGTGATACCGGCGAGGGCCATCTCGGCGTACACGGCACGCGCGAGGGCGTGGTAGGTGTCCGGGGTCAGCTTGTCGGCGAAGGAGTACATGACCTCGCGCCAGGTCCAGAAGGTCCCGGAGCCGACCTGGACGGTGCCGCGCAGGGCCCGGTGAAAGGCGTGGCTGTGGGCGTTGGCGAGGCCGGGGAGGGTGAGCCCGCGAAGGATCTCGGCGCCGGAGGGCGGGCCGTCGACTCCCGTACGAACGGCCGCAATCCGACCGTCCTCGACGTCCAGGGCGACGCCCGGCTCGACGTTGGTGTCGAGCCAGGCGTGCTCCAGCCAGTACGTCCGTGCTTGGGGGTGGGTCACGTGCAGGCCAGCCCTTCCAGTACGTCGGCGAGTGCGGTCACCCCGGCCACGCAGTCGTCCTCGGCGGCGTACTCCGCCGGGGAGTGCGAGACGCCCGTGGGGTTGCGCACGAACAGCATGGCGGTCGGGATGCTCCCGGAGAGAATCCCGGCGTCGTGTCCGGCGCCGGTACCGAGGACGGGGACGGTGAGGTCGGTGTCCTTCCCGAGGATGCGGCCGAGTTCGTCGCGCAGGGCGTGGTCGAACTCGACGACGGGGGTGAAGGACTCCCGGACGACGTCGAGGTCGACGCCGTGCGCCTCGGCGTACTCGCGGGCCGCCCGCTCGACGCCGGAGACGACGGTGTCGAGGGCCTTCTGATCGGCGGCACGGGAGTCGAGCCAGCCGCGTACGAGGGAGGGGATGGCGTTGACGCCGTTGGGCTCGACGGAGATCTTCCCGAAGGTGGCGACGGCACCGGCGAGTTCGGCCTCGCGGCGGGCGGCGAGGACGGTCTCGGCGTACGACAGCATGGGGTCGCGCCGGTCGACGAGCCGTGTCGTACCGGCGTGATTGGCCTCGCCGCGGAAGTCGAACCGCCAGCGCCCGTGCGGCCAGATGGCACTGGCGATGCCGACACGGTCGCCGCTCAGGTCGAGCGCCCGCCCCTGCTCGACGTGCAGTTCGACGAAGGCGCCGATACGGGCGAGCCGCTCGGGGTCCGGCCCGATGGTGTCCGGGTCGTACCCGGCGGCTTCCATGGCCCGAGGCAGCGTGATCCCGTCCCCGTCGGTCAGCAGCCGAGCCTGCTCGACGGTGACGGCCCCGGCGGTGAGCCGCGACCCGACACAGGCGAGCCCGAACCGGGCACCTTCCTCGTCCCCGAAGTTGACGATGGCGAGGGGCTTGGTGAACTGCGCCCCGCGCCCCCGAAGCTCATCGAGAGCAGCAAAGGAGGAGACCACACCCAGGGGCCCGTCGAAGGCCCCACCATCGGGCACGGAGTCAAGATGCGACCCGGTGACAACGGCATCCCCCTCAGCGGGATCCCCGAGCCAGGCCCACTGATTCCCGTTCCGGTCGACCTCGTACGACAACCCCCGAGACTCGGCCTGCTCCTTGAACCAGGCCCGACATTCGAGATCGATCCCGGTCCAGGCGTAACGCCGATAGCCACGGGAGTCGGGGTGCCGCCCGAGGGGGGCGAGGTCACGCCACATGGCGTGGAAGGAGGCGCCGGTCGGCCCGGGCTGCGGTCCACCGGCTTCCGTTCCAGCGGTCGCCGCATCGGGCTGTGCGGCCGGCCCGCCACCAGGCTGTGGGCAGGCGTTCCGCAGGGCGGAACGGGTGGGCACAGCCGAACCGGCAGTCGGCGACGAACCGCCCGCCCCCGCCGAAGAGTTGCCGTCCCCGACCGAAGAATCCCTCACGCGTCGTCCCCCTCGCGCATCGGCACCCGCACACCCCGCTCGTCAGCGACCGTCTCCGCGATGTCGTACCCGGCATCCACATGGCGGATGACACCCATCCCGGGGTCGTTCGTCAGCACCCGGCGGATCTTCTCCCCCGCCAGCTTCGTACCGTCCGCCACCGACACCTGCCCGGCGTGGATCGACCGGCCCATGCCGACCCCGCCCCCGTGGTGGATGGACACCCACGACGCGCCGGACGCCACGTTCACCATCGCGTTCAGCAGCGGCCAGTCGGCGATCGCGTCGGAACCGTCGAGCATCGCCTCGGTCTCCCGGTAGGGAGACGCGACGGACCCGCAGTCCAGGTGGTCGCGGCCGATCGCCAGCGGCGCCGCCAGCTCACCGCTCGCCACCATGTCGTTGAAGCGCTCGCCCGCCTTGTCCCGCTCGCCGTAGCCGAGCCAGCAGATCCGGGCCGGGAGACCCTGGAAGTGGACCCGCTCACCGGCCATCTTGATCCAGCGGTGCAGGGACTCGTTCTCGGGGAACAGCTCCAGCATCGCCTTGTCCGTCTTCGCGATGTCGGACGCCTCGCCCGACAGGGCCGCCCAGCGGAAGGGGCCCTTGCCTTCGCAGAAGAGGGGGCGGATGTACGCCGGGACGAAGCCCGGGAACGCGAACGCCCGCTCGTATCCGGCGAGTTGGGCCTCGCCCCGGATCGAGTTGCCGTAGTCGAAGACCTCGGCACCGGCGTCCATGAAGCCGACCATCGCCTCCACGTGCCGGGCCATCGACTCGCGCGCCCGGGTCGTGAAGCCGGCCGGGTCCTTCGCCGCGGCGGACGCCATGTCGTCGAAGTCGACGCCGACGGGGAGGTAGGCCAGCGGGTCGTGGGCCGAGGTCTGGTCGGTCACGATGTCGATGGGCGCGCTCTCGGCGAGCATCCGCGGGAGCAGTTCGGCCGCGTTGCCGAGCAGGCCGATGGAGAGCGGGCGGCGGGCGTCACGGGCCTCGACCGCGAGCTGGAGGGCGTGCTCCAGGGAGTCGGCCTTCACATCGAGGTACCGGTGCTCGATGCGGCGCTCGATGGCACGCGGGTCGACGTCGATACAGATCGCGACACCGTCGTTCATCGTCACGGCGAGCGGCTGGGCGCCGCCCATCCCGCCGAGGCCGGCGGTCAGGGTGATCGTCCCGGCGAGGGTGCCGCCGAACTTCTTGGCGGCGACGGCGGCGAAGGTCTCGTAGGTGCCCTGGAGGATGCCCTGGGTGCCGATGTAGATCCACGAACCGGCGGTCATCTGCCCGTACATGGTCAGGCCGAGGGCCTCCAGGCGGCGGAACTCCTCCCAGTTCGCCCAGTCGCCGACCAGGTTGGAGTTGGCGATCAGGACACGCGGGGCCCACTCGTGGGTCTGCATGACACCGACCGGGCGGCCCGACTGGACGAGCATCGTCTCGTCCTGCTTCAGGGTCCGCAGGGTGCGGACCATGGCGTCGAAGGAGCGCCAGTCACGGGCGGCCTTGCCGGTGCCGCCGTAGACGACGAGCTTGTCGGGGTGTTCGGCGACCTCGGGGTCCAGGTTGTTCTGGAGCATCCGGAGGGCGGCCTCCTGCTGCCATCCCAGGGCACTCAGTTCCGTACCGCGCGGGGCTCGTACGGGGCGGGGTCCTGACATGGTCTGCCTCCCAGCGGACTGTTGAAGAACTACTGACGGACTGTTGCAGCGGATATTCACATCCTGACTTCCTGAATAGAACTAGTCAATACATTCCGGCGTCTGCATGTGTGCGGCACGGATGTTTCGCTTGACCCATGGACACGGACATCGACACCACGGGGGACACTGTGGACCACAACGGGGCCGGTCGGACCAACCGCCGGGACGAGGCCGTACGTGCCGCCGTGGAGCAGGGGCTGCTCCGCGCCGACGCACCCATCGTCGGACTCCTCGACGTCACCGGCATCCGCGAGTCCGCCGCCGAGCTGCGCGCCGCCTTCGACGCGGTCGTCGCGCCCGGCACACCCGTACTGCACGCCTTCGCGGTGAAGGCGACCCCGCTGGTGCCCGTACTGCGGCTGCTGCGCGAGGAGGGGATCGGGGCCGAGGTGGCGAGCCCCGGGGAGCTGGCGCTGGCGCGGGCGGCCGGGGTGGCGCCGTCCCGGACGGTGCTGGACTCGCCCGCGAAGACGCCCGCCGAGCTGCGCGAGGCGCTGGCCCTGGGCATCGCCGTGAACGCCGACAACCCGCAGGAGCTGGACCGTCTCGACGCCCTGATGCGGTCGGCGACCAGCCGGTCCCCCATCGGGATACGGGTGAACCCGCAGATCGGCGGAGGGTCGATCGGGGCCACCTCCACCGCCACCGCGACTTCGAAGTTCGGGGTCGCATTGCTGGACGAGGGGGCGCGCGAGTGGATCGTGGGGGCGTACGCCGAGCGCCCGTGGCTGACCAGGCTGCACGCGCACACCGGGTCGCAGGGCATCCCGCTGGCGCTGATGGTGCGGGGCGCGGCGGAGACGTACGCGCTGGCCGAGGAGATCAACCGGCGGGTCGGGCGGCGGCAGATCGACACGATCGACATCGGCGGCGGGCTCCCGGTCAACTTCGCGTCGGACGCGACGAGCCCGACGTACGCGCAGTACGCACGGCTGCTGAGCGAGGAGGTGCCGGGGCTGTTCGGCGGGCGGTACGGGCTGGTGACCGAATTCGGGCGGTCGCTGCTGGCCAAGCACGGCACGATCGTGGCGCGGGTCGAGTACGCGAAGAGCGCCGGCGGGCGGCCGGTCGCGGTCACGCACGCGGGCGTGCAGGTCGCGACACGGACGGTGTACGCGCCTGCGTCGTGGCCGCTGAGGATCGCCGCGTACGACGAGAAGGGGCGGCCGAAGGCGGGACCGGAGGTCGTGCAGGACGTGGCCGGGCCTGCCTGTTTCTCGGGCGACCTGCTCGCCGAGGGGCGTGCGCTGCCGCTGCTCGAACAGGGCGACTACGCGGCGGCACTGGACACGGGCGCGTACTACTTCGCGCACCACTACGCGTACAACTCCCTCGCCCGGCCCGGGATCTACGGCTTCGCGCCGAGCGGGAACGGGGACGGAAACGTCGTCTTCGCGGTCGTACGGGAGCCGCAGACCGTCGCCGAGATCGTGGCCGAATCCGGCGGGGCGCACGCCGCCACGCTCACCACCCTCTCCGCAACCACCTCCCCCACCGCACGCCCTTGACGGACTCCGGGGAACATGCAGGTCAACTGCTCTGAAAACAGGGCCAGTCGACCCACCTTAGTCATCCAGCGCATGTTCCACTGGAAAATGCCAGATCTCTCACTCCTCATGCACACGTTGCGTAGCGTCTGCGTCACTCAGCCGAACACCAGGTTGGCCGAACGTCAGGTCGGCGAACTCCAGGCTGGGCGATCGAACACCGGCCGGACAGACGCGAGCGGGACAGGCAGGAGGGGCCAAGGGTGCCCGGAATCGACGAGTGCTTGCTGGAAGCCATGCGGCTGCCCGGTGCCAGGGGCGCCGCGCTGGTCGACTGGACCAGCGGGCTGGCACTGGGCACCGTCGGGGACTCCCCGGGCGGTGACCCGGAGACGATGGCGGCCGAGGCGGCGGAGCTGGCCCGGCTGGCCGCCGAGCACCGCGCGTTCGCTCCCGAGGGCGACGACGGGGAGTCCGGTTCAGCCGCGGCAGGCGGGGCGGCCGTCGGCCGGGGGCAGGACCCGCCGGTCGAGGACCTGATCATCAGCAACCGGGACAGCTATCACGTCCTGCGGTTCGTGACGACGAGCTTCGACAGCAGCGTGTTCCTGCACCTGTGGCTGGCCCGCGCGGAGGGCAATCTCGCGCTGGCCCGCATCCGCCTCGGCGAGATGGCCGGACGGCTGGTGCTGGGATGACTGCGGTGCACGCGAATCTGACGACCCCGCCGCCGCGTCTGCCGGTACGGGACAAGGCGGCGGCCCGGCAGCGCGCGTGGGGCGGGGTCTCCCCGATCCTCGGCCGGCTGGCCGGCGAGCGGGCCACCGGCGCCCTGGTGCGGGAGTGCGGCTCGCTCTATCTCGCCGACGGCCAGGTCGTGCACGCCGAGAGCCCGGCCGTACCGGGGCTCGACGTGCTGCTCACCGCGCGCGGCACGCTGGACGCGGACGGCTGGCGGGACGCCGTAGGAGCGGCCGGTGAGCGGAACCGGGTCGGGCGGTTCCTGGTCGAGAGCGGCCGGATCGGCGCGGGCGCCCTGGAGGTGTGCCACCTGGGGGCGCTGTACGACGCGGCGTACTTCGCCCTCGCGCCCAGCGGCACACCGGGGCACTTCCGGTACGGGGACACGCACTGGCTCGGCCCGGTGCGCCCCGTGCCGGTGGCGGCGCTGGAGCACGAGACCCTGCGCCGCCGCGCCCTGCTCCACCGCATCTGGCCCGACCCGGCCGCCGACAGCGCCCCGCTGCTCCGCTCCGGCAGCCCGGGGGCGCCGACCATCAGCGCCCGCCAGTCCGCCGTACTGGACCTGGTGGACGGTGTCCGCACGGCGGCGGACATCGCACTGGCGCTGGCCCGCCCGACCTTCCACACCCTGGTGGACGTACGGCGGCTCGCGGCGGCCGGGGTCATAGTCCCGGCGGCTGTCCCGGCCCTCCCGCCTCCCCCGCCGTCCACGTCCTCGGCGCCACCGGCGCCGCCAGGATCGCTGCCGCCCTCGTTCACCGACCCCAACATCACGCTGCTGAAGAGGCTCAGGGATGCGCTGGAGGCCCTTTGAGCGGCAGCGCCCGCGTGCCGAGAGGAGACAACTCATGGCAGCCGAGGCCGAAGTCATGGACGAACTACGCCGGTTGCGGGCCCGCGTGCCGCAGCTCACCGGGGCGCTCGCGGCCAGCGTCGACGGTCTCGTCCTCGTCCACGACACCCCGGGCGTCGAACCGGAGACGGTCGCGGCGCTCACCGCCACCGCGCTCAGCGTCGCCGTGCGGATGGCGGACGCGACCGGCCAGGGCGACTTCCGCGAGCTGCTGGTGCGCGGGGTGTACGGCTATGTGGCGACGTACGCGGCGGGCCGCAGCGCCGTCCTGACGCTGCTCGCCCAGGACCGCGTCAACGTCGGCCGGCTGCACCTGGAGGGCCGCAGGGCCGGCGTCCGCATCGGGGAGCTGGTGGACGCGGCGGCCGAACAGGCGCCCAGACCGGCCGCTGCTCCCGCGCCCACGCCGTCACCCGCCCCCGCACCACCGATGCCCACCCGAACCAGAACACCGCGCGCGCCACGCACACCGTCAACCACGCCCAACGCGCGTACCACCACGGAAAGTTGAACCGGAAGCAGGAGAGGAACACCGTCATGGCCAACACCGAGACCGCGCTGAAAGAGGCGCTGACCTCCATCGAGGGCGCCACCGGAGTCGCCCTCGTCGACTACACCAGCGGCATGGCCCTGGGCACGATGGGCGGCAGCAAGACGTTCGACCTGAACGTCGCCGCCGCCGGCAACACCGATGTCGTACGCGCCAAGATGCGCACGATGGAGCATCTCGGGCTGAAGGGCGAGATCGAGGACATCCTGATCACGCTCTCCAGCCAGTACCACCTGATCCGGATGATGAAGGGGCGCGGCGGCAACGGCCTCTTCCTCTACCTGGTGCTCGACATCAACCGTTCCAACCTGGCGATGGCCCGCCACCAGCTGAAGAGGATCGAGGCGGACATCGAGGTCTGAGACCCGCCCCGGCACCGGGGGAACCGACGAGCTAGACCAGTACGTCGCCGCGGCGGCGCGCCCCGCCCGGGGTCGCGTCGCCCGCGGCGATCCCGGTGGAGCGGTAGGCCTTGACCGGCTTGCCGACCGGGGCGCCGGCGCGCGGGCCGAGCCAGTCCACCCGTACCCACAGCAGTACGTCGTCGGCGCGCTCGCGCCGGCCCAGCCAGGCGGCCTTCAGCAGCAGTCCCGTACCGGCCCCGGCGAGGAGCATCCCGCCCGCGGCGGGCACCGCGAAGGAGCTGCCCAGCGCGGCGGCGAAGGCGAGCAGCAGCCACCAGCGGTGGCCCCGGCGCCAGTTGCGCACGGTCACCGCGCGGTCCTGGAGCACATCGTGCCGGCCCGCCCGGGCGGTACCGGCGGCGAGCGCGGTGTAGCGCCGGCGCCGCAGATACGCCACGGCACCGGCCGTGACGATGAACAGCGCGGCCCCCGCCATGACGCCGATCCGGCGGCCGGTGATCCCCGGCAGCACCACGCCGACGCCCGCCGCGAACACTCCGAGCCACCACATGGGCGCCGCTCCGGCCCTTACGACCACGGCCACCCGAGCCAGGCCCTGTCTTCCGTGAACTCCGCGTGCCACGTCCGCCTCCCGGTTCGTTCTCCCGGCACAGTGCTGTCGGAGCGGGAGAGTAACGAGCGAACGTGAGACGAGTCTGAGAGCCGCACAAGTCCGTGATGAGGCCTACTCCACGAACAGACTCCGGGTCGCGGCCCGCGCGTCGAACTCCTCCAGGCGGGCCTGGGCGTCCGGCAGGTCGTCGCACATGGCCTCCAGCAACACCCGGCCGAGGAGCATCGGCGCGCAGGCGGTGTCGAAGGCGAGGCCGGTGCCGACGGCGGCGGGCAGCAGCAGGTCGGAGACCTTCGCGACCGGCGCGAACGCGGAGTCGGCGACGGTGACGACGGTCAGGCCGGCCGCCTTGGCGTAGGCGAGGGTGTCGACGACCTCGCGCGGATGCCGGGGCAGCGCGAAGCAGAGCAGGGTGGTGGCGCCCGCCCGTACGGCGGCGTCGATCCGGTCGTGGATCATCGTGCCGCCCTCGTGGAGCAGCCGTACGTCCGGGTGGACCTTGGCGGCGAAGTAGGCGAAGCCGTAGGCCTGGGAGGCGGCGGCGCGCAGCCCGAGGACGGGCAGCGGGCGGGACGCGGCGAGCAGCCGCCCGGCCCGGTGCACGGGACGCGGATCGGCGAGCACCTCGGCCAGGTGCCTCAGGTTCTCGATCTCGGCCTCGACGGCCTGCTGGTACTCGTTGTACGAGCCCGGCTCGGCGCTCTGTTCGGCGGGCGCGACCTCGCGCAGATGCTTGCGCAGGGCGGGATAACCGTCGAACCCGAGAGCGACGGCGAACCGCGTGACGGACGGCTGGCTGACCCCGGCCAGCTCGGCCAGCTCGACGCTGGAGAGAAACGGCACGTCGGCGGCCCGCCGCACCATGCTGTGCGCGATACGCCGCTGGGTCGGAGTGAGCCGATGCCCCTCGAAGAGCGCCTGAAGCCGCCCGGCAGGACTGTCGGGCGGGGTCCCACCCGCACCCGCGTCCCCATCCAGGCCGGGGCCACCGGTGGCGGTCCCACCCGTGCCGCCGCCCGCGTCCCCGCGACCTTCCACGCCCCCCGCCGCACCCGTGCCCACGCCCGCCTCCGCACCCGCTCCCATGTCCGCGCCGACACCGTCGTCCGCGTTCCCGTCCCGGCGCGCGCCGGGACCCACGCCCGCGTCCCCACCCACACCGGTACCGGTACGCGCCCCCGTACCCGAGGTACCCGCACCCCCGCTGTCGTCCGCCCTCGGCGTGCTCATTCCCCGCTCCCCCTCCAGATCTCCGTGAACCGGTCCAGCAGTGCCGACGCCACCGTCACGTCGTGTGTGAGTGGGCGGTCGGTCGAGTCGGCGTCCAGGACCGACTCGGCCAGCTCCATTGCCCGGCCGACCGGCAGGTCCGGGTCCGGGCGCAGGTCGCGCTGGCGCAGCGCCCGGACGGCGGCGACCAGTTCGCAGCCGACGACGAGACGGTACGCGTCGCAGGCGCGCAGTGTCTGGCGGGCGGCGAGCGAGGCGAAGCTGGCCTGTTCCTCGACGCCCCGGGAGAGTACAGCGTGCCCGAGCGAGGCGGGCGCGGAGAAGGCCCGCAGGTCACCGAGGGCGGCGCCGGCGGCGTACTCCAGGATCATCACGCCGGAGGCGGCGGGTTCATGGTCGGCCAGGAAGGGGCGCAGGCGGGTGAAGGCGGGCTCGTTGAGGGTGGACAGGCGGGAGGTGGACAGGCGTGCCACCTGAGTGACCGCCAGCCTGAAGTGGTCCAGGGCCAGGGCGAGTTGGGCCTGGTAGAAGCCGCCGTGGTGGTAGGCGGCGAGGTCCTCGGGGGAGATGAGCGGGTTCTCGGCGGCGGCGTTGATCTCGATCGCGAGGACCCCCTCCAGCGCATCCGCCGCGTCGTGCGCGGGCCCGTGGATCTGCGGCAGACACCGGAAGGCGTACGGGTCCTGGATGCGGCCGAGGGGAGGCGTGGGCCGGTCCGCCGAACCGATCAACGCCCGCATCCGGCGCGCGACCTCGACCGACCCCCGGTGCGGACGCGCGGCGTGCACGGGGGCGGCGTACGCCTCGTGCGAGCCGTCGACGGCCAGGAGGGAGAGCGCGGCTACGACCTGCGTGGCGACGATGAGCCCGCGCAGTTCGTGCAGAGCCAGCGCGGACTGCCCGAGAGTGAGGGCGTTGCTGCTGATCAGGGCGAGGGCGTCGTTGTTGTCGAGGGCCTGCGGCTCGGGGGCGCCGGTGACCCGCCAGCCGCGGGAAGCCGAGCCCCCCGCTCCCGTCGCCGGCGCGATCCACTCGTGCTCCCCCGCCAGCGCCAGCCCCATTTGGGCCAGCGCCGCGATGTCGCCCGTACCGACCGACCCGAACTCGTTGACCACGGGATACGCGCCGCTCTCCAGCGCCTCGCACAGGGCCGTGACCACCCCGGGGCGCAGTCCGGCGCCGCCAGCGAGGAGCTGGTTGGCGCGGACGGCGAGCATCGCCCGTACCTGCCGGGCCGGGAGTTCCGCGCCGATGGCACCCGCGTGGCTGCGCAGCAGACGCAGACCGTGGTCGGCGGCGGCCTCGGTCGGGACGTTCTCGTTGCGGTTGGCGCCGACGCCGGTGGAGCGGCCGTACACGCGGCCGGTCGCGGCGATCTGACGGGCGACGCCCCAGACCTCCTCGACGCGCTTCATCGCGTCGGTGCCGGGGACAGGCCGCGCGGCTCCGTCGGCGAGGCGTACGACGTCCTCGACGCCGAGACCGACGCCGTCCAGCACGACGATGCCGGTGGACACCGGAGGCGGCACCGGAAGCGATGCATCCACGATCCGAGACGACATAAGGTGCGCGCTCCCCTCAAATGGGACGTTTGATCTTGCTTGCTGGGCGTCCGTTACCTCGGATTAACACGAGGGCATTGACAATCTATTCAGACACGGAGAACTCTGCATGACGTTATACAGGCCCGGCAAGGGACACCCCATGATCCAGTTCGACGCGGTCCACAAGCGCTTCCCGAACGGCACCACCGCAGTCCACGACCTCTCGCTCCAGATGCCGGAAGGCGGCGTGACCGTTCTCGTCGGATCCTCCGGCTGCGGCAAGACGACCACCCTGCGGATGATCAACCGGATGGTCGATCCGACCTCCGGCACAATCAAGGTAAACGGCAAGGACGTCCTCCAGCAGGACGCCGCCGACCTGCGGCGATCCATCGGGTACGTCATCCAGCAGTCCGGACTCTTCCCGCACCGCACGGTCCTCGACAACATCGCGACCGTACCGCTGCTCCTTGGCTGGGGCCGGAAGAAGGCCCGCACCCGCGCGGCCGAACTCCTGGAGACCGTCGGCCTCAACGCCGACGCCGGCAAGCGGTACCCGCACCAGCTGTCCGGCGGCCAGCAGCAGCGCGTCGGCGTGGCCCGCGCGCTCGCCGCCGACCCGCCCGTCCTCCTCATGGACGAGCCGTTCGGCGCGGTCGACCCGGTGGTCCGCACCCAGCTCCAGGACGAACTGCTGCGCCTGCAGAAGGAGTTGAACAAGACCATCGTCTTCGTCACGCACGACGTCGACGAGGCCGTCCGGCTCGGCGACCAGATCGCGATCTTCCGCACCGGCGGCCATCTGGTCCAGTGCGCGACCCCCGCCGAACTGCTCGCCCGCCCGGCCGACGACTTCGTCGCCGACTTCCTCGGCGCCGAGCGCGGCCTCAAGCTGCTCTCCCTGAAGACCCTCGCGGACCTCCCGCAGGCCCCGGCCCCGGAGGGCGGCGCCTGGACCCTCGTACTGGACGAGGCCCGCAAGCCACTGCACTGGCACGCGGCGGACGGGGGCGCGAACGGCGCCGACATCCCCGTACGACCGCTCAAGGACGGCGATTCGCTGCTCGCGGCGCTCAACGAGTCGATCGCCTCCCCGACCGGGCTCATAGCCCGCGTGGACGCCGCGGGCACCCTCACCGGCGTCTCGTCCCGCGACGACATCCACGCACACGCGGGCCGAGCCCACACAGAGGCCCAGACGGAAGCCCAGGTCAAGGCATGACCATCGACTGGTCGTGGATCGGCGACCACACCGACGACCTCACCACCCTCACCGTCTCCCACCTCCAGGCGGCCCTCTCGGCGGTCTTCTTCGGACTGCTGATCTCGCTCCCCCTGGCCGTGGTCGCCCACCGGGTCCGCCCCCTGCGCGGCTTCCTGCTCGGGCTGTCCAACGTTCTCTTCACGATCCCGTCGATCGCGATCTTCGTGCTCCTGCTGCCGGTCAGCGGTCTGACCCGCACCACCACCGTGATCGGCCTGACGGTCTACACGCTGGTCGTGCTGCTGCGGAACACGGTCGAGGGCCTCGACTCGGTGCCGGTGAAGACGAAGGAGGCGGCCAAGGCGATGGGCACGCGCCCGCTGCGCACCCTCCTCACGGTCGAACTCCCGCTCGCACTCCCGGTGATCATGGCGGGCGTCCGCATCGCGACGGTCATGTCGATCTCGCTCGTCTCCGTGGCGACCTACATCGGCGACGGCGGCCTCGGCCAGCTCTTCACGGACGGTTTCCAGCGCAACTTCCCGACCCCGGTGATCGCGGGAGTGGTCCTCACCCTGCTCCTCGCGGTGATCGCGGACGCGCTGCTGGTCGCCGTCCAGTACGTACTCACCCCGTGGACGAGGCGGCGAGCCTGACATGTACGAACTCTTCAAGGATCTCGGCTCCTGGCTGACCAGCGGCGACCAGTGGTCCGGCTACGACGGCATCGCGCACCGCCTCGCCGAGCACCTCCAGTACTCTCTGCTCGCCACCCTCATCGCGACAGCCATCGGCCTCCCGCTCGGCCTGCTCATCGGCCACACGGGCCGGGGCGCGTTCGTGGCGATCAACCTGGCCTCCTTCGGCCGCGCCCTGCCGACGGTCGGCCTGGTCGTTCTCGTCTTCCTAGCCAGCGGTCTTTCGATGTGGCCGGTGTACATCGCCCTGGTGGCGCTCGCGGTCCCGTCCATCGTCACGAACACGTACGCCGGTATGACCGCCGTCGACCTGGACGTGAAGGACGCGGCGCGCGGCCAGGGCATGCGCTGGCACCAGGTCCTCTTCCAGGTCGAACTGCCGCTCGCGCTCCCCCTGATCATGACCGGCCTGCGCCTGGCACTGATCCAGGTGGTGGCCACGGCCACCATCGCCGCGTACGTCTCCTTCGGGGGCCTGGGCCGCTACGTCTTCGACGGCCTCGCCCAGCGCGACCTGGTCCAGGTGATGGGCGGTGCGGTGCTGGTCGCCGTGGTCGCCATCGCCCTGGACCTGGCGCTCTCCGGCGTCCAGCGCTTCCTCTTCCGTCACCGCCCCGCGTAATCCGTCACCGCCCCGCGTAAACGAACCGCCCAGGAGTTCTTCCGATGGCCCTTCCGATGAACCGACGTGCCCTCCTCGGCGGCCTCTTCGCAGCCGCCTCCGTCCCCGCCCTCGCCGCGTGCAGCGGTGGCATCACCTCCCTCGACGAAGGGTCCGGCTCCGCGGGCGGGGGCAGCGGCTCCAGCGCGGGCGGCCTCACCATCGGCACCGCCAACTTCACCGAGAACCAGGTGCTGGGTTACCTCTACGCGGCCGTACTGGGCGCGGCGGGCGTGAAGACCAAGGTCCGCCCGAACCTGGGCAGCCGCGAGATCCTCATCCCCGCGATGAAGAGCGGCGACATCGACCTCCTCCCCGAGTACCAGGGCGCCCTGCTGCACTACGTGGCCCCCAAGGCGACGGCGACGGAGGAGGGCGAGATGCAGAACGCCCTCACGATCGCCCTCCCGGCGGGCCTCCAGGTCCTCCCGTACGGCATGGCCGAGGACTCGGACGCCTTCGTCGTGACCCGCGAGACGGCGGCCAAGTACGGCCTGACCTCCCTGGCCGACCTGAAGAAGCAGAACGGCAAGCTGATCATCGGTGCGGCGGCGGAGGTGAAGACGCGCGAGGTGGGCGTGGTGGGCCTCAAGGAGGTGTACGGGGTCGAGTTCAAGGAGTTCAAGTCGCTCGACTCGTCCGGTCCGCTGGTCAAGGGCGCCCTGAAGAAGGGGGATGTCGACGTGGCGAACCTGTTCACCACGGACACCGACATCCTGGACAACGGCTGGGTCGTCCTGACGGACCCCAAGAACCTGATCCCCGGCCAGCACATCGTCCCCCTGATAGCCGACCGCAAGGCCGACTCTAAGGTCCGCAAGGCCCTCGCCGAACTCGGCAACGTCCTCACGACGACCGACCTCACCGAGCTGAACCGCAAGGTGGACAAGGACAAGAAGGACCCGGAGGACGTGGCGAACGCGTACGCGAAGGAGAAGGGCCTGACGAAGTAGGCCCCTTGCCGGAGAACCTTTGCCGGAGACCCCTTGCCGGTCCTGCCCCCTAGGGTCCGGCCCAGGGACAACTGGGGGGCTATCCCCAGTGCCGGTCGGGCGCGGTTTCTCTACCGTGGTGTGCATGACCGGTATGGACGCGACGGGCGCACACGACGCCGACCTGAAGAAGGAACTCAACGCCACCCTGCAGGCCCGCAGGGAACTGGGCGACGAGTACGAGTCCGCGCTGGTCGACTCGTTCCTGGAGAAGGTCGACCAGCGGATAGACGACTCGGTGGAGCGCCGGGTACGACGGCAGCTCGCCGAGCAGCAGATGGTGGTGGCACGCGGCTCGCGCGGCCCGAAGTCCAACGACTCCGGCGGCGAGCGCTTCGGCTTCGGCATCGTCTCGCTGATCGTCGCGATACCCCTGTCCGCCATCGGCGGCGGCAGCTCGGGGCTGCCCGGCCTGCTGGTCGCGTGGGCGGGCATCGTGGGCGTCAACGCGGTCCAGGCGGCGCGCAGTTCGTCATGGATGTTCGGCCGCCACAAGGGGTCCGGCCGGGACAGGGACGACTGGGAGGACTGACACTCCCCAAAAAAGCTATGCGCGGGGACCGCCGCACCCCCGTTGCCGGGGGGCGGGACGACGGCGGTCCCCGCGAGGGACGCGGGCCGGGTCAGGGCCGGGCTGGCGCGTCCTAGGCGTCGGTGGAGGTCCGGGAGCCGCTCCGGAGGTCCGTGACGCCGTTTCGGTTGCCGGCCGGGGCGGGGAGCCGCTCCCGCCCTTGCCGACATCCACTAATGTGCCGGACTCGTGTTAAGCGTGTGCTGCGCGGACGTGACGCCCTCGTACCACTTCCACGAAGTTCCGTTCGGAAAGGGAATCCGAAGGGAATCGGACCGGGACATCGCTGCGGAGACCGCAACTTCCGCTCCGACACGCCCAGTTCACCGGACGTTTACTACTGCTTGCCGCCCTTGGCCAGGAAGGCCAGGAGGTCCTGCCGGCTGACGACACCGGTCGGCTTGCCCTCCACCAGCACGATCGCCGCGTCGGCGGCGCCCAGTACGGACATCAGGTCGCCGACCGGTTCACCGGAGCCGACCTGCGGCAGCGGCGCCGACATGTGCTTCTCCAGCGGGTCGTCGAGCGAGGCCCGCTGGGTGAACAGCGCGTCGAGCAGCTCGCGTTCGACGACCGACCCGACGACCTCCGCCGCCATGACGTCCGGGTGACCGGCGCCGGGCTTCACGATCGGCATCTGCGAGACGCCGTACTCACGCAGCACCTCGATGGCCTGACCGACGGTTTCGTCCGGGTGCATATGGACGAGGGAGGGAATGTGGCCGTGCTCCTTGTAGTCGAGGACGGCGGCGACTCGAGCGGAGGGGCCGGAGTCCTCCAGGAAGCCGTAGTCGGCCATCCACTCGTCGTTGAAGATCTTGCTGAGGTACCCGCGCCCGCTGTCGGGCAGCAGCACGACCACGACATCGTCCGGCCCGAGCCGCTCCGCGACCCGCAGCGCGGCGACGACGGCCATCCCGCAGGAGCCGCCCACCAGCAGGCCCTCCTCCTTGGCGAGCCGCCGGGTCATCTGGAAGGAGTCCTTGTCGGACACGGCGACGATCTCGTCGGCGACGGTCCGGTCGTAGGCGGTGGGCCAGAAGTCCTCGCCCACACCCTCCACGAGGTACGGCCGCCCGGACCCCCCGGAGTACACGGACCCCTCCGGGTCCGCCCCGACGACCTGGACGCGCCCGTCGCTGGCGTCCTTGAGGTAGCGCCCCGTCCCGGAGATGGTCCCGCCGGTGCCGACGCCCGCCACGAAGTGGGTGATCCGTCCCTCGGTCTGCTCCCACAGCTCGGGGCCGGTGGAGTGATAGTGCGAGAGGGGGTTGTTGGGGTTGGAGTACTGGTCGGGCTTCCAGGCGCCGGGCGTCTCACGGACGAGCCGGTCGGACACGTTGTAGTACGAGTCCGGGTGCTCGGGATCGACGGCGGTGGGGCAGACCACCACGTCGGCGCCGTAGGCACGCATCACGTTGATCTTGTCGGTGGAGACCTTGTCGGGGCACACGAAGATGCACTTGTACCCCTTCTGCTGGGCCACGATGGCCAGCCCGACACCGGTGTTTCCGCTGGTCGGCTCGACAATCGTGCCGCCGGGCCGGAGTTCCCCGCTCTGCTCCGCCGCCTCGATCATGCGCAGGGCGATGCGGTCCTTCACGGACCCGCCGGGGTTGAAGTACTCGACCTTCGCGAGGACGGTCGCCTGAATGCCCGCGGTCACACTGTTGAGCCTCAGCAGCGGGGTGTTGCCGACGAGGCTGATCATCGAGTCGTGGAATTGCACCGTTGTCTCCGGTTGCCGCACATAAATGTGGTTGTCATTGGTGCGGCCAGCCTAAGGCTCCGCCTCGGCATTCACCTCACGTCACGATTGGCGGACGGTCGGTACGGGGCAAGGAGTGGTTGTACGGCTACGAGGAGGTGGCGGCGACGCATGACGAGCATGTCCAGGGCAAGGGTGGCCCGGCGGATCGCGGCCGGCGCTGCGTACGGCGGTGGCGGGATCGGCCTGGTGAGCGCGGCGGCCGTGGGTCTGGTGCTGGCCGAGGTCCGGATGGCGAAACGCCAGGTGGGCAACGGCCGCAGTCCGCACCCGCCGAGCGCGGACGGCCTCTACGGGCGCGGGTACGCCACGCCCGGTGAACCTCCGCTCAGACTCGTACTGCTGGGTGACTCCACGGCGGCCGGCCAGGGCGTCCACCGGGCCCGTCATACTCCGGGCGCGCTGATCGCGTCGGGCCTGGCGGCGGTGGCGGAACGCCCGGTGCAGCTGCGCAACGTGGCGCTGCCCGGCGCCCAGTCCGACGATCTGGACCGCCAGGTGGCACTGACCGTCTCGGCGTCCGACTGGGTCCCGGACATCTGCGTGATCATGGTCGGCGCGAACGACGTCACCCACCGGATGCCCCCGACCCGCTCGGTCCGTCACCTCTCGTCGGCGGTACGACGGCTGCGTACGGCGGGTGCGGAGGTGGTCGTGGGGACCTGTCCCGACCTGGGCACCGTGGAGCAGGTCCAGCAGCCGCTGCGCTGGCTGGCCCGGCGGGCGTCCCGGCATCTGGCGGCGGCGCAGACGATCGGGGTCGTGGAACAGGGGGGCCGCACGGTGTCGCTGGGCGACCTGCTGGGCCCCGAGTTCGAGGCGAACCCGCGCGAACTGTTCGGCCCGGACAACTACCACCCCTCGGCGGAGGGCTACGCGACAGCGGCCATGGCGGTACTCCCGACGGTGTGCGCGGCACTGGGCCTGTGGCCGGCGGAGGAGGAGCGCCCGGACGTGTCCCGCCGCGAGGGCTTCCTGCCGGTGGCGCGGGCGGCGGCGGAGGCCGCGTCGGAGGCGGGCACGGAGGTCACGGCGGCGATGCCGACCGGGCCCAGGGGCCCCTGGGCACTCCTCAAGCGCAGACGGCGCAGGCGGGTACCGGGGACGGACCCGACACCCACGCCGACTACGTCGGGAGGGGTGTCGAGCGGCTGATCCCGGCGAGGGCGCGAGGGAGGGCGGAGTCGCTGGGTCGCCGACCGGTCCAACGGGCACCGATGTGCCCGTCGGGCTACGACGAAAGAGGTGCCGGGCGGCTGATCCCGGCGAGGGCGGACCGGACGGCGGAGTCGCCGTCCGGACGGTCGGTCCAGCGGGCGCCGATGTGCCCGTCGGGCCGGACGAGCAGGGCGCCGGCCGGGCGGAGGCCGCAGTGCTCGGCGTACTCGCCGGGCAACTCCTCGACGCGCAAGGGCGCCAGGGACGACGGGTCGGCCTGCTGTTCCCAGCTGCCCGGGTCCGGGGTGAGCAGGGTGAACCACTCACCGAAGGAGTCGAGGGTCGAGCGGCCGGGCGTGAGCCAGAGGTGGGGCATGCGGTGCCCGGGCTCGGCGGTGGGGGTGTAGTCGGGGTCGGGGTCGGGGTCGGAGAGCTGGGGCGGGGCGTGGGATGGAGCCTGGGGTGAGGCGTGGGGTGAGGCCTGGGGCGGGGCATCGAATGCAGCCTGGCGTGAGGCTTGGGGCGGAGCCTGGGCTGAGCCCTGCGGCGGGGTGCTGTCGTCGACAAGAACCGCACCGGAGCGGTAGCTGATCCCGAGTGCGAGCCCGAGCTGGGCGAAGTACCGCTCCGACCAGGGCAGTTCGACCTGGTCCGGTACGTCTGCGCCCGCCCCGTTCCGGAGTTGTTCGCGGCGCCGGTCCTGTGCCTGGAACATGAGCTTGGCGTTGGCGACCGCCTGGCGGAGGTTCAGCTGGGCGACGGGTCGCCGTTCCGTCTCGTAACTGTCCAGCAGCCCGGCCCCCGCCCACCCCCGCAGCACGCCGGCCAGTTTCCAGCAGAGGTTGTGCGCATCGGCGATGCCGACGTTCATGCCGAGGCCGCCTGCCGGGGGCAGCGTGTGCGCGGCGTCTCCGGCCAGCAGGATCCGCCTGTGCCGGAAGCGCTCGGCGACGTACGCGGTGGTCGTCCAGTGCTGGACCCGCAGGACATCGGCCTGTACGCCGTGTCCGTCGGGGCCGAGGGCGTGCGAGACGAGGCCGGACCAGTCGGCGCGTTCGGGGTCGTCCGGGGTGGGGGCGACCCAGGCCCAGCCGCCCTCGGGATAGAGCGGGAGGAAGGACCCGTGGGCGGTGGCGTAGACACCGGCGGGCTGACCGGCGGACCAGCCGGTGAGGTCGGCGTCGAAGACGACGGTGGTGACGTGCCCGAGCGCACCGGGCCCCGCGGTGGGGATGCCGAGCAGTTCCCGGACGGTGGAGTTGGCGCCGTCGGCGGCGAGGACGTACCGGGCCCGGACCCGGGTCTCCTCACCACTGCGCCGGTCGACGAGCCGGACGGTGACGCCGTCGCCCTCCTCGACGAGACCGACGACCTCGGCCCCGAACCGCACCTGTGCGTCCGCCTCGTCCGCCGCTTCAAGCAGGGTGGGTTCCAGCCGGTCCTGCGAGGTGACGACCCCGATCGCGGGACTCTCGGGCACGGGCGCGTTGACGCCGATCATCGCCGCGGAGGCGAAGTCATGCCCGAGGAGGGTGTCGCGGAAGCGGATACGGCCGTACTCCGCGGCGAACGCACCGGCCGCGATGGTGTCGGCGAGCCCGAGCTGCCGGAAGATCTCCATCGACCGCACGTTGACGAGCCGGGACCGGGGAAAGGGCGACAGCTCGACCCGCTTCTCGACGAGCAGCGCCCGCACACCCCAGCGCTCCAGCAGCGCCCGGGCGGTGAGCCCCACGGGCCCGCCCCCGACGATCAGCACATCCACCGTCATGAGATCAATCATCCGCGCCCGACGCCGGGCCGCAACGGCAGCGAGACCGGCGCGGGCGGCACAGGCGGCGTGCGAGGGGAGCGATAGCGTCGGGCCTATGATCGTATGGCTCAACGGCACGCACGGCGCGGGCAAGACGACGACCAGTGCGCTCGTACAGCAACTGATCCCGGATTCAAGGGTGTTCGATGCCGAGAAGGTCGGCGAGACACTCATGGACATCAAGCCTGGGCTGCCCGCGACGGACAACTTCCAGCACTGGCCGCCGTGGCGACCGCTCGTCGTCGAGACCGCCCGCCGCGTGCTCGACTACACCGGGGGCACCCTGGTGATCCCCATGACCGTCCTGGTCGAGGAGTACTGGCGCGAGATCAGCACGGGCCTGGCCCAACACGCCATCCCGGTACGGCACTTCGTCCTCCACGCCGACCAGGACACTCTCCGGGGGCGCATCGCGAACGACACCGTCCTCGGCCCCAACTCCCCGTTCCGCCTCAGATACCTCGACCCCTACGCAGAGGCGGCCCGCACCTGGCTGCACGCCGAGGCGGAGGTCGTCGACACCACCCACCTCACGCCCGCCGAGGCCGCCGGGCGGATCGCGGAGGCGGTCAGGAACTGAGGCCGGAGACGACCGGGCCCGGCCGCGGGGAGAGTCGCGGCCGGGCCCGGTGCCAGGGGTGAGTGGGTTCAGTACAGGCCGGTGTAGCCGCTCCAGCCGGTGGCGATCCGGGTCTTCGTGCCGAAGGTGGCGGACGCTGTTCCGTTCCAGCGCCACAGGGCGCCCTTGCTGTCCCGGCCGAGCAGGTCGGGACGGCCGTCGCCGGTCAGATCACCGGGTACGGCCAGCGCGTTGACGCCGATCCCGCCCGCGATCCGGACCCGGGCACCGAAGGCGCCCTTGCCGTTGCCGAGCCACCGCCACAGCACGCCCGCACGGTCCAGGCCGACCAGGTCACCGACGCCGTCGCCGTTCAGGTCGCCCGCGCCGATCAGCCGGGTGTAGCCGCCCTGGCCCGCGACCAGCTTGACCCGCGCGGCCAGACCGCCCTTGCCGTCGGCGGCGTACCGCCACAGCACACCCGCCTTGTCACGCGCGACCAGATCGGCGCGGCCGTCACCGGTCAGGTCACCAGGCGAGGTCAGCACGTTGTACCCGCCGAACCCCGTACCGATCACACGATGCGGCGGGGTCTTCGGCGTGAACGCCTTGCCGCAGGTGCCGTCGTACCGGAGCAGCCGCCCGCCGGAGTCCCGGACCAGCAGGTCATTGCACGAGTCGCCGCTCAGATCGCCGAACGGCACGAAGGCCGACGAGGTGGGCCAGCCGCCGGCCAGGGCCTTGTGCGCGCTGTCGATGGTGCCGCGCCCGGTACCGGGCTGGATGGCCAGCCGGCCCGCGCTGTCGAAGGTGAGCAGGTCACCGATGCCGTCCCGGCCGAAGTCATGGCGCTCCGTCGAGCGGACCGACAGCGGCTTGTCGTAGATCACCGTGTCCGAGTCCGCGGTTGTCTCGCTCGCGACCCGGGCGGTCAACTTCACGCGGTAGGTACCCGTGCGGACCAGTGCCCCGTTCTCGGCACGTCCGTCCCAGGCCGCGGTGACCTTCCCGCGCGCCGGGCCACCGGTGACGGTCCGCACGACAGCGCCGCCGGAGGTGGCGATGGTCAGCTTCCAGCTCTCGGTCGGTCTGGTCAGGTGCCAGGTCCCCTGGAAGTGGGTGCCCTCACGCAGGTCGACGGACGTGGGGACGGTGGCGTCGGTCACCGCGAACGGGGACGTGGTCACCTGCGGCCACTTCACCGTCACGTCACCGGACGCCGTCGAGTAGGCGACCGGACCACCGAACCGGTCCACGTTCCAGAACCGGCCACGTAGATCGGCCGGAGCATACGCCGGGGACGGCAGCGGGCCGAGGTTCTCCGTACCGACCCGGTCGGCCGGGACCGCGCCCCGCAGATAGGTGATCAGCAGCTTGCCGGCCTCGTCGTCCTGGGAGACCAGATAACCGTCGCCCAGCCGCGCGTAGCCGCGCGGTACGTCCTGCTCCGCGTGGGTCGTCTGGTCGTAGATGCCCGCTTGTTTGTTCGGTCCGCAGGACCAGTAGACGTACCGGCCCACCACCTGCAGATCGGTCGGGACGCAGGAGCCGAAGGACAGGCTGTCCAGCTTCCGCATCGACGGCAGCGAGTACCTCTCGTACTTGCCCAGCGAGTCGGTCCGGGCCGTCCACAAGGTGTTCCCCCACAGGGCGACGGCCGGCCAGCCGCCGGTGGCCAGCACCTTGCTCCCGTCCCGCACCTCCTGCGTACCCCTGGTCGTCCGGACCACCGAGTACGAACCGGACGCCGCCACGACCGCCGACACCTTGTCGTCCGAGTGAAGGATGTTGCCCTCGCCCGTGCCGGTGAACCGCAGGCACTCGCCGCTGCACTGGACGTGGACGGGGCTGCCGAAGGGGTCTTCCACGTCGTACCCGAGGTCGCCCAGGTTCTCCGGCTGTGCGGCGGTCAGCGTGCCGTCGGCCGCCAGGGAGAGCGCGGAGGCGGTGAGATCGGTGGCGGACCTGTCCACGCGCTCGGTGCCGAGCAGCACCCGCCCCTGGTCGACCGCGACGCCTCCGACCTCGTACACCGAGACCGCGGGCAGCGGCGCCACCGGCTCGACGACCGGGATCCCGTCCGCGCCCAGGGTGACGCGTTGGACCGCCCAGTGCTCGGCGTCCGTACCGCCCTCGATGGAGAAACTGCCGTCGTCGCCGTCGACGAAGTCGCCGGCCGAGGCGGTCAGCAGTGTCCGCGCCGGGCCGCCGGTCACCGGCACGGCGAGGATCGCGTTCGTGGCGTTGTCGATCGGTTCGGGGTACAGGACCCAATCGCCGATCGCGCGGGCCTTGAGGAGGGCGGATTCAGGGACGTCGACCAGGTGCCCGGGGGTCTCCGGGTGCGCGCGGTCGACGACGTACAGCCGCGAGGTGTCGAACGCCTTGTCGATGGCGTAGAAGAGCACCGTGTCGCCGGCGAGGTGGGGGTATTCCAGGAGACCGAAGTCGTCGCTCGGCACGTACGTCACCGCGGCGGTGTCGAAGTCGAGCAGCGCCGTGCGCCAGGGGGCGTAGCCGTCGGCTTGCTTGTACCAGAACGCGGCCCCTCGGGTGTCCGACGTCTCTCCGTATGTCCCCCCGGCGAAGTCGTCGTCCAGGCCGGTCACCGGCCGCTCGACCAGCTGCCCGCCGCCCGCCGGCATCTCCAGCAGGACGAGCGTCCACTTCCCGCCGACCTGGCGGGAGACCAGCAGACGGTTCTCGGCGAAGACCTTGGTGACCCGGTCGCCGGCCGGCACGTAGAACCGCGTCACCTTGTTGGTGGAGTAGCGCCGGATCTCGTACACGTTCGTCGTCCCCGGGACCTTTTCCAGCCCGAGGCCGCCGTTGTAGGCGGTCGTGGACCCGTGGCTCGGGATGTCTTTGGTCGAGCCGTCGCGGCCGGTCCACACCGCCGGGGAGTCCGTCGAGTACGGCTGCGGTACGGACAGGTACCCGGAGTCGTCCACCGCGGCCAGGGACGCCGACCTCGGCTGCGTCCGGTGCACGCCGGTCAGCGTGACGGTCGGCATGTCGCCGCCGTCCGCCGCGACGGCCGGCACCGACGTGAACTGCAGCAGCCCGGCCACCACCGCCAGGGCCGCCGCGACCGAGACCACCCCGCCGCCGCCCCTCGACCGTCTCCTTCTCGACACCGTACGCAGAGTCGCGCGTCTCACGAGTCCTACCCCCATTGGTCTTCCCGGTCGGCTGCGTCGGCACTGCGCTGCAGCCACTGCCGTGCGGAACGGCCGCTCCGGCCCGTTCCGCACCGTCAGACTCACGCGGGGGCGGAGACGTTGTACGGAAGCGGGGACGACATCCGGCATGCCCTACCAGAGGGTGGACGGCCCCGAGACGACCCAGCCGGCGTCGACGGGCTTGACCCAAAAACCCAAGGCCACGTCGATTGTCTGCGCGAGGTAGCTGATCTCTACGTAGAACTGACCGCCGGCGTGACCCCAGTTGAAGTCCCCGAGCCGGAGTTCGCGAAGCCAGGACAGATCCTGTTCCCACGCGTCGGCAGCGACCCTGCAACTCGCCTCGCCCTCACCGGCGTCCACCCCGACCGAGCCGGTCCACAGCGCCTTGAGCACATGCCGGAGCGACGTGTGATCGACGAGTTGTTCGGCCTCGGGGAGCTTTCCGACGCGGAGCAGATCGAAGTAGCGGTGGACGACCGCTTCGACGTCGGTCTTGGCAGGGGGCTCCGTCCAGATCCTCACCGCGCGATGGTAGGGGAAGGGTTGGATGACACCGTTGAGCGGTTCGCCCTGGGCATCGCGGGCGATGAAGGGCGGCGCGGGTGCCGGACAGTGGCAGGCGCAGGTGCACACCAGGTAGTGCACTCCGGGTACGCCGGTGTCACGCGGTTCGTCGTCCTGGCACCCGGGGTGCTGGCCCAGGACGCAGCGGGGAGAACGGAACGGGGGTTCCGGAGCTAGGGCCGACTCGCGGGTCATCGCGTACCCCTCTCCCCGCCGAGGTCCGCACCGCCGACGAGGGGAATCACGTACCAGCGTGCGCCTTTGGCGTCCTGGTGGTCGCCCTCGTGACGTTTGGGGAGGACGCACGCTCCGGTCTCGCTGAGGATCGGTGCCCGGTAGAACAGCGAGGCGCGAACGGTCCCGCAGGTGTCGGTGGGATGGGTGGTCATCCGGCACCTCCGTCGTACGCGTGGCGGTAGGCGCCCCACAGCCCCTGTCCGTTCTCGCACCCGTCCATCGCTTTGCTGGCGGGCTTGCATTCGGCGCACTTGCGGGCGTGCTCGAACCAGAGCCGGTAGGCACGCAGCATCGGCAACTCGGCCTGGCGTACGGCTGCTTGAACCCTGTTACCCCGCTGGCCGGTCATCGGGCCCCCGCCGTGTTCAGCTCGGCGTGGACAACAAGGTCAGCGAAGGCGGGGAGGTAGGGCCGGGACAGCCGGGACGCGGAACCGTCCAGGGGCGCCCGGTCGGCGCTGTACGGCGACCGCTGCCGGGACGGCACCCGCTTCACCAGACGCACGGGACGCTTCACGTTCTTGCTGGTCACGACATTCCGGATTGGTTCCGAAGTCGCCCTCCGCCGCCTGCCGGTCCCTGGCAGGACCCAGCACAGCAGTGGCAGCAACAATCCAACGAATACGACCGCGCTACGCTCTCGCATGTCGTCAACCTCCCAACGGTTGAGGGCCACGCCCCCGGACTGGTCGCACAGTCGCGGGGGGTCTCGCCTTCTCCATCTGCTTGCGCCAGCCACCATAGCCACTTTCGAAAGCGGTCGGCAGTAGACGGCAGTGGTTGACAGCAGTTGACAGTTTTCGAGGATGCACGCAAGTTGCCGAACGCTTACGTTCGAGTACGTGGAAGAGAAGATCAATCCGGCCGCCGCGACCTACCACTACGAGCAGCTCGCGAAGATCATCGAGAACAAGATCCGGACTGGCGAGTTCGCCGCAGGGTCGCGCCTGCCTGGCGAGTTGATCCTGTCTCAGGAATACGGCGTCGGCTCCAACACGGTCCGCCGGTCGTTGGACATCCTGAGGGAACGTGGACTGATCGTCACCGTGAGAGCGCGCGGATCGTTCGTGGTCGAACGGCTTCCCGACGTCGATGGCGGCCGGGGCGAGGAGTAGGGGCGGCGTCTGCTGCTGTCTCATGGGACCAGGCTGGGTACGCCAGTCCCCCTGGGACTACGAACCTCTGCCAACTTGCGCTGCGACTACGCGAGTCGCAGCGCCGCCGACATGAGCCCCCTCACCCCACCCGATACCCCCGAATCACCCGATACTCCGCCGCACCCCCATCAGCGAACCCCGCACTCGCCCGCACCGACACATACCCCCCGCCCTTCGGCAGCCCCCGCCCACCCCCAGGCAGAGGCACCACCCAAGCATCCCGCCCCACCCGCACCGGCCGAACCTTCCGCCAACTCCCCCCGTCGTCGTACGACACCTCAACCCCCACCGACCGCACCGCCGAAGCCACCGCCCCCGGCTGCCGCACCAACCGCATCGGCAGAACAGCCCCCCGCCCCGTATTGCTCAGGTCGACCACCGGCGCGAAGTCGAACGCCGACAGGCCAAGAGCCGCGCGCCCGCCCACGACCTCCGCCGACCGGAACGTCCACGACCCGCTGATGCTCGTCCCCAGCCCGAAGCCCCCGTTGGCCACGCTGCGCTCCGACGAGTACTCCAGGCGGTAGGTCGATTCGGCCGCCGGGACCGTGCCCGAGGCGTCGGTCCAGGGGTAGTTCAGCTCCACGAGTTTCTGGTCGCCGTAGTAGAAGGCGACGCGGCTCTTGTCGTACAGGGAGTAGCCGGTGTGGCCTGCCTGGTCGCCGGCCATCGGCATGTTGAAGGAGAGGCGGTTGCCCTCGCGGGCGACGAACGTCAGGCGGCCGAAGCGTGGGCCCGGTACCGCCTTCTGCCAGGTCACCGTGTAGCGCTTGCCGGGCTTGTAGCTCTCGTAGTCCTTCGACCAGAACTGGGTCTGGAAGGTGCTGCCGTCGGCCGCGTACTGGTTGTACCGCGTCTCCCACATCGTGTCGTCGGCCTTGTAGTACAGGGTCCGGCCGCTGCCCGGGGTGTCGAACCAGATCGCGCCCGCCGACAGCGCGCTCCCGCCCTCCGGCGGGAAGCCGAAGTTGTGCTGGAACGCCCGTGCCGGTGCTCCCGGCGTCACCGAGTAGTACCGCTGCTTCACCTCGGCCAGTTCGCTCTGCCGCACCACCCTGCTGAAGTTCGTCGGCAGATGACCTCGCTCGAACCACACCAGGACGTATTCGTACGGCGAGTCGTTGTACGTCCCGTCAGCGCCCTTCTTCGCCCAGAAGCCGCGTACGTCCGCCACCAGCCCGCCCTCACCCGGGCCCACGTCTTCGCCCAGTGCGGCCGTGAAGAGTTTGTCGAAGGAGTCGGCGGTGGCCCGCATACCGAAGCCCGTCCCGTTGGTCAGTTCGCGGCGGAAGCCGACCGCCGCCAGGCGCAGGCTCGCGTCCTTGCGCGGGAGGGTCGCCGAGACGGGGGTGGCCCTGCGAGCGTCGAGGACTATTTCGGTGTCGCCGGTCACCGTCAGGGTGGGGCGGGCCAGGAGTGTCGTGCTGCCGTCCGTCTGCGTGATCACCGACGCGTCCACCGTGTAGCGGCCCGCCGGGAGCGACACCGTGCCCGAGCCTGACGGGTCGTACACGAAGCGGTACGTCGAGCCGTCCAGGCTCATGATGTCGGTCCAGTAGTTCGCCGCCGGGTTGCCCGCTCGGTCGATGACCTTGACCGTCAGTTTGTGGGTGGGGGTCGCCTTGGTGATCGTCAGCGGTACGCGGACCGATACGCCGCCCGTCGCGTCCGTGCCCACCAGCGCACCCTCGAAGACGCCCGTCGCACTCTGCACGCGCGTGTCCGCCGTCACCGTCACCGTCGTCGACCCGCCCGCCGGGACCGTCGTGTGCGACGGGCTGACCGTGAACATGCCCGCCGGGGCAGCGGCCCCGCCTGGGCCCGTCACCTTCGCCGCGAAGTCCAGCGTCACCGGCTCCGCGCCCTCGTTCCGGTACGTCACCGTCCTGACCACCGGTACGTCGTCCTCGGCCGGAGCCTCCTGCGTGCCCAGGGGGAGGGTGGTCGGGGTGGCGAGGACCGCCTGCTGGACCGCTCTGCCCACGTCCGTCCGGCCCGCGCCCTGTGCGTTGACGTTCGCGCCGGGGGTCGGCGTCGCCGCCGCCATCAGGGCCGCCTTCAGCTCGGCCGCCCGCCAGGTCGGGTGCTGGCCCGCGAGCAGCGCCGCCGCCCCGGCGACATGTGGGGTGGCCATGGACGTACCCGAGACCGAGGTGTAACCCGGCTCGACCTCCACGTACTCGCTGCCCGCGTGCGCGGCCCGCGCCGCGACGATGTCGACGCCCGGCGCCGTGATCTCCGGCTTGATCGCGCCGTCCTCGCGCGGGCCCCGGCTGGAGAAGGACGCCATCACGTCCTGCTTGTCGACGGCGCCCACGGACAGCGCGGCGTCGGCGGTGGACGGGGAGTCGACCGAGCCGTCCGCGCTGCCGTCGTTGCCCGCGGCGAGTACGAAGAGGGCGCCGGTCTTCGCGGTCAGCGTGTTCACGGCCTCTTCGAGGACGTCCTCGCCCGGGGTGTCGTCACCGCCGAGGCTCATGCTGACGACCTGTGCCCGGGGCGCCGCCCACTCCATCCCGGCCAGGATCGCCGAGTCGGGGCAGGAACGGTCCGGGCACACCTTGCCGATCAGCAGGGACGCCCCCGGCGCCACCCCCTTGTACTTGGCCCCGCCGCCCGCGACCGTCGACGCGACATGCGTGCCGTGCCCGACCGTGTCGTCGGCGTCGGGCGCGTCCGTGAAGTTCACGGCCTCCTTGATCCGCCCGGCCAGGTCGGGGTGGGTGGCGTCGACGCCGGTGTCGAGGACGGCGACCGTGACGCCGGTCCCGTCGTACCCGGCCTGCCAGGCCGTCGGCGCGCCGATCTGCGGCACGCTCCGGTCCAGGCTGACCTGCCGCTTCCCGTCCAGCCAGACCTTGGCGACACCACTCGCGGCGCGCAGTCCGGTCGTACGGCTGCCCGCTGTCACCCCGTCCCAGAAGGCGCCCGCGCTCTCCTTCGCCACGGCCACCGCCGCGCCGTCGACAGCGGGGAAGGTACGGATCACCTGGGCGCCGTCCGTCGCGCGCAGGCTCCGGCCGCCGAGCGTCGCGTCGGCGTACGTCACGATCGTGGGCAGTACGGCCGTACTCGCGTCGTCGTACCCGGCCGCGACCAGGCCCGTCACGTCGAACAGCCGCTCGTCCACCTGACCGCCGGCGACCAGGCGCAGGGCGTCGTTCGGTACGACGTACTGGTGGCCGTCCCGCTCGAACTGCTGGAAGCCCAAGCTCTCGCGTCCCGGGCCCGGTTCGATGGCGACGCCCGCACCGGCCAGGTCCACGCGGTCGCCGGTGACGAGGGTGACCCGGTGGGAGGCGGCGGCCTGTTGTCCGGTTCCGTGGGTCCAGTCGGAGGCAACAGCCTTGCCCACAGCGCCGGTTGCCGGCGCGGTCGCCGCAACTCCCTGCACCAGCAACGCGGTTGTCAGTACGCCGACCAGTCTTCGGGACATGCGGGACATACGGCCTCCACTGCTGCGGTGGTGACGGTCGTGACTCGGTCGCCGTCGACTGTCCCCGCCGGTGCGATCTTCCCGGTACTCCCAACCGCCCATAACATCGCGCTATGGATCTGGAGATCCGCCACCTACGCGTCCTGAACGCCATCGCCGACACCGGCTCCATCACCCGTGCCGCCGCGGCCCTCGGCTTCACCCAGCCCGCGCTGACCGCCCAACTCCAGCGCATCGAGCGCGTGTTGGGCGGCGCGTTGTTCGTACGGGACGGCAGTGGCTCCCGGCCGACCGCGTTCGGCGCGATGGTGCTGGCGCACGCCCACGGCATCCTCACCGCCCATGAGGACCTCATGCGTGACGTACGGCAGCGGGGCCCGGGCGACTCCGACCTGACCGCCCTGCGGCTCGGCTCGGTCCCCGGCCCGCTCACCGCCGTACTGGTCACCACCGCGCGCCGGCTCCTCCCCCGGGCCGAGATCACCCTGCACACCTGCGACACGGAGGAGGAGCAGCTCGAACTCCTCGCCGGCGGCCGGCTCGACTTCGGGCTGACCGTCGACTACCCCGATTACGAGCTGGCGCTGCGCCCCGGACTCAGCGACGCCCTGCTCGCCGTCGACCCCGTCTTCGTGCTGATCGCC
Source organism: Streptomyces sp. NPDC002680 (assembly GCF_042889145.1). Classification (NCBI taxonomy): domain Bacteria; kingdom Bacillati; phylum Actinomycetota; class Actinomycetes; order Kitasatosporales; family Streptomycetaceae; genus Streptomyces; species Streptomyces sp. NPDC002680. Next base: position 99,530 of record NZ_JBIAQP010000010.1, read on the forward strand.
GAACGGCACCCGCTCGCCGCCCGGCCCGAGATCCCCCTCACGGCACTCTCCGGCGAGGCCTGGCTCGCCGGGGAGAACAAGGACGTACGGATGCGGGCGCAGTTCCGGGCCGCGTGCCGTCGGGCCGGGTTCACTCCGCGCCGCGTGCAGCGGCTGAGCGGGAGCGTGGTGTTCCCGCTGGTCGGACAGGGGCACGGGGTCGCGCTCGCGCACCCGCTGGTGACCGAGCGCGAGGGTGTCGTCGTACGGCCGCTGACCGGGGACCCGATGGGCGTGCGGCAACGGCTGGTGTGGGCGGCCGACAGCCCCCTCGCCGAGCATGCGCCCGCACTGCACGACGCGCTCACGAAGGCGTACTGGGCGGAGGTGCAGCGGGCGGGGGTGTACTGGACGTGGCTGGAGAGGAAGGGGCGACTGCCCCCACTCCCGACCTCACCCACCACCCTCTGAGCAAGCGCTTAGAAAAGTGCGGTCCGAGTCACACCGCCACACCCGTGACCGGGACCATACGTACGGGTAACTTCCCAAGCAGGTCCGCCTGCAAGAAGCGCACGAAGCAAAAAAACGCCCAGCAGCCCCCGTAACGCCAATGGAGCCGTCATGCCGGAAGCCGTCATCGTCTCGACCGCCCGCTCCCCCATCGGACGCGCCTTCAAGGGCTCCCTCAAGGAGCTGCGCGCCGACGATCTCACCGCCACGATCATCCAGGCCGCACTGGCCAAGGTCCCCGAGCTGGACCCGCGGGACATCGACGACCTGATGCTCGGCTGCGGTCTGCCCGGCGGTGAGCAGGGCAACAACCTCGGGCGGATCGTCGCCGTGCAGATGGGCATGGACTACCTGCCGGGCTGCACGATCACCCGTTACTGTTCCTCGTCGCTCCAGACGTCCCGGATGGCACTGCATGCCATCAAGGCGGGCGAGGGCGACGTCTTCATCTCGGCCGGTGTCGAGATGGTCTCCCGGTTCACGAAGGGCAACTCGGACTCGCTGCCCGACACGCACAACCCGCTCTTCGCGGAGGCCGAGGCCCGTACGGCCGCCGTCGCCGAGCAGGAGGGCACCTCCTGGCACGACCCGCGCGAGGACGGTCTCGTACCGGACGCCTACATCTCGATGGGCCAGACCGCCGAGAACCTCGCCCGCGTGAAGGGCGTGACGCGGCTGGACATGGACGAGTTCGGCGTCCGTTCGCAGAACCTCGCCGAGGAAGCCATCAAGAACGGCTTCTGGGAGCGCGAGATCACCCCGGTGACGCTGCCCGACGGCACGGTGGTCTCGAAGGACGACGGTCCGCGCGCGGGTGTGACGCTGGAGGGCACCCAGGGACTGAAGCCGGTGTTCCGTCCGGACGGGCTGGTCACGGCCGGCAACTGCTGCCCCCTGAACGACGGCGCCGCGGCCGTCGTGATCATGAGCGACACGAAGGCACGCGAGCTGGGCCTGACCCCGCTGGCCCGGATCGTGTCCACCGGCGTCTCCGGCCTCTCCCCCGAGATCATGGGCCTCGGCCCGGTGGAAGCGTCCCAGCAGGCACTGCGCCGCGCCGGCCTGACCATCGACGACATCGACCTGGCCGAGATCAACGAGGCGTTCGCCGCCCAGGTGATCCCCTCCTACCGCGACCTCGGCCTCCCGCTGGAGAAGCTGAACGTCAACGGCGGCGCCATCGCCGTCGGCCACCCCTTCGGCATGACGGGCGCGCGGATCACCGGCACGCTCATCAACTCCCTCCAGTTCCACGACAAGCAGTTCGGCCTGGAGACGATGTGCGTCGGCGGCGGCCAGGGCATGGCCATGGTCATCGAGCGCCTGAGCTGACCTCCACCCCCAATTCCGGACGGTAGTTGGCCGGAAACCCTGCGTGAGAGATCGGCCCGGAACCCCGCAACCACCGGGGTTCTGGGCCGTTTTGTGATCCAATCTCCCCCAGGATGTGACCTATCTCGCTCCGAAGGGGCATTTGCGCAGGTCACCTGGGGTTCGACCCCAAACATCAGGCCCAAAGTCCTGTCCGTTTCGTGACGTTACGCACTGACAGGTGGTTAGTCCACCCTTCAAGCTGATGTAGGAAGTCGGGGGTCGACTTTGAACCGGGAGTACGTCAGTGAGCGCTACGCCTCTTGCTCTGCTGCTCGCCACAGCCACCGTCACCACGGCTGTGGGCGTCGCCGTTCTGCGCACCTTGCTGGGACTGCGTCGACAGATCGCGGCCCTGCACACCGAGCTGGCCGCCCAGAGCCTCGCCGTCGGGGCGCACGGGCGCGTGCCGCAGGCCCGCACGCCCCGTGAGACCGACGAGATACGCGCTGCCGTGGCCGAGGCGCTCGCCGAGGAGCGGGAGCGGGAGCTTGCCGAGGCGCGTGCCTTCTGGGCCGCCCAGGAGGCCCGTGACGCCTCCGACGCCCCCTCCCTGCTCGGCCTCCCCGACAGCGAACTGTTCCTGCCGCGTCCGGCGGACTTCGCGGGCCTGGAGTCCCTGGAGCCGGTGACCGAGCCGAGCACGGAATCCGACGAGTTCGCTGGGGGTACCCCCTCTGGGGGAGAATCGGCCGAACTGGCCGCCGCCCGCCGCCGGCACCCGTCCCACCCGGACTTCGTCCCGGCCCAGTCGCCCATCGTGAACGACCACGAACGCACGGTCGCCTGCCTGGAGGACCTCGCCGACTCCCGCACGGCCCTGTCCGACGTCCGCCCCGGCCCCCTGGGCACGCTCGACGTCTACGTCTTCACGGACGGCACGACCCTCTGCATGACCCCCGGCCACCGCGAAACCGCCGAACGCCTCTCCGCAGCCCTCCGCGCAGGCGAGGCCCCGGTCCTCCTAGGCGGCTCAGGCATCTCAGGCGCCTACGCCCTCACCTTCGAATGCGGCGAGGAAACGGTGTACGTACTGGCGGACCGCGTCATAGCTTCCCTGTAGCCGGGAGCGGTCGCTGGCCGCGGGCGGGCGGCTCGGTCGCTGGCCGCGGGCGGGCGGCTCGGTCGCTGGCCGCGGGCGGGCGGCTCGGTCGCTGGCCGCGGGCGGGCGGCTCGGTCGCTGGCTGCGGGCGGGCGGTTGCAGGTCGCGGGCGGGCGGTTGCGGGCCGCTGGCCGCAGCGGGCGGTCGCTGGTCGCTGGCGAGCGATCGGTCGCGGTCGCTGGTTGCGGGCGAGCGGTCGGTCGCGGTCGCTGGTTGCGGGCGGGCGGTTGCGGGCGCTGGCTGCGGGCGGGCGGTTGGTTTTTCGTTGCTGCAAGGGGCTGAGCATTCAATCGCCGCCGACAGGGGCGCCCCTTCAGGGGCGCGGGGAACTGCGCGACAAGCCCCCACCGGCGGTCAGCCGACAACGAACCCCCTAAACCCCCGCCCGCTGCTGAGCCTCCGCAACAAGAGCCAACGCCGAAGCCAACTCCCCCTCACTCCGAAGAACCAGCGCCAAATCATGCGCGGCCACAGTCACTTGATCCGCCCCCGCGAACATCCCCACATCAGGCATGACGAGCGGCTCACCCCCCGGCGACTCCAACAACTGGGCACGCCGTGCCAACTCCCTGGCCAACCCCAACGCCTCAGCGGCAGCCCCCCGCTGCAACCGACTCTGCGGCGCCGCCCGCAAACGATCGGCAAAGTGATCCACTGCGCGCGTCAAAGGCGAGGTATCCAGCACGCCGTGAGACTAACGGTCGCACCTGGACTGTTGCCAACAACCCAACCCTCAGGCACCGTGGCGTGAAGGACCGGCTTACATCCCCTTTGCGTCCGGAGGCGCCGATGTCCCACGTCCTCTCCGAGGAGACCCACCGCAACATGCTCGCCCGCATCCCCCACTGCACCGGTCGTGAAGTATCCGACTGGCTGCGCACCGTCGACGAAGGCCCCTCCCTCTTCCGCTTCGAGGAGAAGGTCAGCTGGCTCCGGCACGAGCACAATCTCGCGTACGGCCACGCCAAGGCGATCATTCACGAGTACGACATGAGGAGGGCCGCGCGCAAGCTCCTCTGAGAGCCCGGGGCGCGCACCGACACGCACCGACACCACGACGACGAAGGGCCCCGGGAGCGACCCCGGGGCCCTTCTACTGCCTACTGGCTACTGTCGGCCGTCGTACTAGTCGTCACCCTGAAGGATGGCGATCAGCCGCAGGAACTCCAGGTAGATCCAGACCAGCGTCATGGTCAGGCCGAAGGCGGCCAGCCAGGCCTCCTCGCGCGGCGCGCCGTAGGCGATGCCGTCCTCGACCTGCTTGAAGTCGAGAGCCAGGAAGCACGCACCGAGCAGGATGCCGATGATGCCGAACACGATGCCGAGGCCACCGCTGCGGAAGCCGAGGCCGTCACCGCCGCCGAAGACGGCGAACAGCAGGTTCACGGCCATCAGGAGCACGAAACCGAGCGCGGCCGCCATGACGAAACCGTAGAAGCGGCGGTTGACGCGGATCCAGCCCGCCTTGTACGCCACGAGTACGCCGGCGAAGACCGCCAGCGTGCCGATCACGGCCTGCATGGCCGCACCGCTCGCGATGCGGTTGTCGACCACGCTGGAGACGACGCCGAGGAAGACACCCTCCAGCGCCGCGTACGTCACGATCAGCGCGGGCGAGGCCTTGCGCTTGAAGGACTGGACGAGGCCGAGGACCATCGCGACCAGACCGGCGCCGATGGCGATGCCGTAGGACCGGTTGATGTTCGCGTCGTCGACCGGCAGCAGCGCCCAGGCGAGCGCCGCCGTGACGACCAGCACACCAAGGGTGGTGGCGGTCCGCATGACGACGTCGTCGATCGTCATCCGGCCGGTGGTGACCGGGGCCTGCGGCGGCGCGCCGTGCTGAAGGTCCTGCTGGGCGTAGGGGTTGGTCGCGTACGGGTTGCCACCCTGCTGGGCCTGCTGGTCCGCGTACGGGTTGCCCGACTGCGTACCGACAGCGGCGCCCCCGGCCTGCGGCGCGGTGTTGAAACCCGCGTAGCCGTTGTCGCGGCTGAACCCCCGTCGCGAGAAGACCGGGTTGCTGCTCCTCATTTCACTCCTCCATGGACACGATGCGTGGCCTTGGGCTCAAGAGTAATAGGTGGGCAAAGGATTGACCCTAGTGCTTGGGGAGGATCTTTCCCTTGTCCTGTCGCGAACACGCTACGCGCCCGCCTGATTCCCGGCCACGGAGCCCCAGGACCATGACCAACCCGGTACAGACCCGAGACCGATCACTGATCACAGGGGGAAGCCCGTGTACCCCTCGGCCAGATCCCCCTCCGCCGAACGGGCGGTGGCGATCCGCTCCAGCCGCGCCAGCTGCAGCCGCTCCTCGAAGGGAGTGGTGTCCGGGGAGCGATGCAGCATCGTCGTCATGTCGTACGAGAACCGCTCGGCCTGCCAGACCCGGCGCAGACACGTCTCGGAGTAGGCGTCGAGCAGCTGGGCCGACCCCGTCTCCTTCTCGTACGTCAGTGCGCGCGCGAAGGTCACGACGTCCCCGACGGCGAGGTTGAGCCCCTTGGCGCCGGTCGGCGGGACGATGTGCGCGGCGTCCCCGGCGAGGAACAGCCGTCCGTGCCGCATCGGCTCGTGGACGTAACTCCGCATCGGGGTCACGGACTTCTGCGTGATGGGCCCCCGGTCGAGCTTCCAGCCGTCGGCGGTCTCGAAGCGCCGCTCCAGCTCGTCCCAGATCTCCTCGTCGCTCCACGCCTCGGCGTCGGTGCCGTCCGGCACCTGGAGGTAGAGGCGGGAGACGGACGGCGAGCGCATGGAGAGCAGGGCGAAGCCCCGGTCGTGGCGGGCGTAGACCAGCTCGTCGTGCGAGGGCGGTACGTCGGCGAGGATGCCGAGCCAGCCGAAGGGGTACGACCGTTCGAACACCCGGGTGAGTTCGGCCGGGATCGCCGTACGGGCCACGCCCCAGAACCCGTCACACCCGACGACGTACTCGCACTCCAGTACGTCCTCCCGCCCCTCGTGCCGGAACCGCACGCGCGGGCTGCCACTGTCGGCGTCCTCCACCGCCAGCGCCTCCGCCTCGAACAGCAGCGGGCCGCCCTCGGCCAGCTGGAGGGCGATGAGGTCCTTGCAGACCTCGGTCTGCGCGTACACCATCACGGACCGGCCGCCGGTGAGGGCGGGGAAGTCGACGCGGTGGCGCTTCCTGTCGTACCGCAGTTCGATGCCGTCGTGGCGCAGGCCCTCGCGGTCCATGCGCTCGCCCGCCCCGGCGGCGCGCAGCACGTCGACGGTCCCCTGCTCCAGGATCCCGGCGCGCTGCCGGTGCTCCACGTACTCCCGGTCCCGGCTCTCCAGGACGACCGAGTCGATACCGGCGTTGTGGAGCAGCCGCGCGAGCAGGAGCCCGGCGGGGCCGGCTCCGATGATGCCGACGGTGGTACGCATCGGTCGTTCCCTTCATGCGGTACGTTCATCCGAGGAATGTTCGTATAGTGAAACTTTCTTCACTGACTACCTGAGATGAGTGTCTGACCGCATACGCCCGCTGTCAACGATTCCGCAGCCAAGACTTCAATGGATGAAGCACCGACAAATCCGGCATACGAGGGTCGGAGGTGCCCGGAGCCGGACTTGAACCGGCACGCCCGCGAAGGGGCAGCGAGGTTTAAGCTCGCCGTGTCTGCATTCCACCATCCGGGCAGGCCCTGGGCTCCGCATCGAGGTTCCGAGCCTATCGGGACGCCTCACCCGAACTGCGGGTGAGGGGACCGATGTTGTCTTATTTTATTGACGTCTGAGGGTGCATCAGCACCTGGAACGGGCCATCCGCACTTGCCAATAGCCTTTCGCGAGGCAGTCCGGTGCGCATGCGGAATGACGGAATTTCACCGCCCGAACAAGGGGGCTCCACCTGTTCTTGTCATGCCCCCTTGTAGGGGACGCCCGTCATCCCCAGGTATGACACAGACCCGCCAGGTCCGTCCCAAGGCTGTCTTCGGAACCGGAACAGCGGCTGACTACACGGCGCTTCTCCGCCATGACGATGGTTCACGAGCCACAGACGCCGAAACTCGTCGAACCTCCCGACAGGAGCCCGCCCGTGACCACCACCCCCCTCGCCGACCGGACCACCACCACGGTGGCCGCCCGTGCCACGGAACTGTCCAAGGTCTACGGACAGGGTGAGACGCGGGTCGTCGCCCTCGACCAGGTCTCCGTCGACTTCAGGCAGGCCGAGTTCACCGCGATCATGGGCCCGTCCGGCTCCGGCAAGTCCACGCTGATGCACTGCGTGGCGGGCCTGGACTCCTTCTCCTCGGGCTCCGTGCGCATCGGCGACACCGAGCTGGGCTCCCTCAAGGACAAGCAGCTCACCAAGCTCCGCCGGGACAAGATCGGCTTCATCTTCCAGGCGTTCAACCTGCTGCCGACGCTGACCGCCCTGGAGAACATCACCCTCCCGATGGACATCGCGGGCCGTAAGCCGGACAAGCAGTGGCTGGACTCGGTGATCACGATGATCGGCCTCGCCGACCGGCTCCGCCACCGCCCGTCCCAGCTCTCCGGCGGCCAGCAGCAGCGCGTCGCGGTGGCCCGGGCGCTGGCCTCCCGCCCCGACATCATCTTCGGCGACGAACCGACCGGGAACCTCGACTCCCGCGCGGGCGCCGAGGTACTGGGCTTCCTGCGCAACTCCGTACGGGAGCTGGGTCAGACGGTCGTGATGGTCACCCACGACCCGGTGGCGGCGGCGTACGCGGACCGGGTCGTCTTCCTCGCGGACGGCCGGATCGTGGACGAGCTGTACGGCCCGACGGCGGACGCGGTCCTCGACCGCATGAAGCGGCTGGACACCAGGACCGTCCGTACCAGCTGACGTGCCCTCAACTCCCGTAACCCTGCCCTTACTTCACCCCGCTCACGACCCGACGGACTGAGACGACACCCCATGTTCCGTACCGCCCTGCGCAACGTACTCGCGCACAAGGCCAGGCTTCTGATGACCGTGCTCGCCGTGATGCTCGGCGTGGCGTTCGTGTCCGGGACCCTGGTCTTCACCAACACCCTCTCGAACGCCCTCCAGAACAGCTCCGCCAAGGGCTTCGACCAGGTCGACGTCGCCGTGCAGGCGCGCCCCCGGGACGATGTGGGCGACAAGATCGGCAAGACTCCGGAGCTGACGCGGGCCCTGCTCGACGAGAGCGCGAAGGTCCCGGGTGCCGCCTCCGCCATCGGTGTCGTGACCGGCTTCACCGCCATAGCCGACAAGGACGGCAAGCTCGTCGGCGACGGTTTCCAGTCGCAGGGCGGGAACTTCTGGGGCGACAAGGACGCCCGGTACCCGCTGAAGGACGGCACCGCACCGCGCGGCGCGAACCAGGTCGCCCTCGACGCGAAGACCGCCGAGCGGGCCGGCTACCAGGTCGGCGACACCGTGCGCCTGTCGGTGGACGGCCCGGTGCTCACGCCCACCGTCTCCGGCGTCTTCACCACGGACGACGGCAATGTCGCGGCCGGCGGCAGCCTCGCCCTCTTCGACACGGCGACCGCGCAGCAACTGTTCGGCAAGACGGGCACGTACGACGAGATCGACGTCAAGGCGGCGGCCGGGACGAGCCAGACCGCGCTCAAGGCGGCGCTGGACAAGGCCCTGCCGCGCGACACGGTCGAGACCACGACAGGCACCCAACTGGCCGACGACCAGGCCAAGTTCATCTCCTCCTCGATGAGCGGCCTCAAGCAGGGCCTGCTGGTCTTCGCCGGCATCTCGCTCTTCGTCGGCACGTTCATCATCGCCAACACCTTCACCATGCTGGTCGCCCAGCGCACCAAGGAACTGGCGCTGCTGCGGGCGGTCGGCGCCTCGCGCCGCCAGGTCACACGGTCGGTGCTGATCGAGGCGTTCGTGGTCGGGGCGGTGGCGGCGGTGACCGGGCTGGTCACGGGCATCGGGATCGGGGCCGGACTGAAGGCACTCCTCGGCCTGCTCGGCGCGACCGTGCCCGACGGGCCGCTCATCGTCACACCGGGCACGGTCGGCGCGGCCCTCGCGGTCGGCATCCTCATCACCATGCTGGCGGCCTGGCTGCCCGGCCGCCGCGCCGCGAAGATCCCCCCGGTCGCCGCGATGAGCAGCGTCCACGCGACCGCGACGACCAAGTCGCTGGTCCTGCGCAACACACTGGGCGCGCTCTTCTCGGGCGCGGGCGTCGCCGTGGTCCTGGCGGCCACGACGATGAGCGGCTCGGACGGCCAGGCCCCCATGGGCATCGGCGCGGTCCTGCTCATCATCGGCGTCTTCATCCTCACCCCGCTGCTCTCCCGCCCGCTGATCGCCGCCGCGAGCCCGCTGATGCGTGTGTTCGGCGTCTCCGGGAAGCTGGCCCGCCAGAACTCGGTCCGCAATCCCCGTCGTACGGCCGCCACGGCCTCCGCGCTGATGATCGGGCTCACCCTCATCACCGGCATGACGGTGATGGCGGGCAGCCTCCAGAAGTCGATCGACAAGATGGCCTCGTCCTCGATCAGGGCGGACTACGTCGTCTCGATGGCCAACGGCATGGAGCTCTCCCCCGAGGTCGCCGAGAAGCTGGCGGGGACGACCGGCGTGACCGCCCTCAGCCCCATGCGCAACACCCCCGTACGCATCGAGGGCGGGACGGAGTCGGTGACCGGTGTCAGCGGCGCCACGATCGGCAAGCTGACCGAGCTGACGCTCGACGAGGGCACGTTCAAGGTCGGCGGCGCCCAGGTCGTCGTGGACGAGTGGACGGCCGACTCCCATGGCTGGAAGGCGGGTTCGGCCTTCACCGTCGGCTACGAGGACGGCAAGAAGCAGCGGCTGACGGTCGCGGGCGTGTACGAGGGCAACGAGATGATCAGCGGCCTCCTCGTCGACGACGGCGTCCTGGCCCCGCACCGGACGGCCGCCGACGACATCGGCGACATGCAGGTCATGGTGAAGACCTCGGGCGGCGCGACGGACGCGACGAAGGACCGGCTGGAGCAGGCCCTCGGCGCCAACCCGGCCATCCAGATCCAGGACAAGAAGGACATCTCCAACGAGATCGCCAGCATGTTCACCCTGATGCTGAACATGCTCTACGGCCTGCTGGCGATGGCGGTCCTGGTCGCGGTCCTCGGCGTCATCAACACCCTGGCCATGTCGGTCTTCGAACGCTCCCAGGAGATCGGCATGCTCCGCGCGATCGGCCTCGACCGCAAGGGCATCAAGCGCATGGTCCGCCTGGAATCCCTGGTCATCTCCGTCTTCGGCGGTGTCCTGGGCATCGGCCTGGGCGTGTTCTTCGGCTGGGCGGCCGGCGAACTCATCGGCACGAGCATGCCGACGTACGAACTCGTCCTGCCCTGGGCCAGGATGGCGTTCTTCCTGCTCCTGGCCGCCACGGTGGGCGTCCTGGCGGCCCTGTGGCCGGCGCGGCGCGCTGCCCGCCTGAACATGCTGGCGGCGATCAAGTCGGAGTAGAGCGGCGGGAGTACGGAGGTCGGGCCCCGCTCGTGAGGAGCGGGGCCCGACTTGGTCTGGTCAGTTCCAGGTACGGGCACGCAGCGGCATCCCGGAGTCACCCTCCTCCGAGGTCCGTACGGCGAGGACCTGGTTGACGCCGATCCGGTTGTGCTCGAAGGCGAGGGCCGAGGCGGCCATGTACAGCCGCCAGACGCGGGCCCGCCCCGGGCCGGCGAGCTGCTGGGCGCGCGCCCAGTCACCCTCCAGGTTGGTCACCCACTGCCGCAGGGTGAGGGCGTAGTGCTCCCGGATGGACTCGACGTCACGCACCTCGAACCCGGCCCGTTCGAGCTGGGTGACAGTGGTGCCGATGGGCTCGAGTTCGCCGTCCGGGAAGACATAGGCGTCGATGAACCCGTCGAGGCTGTACGCGCCCTCGTCCGCCTGAGGCCGCCGGGCGATCTGATGGTTGAGCAGCCGCCCGCCGGGCTTCAGCAGGGCATACAGATCACGCGCGTACGTCAGATACTGCTCGCTCCCCACATGCTCGGCCATCCCCACGGAGGAGACGGCGTCGAAGGGCCCGTCGGTGACGTCCCGGTAGTCCTGCACCCGGATCTCGACCCGATCCGTGAGCCCCTGGTCGGCGACGCGCTTACGGGCGTACGCGGCCTGCTCCTGCGAGAGGGTGACGCCGACGACGTGTACGCCGTGCTCCCGGGCGGCATGGATGGCGAGGGAGCCCCAGCCGCAGCCGACGTCGAGGAGACGCAGGCCGGGCGCGAGGGCGAGCTTGCGGCAGACGAGGTCGAGCTTGTCGCGCTGCGCGGCTTCGAGGGCAGTCGATTCGGGGTCGTCCCAGTAGGCGCAGGAGTACACCATGGACGGGCCGAGGACGATCTCGTAGAAGTCGTTGCCGACGTCGTAGTGGTGGCTGACGGCGCGCTTGTCGGTGCGCTTGGTGTGGAGGTGCCGGCGCCGGCGCGGAACCTCTTCACGGGGCGGAGCGGGAGGTACAGGAGGCCCGGCCATCTTCACGAGCCCGCGCGCCGCTGCCCGCACCTCGGGGTCGCGCAGCGCCTCGGTGAGGGTCCTGGCGTCCTCCCCGCGCTCCCAGACCAGCCCGGACAGCAGGTCGAGGGCGGCGTAGAAGTCCCCCTCGATGTCCAGGTCGCCCGCGACCCAGGCGCGGGCGAGCCCCAGTTCGCCCGGCTTCCACAGCAGCCGGCGCAGGGCGCGGCGGTTGCGGACGACCAGGGCGGGGGCGCCGGGCGGGCCTGCCTCGGAGCCGTCCCAGGCGCGGATGCGCATCGGGAGCGGGGCACCCAGCAACTGTTCGGCGAAGCTCTGCAGCCGCGACGCGGCTTCGGGCATGACGCACACCTCCGTTACGGCACAACCGGGAATGTCCAACACCCACGAAAACACCAACACGCCCGGCTCGCAGTCCCCCGGGGGGATCACAACTGGGCAAAGTGCCTGCCCAGCGGGGCAGCCACCCGACACCAAGCTTCCTTCACCCCCGCCGCCCCTACCCGTTCCCATCCTTCTGGGGGCTGCCGCCCCCAGGGATGGGAACGGGTAGGGGCGGCGGGGGCGAGGAAAAAACCCGAAGGGGCCGCCCGCACCACGGATGGCGGGCGGCCCCTTCGGGCTCAGGCAGGGGGAATTCAGTGCACGGAGGTCAGGAGGCCTTGGCCTCTGTCTTCTCTTCCGTCTTCTTCGCGGCAGCGACCGGCGCCGGCTTCGCAGCCTCGTAGAACTCCTCCCGAGGAGTCTCCAACGCCCCCAGCGCCACAACCTCACGCTTCAGGAACATCGCCAGCGTCCAGTCCGCGAACACCCGGATCTTCCGGTTCCACGTCGGCATCGCCAGACCGTGATAGCCGCGGTGCATGTACCACGCCAGCCGGCCCTTGAGCTTGATCTTCACCTTGCCCATGACGATCATCGCGACGCCCTTGTGCAGGCCGAGACCCGCCACGGCGCCCTTGTTCGAGTGCGAGTACTCCTTCTGCGGGAAGCCCCGCATACCGGAGACCACGTTGTCGCCGAGCACCTTCGCCTGCCGCAGAGCGTGCTGCGCGTTCGGCGGGCACCAGGCGTTCTCCACGCCGGCCTTGCGGGCGGCCACGTCGGGCACCTGGGCGTTGTCGCCCGCGGCCCAGATGTAGTCCGTACCCGTGACCTGGAGGGTCGGCTGCGCGTCCACGTGACCGCGCGGCCCCAGCGGCAGGCCGAACCGGGACAACACCGGGTTGGGCTTGACGCCGGCCGTCCACACGATGGTGTTGGAGTCGACCTCAAGGCCGTTCTTCAGGACCACATGGCCATCCACACACGAGTCCATCGAAGTCGAAAGATAGATCTCGACCCCGCGGCTCTCCAGGTGCTCCTTGCCGTACTGGCCAAGCTTCGGGCCGACCTCGGGAAGGATCTTGTCGGCGGCGTCGACGAGCACGAACCGCATGTCCTCGCGGGACACGCTGGGGTAGTACTTCGCCGCGTCGCGCGCCATGTCCTCGACCTCGCCGATGGTCTCCGCACCCGCGAAGCCACCGCCGATGAAGACGAAGGTGAGCGCCTTGCGGCGGATCTCCTCGTCGGTCGTGGACTCGGCCTTGTCCAGCTGCTCGAGGACGTGGTTCCGCAGGCCGATGGCCTCCTCGATGCCCTTCATGCCGATGCCCTGTTCGGCGAGGCCGGGGATCGGGAAGGTGCGGGAGACCGCGCCCATGGCGATGACGAGGTAGTCGAAAGGCAGCTCGTACGCCTCACCCACGAGGGGGGCGATCGTGGCGACCTTGCGGTCCTGGTCGATGGTGGTGACCCGACCGGTGAGGACTTCCGCCTTGGGCAGCACACGTCGCAGCGGTACGACGACGTGGCGCGGCGAAATGCTGCCGGCGGCGGTTTCGGGGAGGAAGGGCTGGTAGGTCATGTACGACCGGGGGTCGACGACCGTGACGGTCGCCTCGCCGTAGCGCATCTTCTTGAGAATGCGCCGAGCTGCGTACAGGCCTACGTACCCACCGCCTACTACGAGGATCCTGGGACGCTCCGTGGTGCTCATGCCATCGAGTATCCACCCGCCCCAGGGGGGTCGCTCGTGAGCCCCTTCACAAGCATATGGACCCCCTCTGCTACACTGCGCGGCCCGCATGGCCGAGGCCGTGTCGCGCGGGACGAACCAGCGGGCGGTACGCCCCGATGTCAATGCCGCGTGAACTGCCCTTCCGGGTCGCCGGAGTGACTGGACCAGCCTCCCGCCACACCCACCGGAAACCCCGCCGAAACGCTCCCCCGAGCACGCTCCCGCCCCTGGTGAGCCCCCGAAAGGGCCCTGCGGAGCACGTTCGTCGCCCAACAGGACCGAATTCCTTGTGAAGAACTTCACGAACTTTCCCGAGGGGGCGTCACCCGGGGGCCGCGAACAGCCCCACAAGTGCGCTCATACGTTATCCGACCTGCTCAGGAGAGGCCGACTCGGGGGCCCGAGGGACCCCCGGGGAGGGGCTCAGCACACGTCCCGATAGGGCACGTCGGGGAGATAGCTCCGCCAGTCGGCGCGGGACAGCCCGCCGCCCGCCCGTGCGCACACGGTGGTGGCGACGTGCTCGGGGTCGAGGTCGTAGGAGCGGGAGCGGCGGTGGGTGCTCGCGGCGTACAGGGTGCCCCCGTCGGGACCGAAGGCCACGGACTGCACCCGGCCGCCCAGGGCGGGGAACACCGTGGGCCGGAGGTGGGGTGCCTCGGTCTGCCAGATCTGCAGCGTTCCGCCGGCGGTGCCCACGGCGAGATAGCGGGCGTCCGGCGAGAAGGCCACCGTCGTGACGAACTGGTCGTCGTCGTCCGTGTCCCCGTCGATGTCACCGTCGGGGGTCGCGGGCAGGTTCGCCAGGCGTCGTCGGGCACCGCCGTCCCAGATCGTGACCCCGCCCCGGCCGCCCACGGCGAGATACCGTCCGTCGGAGCTGAAGACGACGGCCGACAGCGGGTCCGAGGCGTTGCGGTGGGTCACCTTGCCGGAGGGCAGGTCGACGAAGTCGCCGCCCGACGTGGCAAGCAGGCGTCCGTCGGGCCTGACGACGGGGACGTCCCGCACACCGTGGAGCACCCGGGTCCTGGTCCGGCTGCGGACGTCCCACACCTCGATCGTCCCGCTTGCCTTGATCCTGGAGGCCAGGAAGGTCTTCCCGTCCGGGCTGAGCCCGATGCCCTCGACGCCCTCCGGAAGGGACAGCGAGGCGACCTGGCGGCGGGTACGGGTGTCCCAGACATAGAAGGTGACCTTGGAGTAGCGGCCGACCGGCGGTTTGGCACCGTAGGCGAGGGTCCCGCTGTCGGCGCTGAACGCGGTGTGGTTCTCGCAGCCGGGATCCGGCAGGCAGAACATCTGCGAGTGGGGGAGATCGGCCAGGACCTCGGCGGTCGCCGCGTCCAGGAGCTGGAAGCGGGTCGCGCCGTCGAGACGCCGCACGGCTGCGAGGACGCGGCCGTCCGGGCTGTACGTGGCCGCCCGGACCGGGCCGACCGGGTAGGCGGAGTCCAGCGCCTCGTCGAGGGCCAGGGACGCCACCGCGGTCCTGCGCTCCCAGCCGCGCACCTCCAGGTACCGGATCCTGCGCCGGTCCAGGTCCAGCCTGAGTGCCGAGGTCCCCTCCAGATCGTAGGAGCCTGTGGAGCTGAGCGAGTGCCGGAACACGGGGACCTCCGGGTCGGCCGTACGCCACAGCAGGATCTCGTCGTGGCTCGCCACCGCGACGAACCCGCCGTCCGCGCTGAACGTCATCTGCGCACCGGCGCGTTTCGGCAGGGTGTGCTCGATCCGCCGCCGCGGCTTCCCCGACGCCAGGTCCCAGGCGCGCACCCCGGAGCCGTCCGGGAAGGTGCCCACGGCGGCGAGGGCGCGGCTGTCCGGGGTGAACTGCAGTCGGCCCTCATGGGGGCCGTCGGCCGCCGGACCGTACTCGTCCGATCGTTTCGGGCAGAGATCCGGGTTCGTGGTCGCCCATGGGGTCGGCAGTCTCCGCCGTGCGGCCGTGTCCCACACCTGCAGCGATCCGCCGCGCCGACAGATCGCCAGCAGCCGTCCGTCGGGGCTGACGGCACTGTCGGCGGTCGACTCACCCTTGAACTGCTGTTCGAACACCGAGCGGCCGAGCGCGGTGTCCCACAGCCGGAAGAGGACGCCGGAGCGTCCGGCGTAGGAGCTGGCGAGGAGTATCCGCGTATCGGTGACGAACGAACCGGTCGTACCGGCGGAGGAATCGTCGGCCGAGCCGACACGACCGCCGACCAGCCGGCCGGCGTCGACGTCCCACAGCCGCAGCCCGCCCTTCGTCCAGATCAGGAGCGTGTCTCCGTCGGGACTGATGCCCTGGACGCCGGGGAACTCCAGGTGCCCGGGGCCGGGGAACGAGCCGGTCCGCCGCTGTGCGGAGGTGTCCCAGCGTTCGACACGGTCGTCCGTGACCTTGGTCAGGACGCGTCCGTCACGGCTGAGGAATCGCTGGCTGTCACTGTCGCCGGTCGCGGCCGAACCCTCCCCGGGATCGAACCGGTCCTGCTCGGTCTGGGCGAGCGAGTCGAGGAGGGCCGAGCGGCTGTCGGGCAGATCGGCGAGCCGGTAGGCCGCCGTGCTGAGCCGCATGGCCGTCCTCGGGTCCGAGGAGCGGATGCTGTCGGCGATCGCGGCGACACGGCGGGCCTCGGCCTGAAGATGCTGCCGCGTACTGGTGGTGTTCTGGTTCCAGGCGGTCAGGCCCGCCACGGTCGCGAGGGCGACGAGGACGGTCAGCGCCGTGGTCAGCCCGCGCAGCCGACGGCTCGTACGGGTGGCCTGGCGCTGTTCGTGCCGGCGGGCGTCGAGGCTCGCGGTGAGGAAGGCCCGCTCCAGCGGCGTGAGCGGATCGGGCTCGGCGACCGGCGTGAAGGCTTCCGTGGCCACGGTCAGCCGAGCCCCTCGGTACAGCACACCGGCGTCGCGGTCGAGCTGCTCCCAGGCGGTGGCGGCCTCGGTGAGCAGCCGGTGCCGGCGCAGCAGTTCGCGGTCGCTCTCGATCCAGCCGTTCAGCCGGGGCCAGGCGGTGATCAGCGCCTCGTGGGCGAGGTCGACGGTGTCGTCGTCGAGGGTGATCAGCCGGGCGCCGGCCAGCCGGTCGAGGACGGCGGCGGCATCGGCGGCGAGTTCGGCACGGCGGGCGGGCCGACCGGTGTCGTCGGTGCCCTCGCCCGGCGCGATGAGCCGCAGCATCACCTGACGGGCGAGCGCGGCTTCGGGCGCGGAGAGCCCGCTGTAACACTCCTCCGCGGTACGGGCGATGGCACCGTGCACCCCACCGACGGCTTCGTACCCCTTGACGGTCAGCGCCCCGCCACGGCGCCGCCGCCAGGTCTCCATCAGCGCGTGGGACATCAACGGCAGCCCGCCGGGCTGGTCGGCGACGTCCGCGATGATCCGCGCGGTCAGGGCCCGCTCGACGACCAGCCCCTCGGCCGCGGCGGGCTTGACGATCGCCTCCCTCAACTCCTCCACACTCATCGGCCCGACGAGCAGTCCGGTGCCGCGCAGGGCGGCGGCGAGGTCACGGTGTTCGCCGCAACGGCCGTAGAAGTCGGCGCGTACGGCGATCACGACACGCAGCCGGCTGTCCGGCCGTACGGCGGCGAGCAGCATGTCGATGAAGTGGGCACGCTCGGCGGGGTCCCGGCAGAGGGTGAAGACCTCCTCGAACTGGTCCACGACGACCCAGGTGTCCCCGCCCCCGTCCACGGGAACGAGCGCACGGGCGTGCGTATGGGCGGGCCGCGCGCCCGGAGTGAGGATCCGGATGGCCGCAGGCCGCTCCCCGGCCCAGTCCCCACCCCGCAACACCGGTATCAACCCGGCCCGCAGCAAAGACGACTTCCCACTCCCGGAAGTACCCACGACGGCCACGAACCGACGGTCCAGCACCAGCTCCGCCAGATCGGCCACCAACTGGTCCCGCCCGAAGAAGCACCCACTGTCCCCCGGCTCGAACCGCGCCAGCCCCCGATAGGGCGCCGCGCTCCCGTCCCCCTCGGGCACCTGCCCAGCAGCATCCTCGGCGGCCCGCTGCCAGCGCCGCTCCCAGTCGTCGACGTCCCCACCACAGGCGGCCACATACGCCAGAACCACCGCCAAGGACGGCAGCCGCTCCCCCGCGGCGGCCTCGGACAGCGTCGCCGCCGTATACCCGGCCTCCGCAGCCATGGCCCGGTAGGTCATCCCACCGGCCTGCCGCCGCAACTCCCGCAACTCGAAGGCGAACCGCTCGACCGGCCCACCCTCCGGATCCAACGGCCTCTCAGGGCGCCCCATCCGGCTTCCCCTCCCGTACGAAGACGACGCCGCCCGAACCCCTCGACCGGCCGACGCACCGGAGCCCCCCGCCCTGGTGTCCCACGCTCCCTCCCCTGTTGGGAACGTGGGACACCAACTCCTGCGCCCCTCAAGTCCAGTCACCGGAAGGTTGATTGGCAGCCCCGATCCGGCTCACCAATCAATTCACGGATGTGCGCGTATCGCCGGATCAGGCGATGCTCCAGGCGATTCCGTCAAGAATGTCGTGCTCCGACACCACGACCTCCGTCGCCCCGATCCGCTCCATGATCGACAGCAGTACGAGCGCACCGGCGCCGATCACGTCCACGCGCCCCGGATGCATGGACGGAATCGCCGCCCGCTCGGCATGCGTGGACCGGAGGAGGCTCTCGGTGATCTCGCGGACGCGGTCGTAGGAGACCCGGGAGTGGTGGATGGCCTCGGAGTCGTACGCGGGGAGGTTCTGCGCGATCGCCGACACCGTGGTGACGGACCCGGCCAGCCCGACCAGCGTGCGCGCCTCGCCCAGCGGGACGCTCTGCTCCGCCAGGTCGAGGGCGGCCTCGATGTCGGCGCGGATGGCGGCGATCTGCTCGCTCCCGGGCGGATCCACCACCGCCCCCTCCCTCACAAGATGCCGCTCCGTCATCCGTACGCACCCGATGTCCACGGACCGCGCTCCGCGCACGTGGTCGTCGCCGACCACGAACTCGGTCGAGCCGCCGCCGATGTCCACGACCAGGTAGGGCTTGGCGAGGTCGTCGCGCCCCGTCAGTTCCTTGGTGGCGCCGGTGAAGGAGAACTCGGACTCCTGGTCGCCCGAGATCACCTCGGGCTCGACACCCAGGATGTCCAGCACCCCCCGTACGAACTCGTCCCGGTTCTCCGCGTCCCGGGACGCGGACGTCGCGACGAACCGCACCCGCTCTGCACCGTGCTCCTTGATGACGGCGGCGTACTCACGGCAGGCAGCGAAGGTCCGCTCCAGCGCCTCGGGGGCGAGCCGTCCCGTGCGGTCGACGCCCTGGCCGAGGCGGACGATGGTCATCCGCCGGTCCAGATCGACGAGTTCCCCGGTGACAGGGTCGGCGTCGGCGACGAGGAGGCGGATCGAGTTCGTACCGCAGTCGATGGCGGCGACGCGAGTCATGGGCAGGTCCGTTTCAGCCCGTCCGGCGTTTGAGGACGAGCGCGTTCAGCGCGACAGGGGGTCTGGGGGCGCAGCCCCCAGGAACGGGATGGGACGGGTAGGGGCGGCGGGGCGAAGGAAACTCACTCGCCCGGCACCACACACGCCCCCTTCGCCCACCACTCCGGCAGCATCGCGATCGCCTCGTCGCCCAGCGGGTTCACCCCGGGCCCGGCGGCCAGCGAGTGGCCCACGAGCACGTGCAGGCACTTCACCCGGTCCGGCATGCCACCCGCGCTCGGGAAGCCCTCCAGGACCTCGATCGAGTCGCGGCGCGCGATGTAGTCCTCGTGCGCGGCCCGGTACGCCGCGGCCAGCTCCGGATCCGTCGCCAGACGTTCCGTCATCTCCTTCATCACGCCGTTCGCCTCCAGCGTGCCGATCGCCGAGGCGGCCCGCGGACACGTCAGGTAGTACGTCGTCGGGAAGGGCGTACCGTCCGGCAGCCGCGGAGCCGTCTCCACGACGTCCGGCTGACCGCAGGGACAGCGGTGCGCGATCGCGCGCAGCCCGCGCGGCGGGCGGCCCAGCTGCTGCTTGAAGGCCTCGACGTCCGCGTCGGTGGGCTCGGTGCGCGGGGTGGGAGGCGGGGGCGTATGCATGCCTGTACGTGTATCTCTCTTGTCAGTTCACTTCACTACTGATTCACGGCGCCGGCCCGGGCGGACCGACCGGACTGATCGGCCCTGTCCACGCCGTCCCAGACGTTCGCGTACCAGGGCCGGTCGGCCGCGCCCAGGTCGGCGCGCGACTGCTTCGCCGCGTCCGGGTCGATCACGACGTACCCGGTCTCGCCCGGCATCACATAGTGCAGCCGCTGCCGGATCTGCTGTTCCGCGTACGCGTCGTCCTGCCAGCGTGCCTTCTGGTCGCGGAGCTGCTCGACCCGCTGCCTGGCCTGGTCGCGTTCGCGTTCCAGTTCGGCGATGTCGGCGCGCTGGGAGACGTACTGCCTTATGGGGTAGGCGAGGGCCACGATCAGCGAGCACAGGACCAGGGCGAGCAGGGCCGCCCGGCCGGTCAGACGGGAGCGGCGGGCCTGGCGCTTGGTCTGGGAACGGTAGACGCGGGCCGCCGTCTGCTCGCCGAGCAGCTTGATCCTGGTCGCGGTGGAGAACCGGTCCCGGTCCTTCACGGCCATGTTCCCCGCCTCCCGTTCACACGCGCGTACGTCCCCGCACACGGTACGGGACCGGGTACGGGGACGTACGTACGACGCTGCCTAAGCCACCACAGCTACACCTGCGGCTGCGCTCAGCCCTTGAAGCGGGGGAAGGCGCTGCGGCCGGCGTACACCGCGGCGTCGTCGAGGATCTCCTCGATGCGCAGCAGCTGGTTGTACTTGGCGACGCGGTCCGAGCGGGCCGGGGCGCCGGTCTTGATCTGGCCGCAGTTCACGGCGACGGCGAGGTCGGCGATGGTGACGTCCTCGGTCTCGCCGGAGCGGTGGGACATCATGCACTTGAAGCCGTTGCGCTGGGCCAGCTCGACGGCGTCCAGGGTCTCGGTGAGCGAGCCGATCTGGTTCACCTTGACGAGCAGGGCGTTGGCCGAGCCCTCCTCGATGCCACGGGCGAGGCGCTCCGGGTTGGTGACGAAGAGGTCGTCGCCGACGATCTGGACCCTGTCGCCCAGCTTGTCGGTGATGACCTTCCAGCCGGCCCAGTCGTCCTCGTACAGCGGGTCCTCGATGGAGATGAGCGGGTACGCGGAGACCAGCTCCTCGTAGTACTCGGTCATCTCGGCGGCCGAGCGGGACTTGCCCTCGAACTCGTACTTGCCGTCCTTGTAGAACTCGGACGCGGCGACGTCGAGCGCGAGACCGATCTGCTCACCGGGGACGTAGCCGGCCTGCTTGATGGCCTCGATGATGAGGTCGAGCGCGGCGCGGTTGGACTCCAGGTTCGGGGCGAAGCCGCCCTCGTCGCCGAGACCGGTGGACAGGCCCTTGGCCTTCAGCACCTTCTTGAGGGTGTGGTAGATCTCCGCACCCCAGCGCAGCGCCTCGGAGAAGGACTCCGCGCCGATCGGGGCGATCATGAACTCCTGGATGTCCACGTTGGAGTCGGCGTGCGAGCCGCCGTTCAGGATGTTCATCATCGGAACGGGCAGCAGGTGCGCGTTCGGGCCGCCGAGGTAGCGGAAGAGGGGGAGGTCGCTGGCCTCGGAGGCGGCGTGGGCGACGGCGAGGGAGACGCCGAGGATGGCGTTGGCGCCGAGGGAGCCCTTGTTGTCGGTGGCGTCCAGGTCGAACATCGCCTGGTCGATCAGCCGCTGCTCGGTGGCGTCGTAGCCGACGAGCTCCGGGCCGATCTGCTCGATGACGGCGAGGACGGCCTTCTCGACACCCTTGCCGAGGTAGCGGTTGGGGTCACCGTCGCGCAGCTCGATGGCCTCGAAGGCTCCGGTGGAGGCGCCGGACGGGACGGCGGCACGACCGGTGCTGCCGTCATCGAGGCCGACCTCGACCTCGACGGTGGGGTTGCCTCGCGAGTCGAGGATTTCCCGGGCTACGACGACGTCGATGGACGGCACGAGCATCTCCTTCTGGGATGTGACGCGGGTACGCGGGGCTTTTTCGCGGCCCTGCGGGATGAGCCTAACCGTCCGAGGGCGATCGGCCAGCCGTCCGCCCACCCCATGGACGGAACATGGACGGAACCGAGGGTAAACATTGTTCCTCAGGGAAACAAAAAGCCCCGCCCCGGTGCGTACGGGGGAACACGCACCGGAGCGGGGAGCCCGTGGGGGACGGGGGTGACCCTCACGAGGCCTTCACTATGGAGGGCACGGATGTGAGGGCGCTGTGGTTCACCTTCGCGCCGACTGTTATTTGGGGGATGTGCCGGCGGGCAGGTGACCGGGGTCAGCTGAGGTGCAGCTGCTGGCCCGGGTAGATGAAGTCGGCGTCGTCGATGATGTCCTTGTTCAGCTGGAAGAGCTTCGCCCAGCCGCCCTTGACGTCGTGCGCCTCGGCGATCGCGCTCAGGGTGTCGCCCTTGACGACCTTGTACTCGCCGTCGCCCTTCTCGACCTTCTTGCCGGTCGGGGTGGTGACGGTCTTCTTCACGGCGGGCCGCTCCTGCGAGCGGGAGGCCGACTGCTCGTCGGTGGAGCGGGTGGTGGTCTCGCTCGTACCGGTGCTGGTGCTGGTACCGCTGTCCGAGCTGCTGCCTCCGTCGTAGGAGGCGCTGGACAGGCCCGTGCCGCAGACCGGCCAGGCACCCTTGCCCTGGCCCGCGAGGACCTTCTCGGCGACGGTGATCTGCTGGGACTTGGAGGCCTGGTCGGCGGTGGAGGCGTACGCCGTGCCGCCGTACGCGGCCCAGGTCGAGGCGGAGAACTGCAGACCGCCGTAGTAGCCGTTGCCGGTGTTGATGGACCAGTTGCCGCCGGACTCGCACTGGGCGACCGTGTCCCACTCGGCGGAGGTGGCGGCGGAGGCCGAGCCGGCCGCCAGGAGCGGAGCGGCGACGGCGGCACCGGTCACACCGGCGATGGCGACGACACGGGTGGCCTTGGACGGGCGACGGTGCTTGCCCTTACCGGTAAACAGCATGCGTGATCCCCTCACCGACGCCTGCGAGGTGAGCTGTCGGGTTCGGGCCGGTTGAGTTGCCCGGCCGTACGCCCCTTTCGGGCGGCGTACGACTTAACCCCAAGCCGCTCCGGCCAACTGCCCGGTGCGGCACTTACCTTGGGTCCCCCGCTCCTGCCTACGGCGCTTGAAAGCGACGACTGTTCCCGTCCGGCCGTTGGCAGGATTCGGCGTTGCGACCGGCGGGGCCCACTGTGGCGGGCGTTGACGACCGTAAACAGGTGATCCCCTGAAATACAAAGACGATCAGGGCTTCTGAGACCTATCTCTCACTGCATTTATAACGGACATTCAGCGCGAAGCGGGACGGGAGGCGGGACGCGAACTCCGGCTAGTTTTGCCCCGGTTCGGCACCGACTTCGAGGGTCTGACCGGGGAGGATGTGATTCGGGTCGGCACCGAGGAGGTCCCGGTTCTCGGCGTACAGCTCGGACCATCCACCCTCGACGCCAAGGGAGTCGGCGATCCCGCACAGGGTGTCGCCGGGACGGACGGTGTACGACCCTTCCACGCTCTGCCCGGAGTTGCCCTGTTCCCCACCCTTTGTAACGTCAGTGGATGAGTTGTCGGTTTCTTGTGGGGCCGCCGGGCTCGATGACGAGGGGGCCGAGTCGGTCGTCGCCTTGACGGAGGGCGAGGACTCGGAGGACTTGACCGAGGACGAGGGGGTGGGCGTAGGAGTCGGCGTAGGCGCAGCTGACGTCGAAGTCGACTTCGGCGTCGCGGACGACGAGGACGCGCCGCCCTCCTCCTCCGCCACGCCCGTGTCGACGTTGGCCGCACTGGTGTCCTTGCCGAGCCCGGACAGCAGCGCGCAGGCCTCCCAGACCCCGGCACCCCGGTCGGCGAGCACGCTCTCGGCGACGGCGATCTGCTGCGAACGGCTGGCCTGGTCGGCGCTCGGGGCGTACGTGAGACCGCCGTGCGCCTCCCAGTCCGCCTGGGTCAGCTGGAGTCCGCCGTAGAACCCGTTGCCGGTGTTGGCACTCCAGGAGCCGCCGCTCTCGCACTCCGCGACCCTGTCCCACGTGGTGCCGCTCGCCGCGCTCGCGCCGGTCGCGGCGAGCAGCGGGATGGCGAGGGCGGAGCCGGTCACACCGGCCGCGACAAGCAGAGCCGGGGCCTGACGGGGGCGACGGTGACGTCCGTTCCCGGAGAGCATCCGGTTGCCTTTCGCGAGACAGCAGGGGTCGGCGCGACGGATGCCGAAGCGGGTGCCGAAGCGGATGCCGCCAGGTCGTCGCACTAGTGCTCGAACGTATCGACAGACGATCACTTGTCACAAGTTAATGCCGCGTAGATCACGTGAAGATCACATTGTTGAGGGGATGTCACCTTCCTGTGATCTTCTACGGCACCACTGGCCTGGTATGCCCCGATTCGCGAACCGGCGTGAACTCGACGGGCAGGGTGCGCAGTCCGCGCATGATGAGCCCGCCCCGCCATCGCAACTCGCTCGGGTCCATGGCGAGTTGGAGGTCGGGGAGACGGGTGAGGAGAGTGGCCAGCGCACTGCGCCCCTCCAGGCGGGCGAGCGGGGCGCCGAGGCAGTAGTGGATGCCGTGGCCGTATCCGAGGTGCTGGTTGTCCCGGCGGCCGAGATCGAGGACGTCGGGGTCGGCGAACCGCGCCGGGTCCCGGTCGGCGGCGGCGAGTACGACGAGGACGGGATCGCCGGCCGCGATGTCCTGCCCGCCGATGCTGAGCGGCTGCGTGGCGAAGCGCCAGGTGGCCAGTTCGACGGGGCCGTCGTAGCGGAGGAGTTCCTCGATGCCGGTTTCGAGGAGGGAGAAGTCCTGGTGGCCGTTCTCGTCGACGGCGAGGGAGGCCTGGAGGCGGGCGCGCTGCTCGGGGTGGGCGAGGAGGGTGTGCGTGCCGTTGCCGATGAGATTCACGGTCGTCTCAAACCCGGCGAAAAGTAGGATAAAAGCCATGGCGGCGGCCTCGTTCTCGGTGAGGTGCTCGCCCTCGTCGGAGGCGCGGATGAGCCCGGAGATGAGGTCCTCACCGGGTTCGGGTACGTCGGTCAGCGCCTCGCGCTTGCGGTGGATCAGCTCGGCGAGGTAACCCCGCATCTTCTTGACCGACCGGGCGACCCCGCCCCGGGGCCCGCCCCCGTGCCGGATCATCATCCCGGCCCAGTCCCGGAAGTCGTCCTGGTCCTCACGGGGCACGCCCAGCAGGTCGCAGATCGCGTAGATGGGCAGCGGGAACGCGAACTCGTGGATGAGATCGGCGGAGCCGCGCGCCACGAATTGGTCGATGAGGTGATCGGTGAGTTCCTGCACGCGGGGCGCGAACTCGGCGACGCGGCGCGGAGTGAACGCCTTGGCAACGAGCCGACGGAGCCTGGTGTGGTCCGGCGGATCGATATTGAGCAGATGGGTCATGAGGTTGGCGCCGCGCTCACCGGGGATACCGGTCTTGCCCTTGGCCTGCGTGGGCTCGTCGTGATGGGCGGGGTTCTTGGAGAGCCGAGGGTCGGCGAGGGCCTGCTTGGCATCGCCGTAACGGGTGACCAGCCAGGCCTCGACCCCGCTGGGCAACTTGGTCCGGTGCACGGGCGCGTGCTCACGGAGCCAGGCGTAGGCGGGGTAGGGGTCCGTCGCGAACTCCCAGGTGAAGAGTTCGGGGGCGGGGGTCGGGGGTGTGGCGGGGGGCTGGTTGGTCACTCGGTGACGGTATCGGGAGGGCCGAGGGGCTTACCGCTGGCCCAGCGGATGGTGCGCAGCCACTCCTTGCCCGGTATGTCGGGCAGCGATTCCTCTCCCTCGGGGGACCTCTCGGGGGACCTCTCCTTCGTCCCGGTCATGTCGCGGTCCGACGTCTGGGGGACGGCACCGGTCAGCCGGAGGAGCGCGTTCAGCAGCTCCGGATCTGTCACTCCCCCTTTCAGCCACTGCTCCGACCGGTCCGCGAGCAGATTCCCGAGCAGGGTCGCCGCCCGCCGGTCGCCCGCCTCCGCGGCCGTCTCCAGGAACGGCTCCGCCTCCCTGCGCTCTCCCCGTCTCAACAGCAGCAGCCCCAGCTGCCATGCGGCCTCCGGCATTCCGGCCTCCGCGGCCCGCCGGAACCAGGCCTCGGCCTCCTCGCTGTCCAGCGAGCCCTTGGCGAACAGCCCCATGTCGAACATGGCCTGTCTGTCCCCCGCCTCGGCAGCCGCCCGGGACGCCTCCTTCGCTCCCGCCAGGACCGCGTCGAAGTCGTACGCCGAGTCCTGCAGGGCCGCGTCCATGGCGGCGCTCCACACCGTCCGGTCCACTTCCGGGAACGTCTCGTCCCGGGACGCGGTGTCCACCAGATAAGGGGACGCCTCCCACATGCTCGCGCCGCTCCTCCTCAGCATCGGCAGCACGCCGTCCCGCTTCTCCGCCGCCCAGGCCAGGGCGTCGCCCACGGACTCCCGTTCCAGGTCGGCCACGGCCTCGTACCCCTCGTGGACCCTCACCAACAGATCCTGCGGCAACGGCCCCCGCAGACCGCACCGGGCCAGATCAACGGCCGCCCGGACCAGGGCGTACCCACGCGGATGCCGGTCCGCCCGCCGAGCCCGCTGCCACTCCTCCCACAGCATCGGACCGACCGTGAGGTAGGCGGCGACGCCCTCCGCACCGCACCGGCGGGCGGCATCCGTCAGCCGAGGGTCCTCGGTCTCCCCCGCCCGCTTCCGCTCCTCGTGGCTCCAGTCCCGGGGCAGCTCCACGATCTGCGCCAGGTCGAGCACCCGCCCCCGGGACAGCCTGCGGAACTTGTCGTACGTGTCCTCTCTCATCGTCGCGATCACAGGCACTCCCTGTGCCGCCAGCTGCGCCAGCAGCCTCGGCTCCAGGCCGTCGGCTCCGAGGTGACCGTCGAGGTCGTCGAGCCACAGCGCGCAGCGTTCACCCGGCAGACCTCTCAGCAGGGCGGGCAGCCCGCGCAGGTTCTCGTGCCGGGCGGGTGCGAACACCCGTACTCCGGGGAGCACTTGGGCCATCGCCGCGAGTGCCGTACGCGACTTGCCGACATACGCGTCCCCCTGTACGACGACCAGCCCGCCCTCCGAAGCGGCCGTCTCCACCGCCGAGCTGACCGCCGGATCGGCGTCCCGTTCGACATACGGCGGCAGTTGGGGCAGGCCCTTGCCCCGCCGCGTCGGCCGCACCCCGTACGCCAGCGGCGCCATGTCCTCCGCCGACGGCCAGTCCACCGACCCGGGCCGGGGAGTCGCGCCCGGCGCCTGCTGGACGTGCTGCACACCGACGAACTGCCCGTTGACGGTGATCCCCTGGAAGTCGAAGTGGTCGCCCGGCGCGGCGGGAGCCGGAGGAGGCGTCGGTTCCTCGGGGCGGGCCGGCGCGTCGAACTCCATGATGAGGGAGGCGAGTTCGTCGGAGCCGTCCACGTCCCACGCGTCGGCGAGGCCCTCGCTCAGCCGAAAGCGCCACTCCAGCTTCCCGAACCCCGCATGTGGCCCCAACGGCCCTTTCAGGCCCCGGAGTTCATGGACCCATTCGTCCTGCCCACGCAGCGCGAACCACTCCGCGAACCGGTCCCGTACCCGCTCCCAGTCCGCCGACCTGAGCCCATCGACCAGCGTCCTGGCACCCTCGGCCGCCAGCTCGTCCATCGACCGTTCCACTCATGCCCCCACGCCTCAACACCACCGTGGGTCAACGGTACTGACAAACCGTCGGAGCGATCAGGCCCCCGTCACCCTCCCCGTCACCCCTCCCCAGCCACCTCCGCCACCCCCTCCTTCACCCGCACCGCATCCCGATAGGCCCGCGCGGCAACCCGCAGCGCCGCCTCCGGATCCACGCCCTCCGCCTCGGCCCGTACCGCCAGCTCCAGCAGCTCGTATCCGATGCCCTCGCCCTGCGGCAGCGGGACGTCCAGGGCCGCCGTCCGCACCCGCGACGCCAGCTTCGCGGCCAGGGCGAGGCCCGGCTGGCCTATGGGCACACCGTCCGTCACCGACTCCCGGCGCTTCTCGACCGCCTTGGTGCGCAGCCAGTGCTCCTTGACCTCCTCCGGTGTCGTCGCCGTCTCGTCGCCGAAGACGTGCGGGTGGCGGTGGATCAGCTTGGTGACGATGCCCGCCGCGACGTCGTCGATCGAGAAGGGGGCGGTCCCGTCCTCCTCGCTCCCCTCCTCCGCGATGCGCGCGTGGAACACGACCTGGAGCAGCACGTCCCCCAGTTCCTCGCGCAGCTCGTCCCGGTCGCCTTCCTCGATCGCCTCGACGAGTTCGTACGCCTCCTCGATGCCGTACTTCGCGAGGCCCTTGTGGGTCTGGCGGGACGACCACGGGCATTCGAGGCGGATGCGGTCCATGACCTGGACGAGGTCGAGGAGACGGGCGCCGGGGAGGTCGTAGGAGGCGGGGAGGAGTTCCAGGTCGGGCATCCGGACGCGGCCGGAGCCCGCGAGGCGTGCCAGGCCGTCCGTGAGGGCCGGGTCGCCCTCGCCCGTCGTCACGACCACGACCGTCCGGCCGCCGGCGCAGGCGTCGATCAGCGCTTCGGCGGTCGGGGATGCCTCCTCGACCGCTATGCCGGCCTCCCGCAGATACGGCAGCTGCGGATGCCCACCGTCCGCGCACAGCACCCTGTCGGCCGCGTGCAGCGTCTGCCAGGCGGGCCAGGACAGCAGGCCGGGCGCGACCCGGTGGCTGGTGGTGAGCAGGACGACACGACCGGGGTCGGTCCCCGTCTCCGGAGCGGTCTCGAAGCCGCTGGTTGCGTTCACCATCCGAACGTAACCCACGCCACCGACAGCCCCGGAGTTATCCACAGGCCAGGGGTGCGCACGGCCACACCGGCGTCAGCGCACCCGTACGCCCATACGAATAACCGTTACGCCGTGCCCTGCGCCGCCAGCGCCGCCGTGATCTCCCGTACCCACGGCGTCTTCGCGTCGACGCGGCTGCTCTTCTGGACGTCCCAGGTGCCGTAGCGCGGGTTGAGGTCGACGTCGAGGGTCTTCGAGGCCTCGGACATCGCCTTCCAGAAGGTGGCCTGGCCGTCCGTCGTGTTCATGTCGGCGCCGAGCACGGCGGCCAGTTTCTGGGCCGTGATCTCGGTGTGCAGGCTGTCGTCGAGGTGGGCCGGAGCGACGCCGTACTGCTGGAGCCAGGCCGTCTCCAGCTCCTTCGCACCGCCCGCCTGCTGCTCCAGGGCGGCGCGCAGATCCTGGACGTCCTTGCGGGTCACGGTCACGCCCGCGTTCTTCGCGGCCTGGTTCAGGACACGGTCGAGGACCATGGTGTGCAGGGTGTCCCGGGTGAGGCTGCCGGTTCTGGCGACGGTCTGCGCGTACTGGGCCTGGTCCGGGGTGGCCGCCCGCTGCGCCGTACGCACCTCGTTCACCCTGCTCTCCAGCTGCGCGACCGTGATCCGCTGCCCGCCGACGACGGCCGCCGCGCCGGGATGCGCGTCGTTTCCGCAGGCGGTGAGGAGGGGTGCCGCGGCGACGATCGCGGCGGAGAGAAGGAGCGCGGTGCGACGACGGCGGTGCAAGGAGGCCTCCTGAGGAGATTGTGCGGCGGTGCACAAAGTCTTGCGGTGATCGATGGTAGGCAGTGGCCGGGCTCTGGCCAAGCCATTCGACCAACGATTCACCGGGACTTCGGGCACCGCCGCGCTGCGCCTACGGCCTCCGCCCGCCTCAGCCGGTGATCGCCACCGGCGCGTCCCACGCGTCGCGGTCCACGGTGATCGTGTAACCGCCGCGCGTCTCCTTGCTGTTGACCAGGTACTGGTGGGCGCGGCTGTGGTTGGTCCACTGCGTGGCGCCGAAGGGCCAGTCCGCGGTGGTGGTGTTCTGCTGGTCCCACAGCGCGTACCACATGTTGCCCGGCAGGTCCGTGCGGTCGGTGGCCTGGGCGATCGCCCTCGCGCTGGAGCTGCGGAAGCCGTAGAAGCCGGTGCGGTACGTCTTGGCGTGCAGCGCCTTGTCGAAGGCGCGTACGTACGTCAGTACGGCGTCGTTGCACGCCTTGTTCGTGATGTCGTACGACTCCATGTCGAGGTAGACCGGGCTGCCGGCCTTCATGCCGAGCGCCGAGGCCTTGGTCACCGCGTCCGCCGCGTCCTTCGCGCCGAGGGAGGCGGCCGTGGCGGCGGTGAGCTTCTCGGGGCTGGAGCCGGTCTGGCAGGACGGCTGGGCGCCGACGTACAGGGGGATGAGTTTCCAGCCCTGGGCGCTGACCGACTTCACCCAGGACGCGGTGAGGTTGGGCTGGGCGCAGCCGCGGTTCCTGCCGCCGATGTAGACGGCCGCGGCGCCGTAGAAGTTGTTGGTGCGCCAGGCCTTCATCGCGGCGAGGGAGGGTGCGGCGCAGGTGTCGAACGCGCGGCCGGTGTAGGTGCGCTGGGCGGGCCAGGTGGTGGCGGCCATCGATGTCTGCGCGGCGAGCCCGGCCCCGGCGACGACGGCCGCGCCGGCCACCGCCCAGGTGATGTATCTGCGCTTCTTGGACTGCCGGTGACCGGACGCCATGTGACCCACCCCTGGTTCTGTGCACGAAAGCAGGTCGCAACGTAACCGGTGGCGCTCCCGGGTTCGGGAAACACCGGCCCCAGAGGCCCACAAGATTCCCTCACGGCACGGCAAAATCCGGCCACTGGCGGGTTTGGCTAGCCGCGCACCTGCCCCAGCCACTCCAGGGTCCGCCGGATCTCCGCCGCCAGTGGGTGCCCAGGGCCGCGCAGGCGGTCCACGTCGTGGAGGAGGCGGGCGAGGGTGTCGCGGGCGGCGGTGCGGTCGCCGAGGGCGAGGAGGAGGTGGCCGATGCGGCGGCGGACGTCGAGGGAGAGTTCGGGGTCGCCGGCGACGTACTGGTTCTCGTAGTACGGCAGCAGGGCGCGGTACTCGGCGAGGGCCGCCGCCGGTTCGCCGAGCTGTTCGAGGCACTGGGCGGCCTCGTAGCGGAAGCGCAGTGACTGGGGGTCGGCCTGGCCCGCCTCGGCGGCGCGTTCGTCGGCCAGGCGGCGCAGTTCGGGCAGGGCGCGGCGGTACTGGCCGTCGTCCATGAGGGTGGCCGCGTACTGCTTGCGGAGGGTGCGGACGACCGGGGAGTGCTCGCCGTGCTGGTCGGCGGCGGCGGGCAGGATCGAGCCGAGGATGTCGACGGCCTGGGTGATGCGGCCCTCGCCGAGGAGGCGTTTGACCTCGTCGACGGCTCCGGCGACGTCGGGCCGCTCGGCGACCGGGGCGGCCGTCGGCTGCGGTGCGGGGGTACGGGCGCGGTCCGGCCAGGGGGCGTGTGGGCGCAGGAAGGGGCGTGTGGGGTCGAGGGGCGCTCCGGTGGGCATGCCGCGCTCCGGGAGGAGGAGTGCCAGGTGCTCGTACACCTCCTGCGCGGAGGCGGGCCGGTGCTGCGGGTCCTTGGCGAGCAGCCGCAGGACGAGCGCCTCCAGGGCTTCCGGCACCTCGGGTCTGAGGCGGCGCACGGGCAGCGGCGGCTCGTACAGGTGCCGGTGGAGCACCCCGAGGGCCGTCGAGCCGGAGAACGGCACGTCCCCGCTGAGGAGTTCGTGGAGGAGTACGCCGAGTGCGTACAGGTCCGTGTACGGGCCGACCGCGCCGCCCATCGCCTGCTCGGGGGCCATGTAGGCGGGCGAGCCGATGGGCGAACCGGTGTGCGTGAGGCGGGTCGTGTCCGTGTCCATGACCGAGGCGACGCCCAGGTCGAGGACGGTGACCGTGCCGTCCTGCTTCACCATCACGTTGCGCGGCTTGAGGTCGCGGTGGACGATCGGCACGGCGTGCACGGCGCTCAGCACGGCGCACAGTTGCGCGGCCACCGCGACCGCCCACTGCCAGGGGTACGGGTCGTGTTCGGCGTGGTGGTCGGCGAGGTCGGCGCCGTCGACGTACTGCATGACGAGGAACAGCTCCTCGCCCTCGCTGCCGGCGTCGTGCACGGTGACGAGCCCGGGGTGGTCGACCTGCGCGGTCACGCGGCACTCGCGCACGAAGCGGCGGCGCAGCTCGTCGGCCTCCTGTCCTGCGACCTTGTCAGGCCGCAGCAGCTTGACCGCGACCCGCCGGTCGAGCCGCTGGTCGTACGCCGTCCACACCTGGCCCATGCCGCCCTGCCCGATGAGCGTGGACAGTTCGTACCGGTCGGCGATGACGCGTCCCGTCGTCCCCACGCTCACCGTCCGCCCTCGTGGTTGCCATGGGCGTGGCCGTTACCGTCGTGCTTGCGCAGGTAGTCGCTCAGCTCGTCGAGTTCGGCGCGCACCTGGTCGATGCGGGCGGGCGCGGGGCGCTGCGCCGGGGGCGGCGGAACGGGGCCGGGGCCGGGGGAGACGGGCGGCTGGGGTATCGGGGTGTGGGGCATGGCGGGCATGGGGGGCTGCGGCCCGGTCGGCATGGCCGCGTACGGCGACATGGGCTGGGGCGGGTAGCCGTACCCGGAGGGCATGTTCGGGGCCTGGGCGGGCGCGTAACCGGCGTACTGCCGGCGTTGGCCGTCCACCGACCGAATGTCCATGACCAGGAAGTACACGCTGCTCAGGGCGCCCAGGATCATGACGGTGACGAGGGCGATGTTGCCCCTGGTGTCGCTCTCCTTCACCGTGCCGACCACCGCGAAGCACACAATGGACAGCGGCAGACTCACCCATGCCGCCGTCCAGTTGAACCACCGGCCGCGCAGCATGGCGACCCGGAACAGCGGCACACACGAGAGGAAGCCGCACGTGAGCAGGCCGGCCGCGGTGAAGAGCACGCGCAGGGTGACGATGGTGTTCTCGCTGCGGATGGGCGGCGGCGCGCCGGGGCCGTACATGACTGCTCCTGGACCGGATGATGCCGACGGGGACGGACGTACGAGTGATACGGGCGACAGGTACAAGTGACAGGTCGGGTGTCGGAGTCCGAGCGTATAGGCCGACACCGACAACGGGTCCGGGTTGTACCGAACCGTTGTCGGGCCGTCGTCATGACTGTTGTCGTCTGTCGTCAGTCGGGCGCGACGGTCCCGTCGGTCAGCCCGTCGTACATGCCCCGCACGAGCTGTCCGCCGAGCCGGCCCGCGTGCCGCAGGGCCTCCTCGAACTCGGCGAGCGCCCTGAACCGCGCCCCGTAGCGCCGCTGTTCGTCCAGTGTCAGCCGGGGCAGCTGCAGTCGGCGCACGTCGAGCCGGGTCGCCGTGGACGCGTAGCTGCTGGCCTGCCGGTTGTTGGCGGTGCCGCGCAGGAACCCGGCGAGGAACCACGGGTCGAGGGCGGCCGGATCGGGCCGCAGGAGGACGAGGCTGCGGCCGAGAACGGCCCCCGCGGTCGCGTCGTCGACCACGCGCGCGACGGACCCGCCGCCGAGCACCGGGACGACGACGTCACCGGCCTCGACGAGCACGGCCTCCTCGTCGCTCTCGGGCAACGTCCCGGAGGGAGCGGTTCCGGCGAGGACGTCGTGGTCGGTGAGCACGGGCACGCGCGCGTGGCCGCCGTTTCCGCCGGTACGCATCACGAGGGCGCCCCCGCGCGCGAGGTCGCCGATGGTGATGAGCGGCCAGCGCCCGCCCTGCCCCTCGGCGGGTCCGGTGGGGGTGGGCGGGGTGAGGGCCGCGGTCAGGCGGAGGGTCTCGCCGAGGCGTTCCCGTACGTCGCCCAGCTGCTCGCCGTCGCCCGCGGCGGCCGGCGGGAGGTGGCGGGCGGGGGCCAGGTCGACGTCGTCGTCGAGGAGTTCGATGACGGGCACGGAACGCGACACCCCCGGCTGCTCGACCGCCGTACCGGCCCGCTCGAACGGCCGCCAGGCACCGAGGACGGCGGTGCGCACGGTCTCCCAGTCGAGCCCGCCCCGCCCGGTGTGCTCGGCGACGGTCCCGGTGTCGGCGAGCAGCACCTCGGGCTGCGCGGGCGCCTTGTCGGGCCGCCGCAGCACCCACAGGTGCAGCGGGATGTTGTACGGGGGTGCCGCGCCGACCGGCAGCGCGATCACCGCGCGCAGTGCCCCGCGCCGCAGCAGATCGGCGCGGATACGGCGGCCCGAACGCCGGGAGGCCGCGGCCGGCGGCATCAGCAGTACGGCCGTGCCACCGTCCCGGAGCCGGGCGAGCGCGTGCTGCACCCAGGCCAGCTCGGACTCGTTCCGGGCCGGGAACCCGTACTCCCAGCGGGCGTCGTACGCGAGTTCGTCGTGCCCCCAGTTCCGCTCGTTGAACGGCGGATGGCAGAGCACGACATCGGCCCTGACCCCGGGATACGCGTCGGCCCTGAGCGTGTCCCCGACAGCCGTACGCACGACCACGTTCCGCCCCTGGAGCGCGAGCCGGAGCGCGGTGAGCGCGGCCAGCTCGGGGGCGCTGTCCTGTCCGTACAACTCCCGCTCGACCTCGTCCCGCTCGGCCTCCCGCGCGCCGGGGACGGGAACGGCCCGCAGCAGCGCCCCGGTCCCACAGGCCGGATCGAGCACGGTACGCGCCGCCCCGGCGAGATCCCCCATGAGCCGCGCCAGCTCGGCCGGCGTGAGCGTGTACTGCCGCGGATTGGCATCAAGATGCCGCCCGACCAGGAACTCGTACGCCTGCCGCGCCCCCATCTCGGCCGCGAGCTCGGCGACACCGCGGAGGAGGGGGACGGAGGGGAGGAGTTCGGGGCCGGTGGGGGTGTGAACGGCGGGGGCGGCGGGGGGGCTGTGAACCCCGGCCGCCGCATGAGCGCTGTGTACGCCGGACGCCGCTGGCGAGGTGTGAACACCGCGCGGCGTGTTCACGGCACCCGGGGTGTTCACACCCGCCGAGCCGGAGGGGCCGCCGGATGAGGTGTGTACAGCGTCCGGACTGTTCACACCACCCGGCCCGTTCACACTCACCCCGCCCCCCGCACCCGGCAGAGTGTGAACACCCCGAACATCCGTCGGACTGTGAACTCCTTGCGCGACGGACGGCGTGTGAACCCCCCTCCCCCCACCCGGCCTGTGAACACCGCGCTTCCCGGCGGCGCCGAAGCGCGGGACGATCACCTGCTCCAGCGTCCCAGGGAGGCGAGCGGCGAGGCGTTCATCCGAGACCGCGCCCAGCTCCAGCCAGACGGTCGGGCGGTCATGGATGAGCAGCAGGACGCAGCCCGCGTGGACGAGGGCGGTGGCCGGGCCCTCGGGGTGGCCGACGAGTTGTTGCCAGACGCGTTCACGGAGGGGTACTTCGGCGAGTTTTCCCTGGCGGCGGAGCCAGGACTCGACCTCGGCGAGGGCGAAGGCGGGGCTGGTCTCGGTGCCGCCGACCGGCTTGGGGAAGTCGGCGTGACGGCGGCGCCAGTTGCTGACGGCGGCGCGGCCGACGCCCGCGAGCCGTGCGATGCCGGCGGCGGTCACTTCCGTGGCGTTGTCCTGCACGCGCCGCGCTCCCCTCGTTCCGTGCACGGCCCCGGCGTTCCCGCGTACGGCTCCGGTCACCCGTACACAGCCCTGGTCGTGCAGCCCTCATTTCACGTGTGACGCCGAGCATAGCGGCGTACGCAAGATCTACCCATTCACGGGCGTGTACACAAGGCGTCGCGTGAATCGTGTTGACTCGGTTCACACGTTCTGGTCTTATTGACCCAGCGAACGAGCGGGCCGCCACAAGGAGGCGGTCACGCCGTAACGGGGAGGGGACTGTCATGGGTATGAAGGGCAAGGTCGCGCTGGGGGCCGTCGTGGGGATCGTCGTCATCGGGGTCGCGTCGGCGACGTCCGGGGGTGACGGGGACGGTGGTTCCGGGGGCGGCGGTGACAAGGGGGCGTCGGCGTCGGCGGGGAAGAAGCCCGGGGCAAGCGGCGGGTCGAGCGCCGGCTCCGCGGACGGCTCGGGCGACGCCGACAGCGCGGAGGTCGCCGACAAGGTGGTCGCCATCGAGGGGGACGGGGACTTCCAGGTCGGCGGTGATGTCAAGCCCGGTACCTATCGGACCAGTGGGAACACCGACGACATGTG
The DNA here is from genome assembly GCF_042889145.1 of Streptomyces sp. NPDC002680. Lineage (NCBI taxonomy): Bacteria > Bacillati > Actinomycetota > Actinomycetes > Kitasatosporales > Streptomycetaceae > Streptomyces > Streptomyces sp. NPDC002680. Next base: position 134,960 of record NZ_JBIAQP010000010.1, read on the forward strand.
CTACTGGGAGCGTGCCAAGGACGCCTCAGGTGAGATCGACTCGCTGCTCGCCAACGACAACGTCAGCGGCACCAGCTATGTGACGATCCTGGCGACCGACAAGCTCTTCAAGTCCAGCGGCTGCAAGGACTGGGAGGCCGTCGGCCTGAAGGCGAAGGGCACGCCCGCGGCGAAGATGGCCGGCAACGGCGGCATGTTCAGGGTGGGCGCGGACATCACGCCGGGGACGTACAGGTCCACGGGCAACGCCGACGACCTCTGCTACTGGGAGCGGTCGAAGGACGCCTCGCACTCGATCGACTCGATCATCGCGAACAACAACGTCAACGGCACCGCCGTCGCGACGATCAGCGCCTCCGACGGCTACTTCAAGACGACGGGCTGCAAGGACTGGGTGAAGACGGGCTGACGTCCCGTCCCGCGCTCCCCTTTCTCCTCCCTCTCCCCCCTTTCCCTCTCCCCTGTCTCTCCCCTCCCCTCCCCAGCCGGGCGGCGGTGGCGCAGCGCCGGGGACCGCGCCACCGCCGCCCGCATTTCTCAGCTCAGCTCGTCACTTCTCAGCTCAGCTCGTCCCTCACCAGGAAACCTCGAAGGAACTGCCATGCGCCGAACCACACTCGCCGCCCTCTGCCTCACCGCCATCACCGTCGCGGGAGTCGCCGGCTGCCTGCCCGGCGAGGACAAGGCCGCCGACAAGACAGCGGACAGGACGACGGCCGCCGAACCGAAGGGCCCGTTCGCCGGGCTGACCGGCGGCCAGATAGCCGAGCGCGCTCTGACGGCGACCTCGGGTGCCTCGTCGCTCCGTATGACGGGCGATGTGGCGGACGACGAGAGCGGCGGCACGATCCGGATCGACATGGCGCTCGACAAGCGGGGCGAGTGCGCCGGGACGATGAGCATGAACGGCGAGGGCAGGGCCGACGTCGTGAAGACCGGCACGGCCCTTTACATGAAGTACGACGAGAAGTTCCTGCGGGCGCAGAGCGACGGCTCGTCGAAGGAGGAGACCGACGGGGTCGTGGCGATGCTCGCCGGGAAGTGGACCAAGATGGCCGCGACCGGCGCCGACGCCAAGGACATCGCGGGCTTCTGCGACCTGGACAGTGTGCTCGCCGACTTCAAGGACGCCGGTTCCGGGCCCGGCGCCGGGGTGACGCGCGGCGCCACGACCACCGTGGACGGTACGCCGGCCCTCGTCGTCAACGAGAAGGACGGCAAGGACAGTTACACGCTGTACGTCGCCACGAAGGGCAAGCCGTACATCCTCCGGCTCGAGAGCAAGTCCGCGAAGGACCCGGGGACCATCGCCTTCAGCGAGTACGACAAGCCGGTCGTGGCCAAGAAGCCCACCGGCGAGATCCTCGACCTGGACGCGCTGGGCGGCTGACCCGGACCCGCCGACCCGCCGACCTCCCGGTCACAGCTGGTGCCGCATCCACACATTCGGCTCTACGTACACCCCGTACCCGTGTTCGAGGTCGCACCGCACCGGTGCCAGCGCCCCCGGCACCTCCACCTCGCCCTCGCTGTCGAAGGGCAGCCCGGTCCAGGCGCGCCACTCATCCAGTGAGGCCGCGATACACATCGACGCCGGTGCCATGGCGACAATCGTGGCGCCGGCTCGGGCGTGCACGCGCAGCCACGGGTCGTGGGGCAGTCCGTCCGCGCGGACCCGGTACGCGTACTCGGCGATCGGGGTCCGTGGCTCCAGGTGCTTGGCGCTGGGCCGGACCGGGGCGACGACCTCGCGGAAGCCGTGTGCGGCGGCGTTGTCCCGCATCGCCGCGAGCATACGTCCGGACAGTCCCGTGCCCTGCGTGTGCGGGGAGACGACGATCGAGATCGCGCTCACCGTGTCGGGACGGTTCCCGGCGCGCAGGTCCTGGAACGCCCACACCAGCACCTGGTCCCAGCCACGGGCGGGCAGTTCGCCCCCGTGCCGGCCGAGTGCGAAGGGCACGGCGTAGGCGTGGGCGACGACCTCGCCCCGCTCGTCCTCGGCGAACAGGACGTACTCGGGGAGTTCGGTGGCGATCCGGTCGTAGTGGGCGTTGCCCGTGAAGTCGTGCTGCATGAACTCCGGCCAGGTGTCGGGCATTTCGACGACCTGGCGATACATCTCGGGGCGTTCGGCGAGAGACGAGACCTTCAACTCCATGGGGAGTCACGGTAGCTGGATCGGCGCTTCGCCCCCAGCCCCGCGCGGCACTAACCGGCCCCGCACGGGCACTATCCAGCCCCGGCCCGCATTCCAGCCCGTCCGGCGTTTGAGGACGAGGCCGTTCAGGCCGACAGCGGGGGCCTGGGGGCGGCAGCCCCCAGCAGACGCCCACACCAACGCCGGTTCACCACCCCACCGGCATCACCTTCAGCTCGCATGGAACCGCGCGGGCGCCGACGTCGGATTGCCCCCCGTCGGCAGCTTCTGCCCATCACACCCCGACAGCACCTTCTTCATCGCCGTCTTCTCCGCCTCCGTCACCCACAGCCCGTACTTCTTCTTGACGGCGACCTGGTTGGCGACATACGTGCAGCGGTACGCCTTGTTCGGCGGCAGCCAGGTCGCCGTGTCGCCGTCCCCCTTGCTGCGGTTGGTGCTCGCGTCGACGGCACGCAGGTTGAGCGGGTCGTTTATGTCGGCACCCGTAACTGTCTCACCGCTCGTCCCGTTATGTGCGCGTACAACATGTCTCATACGGGGAGGGCGACTTGCACACGGCAGACGCGGAAGAAGCTGACAATGATCCCGAGACGACGGTGCTGCTGCATCGGACGACCCTCGGCGGATCACCCACTGACCCAGTTCCCTTCGACGGAGACTCCGTACTTCAGCGAGTCGGCGCCAACGACGGCAGGCCCTTCATCCTCGGCCCCGACGGCAGCTACGACCTCCACCTGAACCGCTTCCTGCGCGACCTGGAGAACTGGGGTGTGCGGTCGGAGAACAGTCGGATCGCCTACAGCACTGACGTCATGCTCTACTGCCGGTTTCTCCACGAGTCCCGGGGCGGCAAATCCATCTGGGACTCGGACGGCGCGGACCTGCGCGCGTACAAGGCCGTAAGGCTGCACGCCAGCGGACCCGGCAGCGTGTCGGTGGCGACCTGGAACCGCTCGATCGCCACCCTCGACAAGTGGGTGCAGTGGTCGCTTTACGAGGAGCTGCTGTCGGCCGAGCCGTTCCGGTACGTCGACAAGACCGTGGTGTCGCCGCAGGGGCCGAAGCGGGTTCGGGTCAACGCCGCCGCTGAGCCCGAGGTGCCCCGGCAGCCGATCAGGTTCCTGTCGCACGAGGACTTCATGCTCTGGCGGGACATCGGCCTGCGGGGGCTGCTGCCGGACAGCTCCCCCGATCCCGCCTGGCGGGGACGCAACGGCGAACGCAACGCCCTCTTCGCCGACTTGCTGATCTGTACCGGCATGCGCCTGGGCGAAGCCACGAGCCTGCTGACGGCGGAACTGCCGCCGGTCACCGGAAGACGTGTGCTCGGCGACATCACTGTCTCGGCCGCCGTGGCCAAGCGCAACAGGGCACGGACGGTGTATGTCCGCCCCCGGGTCGCCCGCGACCTGCACCACTACGTCGGCATCGAGAGGGACGAGCTCATGCAGCGGCGGCGCGTCGAGGGGGTGTACGAGGCGTGCGCGGATCGGCTTCCGGTGCGCCGGGCGAACCGGCACGCCCTGGCGCTCGAGTCCGGCACAAGCTGGTCGTACTCGCGGATCGGCACGGCGGACCGGGCACGGCTCCTGCAGGTCGACAGCCACGGCCGCGCGAGCGGACCCCTGTGGCTGTGGCTGGGGGAGAACGGGCTGCCGCTCCGCGCCAGCACCTGGCAGTCGGTGTTCCGGAGGGCGAACGAGCGGTGCTCAGCTCTCGGCCTTGACTTCGATGTCCACCCGCACACCCTGCGGCATTCCTTCGCCGTCCACATGCTGGGGCTTCTGCTGCGGCAGACCGTCCGGGCGCTCGGCATGCGGGAGGACCGGCGGTTCACGCACGCCGAGGTGAAGCGCCTGCTCATCGGCAACCCCCTGCGCAGGCTCCAGTTGCTGCTCGGCCACCGTCACGAGGCGACGGTCTACACCTACCTGGACGTGCTGGACGAGGCCCAGGAGATCGTCCTTGCGGCTCTCGACGACTGGGACGAACAGGCCGCCGCCTTCGAACAGGCCCGCCCGGAAACGGAGGAGTCCCGGTGAGTCCGCGCCGCGTCCGCTTCCCCGCCGAGGTCAGCGCCCTTTCGTCGACGGACCCCGTACCGTCGATCGGCCCCGTGGTCTTCGCCGTGGATCTGGACGGAACTCCCGAGCACATCGATCTGTCGGAGCTTCCATGTCCGCGTCTCACCCGCGCCCTGGCCGGTGCCCTCGCCGATGTCATCAGCAGCCCCGGCACCATGCGTGACCGCAACGGCGTCCGCTACGTCGTCAGGCGCATCCGTGAGTTCGTCGAGTTCACCGCCGCAGCATTGCCTGCGGCTGCCGCTGACCTGTACCTCAGTGACCTGCCCCCCGACCTCCTGGACACGTTCGAGCAGAAGCTGATCGTCCAATACGGAGAGCGGAGCAAGGAGCCTTACCTCACCATGACGTACCTCGTGCGGCTGCTGAAGCTGGTGCACGAGGCGCACCCCGATGCCTTCGACGCGGCCTTTCATGCGCGGCTGGGATTCACATCGGCCTCGGCCCACCGGGCGACGAACCCGCTCGACGCGTATCCCTTCCCGGTGCTGGACGCACTGGAGAGTGCCGCCCGGGACGACATCGCCCGCATCCGCGACCGGATCCTGGAGGGCGAGAAGCTGGCAGCCACCGGCCGTGACCCACGTCAGCACGGCTGGGACCGAGTGGAGAACGTCCTCTGGTACATCGCCCGCCACGGGCCGTTGACCGCCGACGACGTCTCGTACAAGATCCTGCGCCCCTTGGGCGGCAGGCCGGAGCTCAACAGCCGTCTCCACCTCACTGCACGGGACCTGGTGCCTTTCCTGCTCCTGCTGGCCTGCCAGACGGGTATGGAACCCGAGAGCCTCCGGCAGTTGCGCTCAGACTGCCTGGTCAGCCCGGCACGCGGCTTCGTCAGCGTCACCTACGTCAAGAAGCGTGCCCCGGGCTCGACGCACAAGACGATCAGGGTCTCCGACGGCGGCTCGCTGCGCTTTCCCGGCGGCGTGATCCGGCTGGCCTTGCGTCTCACGAAGGGGACACGTGATCTGGTCGGCACCGACGCGCTCTGGTGCGACGTCAGCAGCCACGGACAAGCACGCGCACCCTTTGACGGGCTGACCCCATGGTCGGGCGCGACCCGGGAGTGGATGTCCAGGCGGGGGCTCGACCGCCTCACCGACAGCAACGGCAAACCCGTCGCCCTTGACCTGCGCCGGGTACGCAAGACCGTCAAGTCCCGGCAGTACCTGCGGGCCGGCGGGGTGCTGGAGGACTTCGCATCCGGTCACACCCGGCCGGTCGCGGCGAAGCACTACGCCGACATCGATGCCCACAAGGAGACGCACGAGCAGGCGGTGGAGGCAGGTCTTGAACAGGCGCTCGGCGCGGCTCTGGCCCCGCCGGTGGTGCTCTCGGACGCCGGTGGTCGACTCGACGACGGTGAGGCCGCGCTGAGCGCGCAGGAGATCGAGTCGGCACTCTCCGGTGAGCAGGACGTGTGGCATGCCTCCTGCCGCGACTTCTTCGCCTCCCCGTTCGCCCGAAAGCCGGGAGCCGCCTGCCCGGTCCCGGCCTGGGGCTGTCTGGAGTGCCCGAACGCGGTGTTCACCAGCCGTCACCTGCCGAGCCTGCTGTCCTTCCTGGACTTCCTGGAGCGGCAGCGCGAGGAATACCCCACCGCCGAGTGGGACGCACGGTTCGGCCTCGCATGGGATCGCATCGTCCATGGTGTCCGTGCCCGCTTCAGTACGCGACAGATCGCCACGGCCCAGGCCATCACCGAGGCCGATGGTGATCGCTTGCTCCTGCCTTCGTCCTTTCTGGAGGTCATCTCGTGACTGGCGTCCCCCACCCCAGGTCGGAGCAGCAGGACCTGGCTCCGTCCGGGGACTCCGCGGAGTTCGTGCTCCCCAAGCGCCTCACGGGCGGGCTACCGAACCGTGGCCCGCACCTGGCCGAGGACATCTGGGACCTACGGTGCGTACTCCCCCGCACCTGGCGGACGTGGCGGCTCGACTTCACGCAGATCGTCGACTCTGTGACGCGACGCGCGGCGAAGGAGTACATCGCCTCCCGCCTGAGCCGGGGTTCGCTGGGCCTGGGGCCGCTCAAGGCGACGACAGCAGCCACCGAGCTGCGCACGTTCATCGTCGTCATGGACGATCTGCAGGCAGTGGGCGCCCCACGGCTACCCGACGTGGAACACACCCACCTGGACGCCGCACTGAAGAGGTGGAAGAGCAGCCCACACACCGCGGTTCGCAACGTGACCTTCCTGAAGCACTTGTCGGCCCACGGACCGTTCCTGTCCGAGGACAGGCTGAGCGTCCTGCCGTGGAACGGCCGGAGCGCCTACGGTGTCGTCGGACTCCAGCGCGTGAAGGGCGAGAACACCACGCCCCGCATCCCTGAGGAGGTCCTCGCTCCCCTGCTGCGAGCGGCAATCTTCTACGTGGAGACGGCGAGCGGGGACATCCTCGCCACCCAGAAGGAGATCGCCGCACTCGAAGCGGCGCGCAACGGCCGCCGTCTGGTGCAGGGCCAGGCACGGGAACGCGTGCTGTCCTTCATCACAGAACGGCGCGAGGCCGGGCGGGGCATCCCCGCAGTACCGCTCGGGACAGCCCACACCGTGCCCGGCGCCGTCGTCGTCGACGGCGTGCCCCAAGCGCCCAACCACCGACTCGTGTCCCTCCTCGCCGGTGTCGCCAAGACGTCACACGTGCTTGCGCTCGTGGTCGAGGCCGGGAAAGAAATCGGCTACGAGGAGGGCGGGCTCGAGACACCGATGTCGCCGTGGCCCGGCTCGGGTGGCCCCTGGCGGCCGAGGTTCAGCCCCTTCACCCTGGCCAACGAGCTGTCCTTCTTGCGCACGGCCTGCTGGATCGTCATCGCCTACTTGTCGGGGATGCGGGATATGGAGGTGCGTGAGCTGGGCCGGGACTGCGCCCTCACCAAGCGCGGAGCCGACGGACGGACCCGGTACAAACTCCGGGGCCGGGTCTACAAGGGCAAGGGGCGCGAACTCAGCGGGGAGGAAGCCGAATGGGTCGTGCTGGATGTCGTCCACCAGGCCGTCGCCGTACTCCGCGAGATCAACAACGACCCCGGCCACCTCTTCGGCTACCACGGCGGCGGCAGCAACGGGTACGTGCTACTCAGCAACATGCCGCGCCGCATCCGGGCTTTCCGTGACCATCTCAACGAGCTGTTCAGCACACCGGAGGGGCTCTACGTACCCACGATCACGGCAGCGCCACCGCCCGGTGCCGACCCGATCACCGACGACGCGGTTCCAAACGACACTGCGGTAGAGGCAGCGGTGGCAGAGTCCACAGCTCTTCCATGGGCCTTCGACACCCGGCAGTTCCGCCGGACCCTCGCCTGGCACATCGCCCACCAGCCCTTCGGCGTGGTCGCGGGCGCCCGCCAGTACAAGCACGCCGCGATCACCATGTTCGAGGGATACGCGGGAACTTCCGCCTCCGGCTTCGCCGACGAGGTCGCCGCCGAGGAGGCCGTGGCCAAACTCGACTATGTCGAGGACCTTTACCACGACTGGAACGACGGCGGCGCCTCAGCGGGCGGCGCCGCCCGGCGCATCGAGGCCGAGTTCGACCGCATCCGCAGCGAACTCGGCGACCTGCCAGGTGTGGTGGCCAGCCCCTCCCGGCTGAGTACGCTGCTGCACCACCTGACGAAGACCCTGCACCCAGGCGTGCTGAACGACTGCTTCTACCAGGCGGAGACGGCTGTGTGTCGCAAGCGAGCCAAGCCGCTGGGACGCCCCGTCCCCATGCTCGACATGTGCATGAACTGCCCCAACTCACGCCGCTCCGCCGTCCACCTGCCCCGCCTGGAACGAGCACACGACATGGCTCGGGCCGAACTCGGCGAGGCCGCCGGCCTCCCGCAGTTCCAGCAACTGGCCATCGCCGAGCACCTGGCCACGCTCACCCGCCTGATCGCCGAGATCGACCACGAGGACACCTGACGATGCCCAACTCCATGGACGAAACCCTTCAAGCCGTCCGCACCGCCTTCGCCCGCCTGGCCCGGGAAAACACCGGCCTGACCGACATCGACCAACAGATCATGGGTGCCTTCGAGCGGCTCATGCTCGGCCGTCCCGAGATCACTGACGGCCGTACCTCGGCAGTGAACATCGCCGCCGAGGCAGGCGTCTCCCGAGCCTCGTACTACCGCTCTCCCGTCGCGGCAGTCATCAAGGGGATTCTCAGCTCGCCCGAGGCCAGGCGTCCTGAGTCCGACGAGCTCAGGCAGGAAGTCGCGCGCCTGAAACAGTCCGAGCGGGAACTCCGCCGGGAGAAGGGCGCCGAGATCCGGGAGTTGCGTGCCACCGTCACGGCGTACGCGAACCAGATCCAGATCCTCACGCTCAGGAACGCCGAGCTGGAAGCGGACGCACACCAGCTGCGAGCCCAACTCGCCGAGGACCAGCACGGAGTGGTGAAGCAGCTGCGGAAATCCCCGACATCCGCCGGGTCGCGGTCGGCCCAGTCATGATTCATCAGACCATCCCGGCCGTACCTTGTGCCGCCGGAGGTAGAGCCTCAAGGCCTCGACACCGTCCTCCACGAAGTTCCATTGCTGTCTCGCCTCCAAGAACTCCTGAGGAGTGAGCCATTCGTGCCAGGCGATCTCCGACGGGTCGACAACGACCTCTCCCTCGATCACCACTTCATGGATCCCCATCCAATAGGGACTGATAGCCCCCCGGCACAGGTACTTGAAGACGAACTGCGGTGAGGCACTGACACCCAACTCCTCGGCGAGCTCCCGCGCAGCCGCCTCCTCGTAAGACTCGCCGACGTCCACGGCCCCGCCCACGAGCCAGTTGTACTGGCCGGGGAACCGGGACATGGTCTGCGGCCGTCGATGCACCAGGATCCTGCCGTCGGGGCGGCGACAGACGGTCGTCGCAACGCGGTGCAGCCACCCACTCCTGATGGCCTCACCACGCTCGACAACTCTCAGTACTCGATCCTGATCGTCGACCTGCTCCACCAGTTCACCCATGGCGCACACAGTTCCACACGGCTCTGACAGTGCCTGCTGAGCAGCCTGCCGCTCAACCGCCACACTGCTTGAGCATCATGCTCTTGTCCGCCGCCGTCACGGAAAGCTCGTACTTCTCCGCGACCTGCGCGAAGCGAACCGCGTATGAGCATCGAATCGTCTTGCTGGGCGGCAGCCAGGACGCCGGCCCCGAGTCCCGCTTGGCGGAGTTCGTGGAGCCCGACACCGGCAGAAGATTGAGCACGTCGTTGGCCAAGCGCTGCCGCTTCTGCTTGTCCCAGCGGGCCGCGCCCATCTGCCAGGCGTACGAGAGTGGCACCACGTGATCTATCTGCACCTCGGTGGCTTTCGCCTTCTTCCAGGCGATGTCCTTGCCGGTGTAAGGGTCGTGCAGCGTCATCGACACGACCACGCAGTCCGAGCCGGTACGGAACTCGACTTCCCGGCCATTGAGTTTCAGCAAGTCGTTCCGGGTATCGCAGCCGTTCCGGGCCAGCGGCACACCGTCCGCCGTGTCCATCCAGGCGTAGCCGAACTCGTCGCGGGCGTACCCCGTCTTCGGTCCCCGCCCCTTGGTGGACAGCTTGGAGATCAACTCACGTGCCGCCACCTTGTCTTCATCGGCTGAGATCGCTGCCAGCCCTGGCCTCGTACCGTCCGGATTGGCCAAAGGGCTGATTCCCCACCCGCTGGACGTGCCCTCGCCCGACGGGCCGCTCTCGGCGGGCAAGCCGCTTCCCGTACAGCCTGCCAAGGCCACCCCGAGAGTCAGTGCGACGCCGACAGCACGGCCACGAGAAGCCCGGAACGGTCGTTCCGTCACGTCATACCCCCTCCGGCGGCCGTCCGGCGAGAGAGCGCCGCGCGTGAGACACCGCCCAAGAACTCGGCCACCCCGCACCTGAGACACATCACCGTGAGACATCTACACCGCCAACATAAGGTCGTTGGCCAGGGCTATGCGCTTGCTGGCGTCCCAGTACTTGGCGCCCTTCTGCCAGGCGTCCGAGAGGGCGACGATGTGGTCGATGTCCACCTCGCTGCGGCCCCGCGTGAAGGTCACGTCCTTGCCGCTGTACGGGTCCGGCTCCAGTTCCCCCGAGGCCACCTTGCAGTCGTCGCCGCTGCGGAACTTCACGTCGGCGAGATCCCGTATGAGGATGTCGTCGCGGGTTATCTGCACGCCTTTCTTCTTTGCGAGAGACGTGAGTGACAGCCGTGTCCTCTCTCTGTCTCTCTCCGTTATCTGTCACACCATGAGGTACATGGGTGACAGATCTGAGAGATGGATGACTCAATGGGACTGCTGCCGGAGAAGGCTGTTTCACCCACCACAGGAGAGGTCACCTGGTTACTCGTGGACGAGGTGACCTACTGTCCTCATCCCGAAGCACGGGAGTTCTCGCTCTACCTACGAGGTGCGGGACGCTCACCGCAGACGCAACGCGCCTACATCCCTCGTATCGGGCGCTTCCTCAACTGGTGCGCAGAACGGGGCACGGACTGGAAGACCGTCGGACTCGGCGATATGACCCGGTTCAAGTTCCATGCCGAACGGACACCGGCCCGGCATGGACAACTCCCGTCGGGAAAGACCGTCAACGCCGTCCTCACCGCCGTCTGCGAATTCCTCCGTTTCTGCGCTGTCCAAGGTCACGTGCCCCACGAGGTCGCCGCACGGCTGAGTGAGCCACGCTTCCTGAGCTCGCCGCCGAGCGGCTTCGACCCGGGGGAGGGCGGTCAGCACCTCATGGTCAAGGCTCGTGTCCTGAAGGCGCCCGAGATCGAAACAGCACCCGCGATTCTCACCCAGCCCCAGGTCAGGGAGGTACTGGAGGCAGCCCGTTCAGCCCGGGACCGGCTGCTCCTGACCGTGCTCGTAGAAGGGGGCCTGCGGATCGGTGAGGCTCTCGGACTACGGCGGGAGGACATGCACCTGCTGCCCGACTCAACGCATCTGGGCTGCCGTACGCGCGGCGCCCATCTGCATGTCCGCCCCAGGCAGGACAACGCGAACGGCGCACGAGCGAAGGCAAGCCGCCATCGGATGGTGCCACTGGCTGAAGGTGCGGTGCACCGGTACCGCGACCATCTTTCAGAGCGGGAGAACGTGCCCGAAGCCGTCAGTTGCGACTACGTGTTCGTGAACCTCGTCGGCTCGTATGCGGGCAGGCCGATGACGTACTCCAACGCCAAGCAGATCGTCGAACGGATGGGAAAGCGCTGCGGCTTCCGCGCCCGTCCGCACATGATGCGGCACACCGCAGCAACGCAGTGGATTCGCAGCGGAGTCTCACCGGACGTCGTCCAGACGCTGCTGGGCCATGCCTCATCAGCGAGCACCGCTGTCTATCTGCACGCCCAGGACGAGGAGCTTCGAGCCGCTGTCGAGCGCGTCTCGCCGGAGGCCGTCCGATGACACTAGGTACCGGCTTGGCTGTGGTCGCAGCGCCTCACCAGGAGGATCTCGCTTGGGCTGCCTGGCTCGCGGAACGCCTTCGCCGCGGCTGGCGAGCGGCCGAGTGGGACGAGAGCGCGCTGCTCTTCACCGCAGTTCCAGGCAATCCAGCGACCAGCGTGTTCATCTGCAAGGTGGGCGCATGCTCCACGCACGTGGCCCACAACGGCGGCCGCTGCAGCGCCTGCCGCAGGGCCCGCTGGTCTCGTGGTAACCCGTCGGACTTCGACGAGACTTACGTGCCCGATTCGGCACGTCGTCGACCCAATATCTCGGAGGGGCCCCTTCCTGGAGTATCCCAGTTCTCGCTGAGCGTGGTTTCTCCTGCCGTACGGCAGGAAATCCTGTACGGAATTCAGCAACGTGATGCCGCCGGGATCAACCTCGTGCCCCAGCGAATCCGACGTGTGGTCGCCGAGCTACCGCCTGCCCTGTCATCACTCCTGGACCTGGACGAGAGTTTCATCCACAGCCTCCCGGCCGAGGCCGCCGGAGTCCTGAACGGCATGCTTCTTCATGTTCAACGCGCTCGACTGCAGTTCGACGGGGGAGACGCCACATCAGGGGACGTCTGGCAAAGCTCTTTGGTGGGACTCACCGCCGGGCGCGGACGCAAGTACGCCGCGGTCCACGGCGTCATCGACTTCCGGCCCGTTCAGCAACAGTGGCTACGGGAACTGGTCAAGGAATACGGACGCACTGCTCGTCCCAACGTGCTGGATCTGAGGCAGACGCTGTACGCAGCCTCGATCGCATCCACAGCCCTGGCCGACCGGCCCCATGGCGACAAGCCGGAGAAACTGTCGATGTCAGATATGAGCGCAGTGGTGGACGCGTTCCGCGTGGCAAGACGTGCCGACGGTCGCGACTACTCAACGGCCCACCGCCGGTCACTCCTCCGTCTGTGGCGGACGTTCCTGGAGTACGCGCGCCAAGCCGGGATGATGGACCACGTTCCGGGTGGGTTCGCGCTCAATCCCAAGTACCACGGCATCGCCGCGGTTGAGGCTTCCGAAGATGACATCGGCCGGGCCGTCCCGGAGCATGTCATTGCCCAACTCGACGCCCAGATCGGCCTGCTCGGCACCTCCACCACATACGAAAGCGGAGGCTGGACGGCTGCTGACTTCGCGCAGATGTACCAGGTGGTCTACAAGGTGCTCCGGGACACCGGGCGACGCCCGGGAGAGGTCACGAGTCTGCACCGCAACTGCCTGGAGTGGATCGACGGCAAGCCGACCTTGATCTACGACAATCACAAGCGGCGCCGTCACGGCCGTCGGCTCCCCATCAGCGAGGCGACCGCCCATGAGATCGAGGTATGGAAGAAGGAACTGGACCGACTGCCATCCGTACCGGCCTGTGAGCAGTGGCTGTTCCCCTCTCCGGGGCAGCGCAACCGGCCTCGCCGAGGCCATCTGACCTCCCCTCAGTTCTGCAACCGGATCTTCCGCGACTGGGTCGACGAACTGGTTCCGGACCTCGCGGACGAGCGTCTTGACGAAAGTGGCGCCCCTCTCGCCTACGACCGCACCCAGATCGTCGCCTACGGCTTCCGGCACGCCTACGCCCAGCGGCATGCCGATGCCGGGACTCGACCGGATGTCCTCAAGGAACTCATGGACCATCGATCACTCGACGTCACCATGGGCTACTACAAGGTCTCCCTCAGCCGAAAGCAGGAGGCCGTCAGGACAGTGGCGAAACTCGCCGTCGACCGGCACGGCACCTCGCAGGGCTTCGGCAACCCACTGGCGTACGAAGTCGAAAGCGTCGCAGTCCCCTACGGCGGCTGCACCGAGCCCAGCAATGTCAAGGCGGGCGGTGGGCACTGCCGCATTCGTTTCCAGTGCGCCGGCTGCGACTTCTACCGGCCCGACCCCTCCTACCTTCCTGCTCTGGAGCAGCAGGTCGCGGAACTGCGGACCGACAAGGAAGCCGCTCTGGCCATGGACGCCGCCGACTGGGTCGTACGCAACTTCGACGACCAGATCCGCGCCTACTCGAAGTCGGCCGACGAGATGCGGCGCCGACTCGAAGAGTTGCCGGAGAACGAGCGGGCCACGGTCGAGGCCGCCTCCCGTGAACTGCGCAAGGCCCGCTCGGCCACCGCGTTCATCCCCGTGCAGTCCTTGACCACCCGGAGCGCCCTGTGAGCCGTACCGCCAGTTCCGACACCACAAGCCGAGATGCGCGAGTCCGGCGGCTGTCTGCCGCCCGCGCCCGCGACAGCGAGGCCAAGACAACCCGCGCCCTGGACGTCGTACGCGATCTCCTCGGCTCCGGTCAGCGGGTCACATTCGCCGGTGTGGCCCGCGAGGCGTCGGTGTCCACGTGGTTCGTCTACAACCAGGCCCAAGTACGAGACGCGGTGCAGGCCGCCATGGAAGAGCAACGGGAGCACGGCCGCCACACCTCTCAAGTTTCAGGTGGTCAGCGCGTGAACCCGGCCGGGCTGCACACCGAACTCGCCCTGGCACGGGAGGAGATCAAGGACCTGAAGAAGGAGCGTGATCGGCTCCGGGAGCGCGTCCGGCTTTCCCTGGGCGCAGAGCTGGACGACGTGGACCGCAGCCAACTGGTCGGGCGGGTGGAGCAGTTGGAACAAGAGAAGGCGGACGTGAAGCACGAGCTGTCGGTTGCCCGCGACCAACTGACGGCTCTGGGGCGGCGCCTGCAGGAGTCGGAAGACGACCTCACCGCCGCCAGGGCCGGCCTCCGCCGTGCGATGCGGGCCGTGCCGACGAGATGAAGGAACAGCCGTCCCGCAGAGCATCACGCGCTCGGGCCAGGCCGTACTTCACCTGCCCTCCGAGGGGGGAAGCCACCGCCTAGGACCTGAAGTAGCTGCCGAGGGTGGCAGCTGACGGCGGCCATACCCACCGGCCCAGGTCAGCTGCCCTCTCAGCCGCCGCACTGCCTCAGCATCATCTGCTTGTCGGGCGCCGTCACCGGCATCTCGTACTTGAGCGCCACCTGGGCAAAGCGGACTACGTACGCGCACCTGACCGACTTGTTGGGCGGGAGCCAGGACGCGGGCCCCGAGTCCCCTTTGGAGGAATTGGCTCGACCCTCGACCGGGATCAGATTGAGCACGTCGTTGGCCAGCTGCTTGCGCTTGGTCTCCGGCCAGCGCGACGAACCCATCTGCCAGCTGTAGGACAACGGCACCATGTGATCTATCTGCACCTCGGAGGCTTTCTGCTTGCGCCACTCGATGGTCGTCCCGGTGTACGGGTCGTGCAGCGTCATGGAGATGACCACGCAGTCGGAGCCGGCCCGGAAACGGAGGTTCTGGCCATCGCGTCGAATGAGGTCGTTTCGAGTGTCGCACCCGTTCCTCGCCAGCGGCACGCCGTCGGCCGTGTCCATCCACGCGTAGCCGAACTTGTCCCGGTCGTAACCCGTCTTGGGCCCTCGCCCCTTGGTGGACAGCTCATTGATGAGCTTTCGGCCCGCAGCCTTGTCCGCGTCCGTCGTCACGGGCGCAAGCCCTGGCTTCGTGCCATCGGGATTCTTGAGCGGACTGACCACCCGTCCATCCGGCGCAGCCGACCCCGGCCCCGACCCCGTCGATGAGCCGTCTTCGCCGAGACCTTCACATCCCGAACAGAGGAGAACTGCGACTGCTGCCACCGCCGCGGCGCGGACGAAGCGTATGTTCCCGGCACCCTTGTGCCTCACGTCCCTCTTAGTAAGCACAGCTCACGACTCCCCACTTGAGCTGTACAAACACCTTAGTAACCCAGCGAAGCATAGAGATAACGCGGGTGTCGCACTTGTTGGAGTCGGTGTCCGCCCACGCGCTGCCGAACCGGTCCCGGGCGTACCCGGTCTTCGGCGCCCGCCCCTTCACGGTCAGCGAGTCGACGGCGGCGAGCGCCGCACCCCCGCCACCACCGCCCCCGCCGGCCGCACCGCTCGCGCTCTCCTCGGGCCCGGCGGACCCCAGGGTCGTACCGTCGCACCCGCCGACCCCGAACCCCACCACGAGTACGACGGCGGCGACACCCCCACCCCTCACACGCATCACGATGCGTCCCTCCCCTGCTACCCGTGTACGGAATTCCGCTGTTCGACCTGTTTTTCCTGGTCGCCAGGCTAGCGGCCGGGCTTTCCACACCACAGGGGCGCCCACCGGCGCCCAAGGGGCGTATCGCGCATACCGGGCGTATCGTCGTTGCTGACTCACCTCCGGAAGGAGCTCTGGATGGGCATCTTCGACAAGATCAAGGAGCAGATGCGCGGCAAGGCGGGACAGAACGCCTCCGACACTGCGGAAAAACGGATCAACGAGAAGACGGGCAACAAGTACACGAGCCAGGTCGACGACGCTCAGCAGAGGGTCGAGGGCACGATCGGCATGGACCGTGACCGCGATCGCGACAGGCCCGACCAGCCATAGCCCCGGAGGTCTCGAGTACCCACCGAAGCACAACAGAAGCCGTCCGCGGACACCAACCTGCCGCGGACGGCTTCTCCGTAAGCCCGTACTGGTGCTAGGACCCCAGGATCGAAGCCAGGAACTCCCCGGTCCACCCCAGCAACTCCCGCCCGACCAACGGCTTTCCGCCGACCTTCGCGGTCTTGGGGCGCGGTACGAGGATCTGGTAGGCGGCCGGTTTGATGACCGTCCCCGGGTACAGCCGCTTCAGGCGCAGCTCCTGCGACTCCCTCAACTCCACCGGCGCGAAGCGGATGTTGGTGCCCTGGAGCACGATCTCGCCGACCCCGCAGGCCCGCGCGAGCATCCGCAGCCCGGCCACGAGCAGCAGGTTCTCGACCGGCTCGGGCAACTTGCCGTAGCGGTCGACGAGTTCCTCCCGTACGGCCTTGATGTCGGCCTCGGTGTTCGCGGCGGCGATGGCACGGTAGGCGGCCAGGCGCAGCCGCTCGCCGGGGGCGTAGTCGTGCGGGACGTGGGCGTCGACCGGCAGCTCGATCTTGACCTCCAGCGGCTGCTCCTCCTCCACCGCGCCTTCCAGGGAGGCCCGGTAGTCCGCGACGGCCTCGCCGACCATCCGTACGTAGAGGTCGAAGCCGACTCCCGCGATGTGCCCGGACTGCTCGCCGCCGAGGAGGTTTCCGGCGCCGCGGATCTCCAGGTCCTTCATGGCGACGTACATGCCCGCGCCCATCTCGGTGTGCTGGGCGATGGTCGCGAGCCGCTCGTGCGCGGTCTCGGTGAGCGGCTTCTCCGGCGGGTAGAGGAAGTAGGCGTACCCGCGCTCGCGGCCACGGCCAACTCGCCCGCGCAGCTGGTGCAGTTGGGACAGCCCGAAGTTGTCGCCGCGCTCCACGATCAGCGTGTTGGCGTTGGAGATGTCGATGCCGGACTCGACGATCGTCGTCGACACGAGGACGTCGTACCGCTTCTCCCAGAAGTCGACGACGACCTGTTCCAGGGCCTGTTCGGACATCTGGCCGTGGGCGGTCGCGATCCGCGCCTCGGGGACGATCTCGCGCAGCCGTGCAGCCGCCCGGTCGATGGACTCGACCCGGTTGTGGATGTAGAACACCTGGCCCTCACGCAGGAGTTCACGGCGGATGGCGGCGCCGATCTGCTTCTCCTCGTACGGCCCGACGAAGGTCAGCACCGGGTGGCGCTCCTCCGGCGGGGTGGTGATCGTCGACATCTCGCGGATGCCGGTGACCGCCATCTCCAGGGTCCTGGGGATGGGGGTGGCGGACATGGTCAGCACATCCACATTCGCGCGCAGCTTCTTCAGCTGCTCCTTGTGCTCGACGCCGAACCGCTGCTCCTCGTCGACGATGACCAGCCCGAGGTCCTTGAACTTGGTCTCGGAGGAGAAGAGCCGGTGCGTGCCGATGACGACGTCGACCGAGCCCTCCCGCAGCCCCTCCAGGGTGGCCTTGGCCTCGGTGTCCGTCTGGAAGCGGCTCAACGCCCGTACGTTGACCGGGAATTGGGAGTAGCGCTCGCCGAAGGTCCCAAAGTGCTGCTGGACAAGGAGAGTTGTGGGTACGAGGACGGCGACCTGCTTGCCGTCCTGCACCGCCTTGAACGCGGCGCGGACCGCGATCTCCGTCTTGCCGTAGCCGACGTCGCCGCAGATCAGGCGGTCCATCGGGACCGTCTTCTCCATGTCGTCCTTGACCTCGGCGATCGTGGTCAACTGGTCGGGCGTCTCGGCGTACGGGAAGGCGTCCTCCAGCTCGCGCTGCCAGGGCGTGTCGGGCCCGAACGCGTGCCCGGGCGCCGCCATCCGCGCGCTGTACAGCTTGATGAGATCGGCGGCGATCTCCTTGACGGCCTTCTTGGCGCGGGCCTTGGTCTTCGTCCAGTCGGCGCCGCCGAGCCGGTGCAGGGTGGGCGCCTCGCCGCCGACGTACTTGGTGATCTGCTCCAGCTGGTCGGTGGGAATGTAGAGCCGGTCACCGGGCTGACCACGCTTGGCAGGCGCGTACTCGACAACCAGATACTCACGAGTGGCGCCCTGCACGGTCCGCTGGACCATCTCGATGTACCGGCCCACACCGTGCTGCTCGTGCACGATGTAGTCGCCGGTTTCGAGGGTCAGCGGGTCGATGGTCTTGCGGCGCCGGGCGGGCATCCGGGCGCCGTCCTTGCCCGCCGCCTTCTGCCCGGAGAGGTCGGTCTCGGTGAGCACGGCGAGCTTGAGCGTCGTATCGACGAACCCGAAGTCGATCGAGCCGCACGCCACATGGACGACGGAGGGCGTCAGGGAGGTCAGGTCCGCCTCAAGGCGGGCGGCGATGCCCTCCCCGCCGAGCACCTCGACCGTACGGGCGGCCGGGCCGTGCGCCTCGGTGACGTACACCGTGCGCCAGCCGTCCGCGAGCCAGCCCTTGGTGTCGGCGAGCGCCTTCGCGGTGTCGCCGCGGTAGGTCTCGGGCGCGTGCATGCCCAGCTTGAGGGTGTCCGCGTCGAGTTCCTCGTCCGCCGCGAAGGGCGAGACCGACCACCACATCATGTCCAGCTCGCGCGCCCGGTCCCGTACGTCCGCGATGGACCACAGCGAGGCCGCGCCGACGTCGATGGGCGCCTCGCCGCCGCCCGCGGTGGCCGCCCAGGACGCCTGGAGGAACTCCTGCGAGGTCGCCACGAGATCCGCGGCCCGCGTCCGCACCCGCTCCGGGTCGCATACGACGGCCATGGAGCCCTTGGGCAGCACGTCGAGCAGCAGTTCCATGTCGTCGACGAGAACCGGGGCGAGGGACTCCATGCCCTCGACCGCGATCCCCTCGGCGATCTTGCCGAGCAGTTCCCCCAGCTCGGGGTGAGCCTCGGCAAGCGCGGCGGCCCGCTCCCGCACCTGGTCGGTGAGCAGCAGCTCACGACAGGGCGGTGCCCACAACCCATGCTCGGCGACCTCCAGGGACCGCTGGTCGGCGACCTTGAAGTACCGGATCTCCTCGATGTCGTCGCCCCAGAACTCCACCCGTAGGGGGTGCTCCTCGGTGGGCGGGAAGACGTCGAGGATGCCACCGCGTACGGCGAACTCGCCCCGCTTCTCGACCAGCTCGACGCGCGAGTACGCGGCGGCGGCCAGCGCCTCGACGACCGTGTTGAGATCGGCCGTACGACCGGTCCGCAGCGCCACCGGCTCCAGGTCGCCGAGCCCCTTGACCTGCGGCTGGAGTACGGAACGTACGGGCGCCACGACGACGGAGACCGGGCCGGTCTCCGGGTCGTCGGTGGTGGGGTGGGCGAGGCGGCGCAGTACGGCGAGGCGGCGGCCGACGGTGTCGCTGCGCGGGGAGAGGCGCTCGTGCGGGAGGGTCTCCCAGGCCGGGTACTCCACGACCCCGTCCGGCGGCAGCAGCGACCTGAGGGCGGCGGCGAGATCCTCGGCCTCCCGGCCGGTCGCGGTCACGGCCAGCACCGGGCGCCCGGCCTCCCGGGCCAGCGCGGCCACGGCGAAGGGGCGCGCGGCGGGCGGTCCGACCAGGTCGACATGCATCCGGTTGCCGCCGCCGGCGGCCTTGACCGCTTCCGCGAGGGCGGCGTCCTTGACGACGACGTCGAGCAGACCGTGCAGGCTCATGAGGGGGGCTTTCGTGAGGGTTCGTCTGGGGTGGGCAACGCGAACCGCCCGACACGTGTGACGGGCCGGGGGGTGTCCAGGGTACGTCGCCATGTGGGCAGGCGTGGCGCCTGTGGACAACGTGCGCCGCATCGGCCCCCTGAATCGGTCCGACCCACACGGCCCGGCTTCCCGCGCGACCCTGGTGGGGTCATGTGCGCCGTCATCCATCGGGTGCGCTCTAGGACACGAGCTGGCCTAGAGCAGAACTAGCGTCATCACCGCCATCACCGCCATAGGGGCACTCGCACCACCCCAGGAGGCAGCCGGATGTCCGTCAAACCTGTTCCTCAGGGCTACCACACCGTGACGCCGTGGATCATCTCTCGCGACACGGTGCGGCTCATCGACTTCATGAAGAGGGCGTTCGGCGCGGAGGAGCTCGCGTGCCTGGCCGGCGAGGACGGCAGCGTCGAGCATGCGGAGGTGCGGATCGGTGACTCGGTGGTGATGATGTTCGACGCGCGGCCGGAGTGGCCGCCGACCCCCGGCTTCCTTCGCCTCTACGTCGAGGACGCCGACGCCGTGCACCGTCAGGCTGTCGCGGCCGGCGGCACCTCGGTCACCGAGGTCACCCACCTGTTCTTCGGCGACCGGGTCGGGCGGGTGCGCGACCCGCTGGGCAACCTGTACTGGATCCAGACCCGCGTGGAGGACCTGAGCCCGCAGGAGATGGAACTCCGCCTCGACGACCCGGAGTTCACCAACGCGATGAAGTACGTCCAAAGCGCCGACTTCTTCCCCGGCCGGGACTCCGACCTCGGCTGACCGGAGCGGGTACCGCGTGGTGGACGGGCCACTCAACACACCTCGACACGAAGCCCGGCGCCAAGGAGTCCACAGACTCCCCGACGCCGGGCTCCCCCGTTCCCCCGTCTCCCCCTGCTCCCCCGTCCCCCTAGTCGGTAGCGATAGCGTTCAGCACATTCATCCGCCCCGCCCTGAACGCCGGCACCAGCGCCGCGAACAGCCCCACCAACGCCGACCCCGCGAACACCCCGCCGATCGTCATCCACGGGATCTCCAGGACCTTCAGGCCCTCCAGGGCGAGCAGTTGCTGGGCGGTCGCGCCCCAGCCCATCCCCAGGCCGAGCCCCAGCAGTGCGCCGAAGAGGGCGATCACCACGGACTCCAGGCGGATCATCCGGCGCAGTTGTCGGCGCGACAGGCCGATCGCCCGCATCAGGCCGATCTCCCTCGTCCGCTCCACCACCGACAGCGCGAGCGTGTTCACCACACCCAGTACCGCCACCACGATCGCCAGGGCGAGCAGCCCGTAGACCATGTTCAGGAGCTGGCCGATCTGGTCCTTCAACTCCTGCTTGTAGTCGGTCTGGTCGCGGACCTGGTACTGCGGGTAGGGGTCGAGTGCTTTCTTCAGGGCGGCGTACGCCTGCTTCTCCTGGCCCTTCTCGGCCTTGCCGAACAGCAGGTCGCTCGGCGGGACCTTGTCGGCCGGCAGGTACTTCTCCATCGTCGCGATGGACAGGTACTGCGAGCCCTTGTCGATGGCCACGTCGTCGTCCGTGACGGCGGCGACCTTGAGCCTGGCCGTCGAGCCGCCCTTGAAGGCGACGGTCATGGTGTCGCCGACCTTCACCCCGTGCTCCTTTGCGTACCCCGAGCCCACCGACATGGCGTCCTTGCCGTACGCGGCGCTCAGCGTCCCCGAGGTGGTGGCGCGGCGCAGGTCGGAGGCGTACGTCGGGTCGGCGGCGGTCAGTTCGGTCTTCTCCGCCTTGCCGCCGGGCGGGGTCAGCGTGACCTCGACCTCCTTGTACCGGGTGACGTGGGCCAGGCCGGGCGAGTTCCGCATCGCCTTCTCCGCCTGCGGCACGAACCGCTGGTTGCCCTCGACGATGAAGTCCGCGCCCACCGACTTGTCGAGTTCGTCGGTCGCCGAGGCCACCATCGACGAGCCGACCACCGAGAGGCAGGCGACCAGGGCGAGCCCGATCATCAGGGCCGCGCCGGTGGCGCCCGTACGGCGCGGGTTGCGCAGCGCGTTGCGCTCGGCCAGGCGGCCGACGGGTCCGAAGCCCCGCAGCAGTACGGCGCTGAGCACCCGTACGACACCACCCGCGAGCACCGGGCCGATGATCACGAACCCGATGAGCGTGAGCACGATGCCCGCGCCGAGGACCAGCGAGCCGTCCTTCGCCTTGTCGGCAGTGGCGGCCAGGAACAACGCATACCCGCCCGCGCCCGTCAGGACCAGGCCGACCAAGCCCCGCACCACGCCCGCCCTGCCGTCCGCCGGGGTGCCGGCGTCGCGGAGTGCGGCCATCGGGGAGACCTTGCCCGCGCGGCGGGCCGGGAGGTAGGCGGCGAGGACGGTGACGACGACGCCGAGGACCAGGCCGATCACCGGGGTGGCCGTCTTGATCGTCAGATCGTCGGTGGAGAGGTTCATGCCGGCCATCGACATCAGCTTCATCAGGCCGACCGCGATGCCGACCCCCGCGCCGACACCGAGGACGGACCCGACGAAGCCGAGCAGCAGCGCCTCCACCAGCACGGACCGGTTGACCTGCTTGCGGGAGGAACCGATCGCCCGCATCAGGCCGATCTCGCGGGTGCGCTGGGCGACCAGCATCGAGAAGGTGTTGATGATCAGGAAGATGCCGACCAGGAACGCGATCCCGGCGAAGCCGAGCATGGCGTACTTGATGACGTTCATGAACTCGCCGACGCCCTCACGGTTCTCGTCGGAGAACTCCTTCTGCGTCTGCACCTTGAACACACCGGTCGCAGCAAGGGTGTTGGTGACGTTCTGCTTCAACCGGTCGTCGGTTACCCCGCTCGCCGCCGTGACGTTCAGCTGGGTGAACCGGCCTGTGGCGCCCAGGAGTTCACGCTGTGCGGTGGCGGTGTCGAAGTAGACGACGGCCGCGCCGGGGTTGGTCACCTTGAAGGTGGCGATACCGACGATCCGCGCCTTGATGTCGCCGGTCTGCGCGATGGTGCGCAGCTCGTCGCCCATCTTCAGGTGGTGCTTGTCGGCGGTGTCGGCGTCGACCATCACCTCGGTGGGACCGCGCGGTGCGTGACCGCTGGTGATCTCCATCGAACGCAGGTCGTTGCGCGTCCAGTTGCCCGCGATGGTCGGGGCCCCGGTGCTCGACCCCATGTTCTCGTTGTCGCTGTCGACGACGGTCACGTTCATCGAACTGACCGCGCCCTCAGCCGACTTGACGCCCTGGGCCTGCTGCGCCTTCGCCAGCACGGAGGCCGGCATCGACTCGGGAACCCCGTTCTGCGGGGTACTGCCGTCGCTCTTGGCCCCCTTGGGCGACACCGTGACATCGGACGCTGTCGTCGAGAAGAGCTTGTCGAACGTCGTGTTCATGGTGTCGGTGAAGACCAGGGTCCCGCACACGAACGCCACCGACAGCATCACGGCCACCGCCGAGAGGGCCATCCGGCCCTTGTGCGCGAAGAAGTTGCGCATCGAGGTCTTCAGCACAGTCATGACGTACGCCCCCGAGCGTCGAAGTCCTTCATCCGGTCGAGGACGGTGTCGGCGGTCGGTCGGAACATCTCGTCGACGATCCGTCCGTCGGCGAGATACAGCACCCGGTCCGCGTACGAGGCGGCCACCGGGTCGTGCGTGACCATCACGATGGTCTGCCCCAGCTCGTCGACGGACCGCCGCAGGAAGCCCAACACCTCAGCGCCCGCACGGGAGTCGAGGTTCCCGGTCGGCTCGTCACCGAAGATGATCTCGGGCCGCGCGGCCAACGCCCGTGCCACGGCGACGCGTTGCTGCTGGCCGCCGGAGAGCTGGTTGGGCCGGTGCTTCAGCCGGTCCTTGAGCCCGACCGTCTCCACGACCTGGGCCAGCCACCCCTTGTCGGGCTTGCGCCCGGCGATGTCCATGGGAAGCGTGATGTTCTCCAACGCGCTGAGCGTCGGCAGCAGGTTGAACGCCTGGAAGATGAACCCGACCCGGTCCCGGCGCAGTTGGGTCAGCTTCTTGTCCTTGAGACCGGTGATCTCGGTCTCGTCGAGATGGATCTGCCCGCTGGTCACGGTGTCGAGTCCGGCGAGGCAGTGCATGAGGGTGGACTTGCCGGACCCCGAGGGGCCCATGATCGCGGTGAACTGTCCCCGCGCGATGTCCACGTCCACATGGTCCAGGGCGACGACGCGGGTCTCACCGGACCCGTACGCCTTCACGACCTGCCGCGCCCGCGCGGCAACGGCCGTACGCCCGCCAGTGCCCCCGTGCCTGGTGATGGTCACAGCCGATGTCACGGTATGTCTCCTAAGTCGGTCAGCACGAAGCCGCACTGATGCCCGGTAGTAGCCGGTTGCCCGGTAGCGGCCGGTTGTGCGTCGCCGCTCTTCGGTACGTGTATGAGTCTGCTGTCGGGAGGGGGTCCGGGTCTCTGACGCCCAGCGCAGTCTTCTGCGGGGGAAAACCCCACCCCCGGAGGTCCTGCACACCGCCCTTCAGCGGCATAAAGCCAGGTTAAGGACGGTCAGGGCCCCGTCTCGTCCTCCGCCGGTACGAACCCTCCCCGAGCCGTAGTGGGGAGGTACCCCTAAGGGCAGTACACCCTTCGGCGGAGCGAGTCTCGGGGTTGCCGCCGCCCTCCGGCCCAGCCAGGCTGCACCCTCCCGCCGCGTCAGGGTCAAGTGGCAGAGTGGTCGGCGGCCGATAGATGCATGGGGAAAGGAATCGGGTGGGCAGCAGCCGCCGTACGAAATCCGCGATACCCGGCGCCGCACAGAGCGCCGGAGCCGGCACCGAGAAGCGGGGAGCCGTCGTCGCCGCGCTCATGCTCGCGATGGCCCTGGCCGCGCTCGACTCCACGATCGTCTCGACCGCCGTACCGCAGATCGTCGGCGACCTCGGCGGCTTCTCCGTCTTCTCCTGGCTGTTCTCGGGCTATCTGCTCGCCGTCACGGTCACCCTCCCCGTGTACGGCAAGCTCTCCGACACCTTCGGCCGCAAACCGGTCCTGATCGCGGGCGCGGCCCTGTTCCTCCTCGGTTCCCTCCTCTGCGCGCTGGCCTGGAACATGGCCGCGCTCATCGCCTTCCGCGTCATCCAGGGCCTGGGCGGCGGCGCCCTCCAGGGCACGGTCCAGACACTCGCCGCCGACCTGTACCCGCTGGAGCAACGCCCCCGAATCCAGGCGAAGTTGTCCACAGTCTGGGCGACCTCGGCGGTGGCGGGCCCTGCGGTCGGCGGAGTGTTGGCGGCCTACGCCGACTGGCGCTGGATCTTCCTCGTCAACCTGCCCGTCGGCGCGGTCGCGATGTGGCTCCTGGCCCGCCACCTCCACGAACCGCAGCGCGACACCTCCGGCCCCCGCCCGCGCATCGACTGGGCGGGCGCGCTCGCGGTGTTCGCGTGCGGCGGCGTCCTGCTGACGGCCCTCGTCCAGGGCGGCGTGGCCTGGCCCTGGCTGTCGGTGCCGTCAACCGCCTTCTTCGGTACGGGACTTGCGCTGGTGTTCCTCGTGGTGGTGATCGAACGCAGGGCGGCGGAGCCGATCATCCCCGGGTGGGTGTGGCGGCGCCCCACGATCGCGGCGGTCAACCTGGCGCTGGGCGCGCTGGGCCTGCTGATGGTGGCCCCCACGGTGTTCCTCCCCACATACGCCCAGTCGGTACTGGGCCTGGCCCCGACAGCGGCCGGATTCGTGCTGTCCGTATGGACGTTGAGCTGGCCGGTGTCGGCGGCGCTGAGCCAGCACGTGTACCGCAGGATCGGCTTCCGCAACACGGCGATGCTCGGCATCGGCACGGCGACCCTGATCCTGCTGGCGTTCCCCTTCCTCCCGTACCCCGGCTCCGCCTGGCAGCCCACCCTCCTGATGCTGCTGCTCGGCGGCGCCCTCGGTCTCTTCCAACTCCCGCTGATCATCGGCGTCCAGTCGACGGTCGGCTGGTCGGAACGGGGTACGGCGACGGCGTCCGTCCTCTTCTGCCGCCAGACCGGCCAGACGATCGGCGCGGCCCTGTTCGGCGCGGTCGCCAACGGCGTACTCGCGTCCCGGCTGGGCGGAGCGAGCGACCTGGACTCGGTGACAAGGGCGTTGGACTCGACTGCCGCACCGGAGGCGACCCGACGGGCCATCGCGGACGCCGTCCACGCGGTCTACTTCGGCGCGGCGGGAGCGGCGGCTCTGGCGTTCGTGGCGCTGCTGGTGCTGGCGCCGCGCCGCTTCCCGGTCATCAAGGACGGCCCTTGAGCGGGGGTGACAGGGGGACGGGGGAGTCGGCAACCGGCGACAACGCCGCAGATCGGCGGAGCCGCCGTACCGGAGTCCCCGCGTCCGCGGCATGATCCGCCGGACAGGCCCGGGCGCCACCGGGCCCGGTACGGCGTGCTATTCGGCCGCCGCGGCCCGCCCCGTGAGCGTGGTCAGGCTGCTGCGTACGTGGTCCATGTGGGCCTGTACGTCGTCCCACTCCTCGCCGTGCTCCCGCAGCACGCGCTCCGTCTCGCGGGCGATGCGGTCCTCCTGGACGCGGGCCTCGGTGAGGATCTCGGCGGCGTGGACGCGGGCGTCGTCCTCGATGCGCCCGACCGACTCCTCGGCGTCCGCGAAGGCCCGCTTCGCCTCCGACAGCGCGGCCTCGGCAGCCGTCACGCGGTCCATGTACCGTGCGTCCAGGGCGACTTCACGCTCGGCGGCGAGCCGCTCCTCCGCGGCCCACCTCTCCGCATACTCCTTCTCCTGCTCGGCGAGCAGCCCCGAGGTCCGCGCCCGCATCTCGCGCAGCGCGGCCAGCGCCTCCCCGCGCCCCTCCTTGATGTCCCGCCGGGCGCCGATCCGGAGCTCGTCGGCCTCGGCGCGGGCGGCGAGCAGCCGGTGCCGGGCGCGTTCGTCGGCCTCGGCGCGTACGGCCTGGGCGGCGGCGTCGGCGCCCTCCCGCAGGGCGTTCGCGCGGGCCTCAGCCGCCGCGACCAGCTGACGTGCCTCGCCGCGTCCCCGCTCGCGCACGGCGTGGGCCTCCTCGGCGCCCAACTCCCAGAGCCGGCGGGCGCGTTCGCCGAGGCTGTCGTACGTCTGCGGAGCGAGCCCCGCGACGACCTCCCGCAGCCGCTCCGACTCGGCGCCCATCTGCCGGGCCAGCACGGTCAGCCGCGCGGCCCGCTCCCAGGCGGCGTCCCGCTCCGCGGAGAGGGCGGCGGCGTACGCGTCGACCTGGTCGGGCCGGTAGCCGCGCCCCCGTCCGGCCCCGAACCCGTGCGACGACATCACTGCGTTGCTCATCCTGCAACCCCTCTCCACATACGAAGTAATGATTTCGCGCACATCTTGATGGATTGGGATGAAATGTGCCTAACGCGACACTCCGGGCGGGGTCACGGTCCGCATCCCGGCATGCGAAAAGGGAGTGGGGTGGGGGGGGGGGGCGGGGCACCCCCCCCCCCCCCCCCCCAGGGGGGCCCGGGGGGGGGCACCCCCCCCCCCCCCCCACGACAAACCCCCCCCGCCCCCCCCCCCCCCGGCGCCCCCCCCCCCAAAACCC
>NZ_JBIAQP010000010.1:162203-431086 GCF_042889145.1 Streptomyces sp. NPDC002680
TTCCCCCCCATTTTGGTTGTTTTGTTTTTTTTGGGCCTTCCGGCCCCGGGGGGGGGGGGGCGGGGCGCCCCCCCCCCCCCGCCTGGGGGGGGGGGGGGGGCCCCCCCCCCCCCCCCCCCACCCCACTCCCTCCCTGGAACGGCTCTGGAGCTACAGCAACCCGTCCCACATCTGCTCAAGCAGCACCGACCACCAGCTCTCCGGCGAGCCGAGCGCCGCCGGGTCGAGGGAGGCGAGCTGGGCCTGGAAGTCGACGGTCCAGCGGCCCGCCTGCTCCTGGTTCAGGCCGTAGCGCAGCCGCCACATACGGCCCAGCAGGGCGAGACAGCGCGCGAACTCGGGCAGGCCCGTGTTCACGAACTGCGGCGGTACGGGCGCTCCGCCCGGCCCCGGCTCCACGGGTACGGCGACGATGTTGGCGGTCCCGTACTGCACGCAGATCGCCTTGCCGAAGTCGCTGCCCATGACGAGGTACGAGCCCGCGTCCGACGCCGGCCGCACCCCGCGCTCCTGCGCCAGCTCGGCGAGCGTCGGCACCGGCCGCCCCGGCTGGGCCTGCGCCCAGAAGAACGGTCCCATGTCGGCGGGCAGCCCGGCGACGACCAGGGTGTGCGCCACGATCGGCGGCACCCCCTGCCGCGACACCGCGGCCTGATCGAACCGGAAGACTCCCGGCCCGAACGCACCGGCCAGCTCCTGCGCGACCGCCTCCGGCGGGATCGGCGGCGCGGGCTGGATGGGCGGCAGCGAGGCGCGTACCGGCCCCGGCCGGGCGGGACCGTCCGCGACCTGGTGCAACTCGCCCTGGTGCGCGAGGAGTTGGGCCATGCCCTGCTGACGGCTGGCGTGATCGGTGCCGTAGGGAGCGATGCTCGTGATCCGGGCGTTCGGCCACTGCTCGCGGATCATGCGCGCGCAGTAGGCACCCGGCAGTTCGCAGCTCTCCAACTCGGTGTGGAGTTCGAGGACTTGATCCTGCGGGATGTTCATCGCCCGCAACTCGTGAAAGATCTGCCACTCCGGATGCGGCGTCCCCGGCGCGGACCGCCGAATCACCTGCTGCTCCGCCCCATCGGGCGCCCGATAACGAAGAACGGCCTGATATCCGGGCCCGACCGTGGGCTGCCCGGGCGGGGGGTAGCCGTAGGAGGGGGCGGACGGGGGCGCGGAGAGGTTGGGGGCGGGGGGCGGCGGAAACCCGGGGGTGGGCGCACCGGGGGGGTGCATCCCGGGCGCCGACTGGGCGGGGGCGGGGGGCCCGGGGGGCGCCATTCCGGGCGCCGCCAATCCGGGCGCCGCCAATCCGGGCGCCGCCATGCCGGGGGCGGGCCGACTGCCGGGGGCGGGCATGCCGGGAGTGGGCTGACCGCCCGGTGCAGGGATACTGGAGGCAGGCTGACCAGCGGCCCCGGGCATGCCCGGGGCGGACTGACCACCCGGTGCCGGGATACCGGCGACAGGCTGACCACCCGGTGCAGGCATGCCGTACGCCGGCCGACCGCCGGGCGGCGGGGGCACGGCGCCGGGGGGCGCCGGGGGCTGGGGGGCACTCGAGGGCGCGCCAGGAGGGCTCTGAGCACCGGGGGCACTTTGGATACCGGGAGCGCCCTGGGCACCAGACACCCCAGGGAAACCAGGAGTGCCCTGGGAGCCGGGGGCACTCTGCGCGCCAGGGGAACCGGGGGTGCCCGGAGCGCCGGGGAAGCCGGGGGCGCCTGGGGCACCGGCGGATCCCGGAGCCCCGGGGAAGGCCGGGGCGTCCTGGGAACCAGGGGAACCGGGAGCACCAGGAGTGCCCGTAGCCCCATGGAAGCCGGGTGCGCCGGGAGCGCTGGCGGGTCCCGGAGCCCCAGGGAAGCCCGGGGCGCCCTGAGAGCCAACGGCACCGGGAGTGCCTGGAGCCCCACGGAACTCCGGTGCGCCAGAAGCGCCAGCGGCTCCCGGAGCCCCCGGGAAAGCCGGGGCACCCTGGGAACCAGAAGCACCAGCAGCGCCCGCAGCCCCGCGGAAGCCCGGTGCGTCAGGAGCGCCGGATCCGCCGGGCTGACCAGGAGCACCTGGTGCACCGGGAGCCCTGGGCGGCGGAGGCGCACCGGGGGCACCCACCGGAGGACCGGCCAGCATGGTCTCGGCGCGGTGCACGGAATCGGGGGCGCCGGGGCCACCGAGGGCGCCGGGAGCACCCGGAGCACCCGGAGCACCCGGAGCACCCGGAGCCGACGGTACGCCTTGCGCACCGGGTGCGCCGGGGGCACCCGGAGGCTGCGGAGCGCCAGGAGCACCCGGCGGGCGGGGCACGTTGGCGCCGCCGCCCTGATTGGGGTCGGCGAACATCGTCGCGGCCTGGTGAACGCCCTCAGGAGCCGCGCCCCCGGGCGAGTTGGGAGCACCGGGCCGGTTCGGGGCACCCGGCGGCAACGGAGCGCCAGGCGGGTTCGGCGCCCCCGGAGGCTGCGGAGCCCCGGCCACACCGGACACACCGAGCCGCCCAGGCGTACCGGGAGCCCCCGGCGGCAGAGGCGCGCCCGGAGCACCCGGAGCATGCGGGACACCCGGAGGCAGGGGCGCTCCCGGCCCCCCAGGAGCCGCCGGCGGCTGAGCCCCGCCAGGCCCACCGGGCCGGCCAGGACCGGAGAACATCGTCGCGGCCTGATGAACACCACCAGGAGGTGCGCCCCCAGGCGAATCAGGAGCACCGGGCGGATTCGGCGCCCCCGAGGCCCCCAGGCCACCCGGGCTCCCCGGGACACCGGGAGCACCCTGGCCACCCGGACCCCCAGGAACGCCGGGCCCACCCGGAGCACCCGGAGCACCCGGAGCACCCGGAGCACCCGGAGCACCCGGAGCACCCGGAGCACCCGGAGCACCCGGCGGATTCAACCCTCCAGACCCCCCGGCCCCCTCAGCCCCCTCCGACCCAAGCCCCGAAACAAACTGCGTAGGCACATACCCACCCGCAGGACCGCCCCCCGCCGCCGGAGGCGCAACCCCTGGACGGGCGCCCGGAGTTCCCGGTGCGCCCGGTGGTGGTGGGGTGCCCGTGCCGCGGGCGCCGCGTGGGGGCGGGGCCTTGCTGGTCGTCGCGTCGGCGATGTCGCCGGCGTTCGGCGCGAGCGCGCGCCCCGGAGGCGGATAGCCGTACGAGGGACCGCTCGCCCCCTGCGGATAGCCGTACGCCGGACCCGAAACCCCCGCCGGCCCCGGAGCCCCGTCGAAGGCCTCCCGGGAACGCGGAAGGTCGTCGTCGCTCAGCGGCGGTGAGAACACGGTCGCCGGCAGCGGTACGGAACGGTCCTCGCCCGCGTCCACGCTCGTCGTGTCGGTCCCCGTCCAGGGCGTGGCCCCCGGCGGCACCGCGTCCGACGGGGGCGCAGCCGAGGCCGCCACCCCACCCGCCGCACCGTCCGAGGCGTCCGCCCGTCGATCCTGAATCCCCAGCTTGTCCGCCGCCTCCTGCAACCACTCCGGCGGAGTCAGCAGGAACGACGTCTGGTTCAGGTCGACCCTCGCCGGAGGCGCCGGTACCGCGTCCTCGACGGCGTCCGGACGGCCGTACTCCTCCTCGTACCGGCGGATCACCTCGCCCACCGGCAGGGCGGGCCACAGCGTGGCCTCGCCGCTGTCCCGGGCGAGGACCAGCCGCTGGGAGCCCCCGTCCGAACGCGGGCCCTCCGGCCGGTCCTCCGCCCAGACCACGAAGCCGAGTTCGAACTCCCGTACCCGCGCCTCCCGGTGCTGGTACGACGGCACATCCCCGTTGACCCATTCCTCGGCGCGCTCCTGCGCCTGCGCGAAGGTCACCATCGGTCAGTTCACTCCCCCACCGAAGTCACCCGAGGACCCCGAAATCACCGTGGGTACGACGCGCGCGAAGCCGCCGTCCACCATCAGGTTCGCCACCGTCTCCAGCTCCGGCGGATTGCCCGCGAGCCGGGACAGGAACTGGTCGAAGTCGTCGCCGCACGGCAGCAGCAGCCGCCGCACCCGGTCGTCCGGCGGCCAGGTCGGATCGACGTCCCGCGCGTCGTCGTACGCGCAGAACCACACCGAACCGACCCGCTCACCCTTCACCTTCAGGGCCAGCAGACCGCCCTGCACGAAGGCGACGCACAGATAGTCCTTGGTCAGATGGTCGCGCAGGCACTTGTTGACGTACACGAGGTCGTTCACCGCGGCCTCTTCCCGCACCGTGAAGAACGGCTGGTCAACCAGCAGCCCCAGCTCGGCGTCGAGCGCCGCGCCCACCGGCGCACAGCCGCCCGCCGCCTTCAGGAACGAGCGGTACGCCCCCGGCAGGCGGTAGCCGAGGTCCTCCTCGACGCCCTGGACCTGCTGCTCGGTCACCGCGACCGCCGACTTCGGCAGCGCGAAGTGCGCCGGCCGCGTCTCCTGCAACGGCCGCGTACCGCGCTTGTGCTGGTCGACCGTCGACGTCGCGATACCGCCGTGGTGGCGCAGCAGCGCCTTCACCTCGACGGGGACCAACTCCAGCCGCCGGCCGCCGGCCGCGTGGTGCCAGGTCCAGCCGTGCGGGGTCGCCACCGCCGGGACCGTGTCCCACAGTTCGTGCCCGGACGCGGCCAGCGCCGCGTTCGCCGACACGTAGTCCGTCAGCCGCAGTTCGTCGACGCCGAAGCCCTCGGGCGGCTCGGCGATCTCCGCCACCGCACGCGCGTAGAGCGAGAAGTCCGGATAGCCGTGTTCGTCGACCTGCACCCCTCTCGGGTGCCGGGTGGCCCGTACCGGGTCCGGGAAGTGCACGACCTGCCCGGCATAGGCCGCGTTCGGCGGCACGGCTCGCTGCCCGAGCCGACCTGTCGTCATGGCGGTTGCCCCCTGCGGCGTTCTGTAGG
The DNA here is from genome assembly GCF_042889145.1 of Streptomyces sp. NPDC002680. Taxonomy (NCBI): domain Bacteria; kingdom Bacillati; phylum Actinomycetota; class Actinomycetes; order Kitasatosporales; family Streptomycetaceae; genus Streptomyces; species Streptomyces sp. NPDC002680. Next base: position 167,057 of record NZ_JBIAQP010000010.1, read on the forward strand.
GCCCGCACATCAGTGCGGTCCGTACGTCTGTCACATCACGTGCACGTCACATCCCGTACCCCCGCACCCGTCCCGACCGCCAGCACATCAGTACGGACAGCCACCCGGACGAGGCCGCGGTTCGCGGTTGCCCGACAGCCTATGCGGTACGCCGACACCGGTCACCGGCGCCAGCCACCGGCCCTCCGGTTCCGTGACCTGCCGTCACCCCGCCGTGACGGTACGCCGAAGCCCTGGCGTGTCACACCGCCCCAGCTTCCGCACCAGCCACGCCATTTGGCACTCTGTGTCCGCCGGGGGGATGCACGGGGGAGGCACCGGAGGGGATGACGATCATGAACGCGACACAGACGGGGACACAGACAGGCAGGCCCGCAGGCAGGCCGGCGGACGGTTCCACGGGAACACCCGTGCCCGGAACGCGCGGTACGGGCGGGAGACCCGGCGGCGACCCGCGCGTCGGCTGGAGCGCGAGCGAGACGCCCCGCGTCCCCGCCCTCCGCCACCGCCGCGACGGCATACTCCCGACCGTCGCCGCCGCCCTCTCCGTACGCGGCGCCACCCTCACCGGCACGGCGGCCCGCGGCGACCAGCCGCCCGCCCTGCACCCGCTCGTCCAGGACTTCCTGGACACCCTCACCAGCACCCAGCGCGACCGAGCGACCGGCCGCTGCGCCGAGGCGCTCCTCATATCCCGGCAGATCACCCTCGCCGACGAGGCCCGCAGCAAGCGCGCCGCCCGCAAGCCCATGACCCACGGCGAGGCCCGCAGGGCACTGAAACAAGCCAAACTCACCACCCGCCGCATCCGCGAGGACGGCGACCCCCTCCACGGCGGCTTCGCCGCGCCCTGCCGCTCCTGCACAGCGCTCAGCGCCCACTTCGGCGTCCGCATAGTCGACCCGTCGGCCCCGACCGGCTGACACCGGCGCCCCCACCTCCCATTCCCACCCCCCACACGCACGACGGCGCCCCGCGCCGGTCCATGACCTCGACGATCGAAGGGCAGATGCACACCGACCGCACCTCCTCCCCCAATCCCCCGCATCCGTTCGGGCCAGGGGGAACCTCGTCCCGCTTCCCCACACCCGTCGACGCCGCACTGCGCGCCGCCGGCTGGCAGCCCGGCCGCTGGGACATAAAGCAGGCGGAGATCTGGGCCGACGCCCTACGGGGCCACACGTCCCCCGCGGGCCACCGCCACGCGGTCTTCCCCGCCGCGGTCGAGGCCTGGGCGGAGTTCGGCGGTCTGCACATCACACCCCCCGGCCCCGGCCGCCAGGTCGCCCCCACCGCCCTGCACCTGGACCCCCTGCACGGCCTCCACATGGCCCGTACCCTCGCCGACCTCGGCCGCGCCCTCGACACCGAGGTCTGCCCCCTCGGCGAGGAACAGGAGACCCAGTCCCTCCTCGCCATCGACACAGAGGGCCGCGTCTACGCCCTGGACCACACCGGCGACTGGTACCTCGGCCCCGACATCGACCAGGCCCTGTCCACCCTGGTCACCGGCCTGGAACCGATACGCCTGACGGCACCCTGAGCCCAGAAAGGGCCCGAAGGGCCCGAAAGGGGCGCGGGGCCTTATCGATATGCGGCTCCGCCGCGTGGGCGCGACCAGCCCCCACCGGGCCCGCAGCGAAGGAATCCGGACAACCAGCGGAGCGCTCACGTCGGAATGACCGCCGACACCCGGAACCCCCCGGCCTCCGTCGGCCCGGACACGAAAACGCCGCCCAGCGCGGCGACCCGCTCCTTCATCCCGAGCAGACCGTTGCCGCCGGACGGCAACCCCACCGACGAGGCCGAAGCCGGCTCGGGCGGTGGCTCGTTCTCCACCTGCATCGCGATCTCACCACCGCGATGGGCGAGCCGTACGTGCGTCTTCGCACCGGCCGCGTGCTTGTGGACGTTCGTCAGCGCCTCCTGCACCACGCGGTACGCGGTCTGCTCCACCTCCGCGCCGTACAGCCGCACGTCCCCCTCCACCGACAGATCCACGACCATCCCCGCGGCCGCCGACTGCCCGATCAACTCCTCCAGTTCCTCCAGGCAGGGCCCGTCCGCCCCACCGTCACCGCTCTCGGCAGCACGAGAAGCGGCCACTGCCGCGGCCACCCCCACCGCCGCCAACGGCACACCCTGCACTCGCCGTTCGAACCCCTCCCCGGACCGCAGCACCCCGAGCATCTCCCGCAGCTCGGTCAAGGCCTGGCGCCCCATGTCCCCCACCAGGGCGGCATTCCGCACGGCCTTCTCAGGATCCTTCCGGGCTACGGCCTGCAGCGCCGCCGCATGCACGACCATCAAACTCACCCGATGCGCGACGACGTCGTGCATCTCCCGCGCGATACGCGTCCGCTCCTCGTTGCGCGCCCACTCCGCCCGCTCCTCGGCCCGCTCGGCCAGCAACTGAAGCTCCCGCTCCAGACTGTCGGCCCGCTCCCGGAGACTCTCCATCAGCCGCCGCCGTGCCCCGACGTACAGCCCGAGCAGCAAGGGAGGCGCGGTAACACCCAACGACGTAGTAATGGCAACGACGGGAACCAACCAGTCCCCGATCTTCAGACTCCCGTCCGCCATGTCCTGATGCGACCGCACGAACGTCACGATGAGCGTCCCCACCATCGCCATGCCCGCCAGCGCCCCGATGATCCGCCGAGGCAACTCGGAGGCGGCGAGCGTGTACAGCCCGACAATCCCCATCAGGAAGCCCATCTGGGCGGGCGTAATGGCAATGGCCACGAGCACAACAGCAATCGGCCACCGCCGCCGCAACAGCAGAACAGACCCGGCGACAAGCCCGAACACAACCCCGGCGGCCACGGGAATCCCCGCGTCCCGCGCGAACGGCACCCCCTCCGCCGCACACTCCCCGGCGGACAGCACCGCGAGCCCCACATCCAGCACCGCACTGCGCCACCTAGCCCACCACCACGGCCCGGTCAGGGCCGCGGTGTGGTCTTCCCCCGTAGTGGTCATGCGTCCAGCCTACGGGCGCCACCCCTCCCTTTTCCGGCGAGTTTCGACGACTGGCCTACACCACACCAAGGCCCACGACCCCAATCGAACAGAAGCGAAACCCACCAGAATCCCTCGAACTGCTGAATCGCTCACCGTTCGACCCCGGAAGCGATGATTCCGCCCCGAGGGTTTGCCCATGGAACATGCATGCGGCAAGTACGCGGATTTCGAAGCACTGCGGGAGCAGGCGGTGGCGTTGCGACGGGAGGGCCTCAGCCGCCGCCAGATCCGCGACCAACTGCGCGTACACAACAACGACATCCTCAACCGCCTCCTGGAGGGCGAGCCGCCCCCGGAGTGGACGAAGCGCCCGAACGCGAAGGACGACCTACGGCACCGGGCAAGGGAACTCCGACTCCAGGGCTGGACGTACGACCGGATCCAGATGGAGCTGGGCTGCTCGAAGAGTTCGATCTCGCTGTGGGTACGGGATCTGCCAGCGCCGGAGCGGCAAAAGCGGACGCGTGAAGAGGCTTCGGCGATCGCGAAGCGAGGCTGGGAAGCAACGATGCGGAAGCGGGAGGAGGAGCGGCAGAAAACCAAGCAAGCCGCGGCCAGCACCATCGGCGAACTGTCCGACCGCGAACTGTTCGTCGCCGGCGTCGCTCTTTACTGGGCCGAGGGCACCAAGGACAAGCCCTACGCCCGGCGTGAGCGAGTCATCTTCGTCAACAGCGATCCCAATGTGATCAGCCTCTTCCTGGCCTGGCTCGACCTCCTCGGAGTCGAACGGGAACGCATCAGGTACCACGTGATGATCCACGAGTCGGCCGAAGTGCAAGCGGCCGAGAAGTACTGGGCAGAGTTGGTTCAGGCCGACTGCAGCACATTCGGCAAGACGGTCCTGAAACGACACAACCCGAAGACGGTGCGCAAGAATACGGGCGACAGCTACCACGGCTGCCTTGCACTCACGGTGCGGCAAAGCTCCGAGCTGTACCGTCGCATCGAAGGCTGGTGGTACGGCATAGTAGGGGTCGCAACTGAGCCCACTTCCAAGAATCGGGCATAAAGGGCGAACTATCCCGGGTCGTCTAAAGGCAGGACAAATGGTTTTGGTCCATTGAATGAGGGTTCGATTCCTTCCCCGGGAGCCTGACCAGAGTGGGCCCTGACAGCACAGTCAGGGCCCACTCTCATGTCCCACACGAAACGCCCCGGTATCCTGCGGATGTCCGCCCCTCCCCCTCCGCAGCCGAAAGGCACACCCCGTGAGCGCCAATCGCCCCGCCGCCGTCGTCGTACTCGCAGCGGGTGAGGGCACCCGTATGAAGTCGGCCACACCCAAGGTCCTGCACGAGCTGTGCGGGCGGTCGCTGGTGGGCCATGTACTCGCCGCCGCCCGCGAGTTGGACCCCGAGAACCTGGTCGTCGTCGTGGGGCACGCCCGCGAACAAGTCACCGCCCACCTCACCGAGGCCGACGCCGGCATCCGTACCGCCTTCCAGGCGCAGCAGAACGGCACCGGTCACGCCGTACGCATGGGGCTCGAAGAGCTTGGTGGGAGCGTCGACGGGACTGTCGTCGTCGTCTGTGGTGACACCCCGCTGCTCACCGGGGCCACCCTGCGCGCCCTCGCCGCGACCCACTCCGCCGACGGCAACGCCGTGACCGTGCTGACCGCCGAGGTGCCGGACGCGACCGGGTACGGGCGGATCGTGCGGGACGGGGCTTCCGGGGCCGTCACCGCGATCGTCGAGCACAAGGACGCGAGCGACTCGCAGCGGGCGATTCGCGAGATCAACTCCGGGGTTTTCGCCTTCGACGGGCAGCTGCTCGCCGACGCGCTCGGGAAGGTGCGGACCGACAACTCTCAGGGTGAGGAGTACCTCACCGATGTCCTCGGGATTCTGCGTGAGGCCGGGCATCGGGTGGGGGCTTCCATCGCCGGTGACCATCGTGAGATCGCCGGGATCAACAACCGCGTGCAGCTCGCCGAGGCGCGGCGGATTCTCAACGACCGGCTGCTGACCGAGGCCATGCTCGCGGGGGTGAGCGTGATCGATCCGGCCAGTACCTGGGTCGACGTCACGGTCACCTTCGAGCAGGACTCGATCATCCATCCGAACACTCTGCTCCAGGGCTCCACCCATCTCGCCGAGGGTGCCGAGGTCGGGCCCAACTCCCGGCTCAAGGACACCCGGGTGGGAGCTGGGGCGCGCGTGGACAACACCGTTGCCGATGGCGCCGAGGTCGGGTCTCAGGCGACCGTGGGGCCGTACGCGTATCTGCGGCCCGGAACCCGTCTCGGGGTCAAGTCCAAGATCGGGACGTACGTCGAGACGAAGAACGCGTCGATCGGTGACGGGACGAAGGTGCCGCACCTGTCGTACGTCGGGGACGCGACGATCGGTGAGTACTCGAACATCGGTGCCGCCAGTGTGTTCGTGAACTACGACGGCGAGGCGAAGCATCACACCACCGTGGGGTCGCACTGCAAGACGGGTTCCGACAACATGTTTGTGGCGCCTGTCACGGTCGGGGACGGTGCGTACACCGCGGCCGGCTCCGTGATCACGAAGGACGTGCCGCCCGGTTCGCTGGCCGTGGCCCGGGGCCAGCAGCGGAATATCGAGGGTTGGGTGGCCCGTAAGCGTCCGGGGAGTGCCGCGGCGAAGGCCGCCGAGGCCGCTTCCCGGGAGCAGGGCGACGGAAGCTGACCGGAAACAGGTAGGTCGGACTCGGGCTACCGTGATAGGTGCACACCCGCACACCCCCAGCTGAGCAGGCCTCTCAGGGCTGATCACGGCTGAGACACCACCTCTGAGGAGACAGTGCTGTGACCGGGACCAAGACGACCGGCGAGAAGAAGAAGATGATGTTCTTCTCCGGCCGCGCCCACCCCGAGCTTGCCGAGGAGGTCGCCCAGCAGTTGGGTGTCGGGGTTGTCCCGACGAAGGCCTTCGACTTCGCGAACGGTGAGATCTACGTTCGCTACGAGGAATCGGCCCGTGGCGCGGACTGCTTCGTGATCCAGAGCCACACGGCTCCGATCAACCAGTGGATCATGGAGCAGCTGATCATGATCGACGCGCTGAAGCGTGCGTCGGCTCGCTCCATCACCGTGATCGTGCCGTTCTACGGTTACGCGCGGCAGGACAAGAAGCACCGCGGGCGTGAACCGATCTCGGCGCGTCTGATCGCGGACATGATGAAGACGGCGGGCGCGGACCGCATCCTCACCGTCGACCTCCACACGGACCAGATCCAGGGCTTCTTCGACGGCCCGGTCGATCATCTCTTCGCCCTGCCGCTGCTCGCCGACTACGTGGGCGAGAAGGTGGACAAGGGCAAGCTGACGGTGGTCTCGCCGGACGCGGGCCGGGTGCGGGTGGCCGACCGCTGGTGCGACCGGCTCGGTGCGCCGCTGGCGATCGTGCACAAGCGGCGCGACAAGGACGTGGCGAACCAGGTGACCGTCCACGAGGTCGTGGGTGAGGTCAAGGGCCGGGTGTGTGTGCTCGTCGACGACATGATCGACACCGGTGGCACGATCTGCGCCGCGGCGGACGCGTTGTTCGCGCACGGCGCCGAGGACGTCATCGTGACGGCGACGCACGGTGTGCTGTCGGGTCCGGCGGCGGACCGGCTGAAGAACTCCCGGGTCAGCGAGTTCATCTTCACGAACACGCTGCCGACGCCGGGTGAGCTGAGCGCCGACCTGGACAAGATCAAGGTGCTGTCGATCGCGCCGACGATCGCGAGTGCGGTGCGTGAGGTGTTCGAGGACGGTTCGGTGACGAGCCTGTTCGACGAGCAGTAAGCCTGCCGCTAAAGAGGCTGAACGCTTCTGCATGATCGATTTTTCTACGGCCTCCCCCGCCGAGTAGTCTGTCCAAGTTGCTCGGCGAGGGAGGCCGTACCCATGTACGTCATGGGACGGCGATCCGTTATCGACGCGCTCTTCGTAGCAGGCCGTTCGTGGCCGGGTGACCTGTCCGTCTCTCACCCGTACGAGGAGTGAAACGCATGTCCGAGGTAAAGCTCACCGCCGAGACCCGCACCGAGTTCGGCAAGGGCGCCGCCCGCCGTATCCGCCGCGAGGCCAAGGTTCCCGCGGTCGTCTACGGCCACGGCGCCGACCCCGTCCACATCGCGCTGCCGGGCCACGAGCTGGCGCTCGCCCTGCGCACCCCGAACGTCCTGCTCACCCTGGACATCGAGGGCCGTACCGAGCTGGCGATCCCGAAGGCCGTGCAGCGCGACCCGCTGAAGGGCTTCCTGGAGCACGTCGACCTGCTCACCGTGAAGCGCGGCGAGAAGGTCACCGTCGAGGTCTACGTCCACACCGAGGGCGAGCTGGCCCCGGGTGCCTACCTGCTTGAGCACGTGCTGAGCACGCTGACGGTCGAGGCCGAGGCCACGCACATCCCCGAGTCCGTCACCGTGTCCATCGCGGGCCTGGAGGCCGGTGCCTCCATCCTCGCCAAGGACATCCCGCTGCCCGCCGGGACCACGCTGGTGATCGACGAGGACGCGGTCGTCCTCCAGGTCCTCGCCGCGCAGGCGGAGGAGGCCCCCGCCGAGGCCGAGGCCGAGAGCACCGAGGCCTGATCCTCGGCTCGGTAGAGTTCGTCGGCCGCCGCTTCCGTACGGGAGCGGCGGCCGACGCGCGTATCAAGGACGCGTATCAAGAGGGAGAGATGAACGTGACGACGGATGCGTCCGCCCCCTGGCTGGTCGTCGGCCTCGGCAACCCCGGGCCGGAGTACGCGGCCAACCGCCACAACGTCGGCTTCATGGTGGCCGATCTGCTGGCCGGGCGAATCGGCGGGAAGTTCAAGCGGGCCGGGAAGGCGCAGGCGCAGGTCGTGGAGGGGCGGATCGGGCCGCCGGGGCCGTACAACCGCCGGGTGATCCTGGCGAAGCCGATGTCGTACATGAATCTGTCGGGCGGGCCGGTGAACGCGCTCAAGGACTTCTACAAGGTGCCCGTCGCCAACGTCGTCGCGATCCACGACGAGCTGGACATCGACTTCGGCACCCTGCGGCTGAAGTTCGCCGGCGGGGACAACGGGCACAACGGGCTGAAGTCGATGACGAAGGCGTTCTCCGCCGAGTACCACCGGGTGCGGTTCGGGATCGGGCGCCCGCCGGGCCGGATGCCGGTCGCCGACTTCGTGCTGAAGGACTTCTCCGCCGCGGAGCGCAAGGAGCTGGACTACTTCGTGGACCGGGCCGCGGATGCCGTGGAGTGTCTGGTGATCGAGGGTCTTGAGCGGGCACAAAGCACGTACAACTCCTGACTTGTCCGGTCGCGGGGACAGCCAAGGTTGACGGAAAGTTCAGCCATGGCCAATGATCCCCGCCATGCCTGCCACAGCCTCCTCTTCCCGCCAGGCCTCGGTCGCCGCCCTCCGGTTCGGACAGCTCGCGGCGATGGGTACGGTCACCGCGCTGATCCTGATCGCGGGCGTCTGGGCGTCCTGGGGGACGGCTCAGCACGTGATGCTCGCCAAGGGCCGTGAGCAGGGCACGATGACCGTGGCGAAGTGCGAGGACGGCGTCTGCACGGGGTCGTACCGGCCGGTGTCGGTGGGGTCCGAGGCGCGGGGCGAGGTGGTCCTGGACCAGACGGTCGGGGTCGGCGCGGGCGAGACGTACACCGTGGTCGTGAAGCCCGGCAGCCGTGATGTCGTACGGGCCGGCCCGGCCGGTTTCCTCTACGCCTGGGTGCCGTTGGGCGGCGCGCTGCTGCTGGCGTCGGTCGTGGTGGCGGGCGGCCTGGGGCTGACGCGGACGGGCTGGGCGCTTGCGGGAAGCGGTCTGGCGCTGGTGACGGCGGCGTGGGTGGCGTTGTAGGAGACATGAGGGTGCCCCCGTACACATGTAAGGACACGAGGGTGCCCCCGTACGCGTGACCATGCGTACGAGGGCACCCTCAGCCGTGTCCGTCCGGCTCAGCCGGTGTTGCGCAGGCCCGCCGCCACTCCGTTGACCGTGAGGAGCAGGGCGCGGGCCAGGAGCGGGTCGGGCTCGGCGCCCGCTGCCGCCGCGTCGCGCTGGCGCTTGAGCAGGGTGACCTGGAGGTAGGAGATCGGGTCCAGGTAGGCGTCGCGGATGGTGAAGGTCTGCTGGAGGACCGGGTTGGCCTCCAGGAGCTTGCCCTCGCCGGTGACGCGGAGGACCTCGCGGACCGTCAGTTCGTGTTCGGCGCGGATGACGTCGAACACGTGCTTGAGGTTCTCGGGGACGAGGGTGTCGACGTAGTGCTGGGCGATGCGCAGGTCGGTCTTCGCGAGGGTCATCTCGACGTTGGAGATGAAGTTGCGGAAGAAGTGCCACTGCTCGTGCATCTCGTCCAGGACCGTGTCGAGGCCCGCTTCCCGCAGCGCCTTCAGGCCCGACCCGACGCCGAACCAGCCGGGCACGATCTGCCGGGACTGGGTCCAGCCGAACACCCACGGGATCGCGCGCAGTCCGTCCAGCGAGACGCCCGAGCCGGGGCGGCGGGAGGGGCGCGAGCCCAGGTGCAGATCGGCGAGCTGGTCCACCGGCGTGGAGGCGAGGAAGTACGTCGGCAGGTCCGGGTCCTCGACCAGCCTGCGGTAGGCGGCGTGGGCGGCGTCGGACACCACGTCCATGGCCGCGTCCCAGCGGGCGAGGGACTCGTCGGACTGGCGCGGGGAGGTGTGCAGGGCGGAGGCCTGGAGGGTGGCGGCGACCGTCAGTTCGAGGTTCTCGCGGGCCAGCGAGGGGACCAGGTACTTGTCGGAGATCACCTCACCCTGCTCGGTGACCTTGATCTCGCCCTCCAGGGTGCCCCAGGGCTGGGCGAGGATCGCGTCGTGCGAGGGACCGCCACCGCGGCCGACCGTGCCACCACGGCCGTGGAACAGCCGCAGCCGGACGCCGTACCGGTGCGCCACGTCACGCAGGCGGCGCTGGGCGCGGTGGATCTCCCACTGGCTGGTGGTGATGCCGCCGAACTTGGAGGAGTCCGAGTACCCGAGCATGACCTCCTGGACATCGCCCCTGAGCGCGACGAGGCGCCGGTAGGACGGGTCGGAGAGCATGTCCTCCAGGATCGTGTCGGCGGCCTTCAGCTCGTCGGTGGTCTCCAGGAGCGGCACGATGCCGATCTTGGCCCAGCCTGCGTGCAGGTCGATCAGCCCGGCCTCGCGGGCGAGCACGGCGGCGGCGAAGACGTCGTCGGCGCCCTGGCACATCGAGATGATGTACGACTCGATGACCTCGGGCCCGAAGACGGCGAGGGCCTTCTTGACGGTCTCGAACACGCCGAGCGTCTTGGCGCCGGCCGCGTCGAGCGGGGCCGGGGTGGGCGCCAGCGGCCTGCGCGACCGCAGTTCCTTCGCGAGGAGCTTGTTGCGGTACTCGCGGGGCATGTCCTCGTACCGCCAGGACTCCTCGCCCAGGCGGTCGAAGAGCTGGCCGAGGGCGTGGTGGTGGGCGTCCGCGTGTTCCCGTACGTCCATGGTGGCCAGCTGGAGGCCGAAGGCGGCGAGCGTGCGGATCGTCCGGTCCATGCGGCCGTCGGCGAAGAGGCCGCCGCGGTGTTCGCGCAGGGAGGTCTGGATGAGGGTGAGGTCCGCGAGGAGCTGGCCGGTGCCGAGGTAGTCGCGGCCGGGCTGGTGCGGGGTGTCCTTGGCCAGGCGCTGCTTGGTGTTCTCCAGCTTCTGGCGGATGCAGGTGGCCTTGAGGCGGTAGGGCTCCTCGGAGTTGAGGCGCTTGTAGCGGGGGCTGATCTCGGGCAGCAGCTCGATGTCGGCCCGGAGGGACTCCAGGAGTTCCTCGGTGGCTCCGGTGTAGCGGATGGAGTTGGAGAGGAAGCCGCGCAGCTCGTCGATCAGTTCGAGCGCGTCGTTGATGCCGTGCTCGTGCTGGAGGATCAGGACGTCCCAGGTGACCTGCGGGGTCACATTGGGGTTGCCGTCGCGGTCGCCGCCGATCCAGGTGCCGAAGGTGAGGGGCCGGGTGTCGTCGGGGAGCTTCACCCCGACGCGCTCCAGTTCGGCGGTGAGGTCTTCGAGCACGTCCCCGACCGCGCCCGCGTGCAGTTCGTCGAGGTAGTAGATGGCGTTGCGGGCCTCGTCCGCGGGCTCGGGGCGTACGACGCGCAGTTCGTCCGTCTGCCATACGAGGTCGATGTTCTCGGCCAGACGGGTGTCGTAGCGGCGGCGGTCCGCCTCGATGACGGGGGTCTCCAGCAGGGCGGCGATACGGCGCAGCTTGTTGAGGACCGAGCGCCGGGCCGCCTCCGTCGGGTGGGCCGTGAAAACTGGGCGAACGTTGAGATTCCGGACCGTGGCGCGCAGATGGTCGGGGTCGGCGTCCTTGAGGCGGTCGGCCGTACGGGCCAGGAGGCCGCCCTCGGCGGCGCGCTTGGCGCGCAGTTCGCGGCCCCGGTGCACCTGCTCGGTGACGTTCGCGAGGTGGAAGTAGGTGGAGAAGGCGCGGACGAGCTTGGCGGCGGTCTCCAGCTCGGTGCCGCGCAGCAGGTCGGCGGCGGCCTCGCCGTCCTCGCGGGTCAGGTGGCGGACCTTCTCCACGAGTTCCAGCAGCTCAGGGCCCTCCTGGCGGACGAGGGTCTCGCCGAGCAGGTCGCCCAGGCGCCTGATGTCGGCGCGCAGCTCACCGCTGGTCGTCGTGGTGGCCTGGCCATGGTCGTCGGCACTGCTCACAGGTGCGGCTCCTTGCAGTGTGGAGGCTCGGCGGGCATAGGGGCGGAACATCCGGGAAGTAAACAAAGCGGACCGCGCTGTCCGACGGACCTAAGGATAGGTGTCGATGGGGACGCGCAGGATTTCGGGCTCTTGCCGCCGGGCGACGCGCTGCCATACTTACGACGCCGTAGGTTACGCAACCGTAGGGAGCCCGAGGATCCGAAGGCTTTCTCGGATCCCGTACCCCGGTCTCTGCCCAATCTGACTGGACCCATCACCCCACAGGGGACGCGCATGACCACCTCAGGTTCCGAAGTGATCGAAGACGCTTCGAACTCGAATCCGACCGTGCCCGACGGCACCCCACTGCCCTCCGCCACCCTCGGTGGCGAACGGAAACGGTCGCTCGAACAGATCACGCTCCTCCTCTTCATCATCGTCCCGTTCCTCGCGGTACTGGCGGCGGTGCCGCTGGCGTGGGGCTGGGGGGTGAGCTGGCTGGACCTCGGCCTGCTCGTCTTCTTCTACTACCTGGGCTGTCACGGCATCACGATCGGTTTCCACCGCTACTTCACGCACGGCGCCTTCAAGGCGAAACGACCGCTCAGGATCGCGCTGGCGATCGCCGGCTCCATGGCCGTAGAAGGTCCGCTGGTGCGCTGGGTGGCCGACCATCGCAAGCACCACAAGTTCTCGGACGCGGAGGGCGACCCGCATTCGCCGTGGCGGTTCGGGGAGACGGTTCCGGCGCTGATGAAGGGCCTGTGGTGGGCGCACATCGGCTGGATGTTCGACGAGGAGCAGACTCCGCAGGACAAGTACGCGCCGGACCTGATCAAGGACAAGGCGATCCGTACGATCTCGCGCCAGTTCCTGCTCTGGGCCGGCCTGTCCCTGACACTCCCGGCGCTGATCGGCGGCCTGGTGACGATGTCCTGGTGGGGCGCGTTCACGGGCTTCTTCTGGGGCTCGCTGGTCCGGGTCTGTCTCCTCCACCACGTCACGTGGTCGATCAACTCGATCTGCCACGCGGTGGGCAAGCGCCCCTTCAAGTCGCGTGACCGCTCGGGGAACGTGTGGTGGCTGGCCGTCCTCTCCTGCGGCGAGTCCTGGCACAACCTGCACCATGCCGATCCGACGTCGGCGCGGCACGGTGTGATGCGTGGGCAGATCGATTCCTCGGCGCGGCTCATCCGCTGGTTCGAGATGCTCGGCTGGGCCTATGACGTGCGCTGGCCGTCACGCTCACGTATCGATTCCCGTCGAAACACGGACGATGACAGCTCCCGGCGCCGGAAGGAGCCCGCGAAGGCGGCATGATTGACGGCGTGGCGACCGACTCCAGCAGCACTCCGAGCAATGAGAAACCGCGGCGCCCCCGCCGCACCCGGATGACGGGTGCCGAGCGCCGGGCCCAGTTGCTGGAGATCGGCCGCACCCTGTTCGCCGCGAAGGGCTTCGAGGCGACGTCGGTGGAGGAGATCGCGGCGAAGGCCGGCGTCTCCAAGCCCGTCGTCTACGAGCACTTCGGCGGCAAGGAGGGCCTGTACGCGGTGGTGGTGGACCGCGAGATGCGACGCCTGCTGGACATGGTGACGAGCTCACTGACGGCGGGCCACCCACGAGAACTGTGCGAGCAAGCGGCCTTCGCGCTCCTCGACTACATCGAGGAGTACACGGACGGCTTCCGCATCCTGGTCCGCGACTCCCCCATCCCCCAGTCGACAGGCTCCTTCGCATCTCTCATCTCGGACATCGCCACCCAGGTGGAGGACATCCTGGGCCGCGAGTTCAAGAGCCGCGGCTTCGACCCGAAACTGGCCCCCCTGTACGCCCAGGCCCTGGTCGGCATGGTCGCCCTGACGGGCCAGTGGTGGCTGGACGTACGCCGCCCGCGCAAGGCGGAGGTGGCGGCACATCTGGTGAACCTGGCATGGAACGGGCTGGACGGGCTGGAGGCGAAGCCGCACTTGATCGGGCGCCGGAAGAGCTGACGGGGGTCAAGCGCGAGTGATCGCGTCCCCGATCACGAGGCCCTTGGCGGGGCCGACGGGGATGACTACGTCCACGCCGTAGGGGACACGCTGCTCCGCCTTGTAGATGGCCTTCTTGTAATCGGGCTCGGTCAACACCAACACAGCGCCGCCGTCGTCGAAGTCGTCGATGATCACGTAGATGGGGATGTCTGCCCGGGCGTACTCGCGGCGCTTGCGTACCCGGTCGCGCTCGATATTCCGACGGCCGGGAGAAACGACTTCGACGACCATGAGAACTCCCGCCGCGTCGACTCCCAGGTCGTCCTCGTCGGGGATGTCGTCCAGGTCCCTGGGAGCGATGAAGAGGTCGGGGATCCAGGACTTGCGACGGTAGATGACGTTGATGTCCTGGTATGGCGCATGGTCACCATGCGCCATGTGAATCTCCAGCGCCCGCCGGAGGCGGTTGATGAGCACGCCGTGACGACGGCGACCGGTCGGCGACACCTCGATGGACCCTTCGATGATCTCGGCGCGGTAGCCCTCCGGAAGGTCCATGGACTTCCAGGTCTCCCAAAGGATCTCGTCGAGCGTCGAGCCCGGCTCGTCCTCCACCACGGGAATCACCTCATGCGCGAGAGCAGTCATCAAGAAGCACCTCCTTCAGTGTGGGCGCGGGCGCCACTGCGGCACAAGCGACACCCGAACGCTACGGAGGCGAAACGCCTGATGCCGCCCCTTCTCACCTGATCATCCGAACGGGTGATCAGGTTCCAGGAACTCCAGCCGGTTGCCTACCGGGTCGTGGGAGTAGAACCGCCGGTGCCCCGGCAGGTCGCTGTCCCAGGTGACCGTCGCCCCACGAGCGGCGAGCCGTTCGGCGTACGTCTCGATGTCGACGACCCGCAGGCCGGGGTGGGCCTTCCTGGCCGGGTGGAAGTCCTTCTCGATGCCCAGATGCAGCTGCACCGGGCCCGCCTGGAACCAGCAGCCTCCCCGTGCGGCCAGGGCCGGTGGCTTCGGGATCTCGGTCATGCCTAGGGTGTCGACGTAATACGCCCGCAGGGCGTCCTCCGTGCCGGGCGGGGCGGCCAGTTGCACATGGTCGACGGCGGCGATCATCGCTCAGCCCGCCTTCCGCGCCACCACGAACAGCCGCTGGAACGGCAGCACCGTCCCGTACTCCTCCGTCGGGTACACCGCCCGGAGCAGGTCGCGGTACTCCGTGACGAACGCGTCCCTCGCCTCCGGGTCGTCGGCCAGCGCCGTCAGTACCGGGCGCAGGCCCGTGCCCTTGACCCAGTCCAGGACCGGGTCCTCGCCCTGTAGGACGTGGAGGTACGTCGTCTCCCAGACGTCCGTCTCGCAGCCCAGGCGGGCCAGGCGGTCGAGGTAGACGAGGGGGGCGTGGACCGAGTCCTCGTGGCGTAGCACCTCGCCCAGGCGGCTCTTCCAGCGGGCGCCTGTGCCCAGTTCGCGCATCAGGGTGTGCAGGGGTGCGTCGAGGTTGTTCGGGACCTGGAAGGCGAAGGTGCCGCCGGGGGCGACCGCGTCCAGCCAGGCCGGGAAGGCGTCGAGGTGGCCGTCGACCCACTGGAGGGCGGCGTTCGAGACGATCAGGTCGTACGTCTCCGAGGGCGCCCATGCCGTGGCGTCCGCGTGGGCGAAGTCGAGGCGCCCGCCGCCCGCCGTCGGGCCTGCGTAGCGCGCCGCCCGTTCCAGCATCGGTGCGGAGTTGTCGTACCCGGTGATGTGCGCGGTGGGCCAGCGGTCGGCGAGGAGCGTGGTGACGTTGCCCGCACCGCAGCCCAGGTCCGCGATGCGGGGCTCGACCGAGGGGAGGGTGGGCACTCGGGCCAGGAGGTCGGTGAAGGGGCGGGCTCGGTGGTCGGCGTGGCGGAGGTACTGGGTGGGGTCCCAGGTGGGGGTGGGGGCGGGCATGGGTGGGCCTCCTGTCGGTCACGGTCTCCGGGTCCAGCCTGACCCCACAAGTATCTCGACGTCAAGAGACTTGATCCCAAGAGACTTCACGTCGACACAACCACTACACTGATCGTCATGGAGGACGAGGTCGATCGGCTGGTCGCTGCGTGGCGCCGGGAGCGCCCGGACCTCGACGTGGAACCGCTCGAAGTGCTCAGCCGGGTCAGCAGGCTGGCCCGGCATCTGGACCGCGCGCGACGGCTCGCCTTTGCCGAGCACGCCCTGGAGCCATGGGAGTTCGACGTCCTGACCGCGCTACGGCGTGCCGGGAACCCGTATCAGCTCTCCCCCGGACAGCTCCTCACCCAGACCCTGGTCACCTCCGGCACGATGACGAACCGTATCGACCGGCTGACCAAGAAGGGGCTGGTGGAGCGGCTCCCCGACCCCAGTGACCGGCGGGGCGTGCTGGTGCGGCTCACGGTGGAGGGGCAGGACAGGGCGGATCAGGCGCTGGCCGGGCTGCTGGACCAGGAGCGCGCGATCCTGGCGGAGCTGTCGCGGGCGCAGCGGGGCGAACTCGCCGGGCTGCTGCGCCAGTTGACGGCACCCTTCGACAACATCCCCGGCTGAGCGCCGAAGGCGTCCCCGGTCAGGCGCTGCTGCTCTCCTCCACGCCGATCCGGGCGGTGGGTCCCAGGTCGACGGGGCCGACGCCGGCCCGTCGGGCGAGGGCGACGGCGGCGAGGGTGGAGTGGACGCCGAGCTTGCCCAGCACGTTCTGCATGTGCGTGCGCACGGTGTGCGGGGAGAGGAACAGGCGTTCGGCGACGGCCTTGCGGCCCAGGCCGGCAACCATGCACCGCAGCACTTCCCGTTCCCGGGGCGTCAACGACTCGACGAGTCGCTCGCTCTCGGTGCGGTGCTTGCGGGCGGCCGTCAGCTCGCGCAGTACGCCCGTCAGCAGCGCCGGCGGGAGGTGCGTCTCGTCGCGCAGCACGCCCCTGATGACGGTCAGCAGCCGGGACAGCGAGCAGTCCTTGGCGACCCAGCCGGAGGCCCCGGCCTGGAGGGCGAGTGCGGCCCGCCGCGGGTCGTCCTTCTCGGCGAGGACGACCGTCCGTACATGCGGATGGCCCGTGCGGACGCCCGCGACCAGCGAGATGCCGTCGACCAGCCCTTCCTCGTTGCCCTCCTGCACGGGCACCGCCGGACGCGCCCCGGGCACGTTGCCGCCCAGGTCGGAGTCGACGAGCAGGACGTCGAACCGGCGGCCCTCGGCCACCGCGCGCTCCAGACTGCGCAGCGCGGCGGGACCGCTGCCGGCGGCGGAGACGTCGACGTCGGGCTCCGCGGCCAGTGCGGCGGCGAGCGACTCGGCGAAGATGCGGTGGTCGTCGACGACCAGGACTCGGATGCGAACCACTGAAACCCCCTTCCCCGAGCTCCTCAAGAGCTGGGGACACCCAATCGTCGGGGGGACAACCCGTGCGGACACGACGCCCGGAGCAGTCCCCGGCTGTTGGTTCTGGCCTGGGACGGGGCTTCCGCAGTCACTGCCGCGCGGCCGCCGCCGTGCGATGACTGCTACCCCCACTCCGGGCGTCGTACCCGACTGTCTCGCCCCCTGATCAGCACCGGCCCCCACCGGTGCTGTTCATCAGGGTACGGCCGGGAGGCAGGAGCGGAAGCTAATTCGCAGAACTGATTGGCCAGCACGTTTATGGTGTGCCGCATGTTTCGTATTGAGACAGAAGTCGACAAGGAATGGCTCTCTCTTCTCCGATCAAGGTTGCGCGACACGAACACGGCGGCATCACCGGTGCTGCGCGCCCTGCGCGGAACCCCGGCCGAGCGTGAACTCCCGCTCCATGTATGGGCGTTGGATGCGAAGGGTGAGCTGGCGGGGGGCCTGGTCGGCCACACCTGGACGACCTGGCTGCATGTGACGTACCTCTGGGTCGACACCCCGCACCGGGGCAGCGGCCTCGGTTCCCGTCTCCTCGCCGAAGCGGAGCACAAGGCGCACGGGGAGCGCGCGTGCACCGACGTACGCCTGGAAACCTGGGACTTCCAGGCGCCGGACTTCTACCGGAAGCAGGGGTACGAGGTGGTGTGCGTGATCCCGGACTATCCCCCGGGGGTGACGGAGTACACGCTGACGAAGCGGTTGCGGCCAGGGGTCTGAAGGTCAGAGTTCGCTGAGCGCTTCCAGGGTGATGTCGACGTCGATGTCGTACGGCGCGGTGAGCTTGAGATGGTCGTGGTGGATGCCGGTGAGGGCGTACGTCTTGTTCACCGGGTCGATCTCATAGGCGCGGACGACCGGGTGCTGGTTCGGGTCGGCCATCTCGACGAGCCAGAAGTACGGGATGCCCGCGGCGGCGTACTTGCGGGGCTTGGCGTCACGGTCGCGGGCCTCGGAGTCGGGGGAGACGACCTCCACGGCGAGCAGGACGTCCTTGGCTTCGAACCGGGTCAGCTCCGGTCCGGTGACAGCCCCTGCTCGGACAACGCTGACGTCTGGCTCGGGGCCGTTGCGACGGTCCAGGACGACAGTCATCCCGCGGCGGACCTTCAGCCCCTTGGGGACCGTACGCCGCAGACCAGTCACCAGAAGGTCGATCATCGTGCTGTGAAAATCCCGCTGAGGACTCACAAAAACCAGGCTCCCGTCGATCAGCTCCGTGTGCGGCGGGAGGTCGGGCAGCGTGAGCAGATCGTCCACGGTGTACCCGTCCTGGGGCGGCACCGGCCAGCGGTAGCCGGGCTCAGCGGTCGGCTCGGCAACGGGCTCGGCGGTCATGATTCCTCCCATGGACGGAATTCTCGGCCTGCACCCTCACGGTAACGGGCGGAATCCGGAGCCGTCATCACAAAGGGTGACGTGGTGATCGGGAACCACCTCTTCGCGCTCGCCTCGGGCGTTTACTTCCGTCTCAGGCAAGACCAAGGTAAGTCTCAGGTAAGAGTTCTAGCGTGCCGCCCCATGAGCATCCTGCGGAAGCTGAACTCCAAGCTCGCCGAGACGACCGGCTACCAGGTGCGCCGGGTCCCCGCGCCCAAGACCGTCGCGGGTGCGAAGGCCGGCACCCTCGACGCCGTGCCGAAGCCGCGCCAGCCGCGTCCGGCCCGGCCGCCGGCCGCGCCCCGGCATCCGGTGGACCCGGAGGTCGACCGGCTCCTTGACCGTCCGGTCTTCGTGCTGGCGCCCGTGCGCTCGGGCTCGACGCTGCTCCGCATGATGCTGGGCGCCCACTCCGAGCTGCACGCCTCGCACGAGCTGCATCTGACCGGCCTGGAGGTGTACTTCAAGTCCGGCAGCCCCACGGAACGCTCCTTCGAGGCGCTCGGTCTCGGCTACGAGGATCTGGAGGGCCTGCTCTGGGACCGGGCCCTGCACCGGGAACTGGTCAAGTCGGGTAAGCCGTTCATCGTGGAGAAGACCCCGGGCAACACCTTCCAGTGGCAGCGCATCGCCGAGACCTGGCCCGACGCCCGCTTCGTCTTCCTGCGCCGCCACCCGGCCTCGGTCGCCCGCTCCTGGCACGAGGCGGTACCCGACCGGACCCGCGAGGAGGCGGCGTCCCGGGTGCTGCAGTACATGGAGGCGATGGAGGAGGCCCACGCGAAACTGGGCGGCCACATCCTCACGTACGAGGACCTCACCGCCGACCCCGCCACCGAACTCCGCGCCCTGTGCGACTTCCTGGACCTGGAGTGGCAGCCCGGCATGCTGGAGTACGGCAGCAGCCTGGAGGGCGCGGTGCTGGGCGGCGGCTTCGGCGACTGGAACGACAAGATCCGCTCGGGCAAGGTCCAGCCGGACCGGCCGGCTCCGGCGCCCGAGGAGATACCCGAGGTGCTGCGGGAGATGTGTCGGACGTGGGGGTACCAGTAGGCGTCAGGAGGACAGGACCTTCTCCTTGGCGTGCTGGAACTCCGTCTCGGTGAGATCGCCCTTGCTCTTGAGTTCGGAGAGCTTGGCCAGTTCGTCCGCGTGGCCGACCGAGCCCGTGCTTCCGGCGGTTTCACGGATGTACGCATCCATCGACTCCTGCCGTGCTCTGGCGGCCTGCTGTCCCCGCTTGCCCATGTCGCGGCCGCGGGCGATCAGGTACACGAAGATCCCGAGGAACGGCAGGATGATCACGAAGAAGGTCCACCCCGTCTTCCCCCACCCGCTCAGCGAGTCGTCGGTGAAGACATCGCCGATGACGCGGAACAGCAGGACGATCCACAGGATCCACAGGAAGATCCACATCATCGTCCAGAACGCGCCCAGAAGCGGGTAGTCGTATGCCAGATACACGCTGTTGCTCATGGTCGTTCTCCTGTCTCCCTACGCGCTCTGCGCGCGGACCCGGCCGGTGTGTACGGCGTCGACGAGGGCCTGGTGGTCGCGTTCGTTCTGGTCGGCGTAGTTCTCGGCGAAGACCGTGAGTGCACGGTCGAAGGCGTCGCCGCCGCCGAGGTAGGCGGCGATGGCGATGCGGTCGCCGGAGCGGGCGTGGGCGCGGGCGAGGGTGGCGCCGCAGATCTCACCGAAGGCACGCATGGTCCTGGGAACCATGAACTGGGGTTCGGCGATGCCCTTCCAGTCCCGCAACTGGCGGACGTAGAAGTCGCGTTGGCGTCCGTCGATGCCGGTGACGCGTTCCCAGCCGAGGAAGATGTCGCTGGTGGCCTGCATGAGGCGCTGCCCGGCGACGACCCGATGACCCTGGTTGTCGTGGACGCTCGCCCCGGCGTACGGGGCCAGCACCGACCGGTCGGCCTCCTTGGCCTGGAGGAGCAGCGGGTCCTCGTCGTCCCTGCCCAGCAGCAGGATGATCCAGCAACGGGTGCCGACGCTGCCGACCCCGACGACCTTGCGGGCCATGTCGACGAACCGGTACTGCCGCAGCAGCTGGCGGCGGTCGGACTGCACGCTGTGGGCGTACCGCTTGATCAGCTCGCGCAGCTGTTCCTCCAGGGCGTCGCGCTCGCCGCCCGTCAGCAGGTCCTGGGCCGGCACGATCAGGGGCGGGTCGGGGGCGATCCTGCGCCGGCCGTCGACCACCTCCGTGAGCTTCTCGAAGGCCTGGAGGCTGTCGCGGCCACGGGCCTTGCTCATGGCCCGCCGGGTGCGCTTGCGGGCCCGCGAGCCCAGCTTCTGGTCCGCCAGCTCCTGCATCGCGTCCATGTCGACCTGGGTGTACCAGACGGCGAGGTTGCCCTGGCCGGCGAAGTCGCGCATCCGCTCGCGGTAGGACCGTACGGCGGCGCGTACGACGGAGGCCCGTTCGGCGTCCGTGTAGCCGTTCTCGCGTCCGGCGATGGCGAGGCTCGCGGCCAGCCTCTTGACGTCCCACTCCCAGGGGCCCGGCAGGGTCTCGTCGAAGTCGTTGATGTCGAAGACGAGGTGCCGCTCAGGTGAGGCGAGCAGCCGGAAGTTCAGCAGATGCGCGTCCCCGCACAGCTGCGCGGTGATGCCCGAGCGGGGGGTGTCGGCCAGGTCACCGGCCATGATGGCGGCGGCGCCCCGGTAGAAGCGGAAGGGGGACTCCAGCATCCGCCCGTAGCGGATGGGCACGAGTTCCGGGACCCGGGCGGCGGACTGTGCCTCGATGGTGTCCACCGGGTCCGGTCGTTTCGCCGCGGGCCGGTACTCCGCGTGGGCGGAGCGTGGCGCGTCCGCCCGGGCGGCCCGTCCTCGCGCTGCCCGTTCTTCGGGAAGGTTTCCGTCGATCTGGTCAGCCATGTCGCCACCTCCAGGGCGGAGCCGCCCGGTGGAGACGTGCCCCAGCCCTCTCCCACCGTTCCACACTCGGCACCCGCGGGCATCTCGGCCGGCAAGGTCACCTGTGGCGAGCCACGGGCCGGAGGAGGAGGCTGGACGCAGGGGCACCGTGACCGAGGGACATTCCATGCTCGGAACCAGCGCGGACCAGCAGATCCGCCTTCTCGTCCCAGAGGTGACCATGCCGTCGTGGGGTGCCCTTCCGATCGTCCGGGCCCTCGGCGTGATCGCCTGCGCCCGTCCTCAGGAAAGGAACCAGCCATGGCCAGTCATGTGACCGGAGCCCACTCGGGTACGGCAGCGCGAAGTTCCGCGCACACGGGGGTCGGCAGCGGCTGGGTGGTCTTCGCCGGCGTCCTGATGATCTTCGGCGGACTGATGGCGCTCTTCTCGGGCATCGCCGCCATCGCCGACGACGACGTGTTCGTCACCACCCGCAACTACGTGTACGAGTTCGACCTCACCGCATGGGGCTGGATCCATCTGATCCTGGGGGTGGTCATCACTCTCGCCGGAGTCGCTCTGTTCCAGGGCGCCACCTGGGCCAGGGTCGTCGGCGTGGCACTGGCCGGCCTGGCCATGCTGGCGAACTTCCTCTGGATCCCGTACGCGCCGTTCTGGGCCATCGTCCTCATCGCGCTCAACGCGGTGGTGATCTGGGCCCTGTGCACCGCACCCAGCCCGTCGGACCACTAGCGGGGTTGAGTCTTCGGGATCCTGTGGGTGAAGAACATCGCGAGGAGGGCGGCGAGGGCGAGGAGGGCCAGTGCGGCACGCAGACCCTCGATCCTGGCGTCGGCGTTCGCGTCGAGTGCCGCCTGGGTCACCTCGCTGCTCGCGCCCTCCTTGGCGAGGGCGGTCTTGAGCTGGGCGTCCGACAGGAAGGGCGCGCCGTCCTGGAGTTCGACGGCGGCCTGGCTCTTGACGCCGGACGGGACATCGGGATTCTGGTCCACGGCGGTCAGGAACGAGGACGTGAGCGTGGCGATCAGGATCGACCCGGCGAGTGCCGTACCCATCGACGCGCCGAGGTTGGTCACCGCGTTCTGCACACCGCCGACCTCCGCGGTCTGCGCCTTCGACACCGCGGACACGGTGACGGAACCGAGCTGGGACGCCAGCGCTCCCATGCCGAGCCCGATCAGCAGGAGGGGAACGGTGACGACCGACGCGCCGGAGTCCGCGTCGAGCGCGGCCATCAGGACCACCGCGCCCGCGAACAGCGCGAGGACCCCGAGCCTCACGACCCGCCGCGGCGAGACGTCCGGGAGGAGGCGGGGGATCAGGACGGCGGCTGCCAGCAGGGTCAGCGAGAGCGGCAGGATGCGGGCACCGGTCGAGAGCGCGGACAGGCCCAGGGCCACCGACAGATAGAGCGGTACGACGAAGAAGACGCCCATCTGCACGAGGTACTGGAAGAAGAACATCGTCAGCCCGCCGGTGAGCTGCTTGTTGTGCAGCATGGCCGGGTCGACGAGCGGCTCGCCGTGCCGTTCCTCCAGGCGGGCCTCCCAGCGGAGGAAGAGCCAGACCAGCAGCAGACCGGCGAACATCAGCCACACGGTCGGTGAGATCCCGAACCACGAGGGTCCGTCGGGCTTCGGCCGGAACCAGCCCCATTCGCTGGAGCGGAGTACGCCGTAGACGAAGGCTCCCAGCCCCAGGGCGGACAGCAGCGCGCCGACGAGATCGATGTGCGGGCGTTCGCCGACCGGCACGTCCGCGATACGGCGGCCCAGGACCAGGATGCCGAGCACCACGACGACCTCGCCGGCGAAGACCCAGCGCCAGGAGAAGTACGTCGTCGCGACACCGCCGATGAGCGGCCCGAGCGCGATGGCCACGGCGCCCGCCGCCGCGACGAGTCCGTAGGCGGCGGGACGGCGGTCGACGGCGAAGTTGCTTGCCACGAGCGCCACGATCGCGGGCATGATGAGTGCCGCCCCGATCCCCTCCAGGAACGACCAGCCGATCAGCAGTACGGGCAGGTTCGGTGCGAGGGACGTGGTGAGGGAGCCGCAGCCGTAGATGACGCAGCCGATCAGGAACGCGCGTTTGCGTCCGATCAGCGCCCCCACCTTGCCACCGGGGATCATGAACATCGCCATCACGAGGGTGTAGGCCGTGATGGCGCCCTGGACACCCGTCACCGTCGTGCCCACGTCCTCGGCCACCGTCGCGATCGAGACGTTCATGACAGAGCTGTCGAGCGCCATCAGGAACTGACCGGCGGCGAGTGTCAGTAGGACGAGTCGCGCTGTTGCCGCACTCTCGGCTGTGCCTGTTCCGGGTGCCATGGGCGCATCGTCCCAGCCGACCCGAAGGGCGACCCGTGACCCGCCACGGACGTCAACCGGTTGGCGGACCGCTTCCTCGGAGGGCGGCTACGGCGTCACCGGACCCGCCGCGCCCCCGCCGAAGGCACCGCCGCGAAAACCCGGGGTGCCGTGTACCCGGCCGCGCCGAACGCCTCCTCGACCGCCTTGCCGATGCGGTCCGCGTCCTCCGCCTCCGCCAGGACGATGGCCGAGCCGCCGAAGCCGCCGCCCGTCATCCGGGCGCCCAGGGCGCCGGACTCCACCGCGGACTCGACCACCAGGTCCAGTTCCGGGCAGGAGACCTGGAAGTCGTCGCGGAGGGAGGCGTGGCCCTCGGTGAGGATCGGGCCGATGGCACGGGTGTCGCCGCCCGACTTCAGCAGGGCCACCACCCGCTCGACCCTGTGGTCCTCCGTCACCACGTGACGCACCAGGCGCCGTACCTCTTCCTCGTCGCCCAGGCGGGCCAGCGCCGAGTCCAGGTCCTCGTACGGCACGTCCCGCAGGGCGTCCACGCCGAGCAGGGCCGCGCCGCGTTCGCAGCCCGCCCTCCGCTTGCCGTACTCGCCCTCGCTGTGGGAGTGCTTGACCTGGGTGTCCACCACGAGCAGGGTCATGCCCTCGGCCGCGAGGTCGAAGGGGATCTGGTCCTGGGAGAGGTCCCGGGTGTCGAGGAAGAGTGCGTGGCCCGCGGTGCAGCACGCCGACGCCGTCTGGTCCATGATGCCGGTCGGAGCACCCACGTACACGTTCTCCGCGCGCTGGCACAGGCGGGCCAACTGCCAGCGCTGCAGGCCCAGTTCGTACAGGTCGTTCAGGGCCAGGGCGACCACGACCTCCAGCGCCGCCGACGACGACAGGCCCGCGCCCGTGGGGACCGTCGAGGTGAGGTGGATGTCCGCGCCGGCGGACACTGCCGAGTGGCCCGCGTCCTTCAGGGCCCAGACCACGCCCGACGGGTACGCCGTCCAGTTCCTGTCCGACTCCGGCGTCAGGTCCCCCACCCTCAGCTCGACGACCCCTCCCTCCACGTCCGACGAGTGCAGGCGCAGGACGCCGTCCGTGCGGCGGGAGACCGCTGCCAGCGCCGTGTGCGGGAGGGCGAAGGGCATGACGAAGCCGTCGTTGTAGTCGGTGTGCTCGCCGATCAGGTTGACCCGGCCCGGCGCCGCCCACACTCCCTCCGGCGCAGACCCGTACAGACCCTCGAACGCCTCGGCGACATCCACAGTCGTCATGCCCGTCATGCCCTCTACCTCTGACCCTTCTTCGTACGCTCTGCGTTCTAGGTGCTACTTGGCGTTGCGCTGCGCGAATTCCCAGGCGTCCGCGACGATTCCCGCGAGGTCCGACCGGGTCGGGTTCCAGCCGAGGCGGGTCCTGGCCCGCTCGGCGGAGGCGACCAGGACCGCCGGGTCGCCGCCCCTGCGCGGGGCCACGACCTCCGGGATCGGGTGGCCGGTGACCCGGCGCACCGTCTCGACGACCTCGCGGACCGAGAAGCCCTCGCCGTTGCCGAGGTTGCAGATCAGGTGTTCGCCCGGCTGAGCCGCCGTAAGGGCCAGCAGGTGGGCGTCCGCCAGGTCCGCGACGTGGATGTAGTCCCGTACGCAGGTGCCGTCCGGGGTCGGGTAGTCCTCGCCGAAGACCGAGATCGCGTCCCGCTTGCCCTGG
Organism: Streptomyces sp. NPDC002680; assembly: GCF_042889145.1. Lineage (NCBI taxonomy): Bacteria > Bacillati > Actinomycetota > Actinomycetes > Kitasatosporales > Streptomycetaceae > Streptomyces > Streptomyces sp. NPDC002680. Next base: position 192,378 of record NZ_JBIAQP010000010.1, read on the forward strand.
GCGACCTGGAGCACCAGGGGGATCAGGTGGGACTCGGGGTCGTGGCGCTCGCCCTGGGTGGCGTAGGCGCCGGCCACGTTGAAGTAGCGGAGGGAGACCGCCGCGAGGCCGTGGGCCGTCGCCTCGCTCGTGATCATGTGGTCGACGGCCAGCTTCGAGGCCCCGTAGGGGTTCGTCGGAGAGGTGCGGGCCGTCTCGACGATCGGGGTCTCCTCCGGCTCGCCGTACGTCGCCGCCGTGGACGAGAAGACCAGCTTGCGGACGCCCGCCTCGCGCATCGCCGTGAGCAGCGCCATGGAGCCGCCGACGTTGTTGTCCCAGTACTTCTCGGGCTTCACGACGGACTCGCCGACCTGCGAGGAGGCCGCGAAGTGGAGGACACCGTCGAACGAGGAGTCGAGCCACTTGGCCGCGTCCTTGATGTCGCCCTCCACGAACGTGGCACCTGCCGGGACGCCCTCCCGGAAGCCCGTCGAGAGGTTGTCGAGGACGACGACCTCGTGGCCGGCCTCCAGCAGATGCTGGGCGACCACCCCGCCGACATAGCCCGCACCGCCGGTGACCAGGTACTTACCGCTCATCAACTCGCTACCTCTCGCAGTCGCTGGGCCGCGGACTCCGGCTGGATGTCGTTGATGAACACGCTCATCCCCGACTCGGAGCCCGCGAGGAACTTCAGCTTGCCGGAAGTACGGCGAATGGTGAAAAGCTCGAGGTGGAGCGCGAAGTCGTCCCGGTTGACGCCCTCGAACTCCTCCAGCATGCCGAACGGCGCCTGGTGCCAGGCCGCGATGTACGGCGTCGGCGGTTCCCCTTCACCGAAGATCCGGTCGAAGCGCCTCAAGAGTTCCAGATACACCTGGGGGAACTCTGTGCGGGCCTCCTCGTCGAGCCCCAGCAGGTCCGGCACCCGGCGACGCGGGTACAGGTGCACCTCGTACGGCCAGTGGGCGGCGTACGGCACGAAGGCCACCCAGTGGTCGGTGGCGAGCACGATCCGCTCGCCCGCCGCGAGTTCCTTCTCCAGGATGTCGTCGAAGAGGTTCTCGCCGCCCGTCGCCTCCTTGTGCGCGGCCACCGAGCGGAGCATCAGGGCCGTGCGGGGGGTGGTGAAGGGGTACGCGTAGATCTGGCCGTGCGGATGGCCGAGAGTGACGCCGATTTCGGCGCCGCGGTTCTCGAAGCAGAACACCTGCTCGACGGAGGGGAGATGGGACAGCTCCGACGTCCGGTCGGTCCACGCCTCCAGGACGAGGCGCGTCTGCTCCTCGGTGAGGTCGGCGAAGGACGAGTTGTGGTCGGAGGTGAAGCAGACCACCTCGCAGCGCCCGGAGTCGCCGGCCAGGGAGGGGAACCGGTTCTCGAACACGACCACGTCGTACGAGGAGTCCGGGATCTCACTCAGGCGGTCGCCCTCGGTCGGGCACAGGGGGCACTCGTCGGCCGGGGGGTGGTAGATGCGGCCCTGGCGGTGCGAGGCGATCGCCACCTCGTCGCCGAGCAGCGGGTCCCGGCGTACCTGCGACGTGGTCACCGTGCGCTCCAGGGGGCGCCGGTCCACCGCGTCGCGCACCGTGTCGTCGCGCAGGTCGTAGTAGATGAGCTCACGACCGTCGGCGAGCCTCGTCGAGGTCTTCTTCACGCCGGACTCTCCATCCGTACCAAACCAGCCAGTACAAGCCATTACGAGCCAAGACAAGCTTCAAACAGAACCGAACACATCAAATCATAAGTCCACAAGCATGGGTATCCCTGAGCGGGCCGTGAAACGCGAGCGGAGCCGGAGTTCACGGGAACTCCGGCTCCGCAGTAGGGAAGTGCCGTCAGTGCTGCTGCACAGGGCCCGCCCGGTCCAGCAGGCCCGTACGGGCCGCCAGCGCCGCCGCCTCCAGCCTCGACCCCACGCCCAGCTTCATCAGCACCCGCTGCACATGCGTACGGGCCGTACTGGGCGCGATCCCCATGCCGGCCGCGATCAGCCGGGTGTCCTCGCCGTCGGCGACCCGGACCAGGACCTCGACCTCCCTCGGCGTGAGCATCTGGAGGAGGCGCTGGCCCTCGTCGTCGGGCTGGGCGGCGGGGTTGAGGAGTTCACTGAACGCGCCCTGGAGCAGCGCGGGGGCGACCGCCGCCTCGCCCGCCCTGGCCTTCATGATGGCGCGCTCGACACCCTCTATGCGCTCGTCGTGACGTACGTACCCGGAAGCTCCCGCGGCGAAGGCGGCGGCGATGCCGCGCGGGCTGGGCACCGGGCCCAGCACCAGGACCGCCACCTGCGGACGCTCGCGCTTGATCCGCACCACCGGGTCGAACATGCCCGGCTCGGCCGGTGTGGCCGTGCCCAGCAGGCAGACCTCCGGCGCACGCGTGATCACCAGTTCCGCCGCGCCCGCGGCGGGCGCCGCCGCGGCGAGCACCCGGTGCCCGCGCAGCTTCAACGCCGAGGCCAACGCCTCGGCGAGCAGTCGGTGGTCGTCGACCACCATGAGCCGCACTCCCACTGAGCCACCCCCCAGTCCCCCCAATGGTTGTCCCTTCTGGATGCCCATTGGTCCGCACGGACAGGAGCCCCCCGGCTCCCCCCGCTTCCCATGCCCCCGGAAGCTACACGCTTGTTCGACGTTGCGCTTCCCCTACTGGAGAGAAGTGCCCCGGATCGTCGAAAATCCTCTCATTCGAGGGTGATGATGTAGTACGTGCACCACCTCGTCCCTGAGCAGGGGTTCAGCCGGTGCCGTACGCGATGGCCAGATACCTCGTCCCGCCCGTACTGGAGGGCTTGTGGGCGAAGACCTGGGACATGTAAAGGCGGCCGTCGGCGTAGATCAGCTCGGCGAACTCGGGCTGCATGCTGAACTCGACCTCGCGGACCGCCTTCGTCGCCGGGTTCTCCATCAGCTTCGTCTGCGCGAAGGTGCCGGCGTCGATGCTGACGACCTGGCCGCCCTTGTCGTAGGGCGGGCGCTTGTACGCGATGACGTTGCCGCCGTCCATGCGCAGCGGGGAGATCGTCCAGCCGTCGCCCGCGTCGGCCCGCCGGCCGTCCTGCTTGCCGGTGGCGAGGTCGAAGGCGACGATCTCGTTGGTCTTGGTGTACTCGCCGGTGCCGTCGTGGTTCTCGGTGGGGAGGTAGATCCTGTCGTTGCCGACGGCGAGCTTGGTGCAGTACTCGATCCTGGTGATGCCCTCGCACTCGGCGGCGTACTTGTCGCCGGGCACCGAGATCTTCGTACGCAGCTGTCCGGTCTTGTTGTCGATGGAGAAGATGTCCGAGATGCCGCTGCCGTCACCGGCGGAGCGGTTGACGTCGGCGGCCACGACCAGGGGGTTCGTCGTGACGATGCTGGCGTCCTCGATGCCCTTGGCCATGGCGTACTCGGAGAGGACCTTGCCGGAGACCGGGTCGATGGTCTGGATGTCCAGCTGGCGGGCGCCGTACGCACCGCACTTGCGGACCGCGACCAGTTTCTCGCCGCCGCCGTAGCCCGCGTCGTAGCAGGTGTCGGTGGGCTTGGGGGCCCAGAGCTGCTTGCCGGTGATGTCGAAGGCGGCGCCGCCGCTGGTGCTGCCGACGGCGACGGTGTTCGCGCTGACCGTCACGTTGTTGAGGCTGATCACCTGGTCGCCGGACTTCACCGTCCGTGTCCACAGCTTCTTGCCCGCGTCGAGGTCGATCGCCGCGACCTGGCTGCAGCCGTGGGAGGGCTTGTCCTTGGTCGGCATGGCGGGCTCGTACACGATCGCGGTCTGGTGGCTGTCGGTGGTGTGACGGCTGGCCGCACAGACCGGTCCTGGCAGCGGGACCGTCCAGAGCTTGGTGCCCTTCTCGGGGTCGTACCCGACGATCTCGGCGTGACCGCTCTTGGCGTACACCGTGTCGGTCAGCCAGGACCCGACGACGGTGGCGCTGTTCTCGTCGGCGCCGATGGCGGGTTCGGGGATCTGGAAGAGGACCTTGGAGGTGGTATTGGCGGGGGCCTTCGTGTCCGGGGTGGCGCCGCTGGTCGCTCCGGTGCCGGTGCCTGTGGCGTTGTTCTTGTCGTCGCCGCTCCGGCCGTCCTTGGTGGAGGAGTACCAGATCCCGCTGCCGATGATCAGGGCGATCGCGGCGACGGCCGAGACGATGATGACCGCCTGTGCGTTCAGCTTCCGCTTGGGGTTGGGGGTGGGGGCTTGGGGCGGAGCCGGATAGCCGTAGCCGTACGGGGGCTGCTGGGCGTACGGGTTCGGGGCGGCCTGGGGATAGCCGTAGCCGGGGGGAGGCGGCGGGGGCTGGTTGGGCGGGGGCGGCGGCTGGGTCATGGCGTGCGTACCTCGGGAGCGGAGAGAAAAGGGGAGGGGAGAAGGGAGGGGGCGTGTTACTTGCCGTAGGCGAGCATCAGCTTCTCCTTCAGCTCGTCCTTGCCGCTCAGCCTGGTGGAGGAGAGATAGAAGCGGCCGTCGACCCAGTCGTACGCCTTGGAGTAGAAGCCGTTCTCGACGTCGGCGGCGGACGCCGGGTTCTGGAGCAGCTTCACCGGGGTGTGACCGCTGCCGGTGAGGGGGATCGACACGACCTGGCCGCCGGTGTCGTACGACGGCTCGACATAGGCGATGAGCTGCGCGCCCTCGACCTTGATCGGCAGCATGGACTCGTCGGCCGGTGACTTGGCGCGCCACTTCTGCTTGCCGGTGGCGAGGTCTATGGCGACGATCTCGTTGGCTCCGGTGGTGGCCTCGGTCGGCAGGTAGAGGGTCTGGGCGTCGGTGGCGACGCCCTGGCAGCCCTGGAGGTCGCGTTCGAGGATCGCCCAGCCGCACACGGGGGCGAAGGACTCGTCGACGGTCACCTCGGAACGGAAGCTGCCGTCGGCCTTGAGCGTGGAGATGTTCCACGACTTCTTGTCCTCGTTGGTGAGGTAGAGGACGACGGGATCGACGGAGTACGTACGGCCGACCGCCCAGCCCTTCGGGATCGCCCGGGTCCACCTGGCGGCGCCGGTCCTCGGGTCCAGCTCCTGCACCTCGTCGTGCTCGGTGGAGGTGGCGGTCCCGCAGGACGACACGGCGATCAGCCGGGCACCGCCCGCGAAGGCGGCGGGGAAGCAGGCGGCGCCGTACTTCACCTTGTCGAACAGCTTGGCGCCGGTGGCGAGGTCGTACGCCGTGCCGGACTGCGAACGCCCCACCATCAGCGTCGACTTGGTGATCGTCAGCTCGACGCTGAGCGAGCTGTCGAACAGCGCCCCGTCGGCGACCTCACCGCTCCAGCCCTTCGCACCCGTGTTCAGGTCGAGGAGTTGGAGCCTGTTGCACTTGGCGCGGTCGCTCGCGCCGTTCATGTAGGCGACCACGATCTTGTCGTCGGCGGACTTCTGCGGGGTGACCGCGCAGATCTTCTGGGGGAAGGAGATCGGCCCCCAGGCCGTCTCCCCGTCCGCGACCCGGAAGGCGAACACCTCTTTGTACGCCGCCTTCACGGCCACCTTGTCGGTGATCCACATACCGTTGGCGTCGGCGCCGGAGGCGGGCGCGTCCGGGGCGTCCTTGGACCAGAGCACCTTCGCCTCGCCGGCCTGACGCCCCTCGTTGAGGTCGCCGGGGTCGGCACCGGTGACACCGCCGCCACCGCTACCGTCGCCGTCGCTGTCGTCACCGGACCCGGCGGGTCCGGAGGCGGGCGCGGAGAGATCGGGGCCGGCCGCCGGCTTCTTGTCGTCGTCACTCCCACCGGTCACGGCGTACACCGTGCCGCCGATGACGAGCAGCGCGGCGACGGCCGCCCCGAGCATCAGCGCCGGGCGCCCCTTGAAGGGGTTGCGGGAACCGCCGCCGGGCGGGGGCGGTACGGGGGCGCCGGGGAACTGAGGGGGCTGCTGCTGGCCGGGGTAGCCGTATCCGGGCGCGGAAGCGTACCCGTAAGGGCCCGGTTGGCCTGGTTGGCTGCCGTACGGGCCCGGCTGGGCGTAGGGGCCGGGCTGCTGCGGATGGCCGTAACCGGACTGGGGCGGGACGGTGGGCAGGGGTGGCGGTGGGGACTGCGGGGGCGGCGGGGCGCCGTACGGCGTTCCCTGGGGCGCACCGGTCTGCGGCGCACCGGCCTGTGGCAGCTCCGGTGGCGGTCCGAAGCCGCCCTGGGGCGGGCCTGGGTACGGTCCCTGGGGTGGTTGGCTGGGCGGCTGGGTCATCAGCGCGTTCCCCCTTCAGCTGATTTTTAGCCACGCCCTGAGGTACCAAAAGGTACGGAGTCGCGGTCGCTCAGGGAGTTCTCAGGGGGCTCTTTCTACCACTCCGTGGCCGCCCGACACCGGACTGTATCCACCCTTGCCCACCCCTGCCCACCTCTGTTCCCAAGGGCGAACCGCCCCGTGATGCCGCCGTTATGCGCGTTCACGTGCCCTTCATGCCATGTCCGCGAGTTCTACGCGTCGTCCGCGAGTTCCAGCCACCGCAGTTCGAGTTCGTCGCGTTCGCCGGAGAGTTCGCGCAGTTCGGCGTCGAGTTTGGCCACTTTCTCGAAGTCGGTGGCGTTGTCGGCGATTTGGGTGTGCAGCTTGCTCTCGCGCTCGGAGAGCTTGTCCAACTGCCGCTCGATCTTCTGGAGTTCCTTCTTGGCGGCACGGGTGTCGGCGGCGCTCTTCTCGGCGACGGCCTTGGTGGCGGGGGCGGCGGCCTGGATAGCGGCTGCCGCGACCTCCTCCATGCGCCGGCGCCGCTCCAGGTACTCGTCGATGCCGCGCGGCAGCATCCGGAGGGTGGCGTCGCCGAGGAGGGCGAAGACACGGTCGGTGGTCCGCTCGACGAAGAACCGGTCGTGGGAGATGACGACCATGGAACCCGGCCACCCGTCGAGCAGATCTTCGAGCTGCGTCAGCGTCTCGATGTCGAGGTCGTTGGTGGGCTCGTCGAGGAAGAGGACGTTGGGCTCGTCCATCAGCAGCCGCAGGATCTGCAGCCGACGCCGCTCACCACCGCTCAGGTCCCCCACCGGGGTCCACTGCTTCTCCTTCCCGAACCCGAACGTCTCGCACAGCTGTCCGGCGGTCAGCTCGCGCCCCTTGCCGAGGTCGACGCGGTCGCGGATCTGCTGGACGGCTTCCAACACCCGCAGATTTGGGTTGAGTTCGCCGACCTCCTGGGAGAGGTAGGCGAGCTTGACGGTCTTCCCGACGGCGACCCGTCCGGCGGCGGGCTGCGTCTCGCCGTCACTGCGGGCGGCGTCGGCCATGGCACGGAGGAGGGAGGTCTTGCCGGCGCCGTTGACCCCGACGAGGCCGATGCGGTCACCGGGGCCGAGCTGCCAGGTGAGGTGCTTGAGAAGCACCTTGGGCCCGGCCTGCACGGTGACGTCCTTGAGGTCGAACACGGTCTTGCCGAGCCGGGACGAGGCGAACTTCATCAGCTCGCTGCTGTCGCGGGGCGGCGGTACGTCGGCGATCAGTTCGTTGGCGGCCTCGACGCGGAAGCGCGGCTTGGAGGTACGGGCGGGCGCCCCGCGCCGCAGCCAGGCCAGCTCCTTGCGCACAAGGTTCTGCCGCTTGACCTCTTCGGTGGCGGCGATGCGCTCACGCTCGGCACGGGCGAAGACGTAGTCGGAGTAGCCACCTTCGTACTCGTAGACGTCCCCCTTCTGCACGTCCCACATCCGTGTGCAGACCTGGTCGAGGAACCAGCGGTCGTGGGTCACGCAGACGAGCGCGGAGCGGCGCTCGCGCAGATGCCGGGCGAGCCAGGAGATGCCCTCGACGTCGAGATGGTTGGTCGGCTCGTCGAGAACGATCAGGTCGGGCTCGTCGATGAGCAGCTTGGCGAGCGCGATCCGACGCCGTTCACCACCGGAGAGCGGCCCGATGACGGTGTCGAGCCCCTGCGGGAACCCCGGCATGTCGAGCCCGCCGAAGAGTCCCGTGAGTACGTCCCTGACCTTGGCGTTTCCGGCCCACTCATGGTCCGCCATGTCCCGGATGACCTCGTGGCGGACGGTGGCGGTGGGGTCGAGGGAGTCGTGCTGGGTGAGCACACCGAGGCGCAGTCCGCCGGAGTGGGTCACGCGTCCGGTGTCGGCCTCCTCCAGCTTGGCGAGCATCCGGATGAGGGTGGTCTTGCCGTCGCCGTTACGCCCCACGACCCCGATCCGGTCCCCCTCGGACACCCCGAGCGAGATCCCGTCGAGCAGGGCACGGGTCCCGTACACCTTGCTGACGTTCTCGACATTGACGAGGTTGACGGCCATTTTTCTCCTGACGCGGGGGTGGATCGACCTTCCAGGGTAGTGGGCGGGGTGGGTGGGCTTGACTGGCGGTTTCCCGGACGGGGTTCCGACGGCGGCGACGACCTCTCATCACGCTTCGTCGTCATCGTCGTCGCGGCGCGAGCGGGCGCGAACCACGACGATCTCCACGGCTATCGGAGCCAACCCGGAAGCCAGCCCGGCCGCGATTCCGGAGAAGAAAATCAATTGCTGCCCACGGGCTTCCTCACCGATCAAGGCGAGGCTGGCCTGGACGCTCACCTCGCCATATGAAATCCAGGTGAGCTTTCCCGGTTGTGCAAGCTGTGGATAGAGATAGTCGACGCGTACGTCGGTTCCGGGCAGCATCAGCTGCACATTCTGGGACGATGACCTGCGATTGCTGATCCCAGTGCAGCGCATATCCTCGATGGATCGTATGCCGGCAGTCTTTATTTGCGACTCATCACGCACTCCGTCGAGCCAGGCACACGACCGGCTTCTCATCAAACGAGGCGTGGACACCACTATCCGCGCATTTTCGCGGGCTATCGCCGCCGTTCGCATGACGATCCGAAAGCCCGCCGTTCCGCGGTATCTGCCATCGGGCTGGCGCCGCATGGACTGCGGGAGAAAGTGCAGGAACGCGATCCGCTGGTCGTACATGGAGTCGAGAGACGGCACACCGATGGAGGCCGAACTGCTCACCGTTCGAACGATCCTCACGTCTTCGCCGTACAGCGGAAGTGTCACCATCTCATCAGCCAGAGCGTCTCCGCCCAGCAGGATTCCAGCGTAAAATACGTTCGTCTGCGCGATTGCATTCACGTACAGTTCGACTTCATGTCCGGTTCTCGAACCCTGCTTCAGGGTGTAGCGAGCGGACACCGATGCAGCCGAGCCGCTGGGCAGAAGAACCCCTATTCGCGATCGCTCTATGACCGCACCACCGGCTGTCAGATGATTTCTTACGGTCGGAGCCCCTGGAAGTCCTTTTCGGTAGAGATGGTAGGAGACTCCGGCCAGAATCATCGCCATGACCAAAAGACCGACTCCGAGAGGGGAAACCCTCGCCAGTCGTGCACGCGTGCTGGAAATCATGCCGATGCCGTCCCTCGCCAGGCCGACGGGTTCACGTGTGTCTGCGTCAGTGTGCAGCAAGATTCGCAATCCCAACAAGGGCGTCACACAGGCGCGACATCACCCACCGGCGGGTTGAGGCGGGCGAAGCCTTCCTGGCGTTCGTAGGGGAAGTACGGGTAGGCCGCTGTCCTGGCGCTCGCCTCGTTGAGTCTCGCCAGTTGGTCGGGGGTGAGCGTCCAGCCGATCGCGCCGAGGTTCTGGCGGAGCTGTTCCTCGTTGCGAGCGCCGATGATGACGGAGGAGACAGTCGGCCGCCGCAGCAGCCAGTTGATGGCGATCTGCGGAATCGCCCTGCCGGTCTCCTGTGCGATCTCGTCGAGGGCGTCGACCACGCGGTAGAGGTGTTCGTCCTCGACCGGCGGACCGTACTCCGCCGTGCGGTGCAGTCGGCTGCCGGTCGGCAGGGGCCGGTCTCGGCGGACCTTGCCGGTGAGCCGTCCCCAGCCGAGGGGGCTCCAGACGAGGGCTCCGAGGCCCTGGTCCAGCCCGAGGGGCATCAGCTCCCATTCGTAGTCGCGGCCGACGAGGGAGTAATACACCTGGTGTGCGACATAGCGCGGGTGGCCGTACCTCTCCGCGATCGCGAGGGACTTCATCGCCTGCCACCCGGAGAAGTTGGAGATGCCGACGTAGCGGACCTTTCCCGCTCGCACTAGATCGTCGAGCGCGGACAGGACTTCCTCGATCGGCGTCCCGGCGTCGAAGGCGTGCAGTTGGAAGAGGTCGAGGTGGTCGGTGCCGAGCCGGCGCAGGGCGTCCTCGCACGCGGTGATCAGGCGCGAACGGGAGGAGCCCGCATCGCCCGGACCGTCGCCCATCGGCAGACCGGTCTTGGTGGACAGGATCACCTGATCCCTGCGGCCCTTGATCGCCGCGCCCAGCACCTCCTCCGAGGCGCCGCCGGAGTAGACGTCGGCGGTGTCGAACATCGTGATCCCGGCATCCAGGCAGATGTCCACGAGGCGGCGCGCTTCTCCCGCATCGGTGTTGCCCCAGGCGCCGAACAGCGGTCCTCGGCCGCCGAAGGTGCCGGCGCCGAAGCTCAGCGCGGGGACCATGAGGCCGGACGCGCCCAGCCGCCTGTGTTCCATGACCGTCCCTCCCTCTCCCTGCCCCGCCCAGCTAATGGGGCTACAGTTCCGTTAATGTGATCCTCAGCGTAACAGCCGTAGGCGATTAACGAAACTGGAGTCCCGTTATGGAGTTCGAGGGTGCCGATCCTGGAACCGTCCGTCCAGGAGGGCGCACGGCGCGGGTGCGTGCGGCGGTACTGCGAGCGGCCGGGGACGCCCTGGCCGAGCACGGCTTCGCCCACCTGGATCTCGCCGACGTCGCGCGCCGCGCCGAGGTGGGCAAGACCACCGTCTACCGCCGATGGGGAACAGTGACCGGCCTGGTGGCCGACCTGCTGCTGGACATGGCCGAGCAGTCACTGCCGCGGACCGAGACCGGCTCGCTGCTCGGCGATCTCAAGGCCAACGCCCGCCTCGTGCAGAGCACCTTGGCCGACCCCCGGCAGGGATCGCTGTTCAAGGCGGTGATCGCCGCCGCCACCTGCGAGGCGAGGACGGCCGAGGCCCTGCACCGCTTCTACGAGATCCGCGTCCAGGAGTGGGCACCGTGCGTCCAGCAAGCCATCGACCGGGGCGAGGTGCCCGAGGGCACCGATGTCCGCGAGGTGGTCCGTGCCGTCTCCGCTCCCCTCTACTACCGCCTGCTGACCACCGGCGAGCACCTCGACGAAGCCGACGCGGACCGAGCCGCCGAGGCCGCCGCAGCCGCGGCGCGCGCGGGAGCATACCTGCGGGGTGAATGAGGTCTTTCCCGGTCAGCGCCTTGTGGCACGGTCGCGTACCCACATCCGTAGTGCGGCCGGTTCGGCCTCTCTGCCCCGCCGACACCGGTGCCGTCGCCCGGAGATGACGGGCGCGCCCGGCTGCACGATCGGAGTCGCCGGTGGCGCCGGCGGCGGTCCCGCTACGCCACTGCTGTGGACGAATTGATGTTGATGTAGGCGCCGTCCTTGCGCTTCTCCATCACCTGGATGGTGATGGGCGTCTCTTCCTTGTACCAGTTGTGGGTCGCCTGGACGCACTTGCCGTTCTTGGTCTTGTCCGTCAGCCAGTGGTCCGTGCCGCCGAGGCCGCTGCCGTCGTTGCTGCCCGTCTCGTAGACCAGGACCACGACCGGCCGATTGTTGACCTTCAGGTCGCAGACCGTGAGCCTCTCCTGGCCCGGCTTGCCCTTCACGTCCGCGGTGAAGAAGGCCTTTCCGCCCTTGTTCGTCGTGGACACCCAGCCGCTGCTCTGGGAGGCGCTGGCCTGGGTCGACGCGGCCAGCACCAGGGCCGACACCGCGGCCATCACCGCTGCGGCCCGCTTCATTCGTCGCATGAAATGTTGCTCACTATCTATTTCCCGTGACCTCCACGCTGTACAACGCGGAGGTACCAACTTGGCTGGTTTGGCCAGGTTGCGGGAACGCCCGGGGGCGAGTCATCGCCAGCGCGTGCACACCTGTCCCGCCATTGCGTCTACGCGATGACGGGGTGTTCCTTTCTGCGGTACTCCAGCGGCGCCATCGCGTATTCGCGGCGGAAGGCCCGGCTGAAATGGGCGGCGTCCGTGAAACCCCACCGGGCGGCGATGGCGTGGACGGACACGGTGGCCATCGCGGGGTCGGCCAGGTCGGCGCGGCACCGCTCAAGGCGCCGGCTGCGGATCGACGCGGCCACCGAGATGCCGCGTTCCTGGAAGAGGCGGTGCAGATAGCTGACGGATATGTGGTGGGCGGCAGCCACCACTTCCGGCGCGAGCCGGGGGTCGCGCAGGTTCTGCTGGATGAAGGCCTCGATACGCAGTGTCAGCGTGCGCCGACGGGCTTCCGGAGTGAGACTGTCCGCGGTCTCCGCATCCAGCACCTGGGCAAGGGCCGCCGAGAGCAGATCCACCACGACGGTTCCCAGCCGGGGGCCGTCGGCCGGTCCGTAGGCGGCGGTGCCCGTGGTCAGCCGGGCGATGAACTGGTAGAGCAGGGCGATGACGCCCTCGCCCCCGGGCATACGCCGGGCGAGGAGCCTGTCGACGCTGTCCGCCGGCACCGACAGCAGGGCCTTGGGAACGAGGACCGAGAACCCGGTCAGGCTCGTCTTGCCCTCGTCGGTCCTGACCCGCGACTCGTTGGGCTGCGAGCTGTCCAGGAGCACGAGATCGTACGGGTGGTGCGTCTCGCGGAAATCGGTCCGGCCCCGCTGCTGGATGACATCAATGCTGCCCTGGCAGAGGAGCGACACCTGGTACGCCTCTGGATCGGACTGCCGGACGAGTTTCGGTGTCCGTGTCACGGTCACCGCTGGGGCATCCATCGACCTGACCGCCACGCTCCCGAGGCTCAGGACGCGATCGGTCACGCGGAAGTCGGACTCGTGCTCGCTCGAGAGCTCCACGGGCACATGGGTCTTGAGGAGATACTCACGCCAGGCCTCGAACCGGTCCGCGACGGGGAGGTCCTCGGCCCGGAACACCGTCTCAAGCATCGCTTTCCTCCGCCTGCCATGCGGCTCCTGTCATGGCCCGGAGCGCGACATCACAAGGGGATTGAACACCAACGCCGACGTACCGCTTTCGGCCAGGAGCCGCTCTTTTACCCGGCCATTGCACGGACACGCTCAGCCACGCCTCGACACCGCCCCCAACAGGCCTCAGAACAGCCCCAGTTGGGGCGCAACCCGGACGCACCCCCACATCACACCGCTCATTACCCGGACGTAGGGATTCCCCTAATTGACGTGATCTCTTCAATTCCGCGACCGTGTGCGCACGGAGACGCCACCCCCCTCACCCCCCACACGTCCCCGTATCACTCGTGCACCTCGAACAAGAGGGGAACCACCCCGTGTCCGTACCGCACTCCCCCACAGCCATGTCCGCCTCCGGGTCCCGCAGACGTGGCGCCCTCGCCGCGCTCGTCGCCGCGGCCTCCGTGCTCGCACTCGGCGGTGCCGCCATCAGCCCCGCCTCCGCCGCCAGCCCGGCCGTCGGTGTGATCCAGGGCGCCGGTGCCGAAGGTGCCATCAAGGACAGCTACATCGTCACCCTCAAGGACAGCGCCGGGTTCCGAGCCGCGTCCAGCAAGGGCAAGGCGCTCGCCACCCGGTACGGCGCCGAGGTCGAGCGGACCTACAAGTCCGCCCTCAACGGGTACGCGACCGAGATGAGCGAGGCCGAGGCCAAGCGGCTCGCCGCCGACCCGGCCGTCGCGAAGGTCGTGCAGAACAAGACCCTGCACATCAACGACACGCAGACCAGCCCCACTTGGGGGCTCGACCGGATCGACCAGGCCGACCTGCCGCTCGACTCCGCCTACACCTACCCGTCCAGCGCGGGCAGCGGCGTGACCGCGTACATCATCGACACCGGCGTACGCATCACCCACACCGACTTCGGCGGACGCGCCTCCTACGGCTACGACGCCATCGACGGCGACACCAGCGCCAACGACGGCAACGGCCACGGCACGCACGTCGCCGGGACCGTCGCCAGTGCCACGTACGGCGTCGCCAAGGCCGCCAAGATCGTCGCCGTTCGGGTGCTCGACGACTCGGGGTCCGGGACCACCGACCAGGTCGTCGCCGGTATCGACTGGGTGACCGAGAACCACGTCAGCCCGGCCGTCGCCAACATGTCGCTCGGCGGCGACGCCGACTCCGTACTCGACGAGGCCGTCGCCAACTCCATCGCCTCGGGCGTCACTTACGCCGTGGCCGCCGGCAACGACAACACCACCGCGTCCTCGAACTCCCCGGCCCGTGTCGCCACCGCGATCACCGTGGGCGCCAGCACGAGCGCCGACGCGCGGTCCTCGTTCTCCAACTACGGTTCCGTACTCGACATCTTCGCGCCGGGATCGAGCATCACATCGACGTACAACACGTCGAACACCGCCACCGCCTCGCTCTCCGGTACGTCGATGGCGTCCCCGCACGTCGCCGGCGCAGCCGCCGTCTACCTGGGCGAGAACCCCAGCGCCACCCCCGCCCAGGTCGCCACCGCGCTGACCTCGGCCGCGTCCAGTGGCACCCTCACCAGCGTCGGCACCGGCAGCCCCAACCTGCTCCTCCAGGTGACCCCGGCCGGTGACGGCGACGACGACGGAGGTGACACCGGTACGGCCTTCGAGTCGACGACCGACGTCTCCATCCCGGACGCCGGCTCGGCCGTCTACTCGCCGATCACCGTCAGCGGCATCACCGGCAGCGCGCCCAGCGACCTGTCCGTGTACGTCAACATCGTGCACACCTACCGCGGTGACCTGGTCATCGACCTGGTCGCCCCGGACGGCTCCACCTACCGCCTGAAGAGCAGCAGCTCCTCGGACTCGACCGACAACGTCGACGCCACCTACACGGTCGACGCCTCCAGCGAGACCACCGTCAACGGCACCTGGCAGCTCAAGGTCCAGGACGTCTACAGCGCCGACACCGGCTACATCAACAGCTGGAAGCTCACCTTCTGATCCACATCGGCTCAGCCTCCGTATGACAGAAGCCGTGCGCCCCGGGGACACCACTCACCCGAGGCGCACGGCCGTTCCGTGGGTCCTCTACGGCTGCTGGCTCCGCTGCTGCGGGATCAGCGCCGACGCCGGTGCCAGCGCCCGGCCGCCACCCGCCGCCGCCGGCAACTCGTGCTCGTGCACCGGCATGTCGTCGCGCAGCAGGTTCTCGGGGATGAGGACGGCCGCGGTGACGCCGCCGTTCGGGGAGTCGCGGAGTTCGACACGCAGGCCCTGGCGTTCCGCGAGACGGTTCACCACGAACAGGCCGATCTGCTTGGCGTCGAGGAGGTCGACCTTCTCCGACTGGATCTTGCGGTTGGCGTCGGCCATCGCGTCCTCGTTCATACCGAAGCCGCTGTCCTCGACCTCGATGAGCACGCCGTCGCGCAGCCGGGCCGCGCGCAGCTGGACCTTGGTGCTGGGCGGGGAGAACGCCGCCGCGTTCTCGACGAGTTCGGCGAGCAGATGGATGACGTCGGCGACCGAGCCGCCGTTCAGGGACACGCGCGGGACCGCCCAGATCTGGACGCGGCTGCCGTCCTCGATCTCGGCCACCGCCGCGCGCAGGGTGTCCGCCAACGGGATCGGGTCCCGCCAGCCACGGCCGGGCGCGATGCCGGACAGGATGAGAAGGCTCTCGGAATGCCGGCGCATCCGGGTGGCGAGGTAGTCGACGCGGTACAGCTCGTGCAACTCGGCTGCCTCGCGCGGGCGTTGCTCCAGCTGGTCGAGGATGTCGAGCTGGCGGTGGAGCAGCACCTGACTGCGGCGGGCGAGACTGACGTACACGCCGGAGATCCCGCTGAGGAGTTCGGCGCGCTCGGAGGCGGCCTTGAGCGCGGCACGCTGTACGGCCGTCAACGCGGTGCCCACCTGGGCGAGTTCGTCCCCGGCGAGCCGGCGCATCGGGGCCTCGGCGTCGATGTCGACGCCCTGCCCGGCGTGCAGCCGCCGCATGGCCTGCGGCAGCCGCCGCCCGGCGACTTCGAGGGCAGAGTTACGCAGATCCAGCAGCTCCACGATCAGCCCACGCCCGACGGACACGGAGACGAGGAGAGAGAGCAGCACACCCACCAGGCCCAGCACCACGGCGATTCCGGAGGCGCCGAGGGTGTCCCAGCCGAACGGGTTGGCCTTGGCTGCGGCGGCCGTACCGGCCTCGGTCTCGGCCTTGCCGAGGGCGCGCAGCACACTGCTCGCGGACGCGTCCCAGCCCTTCAACAGGCCGTCGGCCACGGCCGATTCGCCGGGTCCGGCACTGCGTACCCGGTTCTCGACCGCTGTCACCTGCCCGTAACTCCCGCTCTCCAGCAGGGCGTTGTACGCCTTCTGGTGCTCGGGCTTGAGATCGGCGACGGCCGGCTTGAGCAGACCACGCTGGACGGTGACCGCGCCGACGAACAGCGCGTACTGCTCGTCGGTGAGCTTCCCGGCGGCGGCGCCGGCCGCGAGGAGCGCCTGCTCCTGGGCCAACGCCTCGCGGGCGCGGGAGAGTTCGAGGACGACACGGGCCTCGGAGGCGGTGGTCGTGCCCTTCTCCCCGGTGAGCGCACCGGTGACGGCGAAGGCGTCCTCGACGATGCCGGCGTACGCCGTGTACGCGTTCCGCGTGGCGTTCTTGCCACCGCCCTCCTGAGACGCGCGCAGTGCCGCGATTCCCTTGGCGTCGTCGGTGAGCTCGTCGAGGCGTTCGGGGAGCGCGGAGTTGAGGAGCGCGGCGTCGGAGCTGGCGGAGTTGATGCCGTCGAGCAGGTCCTCGGCGGCCTTGTCGGTGGCCTTCCGGACCTGCTGCGGAAGGTCCGCGTCGCCGCCGGCGGCGGTCCGCTCGGCCTGTATCGCGGTGACGAAGTCGGCGACCGGGGCGAGTAGTTCGGAGTTGACGTCCTTGGCCCGCTCGGCATCACCGATGGTGGACGCGGTGGTGACCGCGGCAAAGCTCCACAGAGCCATGAGCGAGACGACGGGCAGCATCAGCAGGGCGACGATCTTCGCCCGGACGGATCTGGGGCGCAGTCGTTCGGAGGTACGAGCCATACTCATGGAAACCTCGTTGCCTTTGGTCTTTGTTTTCAGCCCGTCCGGCGTTTGAGGACGAGCGCGTTCAGCGCGAAGGGGGGTCTGGGGGCGCAGCCCCCAGGAACGGGATGGGACGGGTAGGGGCGGCGGGGGCGAGAAAAATCAGGCGGTGGACAGCTCGACCTCGCGCAGCAGCTCCGCCGCGATCGCAGACTCCGCCCGCTTCCCGGTAGGCGACAACGCGACATACGCCGAAGCCAGGAACAGGAACGACCCGAGCAGCACAGCCAACGGGAACAGGAACTCCGTAGCCGTCGCCCCCGGCAACTCCGCACTGCTGGGCGCCAACGCCACATCCACCGCGAACATCGCGGTGTAGTGCATGCTGCTCACCGCAAGCCCCATCACCAGCGCCGCAATCGTCGCGAGCACAGGCCCCCGCACGATCAGCGTGAGCGTCAACGCGGCGGTGGCAGCGACGACGGCGATCGCGACGGAGGCGATCACGAGCAACGGGTCGTACGAGATGGCGCCGTGCAGATTGAGCGCGTACATACCGGCGTAGTGCATCGCGGCGACCCCGAGCCCGGTGCCGAGCCCACCGAGGATCACGGACCTGACCCGGGAGCGCCCGTACCCCGCGGTGAAGACACCGGCGGCGACGACGGCGATCGCGATGACAAGGCTGAGGACGGTCAGCGGGACGTCGTAGCGGATGGGGGTGCCCTCGACGCTGAAGCCCATCATCGCGACGAAGTGCATGGTCCAGATGCCGGATCCGATCGCGAAGGAGGCCAGCGTCAGCCAGTTCCGCTTGGAGGCGCCGTCCGATTCCAACGCCCGTACGGTGCAGCGCAGTCCGAGTGCGGAGCCGAGACAGGCCATCGCGTAGGAGAGAACGGGGGTGACCCATCCGGCACTGAAGTGGTCCATGTGACCCATGGGGGGAGTTCCTCTCGCCCAGGTAGTACCGCCGGTAACAGGGAACCGGGATCGGCCGATCATGCCACCACTTCCCATGCGCCAGATGGCGCGAAAGGGACCTTGGGGTGGATTGACGGAAATTCAAATACGGTGATGTAGGTAACAGTTGGCCCGAATATCTATGCAGGTCAACGACAGAGGGGCCGACATATCGCCGACCCCTCGACGATCTTCAGTACCGTTGCACACCGACGCTAATGAGCCATGATCACGCAGTCACAAGAGCTACTTACGAGAGCTACTCGCGAGGACTACTTGCCGGCGACGGCCGTACGGACCTCGCCGAGCAGGTCGTACATCGTCTGGCCGGGGCATTCGGTCGACAGCCAGTCGCGGTGGCCGCTGATCGCGTTGACGTCCTTCGTCACGCCGTTGACCGGGTTCACATAGGTCAGCTTCGCCTGCGGGTCCAGGCCCTTGAAGCGGGCGATCACCTTGATCAGGCGGATCAGCGACGCCTTGGCCGCGTCGGTCGGCGGCTGGGCGACCAGGTTGCCGAGCAGCGCGATGCCGAGGTTGCCGGAGTTGAAGCCGCCGGTGTGGAAGGCGGTGACGAGCTTGCCGTCCGCGTCGAAGGCCGGGATCAGGTCGTCGCCGGAGTAGCGGCCCTCGTAGACGACACCCGCCTCGTCGATGAGGAAGTGGTAGCCGATGTCGCCCCAGTCGAGGGTGACCGCGTGGTACTCGTAGATGGCGCGGACGGTCGCCGCCGGGTCGGGGTCGTTGTTCACGCCGTCCGTGTGGTGGACGGTGATCGTCTGGAAGGGGTAGTACGCCTCGGGCGAGTTGACCTTGCCGTCCTTGTACCGCTTCGACTCGTCGGCGCCCCACGCCGGCCGCGACAGGTACTGCACTCCGCGCACCCGGGTCGGCTCGGTCGGCACGTGGAAGGTCTTGTCGGCCCCGCCGGTCGTGTCGATCGCCAGCGACCGCACCCCGCTCACGCTCGCGCCGTCGGGCAGCTTCAGCTCGTACGCGGTGGCGTCCCCCGCCGCCACCAGCGCCGTGCCGCCGCCCTCGACGGTCGCGCAACCGCCGCTCAGCTCCTGCCACTTGCCGGGCGCGGAGTCACCGTCCGCGAACTTGATCCCGGCGCCGTCCGCCGCTCCGCTCCAGCGCACACCGACGTACGAGATGGCGAACGCGGCGCTCGCCTCGGCGGTGCCGGTGGCGGCCTCGGTACGGGTGGCCGGGAAGTTCTGCGGCTCGGTGCCGGCGGTGCCGGACGCGCTGTCCGTCGTAACGGACGCACCGGAGTCGCCGCCGCTGCCGGCCGCGAAGACCACCGGGGTCAGCGCGCCGCCGACGGCGACGGCACCGGCGGCGCCGATCACACCGCGCCGGGTGAGGGGGACTTTCCGACGATGGGAGGGTGACGAGGGGGGAGGTACGGACACGGAGATGCCTTCCGAAAGTGCTGGGGGAGGTGGCAACTCAAGGGGGACCCCACGCCGCGCGCACTCATAGAACTCATGGAACTCATGGAACCCATAGAACCCATGGAACTCATGACTCGTGACTCGTGATGAGATCTGCGACGGCGAGTGCTTGAAGTTGAAAAAACCCTACGCGTCACGCCCACCCCACCCGCACCTCCTGATGCCAAGGAACGGTGAATTCCCTGTGGGGATCGGGCAATTCGGGTAACCCGAAAGTAACTCCCTGTACACGCTGTTACAGCACGCTGGCGCCCGGTACCGGCCCGGCCGCCACCCGTACGGCACGACAGGTGCCGGACGCCGAGAGCGCCTCCGCGACCTCCCGCGCGGCCACCGCGTCCCGGGCGAGAAACGCCGTCGTCGGACCGGAGCCCGAGACCAGAGCGGTCAGGGCACCGGCAGCGCGGCCGGCGGCGAGGGTGTCTGCGAGAGCGGGAAAAAGGGAAAGGGCGGCAGGCTGAAGGTCGTTGGAGACGCTGGCGGCGAGGGCATCCGGGTCACCCTTGGCGAGCGCGTCGAGCAGCTCGGGCGAGGCGACGGGCACAGGAACCTCACTGTCAGCGACCGCGACCAGCCGGTCGAACTCCCGGAAGACGGCGGGCGTCGACAGCCCGCGCTCGGCCATGGCGAACACCCAGTGGAAGTCGCCGCCGGTCTCCAGAACGGTCAGCTTCTCCCCACGCCCGATCCCAAGTGCGGCCCCACCGACAAGACTGAACGGCACATCGCTGCCCAACTCGGCGCAGATGTCGAGGAGTTCGACGCGAGAGGCGCCGGTCCCCCAGAGCGCGTCGCAGGCGAGCAGCGCACCGGCGCCGTCCGCACTGCCGCCCGCCATCCCGCCGGCGACGGGGATGTCCTTGGCGATGTGGATGTGCACGGCGGGCGTACGGCCGTACCGCTCGGCAAGCGCGACGGCGGCGCGGGCGGCGAGATTCGTACCGTCGAGGGGCACTTGGGCGGCGTCGGGCCCGTCACAAGTGATCCGCAGCTCATCGGCAGGCGTGACGGTGACCTCGTCGAAGAGTCCAACGGCGAGGAAGACGTTGGCGAGGTCGTGGAAGCCGTCGGGGCGGGCGGCACCGACCGCGAGCTGGACGTTGACCTTGGCGGGAACCCGTACGGTGACGCTCACAGCTGTCCGGACTCCTCGTCGTCAGTGCTCTTCTCCTGAACCTTGTTCTCCGCGACCTTGTTCTCCGCGACCTTGTTCTCCGCGATACGGACGAAGTCCTCGACGCCGATGGACTCGCCGCGGGCCTGCGGGGAGACACCGGCGGCGACGAGGGCGGTCTCGGCGGCGGCGGCCGATCCGGCCCACCCGGCGAGCGCGGCGCGCAGGGTCTTGCGCCGCTGGGCGAAGGCGGCGTCGACGACGGCGAACACTTCGAGCCGCGAGGCGGTCGTCTTGAGCGGCTCGGCACGCCGGACGAGGGAGACGAGCCCGCTGTCGACGTTGGGCGCGGGCCAGAAGACGTTACGGCCGATGGAACCGGCCCGCTTGACCTCGGCGTACCAGTTGGCCTTGACGGAGGGCACTCCGTACACCTTGGACCCGGGCCCGGCGGCGAGCCGATCAGCGACCTCCGCCTGCACCATCACCAGCGTCCGCTCGATGCTCGGAAACATCTCCAGCATGTGCAGCAGCACAGGCACGGCGACGTTGTACGGCAGATTGGCGACCAGTGCGGTGGGCGGGGGGCCCGGCAGTTCGGTGACGCGCATGGCGTCGGAGTGCACGAGGGAGAACCGGTCGGCGCGGGTCGGCATCCGGGCGGCGACGGTGGCGGGCAGCGCGCCCGCGAGCACGTCGTCGATCTCGACAGCCACGACCCGGTCGGCGGCCTCCAGCAGCGCCAGGGTGAGGGACCCGAGCCCCGGCCCGACCTCGACGACCACGTCGTCGGTCCGCACATCGGCGGTGCGGACGATACGGCGGACGGTGTTGGCGTCGATGACGAAGTTCTGCCCGCGCTGCTTGGTGGGCCGGACGCCGAGGACATCGGCCAGCTCACGGATGTCGGCGGGGCCGAGGAGGGCGTCGGAGGAGGCGTCGGGGGCGGGGCTGGTACTCACGGGTCCAGGGTACGGGGGGTGGGGGGTGGGTTCGCGCAGTCGGGCCCGGGGGTGGTGTGAGGCCGCGGTGTGAGGTCGGGGCCGTTGTCAGTGGCTGCGCCTAGGGTGCTTGGCGTGGGCATGTCCGGGGCCGGTCTCGAACCCGTCCACAAATTCTGAGCAGGCATTTTTATGCCGTGCTTACATTGATCGTCGCGCTCGGCGGACCCTGACCAGTCCGTATGCCGCGTGCGTCCATCGGCGACCGGGGGGACACCGTCGCCACGGGGAGGGGGACTTCGTCGTGCCGCGAATCCGGCTGTTCACGCATGCCTGTCCGCCCTGCGCCTGGCGTTTCTGACCACGCCTGTCCCTCAACGACGAAAGGGGTCCACTTTTGCGTTCCAGACCGAGCTTTCCGCTTTTACCGAAACGGCCCTCACGACGAAAAGGCCCATTCTTCGCACGCACCGTGCCGCTTGTTGTGTCGGTCGCGGTGCTGGCCGGTATTGCCGCCCGGCCGGACCTGGTCGTGGCCGACCGACAGCCCGATCCCGTACTGGCGGCCGACAGCTACGACGGTTTCGACAGTGCCGCCGCGCAGCAGCTGCGGCAGGACCAGTGCCTCATGGCGGGAGTGCTGCGGCTGGGCGGGCCGGGCATGTTCACCACCGCGCAGGACGCGCTCAACCAGACCCCGGACAAGCTGCACACGGCGGCGAACCGGGAACGCTGGAACGATACGCCGCTGGCCAAGGCGTTCGACCAGGACAAAGACGCGGCAGGTACGGAAAACAGCGCGCTCCGCGCCCGTCCCGGCGAGTGGAAGAAGCCGCTGTCGGGTCTGTCGTACCCGGGCGGGTTCAAGAACGTCGCGGATTTCCAGGACCCGCCAGGGCTGCCCGGCAGCGAGGAGCGGGACTTCTTCGATCAGGTCGGTCTCGGGCCGTGGATCGGGGACCGGATGTGGCTCGACGAGGAAGGCTTCTACGAGGACCCGACGCCGAAGGCCGACGAGGCCACGGTCAAGGCGGTCGGGGATCTCGGTACCCCGCTGTACGCCAGGGATCCCGATCCGACGGGGCTCTCCCAGGAACAGTGGGAGCAGGTCTACGCCGAGCATCAGGCCTGGGACAGCCTGGTCAACCGGGGCCTGGAGCCCACGGGTTCGGACAACGCACGGCTCTTCCTGGCGTCGGGCGGGTTCCCGCGTACGGCCGCCGAGCCGGGAACGGTCGAATACCGGCTCGCGGTCGAGGACCTGAAGACGCGGTTCGCGGCGTGCGCGTGGCGCGGGCCGGTCGACCCGAACAAGGTGCTGGGCAAGCAGGTGGCCGCCGCGTCGGCGGAGTGGCAGCAGGAGATCGCCGCGCAGGCCGCGCCCCGCAACCAGATCCTGAACGCCAACCGTGACGCGGTGAAGGCGCTCGCGGCCGGCTCCAAGGCGCTCGGCGAGATGCTCGGCCAGTCCTGGATCGCCGACCACCTCACCCGCTGGCAGGACTACTGGTCCGCCGGTGGTCCCGGCTGGATCGGCGACAGCCCGATGGCCGTGCATCTGTACGCCGCGCCCGGCAAGTGCCTGGAGGTCGGGGCGAGTGCCACGGCCAGCGGTACGCCGGTGCAGATCTACACCTGCAACGCGACCGCCGGGCAGAAGTGGGAGATCCGCGGCGACGCGATCGTCAACGTGGCGTCCGGCAAGTGCCTGGACGTGAACAACGCGGGCACCGCCAACGGCACCGGCGTATGGATCTGGCCGTGCAACCAGAGCGGCGCCCAGCAGTGGGAGTACGACACCCACGCGACGACGCGGCTGTTCAACAAGGGCACCGGCAAGTGCCTGGACCTGCACACCTACGACAACGGGCGCGACGCCTGGATGTGGGACTGCAACGGCACGGACCCGCAGAAGTTCGACATCACCCCGTCCGGTCACAACGGGACCGACGATCTGGACTATCCGACGGCGGCCCAGTTCACCAAGGCGAAGTCGGGCATCGCTGCCGCTCAGGCCGAGGCGAAGAAGCAGCTCGATGCGATCAAGGCGCAGGCCGCTGCCGCGAAGAAGGCGGCCACCGCTTCGGACACGGCCGAGCAGGCGTCGTACACGATCGCCGACCAGGCGGGGGCGCCGCGGGGGCGCGGACTGCTGGTCGGCCAGCAGAAGGCGCAGGTCACGAAGGCGTCTTCGGCGGCTCTGGACGCGCTCGTGCAGGCCGGTGAGACCGCGTACGCCGCGACTCGGGCCGCTGCCGGTGACAGCAAGACCATCGCTGCCCGCGCACTGACCCAGGCCGCCGCGTCGAAGGCCGCGTTCCGCACGGCCGCGGCGAACCAGGCACGGGCGCAGGCGAAGGCCGCCGCCGACGCTGCCGCCGTACAGGCGAACGACGCGAAGGCCGCCCGGGATCGGGCCAAGACCAAGCTGACGGAGACGCAGCAGGCCGAGGCGGACGCGAAGGCCGCCGCTGCCACCGCGTATGCCCGCCGCCTGGACGCGGAGAAGGAAGAGCTGACGGCGAAGGCGGAGAAGGAGACCGCCGCCGCCAAGCAGGCCGAAGCCGCCCAGCACAAGGCGAACGCCCAGTCCGAGGCGGCAAAGGCGATGGAGGCCAAGGACAAGGCCGAGGCCGCCGAGGCCACGGCGGTCGGGAGGCGGAACGCCGCTGTCACGGCCCGTGACAACGCCAGGGCCGAGCGGGACGACGCGTGGGAGGCCGAGCAGAGGGCCGACGCCGCGCGGGCGAAGGCGGACGCGAAGGCCGCGTACGCCGATTCCCTGGACGCGGGCGAGGAGGCGGACGCCGCCCGCACGGCTGCCGACCAGGCCGGCACGTATGCGACGGACGCCGAGGCGGCTGCCACACGGGCACGTTCCGAGGCCGACGCCGCCACCCGGGCGGCAGCCGACGCGGACGCGGCGGCCACTCGCGCCGAGGCCGCCGCCAAGCGGGCCCGTTCCGCCTCCGACGCGGCGAACGCCGCCAAGCTGAAGGCGGAGGCAGCGGTCAGGACCGCGACCAGCGCGGCGGCGGACGCCATCCAGGCGTCCAGGTCGGCCGCGTCCTCGGCCCGTACCGCGGTCCAACTGGCCGACGAGGCCGGGAAACACGCCGCCGACGCGAAGAAGCAGGCCGACGCGGCCAGGGCCGAGGCCGCCACGGCGGTCGCGGGTGCGGCGGAGGCCGCCGGTCACGCGTACACGACGGCGCAGGCGGCGGACGACGCCCGCAATGCGGCGCAGCAGGTGGCGGCTCCGGCGAACGACGCGATCCAGCTGGGCTCGCCGTACATCACGACGGACTCGGCGGCGGGCCTGGCGGTCCTGACCGGCCAGTCGACGAAGACGATCGCCGAGCAGCAGGTGGCGGTCGCGGCAGCGCACGAGGCGAACGCGGCGAAGGCCGCCGCGCAGGCGCAGAGCGTCGCGAACGCGGCGACGGGCGACGCGAAGGCGGCTCTCGTCCTGGCGTCCGAGGCCGCGGGGTTCGCGGCGAACGCCCGCAAGTCCGCCAAGGACGCGCTCGGTTACGCGGCCGAGGCGGCCACGTACGCGGCCGATGCACAGAAGTCACTGGCCCGCACGATCGAGTACGACCGCCAGGCGACGGAGGACGCGGCAGCGGCCGACCGTTCCGCAGGGCGCGCCGAGGGCCACGCCAAGGACGCGCGCGACTCCGCCGACCAGGCGGCCCTCGACGCGTCGGCCGCCCGCACGGCAGCGGCCGAGGCAGAGCAGGCCGCGAGAGATGCCCGCGCGGCAGCCGACCGCGCCGACGCCGCGGCCACCGAGGCCGAGGAGGCGGCGAAGGACGCCGACAGGTACGCCAGGGAGGCGCAGGAAGCGGCCGACAGCGCCGAGAAGGCCGCGAAGGCGCAGCAGATCGAGACCGGGACGGTCCCGGACGAGGCCGGCGGACTCATCGGTGGTGTGTTCTACGTCGTCGACCACATCGAGAAGGTCGGCGAACCGAAGGTCCTGAAGAAGAGCGAGGGCTGCGACGGCTGGTGGGACCAGCTGTTCTACGACGGCGATTGCACGATGACCCAGAAGATCGGGTACAAGGCCAGCCTCGACCTGTACATGTGCACCTCGCAGGTATGGGCGAACACGTGCCCCTCCGCGGACACGCTGTACCTGGGCGAGCACAAGACGGACACGCTGTACAACGAGGTGACGCACACCATCACGATTGGGGAGTACCAGGCGGGCGTCGATCCCGTCGACATCCTCTTCGGCAGCTGGATCCGATGCGCCCAGAAGCTCACCCCGGGTGGTGAGAACGGGACTTGGGGCGGTTGCGCCTGGGCCGTGGTGGATGTGGTGTCACTGTTCGCAGGCAAGATCATCCGCCCCATCGCGGACGCCGTCCGGGCAATGGACGGTGCCGTCAGGACCGGGATCGGATTCATCGACGCGTGGGCGGCCCTGCGCTCCCTCCGGTTGTCCGAGGTGGCTGTCGCGGGCATCGCCAGCAAGATCATGCAGGCGATGTTCAAGGCGTGCGAATCAGCCACTTCGAGGGCGTTGCCGACCGTCGGCACCCGGGTGCTCGCTGCCCAGAGTTCGTCACAGGAGTGCATAGAGAGGGTCCTCAGGGACCTGGTGAAGGACGGAGACCACATCGTCCTCGGCATCAACCCCCGTGCTGACGACCTGGCGATGGAGATCGGCGCCAGAACGTTCAACAACAAGGTCTACGGCACGGATCTGCCACGGGGCATGGGGATGGGCGAGCGTCCGATCTGGACGGTCGGAGTCGAAAGGACGGTGTCCAACCCCAACGTGCGGTTGACGGTCTCACTGGACGGCGTCGCCGGCGCCACCAACGCCGACGACGCGCTCAAACTGCTCCTGGAGCGGGGTGAGACGATCAAAGGCAGCGACTGGGCGACGATCAGGTCCGACGGCTACGGCACCGCGTGGGAGATGATAAAGCTGCGCACCGCGGTCAGGCTGGGCGACCGTAACTGGACGTCGATCGAGTGGCAGTTGGGCGGCAAGCAGGTCTACCCCGAGCGCTTCAAGCTGGCCAACGGGGATCCGGTGCCGTGATCAAGAGAGGGGCTTCGGGCATGACCGATTTCATCCGTACCGGGAGGCTGTTCCGAGTGGTCGGGTTCAACCCGTCTCACCGGCAGCTCTTCCTGAAGAGCGAAGCAACGCTGATCGACGGGACCTCGACCCACATCGAGGTGTATATCGGCCACGTAGAACTGATGCTCCTGCAGCCTTACTACCGCAATGGCCTACACATCAGGCGCGCCAGTCCGGAGGAGTTCGCGGTGCTGGCGGAGCGGCACCGGCTGAAGCCCGACGATGCGGCCTACACCTGGATGCTGGACCCTGACGGCGACAGCTTCGTCGTCGGGAGCATCCCGAACTGGCGCGAGGCGGAGTACGCGCTGATGGGCGGCCGGGAGTCGTTGTACGACGGCCCCTGGCCGCCGGACTTCCCGACGGATTCGGGGAACGTCGGCTGACGCCTCGGCGCCAGGGACGTACAAGGTGAGGGCGGCACCCGTATCGCGGGGGCCGCCCTCAGTTACGGGGAGGCCGCGACAGCGGACCAATCGGGCGCGGTGGTCTACGTCGAGCCCGACGCCAAGCCGCACCGGCTTCGGCGGGGCAGGCGCCGAGTGGAAGTGGCCGCCCGACCAGGTTGAGGCCGTGCATTTGCTCCTGACGGACAATTGCAAGAGCGTCTTCACACAGGTCTCGCTTATAACCGCAGATCAAGGACCGTTACCGGCCTGCGATTCCTATGATTTCACTTTTGAATCGGCTTTTTCAGGGATGCTCGGAACCGCGTCATGCCTGGTGCTGTCTGTAGAGTCGGACCCACCGAAAGGGGGAGCGAATGGCTCAGGAATGCGGCTGGCGGGCTTTCCTCACCGCGCTCTTCGCTCTCTGCCGTTCTGGTCGCCGGCGGTGCCACGGCGGCCGTCGCCGCCCCCGCCGCGGCCCCCGCGAAGCCCGCGATCACCGTCAAGGCGAGCGCCGTCAAGATCAAGCTCGGCGACCCGGTCACCTTCACCGGCCACGCCACCGGCATCGCGTCCGGCAGCAAGGTCACCCTCCAGCTGAAGGACGGCGCCAAGTGGGTGTCGCTGCCGGTGACCGCCAAGCTCAACAAGGACGGCAACTACAAGCTGGCCAACAAGTTCCAGGAGAAGGGCCGTGAGGTCCTGCGCGTCAAGGACGGCGCCACCGTCTCCAAGTCGGTTGCCGTCACCATAGGTTGAGATCGGTGACGGCGACTGCCCCACCCCGTTGGAGCCGGGGTGGGGCAGTCGTCGTGAATCCTATGGTTCTACTCCGGGAGTTCGAGCATGGGTTCACCGCAGGACTGGCACTCGGCGTAGACGTCGAGGTCGTTGAGTATCTCGGCGTACTCGGGGTGCCCCTTGAGCGCCGCCGTGGCGGCTAGCAGATAGCGGGTCGCGATCTGGTCGTGCTCCCCCGTGACCAGCGTCTCCGCCAGCAGGGTCAACGCCTCGGGGAGCGCACGACGGTAGGCGTCCGCGATGTCGTCGGGCAGGTCGTCCGGGACCTCGCCGAGGTCACCGGAGCACATGGCCACGAGGCCGATGACGTAGAGGTAGTCGTCGCGGTCGGCGGCGGGCAGGGCGCGCGCGATGGTGACGAGGTGGGGCACCGAGGCGTACGCCGCCGGCCAGGCGGTGCCCTCTGAACACAGGTACGGCCACAGGTCGTTGAACCGCCCACCGGACTCGGGGTGGTCCACGAGATACCGCAACTCGTCGGGCACGAAGGGCGCGTCCTCCGCACCTTTGCCCTCGGACCAGCCTCGGTGGTCGAGGGCGGGCCAGCGCGGGTCGTCCAGAGAAATCATGGGCGAAAGTGTAGGCGGGGGCCCGAGTTTCAGGGTGCCGGCCTCAACGGGGGTTCAGCGCACGCCTGGCATCGACGGTGTCCCTCGGGCCGCTGGCCCCGACGGTGGTTGAGGAGGTCTTGCACGGTTCTCCTCAAGGGTTTGGGTCGCCCTCCTGACGAGCCAGAGACCCCGGAGGTGCAGCAGCAACGGGGTCTGTCTGCGGCCGAACCTTCGTCGCGTTGCCAACCTGGTTGAGAACAGGCTGAGTTGGCGGGGGCTGGGCGCGGGACGAGGCGAAGCTCCTGGTTGGATGGGTTGGCGAACAAGTCCAGGCAGACGAAGGATGGGTCTCATGGAAACGACACAGGGCCAGCCGGTGGGGCACGAGGACATCCAGGTCCCCTCGGGACGGACCAGGTGGTGGGTGGTCGCCCTCATCCTGGGTCTGCCGGCACTTCTCGTCATTGGCTTCATCGCCATGGTCGCGATCTGGGTGCTGACCGACGACTCGTCCGAGACCGAGCAGCGGCCTCCCCACTCTCTTCAGGTGAGCGTGGGAGACGCATGGCCCGGAGGCGCTCCTACCTCGGCCTGACCCCCACGTCACCACACCAGTTCAGGGTGCCGAACGGGCGTTTCGGATGGGCGACTTGACGGACTCGATGAAGGGGGCGAAGGCGCCGGCGGCGAAGGTGAGGGTCGCTCGGGCCGGGGTCTTGGAGTCGCGGACGGCTATCCGGGCACGACGGTAGGCGATCTCGACGCAGGCGTCGCCCTGGCCGCCCCCGGAGAAGGACGACTTCTGCCACGTGTCGGGGGTGGTCATGTCCCTACAGCTCCTTCGCCAGCCGGTGGATGAAGTCACGCGAACGCTCGGGGTCGAGTGACACTGCCTCCACCCTACGGAAGAGCGTTCGATAGCGGCCAAGTTGGGCCTCGGCGTCGATGAACACGGGGCCATTGGGCCCGTCGCGTACGACAGTGTCCAGTCTGGGGACGACGCCGCCCGCGTACACCATCGTGCTCCCGGCCCCGCCGAAGTCGTCCAGGTCGAAGGGGATGACGCGCACGGTGATGTGGTCGGCCCCGGAGAGTTCCAGGACGCGGGTGAGCTGAGCCCGTGTCGTGGACCGGTCGCCGACCCTGATGCGCAGCGCCGCTTCGTGGATCACAGTCTCGTACGGGATCGGGTCCGGGCGCTCGATGATGACCTTCCGCTTCATACGGTGTTCCACCCAGCGCGCCACTTCGCTCTCCGGGAACTCCGGGTTGACGTACGAGAAGAGCGCCCGGGCATAGTCCTCGGTCTGGAGCAGGCCGGGGACGTGCAGGAAATCCATGTCCCACCGGCAACGGGCATGGTGCTCCAACTCGGCCAACTCCAGGAACGGCGTGGGCAGTTGGCCTCGGTCCTCCTCCCACCAGCCGCGCGTGCGGTCTCTCGCCATCGCCACCAGGGCGTCGATCAACTCGCCATCCGTACAGGCGTAATTGGCGGCGAGGTGGCGCAGCCGCTTCTCGCTCACGCCGGTGAGGCCGGATTCGATCTGGCTGATCTGAGCGGAGCTCACTCCGAGCAGTTCTGCCGCATCGCGGGCGGCCAGTCCCGCGGCGTCTCGAAGCTTGCGCAGTTCGACTGCCAGACGCATCTGACGTGCTGTTGGCTCGCGCCTCAACACCATCGACCGTTCCTCTCAACACGCCTGCGGGTGCGACTCGTTCGGGGTCAGGCTACGCGATCCGCTTGCAAAACTTAAAAAGTTAAGTCTACTCTCAGTGATGCGACGCACACTCTGCGGAACCCCGGGACCCCGGAAGCGCACCGCAACCCTCCACCACCGAACGGGAGTTGACGCATGCCCGAAACCGACAAGGCCCCCCAGCCCGCCCCCTGGGAGTACTCCCTCTACATCCCCAACGACCCCCGAGCCGTCACCATCAGTCGCCGCACCCTCCGCCTCATCCTGACCATGCACGGACTCATCAGCCTCGTCGACACCGCCGAACTCCTCGCCGCCGAGCTGGTGGCCAACGCCGTACGGCACACCGAGGGCCCCGCCGCCCTCCGCGTCCGCTGGCGGGCCGGCGTGCTCCGCATCGGGGCCTGGGACGCCGATCCCCAACCACCGCAGCCGCCCCAGGAGTTGAGCCAGCTCGTCAGCTCAGAGGACGGACGGGGTATGGGCATGATCCAGGCCTGTTCCGACCTCTGGGGATGGCAGCCGCTCTCCCGGTTCGGGCATCGGGGCAAGTACGTCTGGTGCGAACTCGCCTGCGCCTAACCGCAACCACAGTCCGAGAAGACCCGCTCAGCCATGCAATCGCACCCCGCAATGCGGCCAAGGCCCCGCCCCCCGCTTCACATACAGCTTCTTCGCGCGGAACGTCTGTTCACTCGCCGTCGCGTCCTGTGGCCGCCCCGCACCCCCCAGGCTCTGCCAGGTCTGCGTGTCGAACTGGTACAGCCCCCCGTACGTCCCCGAGGGGTCCACGGCACCGGGGCGCCCCCCGGACTCGCACGCTGCCAGCGACCCCCAGTCCAGACCATCCGCCCCCCGCACCGACGTCGGCAGCGGTTTCGCGCCCACCCTCACCAGCTGCGCCCTCGGTTCACGGACCACCTCCGTCCGTACCCGGCGCGGTTTCCCCTTCACGCCGTTGACCGTGCGCACCGCGAAGGTCACCCGGCGCAGGCCCGGGCGGCCCGCCTGGTCGACCACCTCCGTGCCCTTGAACAAGGACATGTCCTGGGTGCGACGCACGTCGTAGGGGATCGGCTCCTCGCGTACCTCCTTCGTGCCCGTCACCCGCAGCACCGTCACCGTCTGGCCGTCGCGCGGGAAGCTCGCGGCGGCCACCGAGATCGTGTCCTCGCCGCGGAGCGTGATCCCGGCCTCCTCCACCGCCTCGCCGACCGTCGCCACGTTCGTCCGGATCGTGCGGGCCCGCCCGTCCGCCATGATCGTCACCGTGCGCTCGGTGCGGACGTCGATGGTGAGCCCTTGCCGACCGATCCTCTGGGAGCGCGCGAGCGACAAGTACGCGCCCTCCGCGCGCACCCCGAGCTGTCTGAGTGCCTCGTCCACCGTCCGTGCTGTCGTCCACACCTCGCGCCGTTCACCGTCCAGAGTGATCCGTACGGGTCGCCCGTAGCGGACGCGGACCTCGTCGCCGCTGGCCAGCGCGGTGCCCGGCGCGGGGGCGACGACGTCGTGGGCGCCGACCGCGACCCCCTCGTCGGCCAGCAGTTCGGTCACGTCGTCGGCGAAGGTGTGCAGGGTGCGCGGCTTGCCGTCGACGCTCAGTTCGATCGCCTTGTCCTCGGCGACGAAGGCCGTCGTACCGCCCGCCAGGAAGGCCACGACGAGCGCCTGCGGGAGCAGCCTGCGGATGGCGTCCGGCCGTTCGGAACCCTTGCGGCGCCTGGCCGCCCGGCGGTCCCGGGCCCTCCCTCCGGCCGCCTGCTGAGGGAGTGTCGGCGGCGGCTCGTAGGCGGGCCGATACGTGTCCTCGTACGGCAGCGGCAGCGGCACCGTCACCGGCCCCGGCACCGACATCCCGTACGCCACCGTCTCGGCGCTGTGCGGGTCGTACGGCTCATAGGGCTGCGGCTGCTGCGGCTGCTGCGGCTGCTGTGTTCCGCTGACGGTGCTGTACGTCTCGTACGGCGGCGAACTGCTCACGACGACACGCTCCAGGTTCCGGCGACGGGCACCAGAACCTAGCGGAGCGGCCGTCACTCTCCAAAGCGACGCGACTACGGAGCGTCAATGTACGTGAGTGCGTGTCAGTAATCGAAGGCGCGTGCGGTGTTCGTCGCGATCGCCGTCGCCAGGGTGTCCTCGTCGATGCCGCGTACGTCGGCCATCGCCCGCAGGGTGATCGGGATGAGGTAGGGAGCGTTGGGGCGGCCCCGGTACGGCGCCGGGGTCAGGAAGGGGGCGTCGGTCTCCACCAGGACCAGCTCCAGGGGGGCCACGGCCAGCGCGTCGCGCAGTGGCTGGGCGTTCTTGAAGGTCATGTTGCCGGCGAAGGACATGAAGTAGCCGTTCGCCGCGCACACCTCGGCCATCTCCGCGTCGCCGGAGTAGCAGTGGAAGACGGTCCGCTCGGGGGCGCCCTCCTCCTTCAGCACCCGCAGGACGTCCGCGTGGGCGTCCCGGTCGTGGATGACCAGCGCCTTGCCGTGCCGCTTGGCGATCTCGATGTGGGCGCGGAAGGACCGTTCCTGGGCCGACTTCCCCTCCGGGCCGGTACGGAAGTAGTCGAGCCCCGTCTCGCCCACGCCCCTTACCTGCGGGAGCCCGGCCAGCCGGTCGATCTCCGCCAGCGCCTCGTCCAGGGCCGCGTCCCCGCCGGGGACCCGCGCGCCCTGCCGGGACCAGCCGTCCGGATCGCCGTGGACGATCCGGGGGGCCTCGTTCGGGTGCAGGGCGACGGTCGCGTGGACGTTCTCGTACGTGGCCGCCGTCTCGGCCG
The DNA here is from genome assembly GCF_042889145.1 of Streptomyces sp. NPDC002680. NCBI lineage: Bacteria > Bacillati > Actinomycetota > Actinomycetes > Kitasatosporales > Streptomycetaceae > Streptomyces > Streptomyces sp. NPDC002680. The sequence continues at coordinate 225,102 of NZ_JBIAQP010000010.1, forward strand.
CCCACCGGGAGCCCTTGATGTCACAGCCGACCTGGACGACCGTCGTCACCCCGACCGACGCGGCCTTGGCAAGCCCTTCCGCGACGCTCCCGGACTGCATGTCGAGATGAGTGTGAGAATCGGCCACCGCCACACGGAGGGGCTCGGGCAGAGGCGGCGCTTCGGACTTGGCAGACATGCCCCGATCCTACGAACGGGCGCACACCCCGCGCCCCTCAGGGGCGCGGGGAACTGCGCGACCAGCCCCCACCGGGGCCGCGGCCGACAAACCACCCAGCCGCCGGGACTAACTGGCCTTGCGATGGAACGGGTGAAGAAGATCCGAGAAGTGCCAGTGATGCGGCTCCTGCGGCACACCGGCTTCACCGGCCTCACCGGCCTCACCGGCCTCCGCAGCAGCGCCCCCCACCGGCCCCGCCGGCTTCGGCACCCGCCGCACAGACTTCTGCACCGCCGACACCTGCCCCGCACGCATGATGCGCACCACGTGGTTGTCGCAGTTCTGGCAGGTGGGCCGGGTCAGCGGCGACGGCACGACCCGGCCGTCCGCCACGTACATCACCATGTCGGCACCATTGCCGTCGGTGTGGTGCTCGATCTCGTACGACTGTTCCCAGCCGTGCCCGCAGCGCATGCAGGCGAAGGAATACGACTCGTGAACGACGGCGGTGGCCGTGCTGCGGTGGCCGGTGATCTCGCTCATGCCAGCTCCTCTTGTCCGCTGGACACGGGACGGGTGCGTCCCTGTGAACCAGTGGACGCCTCCACCGGCGTGAAGGCATCAGCCCCTGTCGACTGTTGAAGGCGTTTTGGGTATTCCTTGTGGGAACAGCCCTGGTCCGAGGCCTGGGCTTTGCCTTTCGCCTTACTCTTTTGCCCGGTTATGGCACCCGCGGATGCGTATCGCTCTTCACGGCGTTCTTATCCCCCACGAACGGCGTTCTTGTCCGCCACCACCGCGTCGAACACCTCCCGCTTGGGCACCCCCACCTCGGCCGCGACCGCCGCGATGGCCTCCTTGCGCCGCTCCCCCGCCTCCTCGCGCACCCGCACCCGCCGTACCAGTTCCTCGGCGCCGAGATCCCCCGCGCCCTTCTCGGGGGCGCCCTCGACGACGACGGTGATCTCACCCCGTACGCCCTCGGCCGCCCACTCCGCCAGCTCGGCCAGCGGGCCGCGCTTGACCTCCTCGTACGTCTTCGTCAGCTCGCGGCAGACGGCGGCCCGGCGGTCGGACCCGAACACCTCCGCCATGGCGGCGAGGGTGTCGTCGAGGCGGTGCGGGGCCTCGAAGTAGACGAGCGTGCGCCGCTCCTCCGCCACTTCCCGCAGCCTCGACAGCCGTTCGCCCGCCTTCCTCGGCAGGAAGCCCTCGAAGCAGAAGCGGTCGACGGGCAGCCCGGAGAGCGCGAGCGCGGTGAGAACGGCGGACGGGCCGGGTACGGCCGTCACCTTGATGTCCTTCTCCACGGCGGCGGCCACCAGCCGGTACCCGGGGTCGGAGACGGACGGCATGCCCGCGTCGGTCACCAGCAGCACCCGCGAGCCGCCGACCAACGCCTCCACCAGCTCAGGAGTACGCGCAGCCTCGTTGCCCTCGAAGTACGACACCACGCGCCCCTTGGGCTGCACCCCGAGCGCCTGCGTGAGCCGGCGCAGCCGTCGGGTGTCCTCGGCCGCGATGACGTCGGCGCCGGACAGCTCCGCCGCGAGCCGGGGCGGTGCGTCCGTGATGTCGCCGATGGGGGTGCCCGCCAAAACCAGTGTTCCTGTCACGTTTCCATTCTCCCAGGGCCCCAAGGACCCCTTACACGGGACGCACACAGCGCTGTTCCCTACGATGGCGCGGTGACCAGTACCGCGCCCTCCACGGACACCCGGCATAGCGCATCCTCGCCAGAGCAGCGGCCGTCGTGGCAACAGCGGCTGCGCCGCTACGGATACACGGCGAAGCCGAGAAGCGACGTCCGGGACCGGCTGGTGCCGCCGTACACCGAGCCGAGCCCCCGGCTGTGGGCGACCCTCGGGGTGCCGCCGGCCCTCTCCGACCGGATCAACCGCTGGTCGGGCTGGGGCGGCCCGCTGCTGGTGACGCTCCTCGCGGGCCTGCTGCGCTTCTGGGACCTGGGCAATCCGAAGCGGGTGATGTTCGACGAGACGTACTACGCGAAGGACGCTTGGGGTCTCATCCACCGCGGCTTCGAGGTCAACTGGGACAAGAACGTCAACGACCTGATCCTGAAGTCCGACGGGAACGTCCCGATCCCGTCCGACCCGGCCTATGTCGTGCATCCGCCCGTCGGCAAGTACATGATCGGCCTCGGCGAATGGATGTTCGGGTTCAATCCGTTCGGCTGGCGCTTCATGACGGCGCTGCTGGGCACGCTGTCCGTCCTGATCCTCTGCCGGATCGGCCGCCGTCTGTTCCGCTCGACCTTCCTGGGCTGCCTGGCGGGGACGCTGATGGCCGTGGACGGCCTCGCCTTCGTGATGAGCCGCACCTCGCTGCTCGACGGCGTCCTGCAGTTCTTCGTCCTCGCCGCCTTCGGCTGTCTGATCATCGACCGCGACAAGGCCCGCGAACGGCTTGCGGCGGCGCTACCGCCGGACGCCGACGGTGTCGTACGCCCGGACGCGCACGTCGCCGAGACGACCCGCTTCGGCTTCCGCCCGTGGCGCTGGGCGGCGGGCCTGATGCTGGGCCTGGCCATCGGCACGAAGTGGAACGGCCTGTACATCCTGGTCGCGTTCTGTGTGATGGCGGTGCTGTGGGACGTCGGCACGCGCAAGGTCGCTGGCGCCCGCCACCCGTACGAGGCGGTCATCAAGCGGGACCTGGGCTGGGCGTTCCTGGCGACGGTCCCGGTGGCGATCTTCACGTACATCCTGTCCTGGACGGCCTGGATCCTCTCCCCGTCCGACGGCACCGGCGGCTACTACCGCAACTGGGCGGCCACCGAGGGCAAGGGCGGCAGCTGGACCTGGCTGTTCCCGGACTGGTTGCGCAGCCTCTGGCACTACGAGCACGCGGTGTACGAGTTCCACGTGAACCTGCACTCCCCGCACAACTACCAGTCCAACCCGTGGAGTTGGCTGGTCCTGGGCCGCCCGGTCTCGTTCTTCTACGAGTCCCCCGCACCCGGCAAGGACGGCTGCCCGACCGACGCCGGCGAGCAGTGCGCCCGCGAGGTCCTGGCGCTCGGAACCCCCCTGCTGTGGTGGGCGTCCTGCTTCGCGGTCCTGTACGTCCTGTGGCGCTGGCTGTTCCGGCGCGACTGGCGGGCGGGCGCGATCGCCGGCGCCATCGCGGCGGGCTACCTCCCCTGGTTCATGTACCAGGAGCGCACGATCTTCTTCTTCTACGCGATCGTCTTCCTGCCCTTCCTCTGCCTGGCCGTGGCGATGATGATCGGCGCGATCGTCGGCCCACCGGGGTCGAGCGAACGCCGCCGGGTCGCGGGGGCGGCGGGCGCGGGAGTGCTGGTGCTGCTGATCGCGTGGAACTTCATCTACTTTTGGCCGCTGTACACGGGGACGGCGATTCCGCTCGATTCATGGCGTTCGCGGATGTGGTTGGACACCTGGGTCTAGTCACTCTTCAGACAAGATGCAGGCAAGATGACGGCAACTCCCCTCACAGCAGCCCCTCAGGCCACTTACAGTGCTGTGGCCAACGGGGAGGGAAGTACACATGCGCAAGGGAGCGAAGGCCGCCGTCATCGGGACCGTCTTCACGGTGATGGTCGGTGGGGCCGGGTACGGCGCGTTCAACATCGTGTCCGCGCTCAGCGAGGACGGCGGTACGGGCGTGAAGACCGGGCCGCCGTCGGAGGACGAGATCGCCGAGGCCAGCAAGGACTTCTTCACAGCCTGGGAGAAGGGGCAGGCGCAGGCCGCCGCCGATCTCACCAACAACGCGATACCCGCGAAGAACCTGCTCACCGGGTACAGCGCGGACGCGCACATCACCGGGGTGAAGATCACCCCCGGGACGGCCACCGGCGCGACCGTGCCCTTCTCGGTGAAGGCCACGGTGTCGTACGAGGGGAAGACGAAGCCCCTCGCGTACAGCAGCAAGCTGACCATCGTGCGGGGTACGACGACCGGGAAGGCGCTGGTCGACTGGAAACCGTCGGTCGTCCATCCCGACCTCGCCGTCTCCGGGGACAAGCTGGTCACCGGGGAGGCCGCGAACCCGCCGATCGAGGCCGTGGACCGGGACGGCAAGGTGCTGACCAAGGAGAAGTACCCGTCGCTGGGGCCGATCCTGGACACCCTGCGGGCGCGCTACGGCGACAAGGCGGGCGGTACGCCGGGCATCGAGCTGATGGTCAGGCACGCGGACACCGAGACGGCCGACACCTCGCTGCTGACCCTCTCCGAGGGCACCCCGGGCAAGCTCCCGACGACCCTGAGCGCGAGCGCCCAGGCCGCCGCCGAGAAGGCGGTGCTCAAGTTCTCGGAGTCGTCCGTGGTCGCCGTACAGCCGAGCACGGGTGAGGTGCTGGCGGTCGCCAACCACCGTACGGACCAGTTCAACGCGGCCTTCGAGGGCACGTTGGCGCCCGGCTCCACGATGAAGATCCTCACCTCGGCGATGCTGATCGACAACGGTGTCGCGACGATGAACAGTCCGGCGCCCTGCACACCGACCGCGGTCTGGCAGAGCCAGACCTTCAGCAACCTCAAGGGCATGGAGCCGAACGAGGGCGCCACCCTCGCCAATGACTTCCTGCGCTCCTGCAACACCGGTTTCATCAAGCTGATCGACGGCACCGAGGCGAACCCGCTCACCGACGAGTCGCTGACGACCGAGGCCCAGGAGCGGTTCGGGCTCGGGCAGGACAACTGGAAGACCGGGATCACCTCCTTCGACGGCAGCGTCCCGGCCTCCCCCGGCCCGGACCGCGCGGCCAACGCGATCGGGCAGGGCCAGGTCCAGATGAGCCCGCTGAACATGGCGTCGGTGACGGCGACGGCGATCACGGGCGAGTTCCGGCAGCCGTATCTCGTATCGCCCGACCTGGACGACCGTGAGCTGGCGACGGCGAAGGGGCTCCCGGCGAGTACGTCCGCGCAGCTCAAGGAGATGATGCGGATGACGGCGACCCAGGGCACCGCCCAGGAGGCCATGGCCGGGCTGAAGGGTGACATCGGCGCGAAGACCGGGTCCGCCGAGGTCGACGGGCAGGCGAAGTCCAACAGCTGGTTCACCGGATTCCGGGGTGACATCGCGGCGGCGGCCATGACCCAGGAGGGCGGACACGGCGGCGACGCGGCCGGTCCGATTGTCGCAGCCGTGCTACGGACCGGCGGCTGAACTCACCCGCACAGGACGGGACTCTAGGGTGGTCGTTGTCGTTGAGGTGAATGAGGGCAACGGGGACCCTGGGGATTACCGCGGAGGATCGGGAGCTGTGGGCAAGAGGGGCAAGAAGAAGGCCGTCGCCGAGCGACAGAGCGCACGGAAGACCAGGCCCGCCGTGATCGGCGGGATGATCGCCGTGGTCGTCGGCGGCGCCGGTCTCGGCGTCTACGCGCTGTACGGCGGCGGAGCGGCGGCCGAGGACGGCTCCTCGACGGCCACCACGGCCGACCAGAAGCCGAAGGTGCCGACGGGCCCGGTGTCGGCGACGCAGGTCAAGGCGGTCGCCACGCAGTTCCTGACGGCATGGCAGACGGGCAAGGTCGCCCAGGCGGCGGCGGCAACGAACGACACGACCACCGCGGCCACAACGCTCCTCACCGGCTACACCAAGGACGCCCACATCACCGGCGTGACGATCACTCCGGGCGTGGCGACGGGCGCCAAGGTGCCCTTCTCGGTCAAGGGCACGGTGACGTTCGGCGGTACGAGCAAGCCGCTGGCGTACACCGGCGCCCTGACCGTGGTCCGCCGTACGTCCGACGGAAAGCCGCTGGTCGACTGGCACGCGTCGGTGATCCACCCCGACCTGGCCGACGGCGACAAGCTGCTCACCGGGGAGGCGGGCACCCCGCCGATCAAGGCGGTCGACCGGGACGGCGGCGAACTGACGCTCGCCAAGTACCCGTCCCTGGGCACGGTCCTGGACAGCCTCCGGGAGAAGTACGGCAAGAAGGCCGGCGGCAAGGCGGGCATCGAGCTGCGGGTCGTGCGCGGTACGGCGTCCAAGGCGGCGAAGTCGGCCGACAAGACGCTGCTGGAGCTGAGCAAGGGCACGCCCGGTGTGGTGAAGACGACGCTGAGCCCGGGGCTTCAGGCGGCGGCGGAGGAGCAGGTCGCGAAGAAGGCGAAGTCGTCCGTGGTCCTCATCCGCCCCTCGACGGGCGAGATCCTGGCGGTGGCGAACCAGTCCCACGGCTTCAACACGGCGTTCCAGGGTTCGCTCGCGCCCGGTTCGACGATGAAGGTGATCACGTCGTCGCTGCTGATCGAGAAGGAGCTGGCGTCGGCGGACAAGGTGCACCCTTGCCCGAAGTACTCGACGTACGGCGGCTGGAAGTTCCAGAACGACGACAAGTTCGAGATCAAGGGCGGCACGTTCAAGGCGAGTTTCGCGCGGTCCTGCAACACGGCCTTCATCAGCCAGGCCAAGGAACTCGACAACGACAGCCTGACCAAGCAGGCGCAGCAGGTGTTCGGGCTCGGCATGGACAACTGGGCGGTCGGGGTCTCGACCTTCGACGGGTCGGTGCCGGTGCAGTCGCAGGCGCAGATGGCGGCGTCGTTGATCGGGCAGGGCGGGGTGCGGATGAACCCGCTGAACATGGCGTCGGTGGCGGCGACGGTGGAGTCCGGGGTGTTCCGGCAGCCGTACCTGGTGTCGGCGGACGTGGACGGCCGTACTTTGGCGAGCGCGTCCCGGACGATGTCGGCGTCGACGCTCTCTCAGCTCCGGGAGCTGATGCAGTACACGGCGGCGTACGGGACGGCGGCTGAGGCGATGGCTGGGCTTGGCCCGGACTACGGGGCGAAGACGGGGTCCGCGGAGGTCGACGGCCAGGAGAAGCCGAACGGGTGGTTCACGGCGTACCGGGGGGATCTGGCGGGCGCGGGTGTGGTGGTGCAGGGCGGACACGGGGGGAGCACGGCGGGGCCGATCGTGGCGGCACTGCTGAAGGCTGGGGGGTAGTTTTCCTCGCCCCCGCCGCCCCTAACCGTCCCATCCCTGGGGGCTCCGCCCCCAGACCCCCGCTATCGGCCTGAACGGCCTCGTCCTCAAACGCCGGACGGGCTGGATGTGGTGCCGGCCGGGGCTTGATCCTTCAGCCCGTCCGGCGTTTGAGGACGAGCGCGTAGCGCGATACGGGGGTTCGGGGGCGGAGCCCCCGAGGATGGGACGGGTAGGGGCGGCGGGGGCGAAGAAAGTCAGCCCGCTACCCTCGCTCCCCCCGCCACATACGTCCGCCGCAGAAACCTCATCAGCGTCTTCGTCTCGAACTGCACCACCGAGACACCCCCCGCCGAGTGGAACTCCACCACCGCCTGGACCCGGCCGCACGGCCACACCCGGACCTCGCCAGTGCCGGTAGGCGCCCGCAGGCCCTCCTCCAAGAGGGCTCGCGAGAACGTCCACTCGTGCGGCCCGGGCAGTCCGATCCGCACCGCCCGCGGATCCGTATCCGGGTCGTAGCGCAGGACCACGGGAACCGCGTCGCGATCGTCGTCCTGGGTGTCCGTGACGATATGGGCTCGCGCGTACTGCTCGACTGCGGACATCGGACGGCCCCTTTACGCTGCGTGACCTGTGCAGAAGCTGTGAATCCACTTCCTCTCCAATGTCGCACATTTTCCCGATTGCGCCTCAGATTGCTCTCCCCTCGCTCTTGCAAGGAGTTCGCAACAAGCCACTATTATCGAACGGTGCATGTGCCTGATGGATTCATCAACGCCCCCGTCTCCGTGGCGGCCGGAGTCGTCGCCGCCGGTGCCGTCGCCGTGAGCCTGCGCGGCGCCCGGCGCGAGCTGGACGAACGGACCGCGCCGCTCGCCGGTCTGGTGGCCGCGTTCATCTTCGCCGTGCAGATGCTGAACTTCCCGGTCGCGGCCGGGACCAGCGGACACCTGCTCGGCGGTGCGCTGGCCGCGATACTCGTGGGCCCCTACACCGGGGTCCTGTGCGTGTCCGTCGTACTCCTCATGCAGGGCATCCTCTTCGCGGACGGCGGTCTGACGGCGCTCGGCGTGAACATCACGGTCATGGCCGTGGTGACGAGCGTCGTCGCCTACGCCACCTTCCGCGGACTGGTGAAGGTGCTGCCCAAGAAGCGCCGTTCGGTCACCGTCTCCGCGTTCGTCGCCGCCGCGATCTCCGTACCGGCCGCCGCTCTCGCCTTCACGCTCGTCTACGCGATCGGCGGCACGACGGACGTACCCATCGGGCGGGTCCTCACCGCCATGGTCGGTGTGCATGTGCTCATCGGGCTCGGCGAGGCCGCGATCACCGCGTTCACGGTCGGCGCCGTCATCGCCGTACGGCCGGATCTCGTCCACGGCGCCCAGGGCCTGACCCGGAAGCTCCAGCTGCGGGTCGGCGGCGAACTCGTCGACGTGGCCCCGGCAGCGGCCCCCCAGCCGGAACCCGCCTCCTCCCACCGCACCCGCAACGTCTGGCTCACCGGCCTCGCCGCCTCCCTCGTCCTCGCCGGTGTCGTCAGCTTCTACGCCTCCGCCAGCCCCGACGGCCTGGAGAAGGTCGCCGCCGACAAGGGCATCGACGCCAAGGTCGAGGAGCATGCCGCCGCCGACTCCCCGTTCGCCGACTACGGCGTCGAGGGCATCAGCGACGGGCGGCTGTCCGGTGGCCTCGCCGGGGTGATCGGCGTCGGCGTCACGGTCGTCGCCGGGACCGGTGTCTTCTGGGCGGTGCGCAGGCGCCGTACGGATGAGGACCCCTCGGCCGCCGCCACCCCCACCGCGAGCGTCTGACATGGGCGCCGGGCACGCCCACCGGCTCTACCGGCACGCGCATTCCCCCGTGCACGCGCTGCCGCCGCACACCAAGCTCGCCGCCGCCTTCGCCTTCGTGATCGTGGTCGTGTCCACGCCCCGGGAGGCGGTGTGGGCCTTCGGCGTCTACGCCGTGCTGCTGGCGGTCGTGGCCCGCCTCGCCCGCGTACCGGCCGGGTTTCTGCTCAAGCGGCTGCTGATCGAGGTGCCCTTCGTCGCCTTCGCCGTGCTCATGCCGTTCGTGGCGGAGGGCGAGCGGGTCGAGGTGCTGGGGATGTCGCTCAGCGTCAGCGGGCTGTGGGGCGCCTGGAACGTCCTCGCCAAGGGCACCCTCGGCGTCGCCACCTCCGTACTCCTCGCCTCCACCACCGAACTGCGCGCACTCCTCCTCGGGCTTCAGCGGCTCAAGCTGCCTCCGCTACTGGTGCAGATCGCCTCCTTCATGATCCGGTACGGCGATGTCATCGCCGACGAGATGCGGCGGATGCGGATCGCGCGGGAGTCCAGGGGGTTCGAGGCGAGTGGGGTGCGGCATTGGGGCGTGCTCGCGAAGTCCGCGGGGGCTCTGTTCATCCGGTCCTACGAGCGCGGTGAGCGCGTGTATCTGGCCATGGTCAGCCGGGGGTACGCCGGGTCCATGCCCGTCATCGACGAGGTGACCGCGTCCCGGGCGCAGTGGTCGTACGCCTTCGCCCTGCCGGTCGCCGCGCTCGTCGTCTGTGTGTTGGGATGGTCCCTGTGACAGCCCCCCTCTCCCTTGACGTGGCCGGACTGGCCTACGCCTACCCCGACGGCCACCAGGCCCTCTTCGGCGTCGACTTCTCCGTCGGGCGCGGTGAGCGGGTTGCGCTGCTCGGGCCGAACGGGGCCGGCAAGACGACCCTCGTACTGCATCTCAACGGCATCCTCACCGCGGGCGCCGGGTCGGTCACCGTGGCCGGGCTGCCCGTCGGCAAGCGGCACATGGCCGAGATCCGGCGCAAGGTCGGGATCGTCTTCCAGGACCCCGACGACCAGCTCTTCATGCCGACGGTCCGGGAGGACGTCGCCTTCGGGCCCGCTGCGGCAGGCATGAAGGGCGAGGAGCTGGAGGGGCGCGTCCGTACGGCCCTCGAACTCGTCGGGATGGCCGACTTCGCCGACCGGCCGCCGCACCATCTCTCCTTCGGGCAGCGGCGCCGGGTGGCGGTGGCGACCGTGCTCGCGATGGAGCCCGAGATCCTCGTCCTCGACGAGCCGTCCTCCAACCTCGACCCCGCCTCGCGCCGTGAACTGGCCGACATCCTGCGGTCGTTGGACGTCACGGTGCTCATGGTCACGCACGATCTGCCGTACGCCCTGGAGCTGTGCCCGCGCGCGCTGATCCTCAGCGAGGGCGTCATCGCCGCCGACGGCCCCACCGGCGAACTCCTCGCCGACGACGCCCTGATGAGCGCGCACCGCCTGGAGTTGCCGTTCGGTTTCGACCCGCGCTCCGTCTCCGCCACCCGCAGCTCATGACGACGGGCGCGTGGACAATGGGCGCGTGATCGAACAAGAGGACGCGCACGACGATGTGTACGACGCCGGGTCGCCGCGCCTCGACGACCAGTTGTGCTTCGCGCTGTACGCGGCCCAGCGCGCGGTGACCGCCGCCTACCGTCCGCTCCTGGACGAGCTGGGCCTCACCTACCCCCAGTACCTCGTGCTGCTGGTCCTGTGGGAGCGCGGCGAGGTGACCGTGAAGGAGCTGGGCACCGCCCTCTGCCTCGACTACGGCACGGTCTCGCCGCTGCTCAAACGGCTGGAGGCGGCCGGTCTTGTCCGCCGGGAGCGGTCGGCGCTGGACGAGCGGTCGGTGTCGGTCCGGGTCACCGGGCGCGGCGCGGAACTCCGGGAGCGCGCGGCGCTCGTACCGGGCGCGCTGCTCGCGGCGACGGAGCTGAGCGGGGGCGAGGTCGCGCGGCTGCGGGGCGAGCTGTGGGACCTCGCGGAACGGGCGCAGGGGGCGGCGGACCGGGCCCGCCGCTGACCTGACCTGACTTGACCTGACCCTGACCTGAGGTTACCCGCGGTTTCTACCCCCGGGTAGCGAGCGCATCCCTACCGGCCGGTACCTTGTGCACGATGTAATTGACGTAGTTGTTTTTGGGGGAGGTTTCGCAGTGACCGACGAAGGTGCCGCCGTCGACACCCGTCCGACGAAGATCATGTACGTCGCCGAGGCCACCGCCCACGGCGGCCGGGACGGTGAGATCACGAGCCAGGACGGCCAGATCGCGCTGAAGGTCGCCATGCCGCCGCAGCTGGGCGGCGACGGCAACGGCACCAACCCCGAGCAGCTGTTCGCGGCCGGCTACAGCTCCTGCTTCCACAACGCGCTGGTCCTGGTCGGCCGCCGCGAAGGCTACGACCTGACCGGCTCCACGGTCGCCGCGAAGGTCGGCATCGGCCCCAACAAGCAGCGCGGCTACGGCCTCGCGGTCGCCCTGAGCGTCTCACTGCCGGTCCTGGACCAGGACATCGCGGCCAAGCTGGTGGACGCGGCGCACATGGTCTGCCCGTACTCGAACGCCACCCGCGACAACATCGATGTGACGATCATCCTGGGCTGAGGAATCGCCGGCGGGCCGGTGCGCGTTACAGCGGCGTGGAACTGAACGTGAACGGCACAGTGGCGCCGGGCTTCGAACCCGTCCAGGACGCGTTCGTACGGAACTTCGCGACCGGCGGCGAACGCGGCGCGGCCGTCACCGTGTACCGGGACGGGCACCGGGTCGTCGACCTGTGGGCCGGTACCCGCGACGTGGACGGCGACGCGCCCTGGGAGCACGGCACCGCGCAGATCGTCCGCTCGGCGACGAAGGGTGTCGCCGCCGCCGTACTGCTGATGCTGGCCCAGCGCGGCGAGCTGGACCTGGACGCTCCCGTCGGCGAGTACTGGCCGGAGTTCAAGTCGGCGGGCAAGGAGCGGACCCTCGTACGGCATCTGCTCTCGCACCGCGCCGGCGTCCCCGTGCTCGACCGGCCGCTCACGCCCGCGCAAGCCATGGACCCCGCCCTCGGCGCGGCGGCGGTGGCCGCCCAGGCACCGGTCTGGGCGCCGGGGACCGACCACGGGTACCACGCGCAGACGTACAGCTGGCTGACGACGGAGTTGGTACGGCGGGTCAGCGGGCGCCCGATCGGCGAGTGGGTGGCGTCGGAGATCGCGGGGCCGGCCGGGCTCGACCTCTGGATCGGACTGCCGGAGTCGGAGGCCGAGGCGGGGCGCGTGGGCAGGGTCGGCCGGGTCCCCACGCCCGTCGATGCCTCGGGGTCGGGCGGCCTCAAGACACGCCCCAAGCGATCCGTCGCCGCCGCCTACGCCGACCCGGAGTCCCTCACCAGCCGCGCCTTCGCCGCGATCACCCCGCTCCCGGACGAGAACGACCCCGCGTACCGGGCCGCGGCACTGCCCGCCTCCAACGGCATAGCCACGTCCGACGGGCTCGCCCGCTTCTACGCCTCCCTGATCGGCCAAGTCGACGGCGGGACACGCCTGTTCGCCCCGGAGACGGTCGAACTGGCCCGACGCGAGGAATCCGCCGGGCCGGACCGCGTCCTGGTGATCGGCACCCGCTTCGGCCTCGGCTACATGCTCCACGGCACCGCCTCGCCCCTGCTGTCCCCCGGCTCCTTCGGCCACCCCGGCCGCGGCGGCGCCCTCGGCTTCGCCGACCCGGAGTCGGGCATCGCCTTCGGCTACGTCACGAACGGCCTCCGCAAGAGCGTGACGGCGGACGGGCGGGCGCAGGCGTTGGTCCGGGCGGTGCGTACCAGCCTGCCCGGCACTTGAGGCCGAACGCCTCCGCCCCTCTTCCTCGCCCCCGCCGCCCCTACCCGTTCCCATCCTCGGGGGCTCCGCCCCCGAACCCCCGCTCCTCAAACGCCGGAGGGGCTGGATGGTGCCGGCCGGGGCTTGATCTTTCAGCCCGTCCGGCGTTTGAGGACAAAGGGGGTCTGGGGGCGCAGCCCCCAGGGATGGGAACGGGTAGGGGCGGCGGGGGCGAGAAAACCCAACCGGCACCCCAGTCCGCCCCCGGCCACCTACCGAACCGTCAGCGAACGCGACGTCCGCCCCGACGCCTCGTCGATCTCGTCGTGCGCCTTCGTCAGCAGCCTCATCGCCAGTTCGTTGAGGGCACGCGCCCCGGCGATCTCCTCACCGACGCGCGGCTGGTTCTCGTCGGACCGGTGACGGCTGGCGTAGCCGTGGGCCCGTACCTCGCTCCCGTCCGCGAGCCGTACGAGCGCCGCGGCGCGTGTGCGCTGCTCGTCCTCCTCGAACTCCAGCTCGACATGCCATCCCACTGCGGTGTGCGTCATGACGATCACCTCCGGTACCGCTGCTTCCAGGGTGCTCCTGTCGGCCCCGGCACGCACGCCCGTTGTGTGACGTTCGTCGCGATGACCCTACTTACTGTGTCCTCAGGCCTCCCGCCGTGCTCTCCTGAAAGCTTCCCGAGAACCCGCGAACCGAGAACCTCCCGCACCGACGCGAAGGAGTTGTCGTGCCCCATACCTCGTGCCGCCCCCGTCCCCACGGCAGCCGTTAACGGGCCACGGGCACGTACCTACCCATGCGCTGCTGTCTCTCCGCTCCCCTGGCCGCCCTGGCGGCGTTCCCCTCCCCCCGCGATCTGGCCCGCTCGGGTGCGCTCCTCACGCCCGCCGTGCTCCGCTCCGCGCTCGCCGCGCGCCGGGAGCGGCTCGCCCACCCCGACACCGTGACGGCCCTCAACCTGGAGCTGGTCACGCTCACCGAGGACCGCGCCGTCATCACCTGGTACACGGCCGTGCCCGGCACCGACGACGGCTTCGGCCACCTGGTCCCGGCGGTCACCGAGGGCGAGGTGGTGTACGGCACCCACCCCGCGCACCTCGACCGTACGGCGGCGGAGGACCACCCGACGGCCCACCACTACGTCGAGCTGACGGATCTGGAGCCGGGCCAGACGTACTACTACCGGGCCCGTTCGCGGGGCAGGGCGGCCACACCGACCCCGCTCCACCTGGTCCGGGGCAACGCGGTCGGCACCTCGCTCCACGGCCTGGGCTCGCACGGCGGCCCGTACTCCTTCACGACCCCCCAGCCGCCCCCCGGCCGCCACCTCCTCTCCATCGCGCTCTGCAACGACCTGCACCTCGGCGAGACGACGGCGGGCCTGGTGGCCGGCGTGCCGATGCTGCGCGGGGTCTCGCAGCAGCCCGGCCTGGACCCGTACCCGGAGATCATGAGCCGGGCGATGGTCGAGGAGGCCCACCGGCGCGGAGCGGACGTCCTCCTGGCCGCCGGTGACATCTCGGCGGCCGGCGCACCCCGGGACCTGGCCGAGGCCCGCCGCATCCTGGACGGCTTCGGCACCCACGGACGGGACTACTTCGTCGTACGGGGCAACCACGACCGCCCGAGGCACCCCGACGACTCGTTCCGCGAGTCCTTCCGCGACGGCTTCCTGGGCAACGCCGACGGCCTCGGCTACTTCGCGCGCGACCTGGGCGGCCTGCGCCTGATCGGCCTGGACACGTACGAGAAGAGCGGCAACGGCGGCGACGCGGGCGGGCTGAGCGCGGAGCAACTGGCGTGGTTCAGAGCACAGTTGAGGTCGGACACCGACCAGCCGACGCTCGTCTTCGGCCACCACCCCCTCACCACAAGGGACTCGGTGTTCCCGATGGGCCGCGGCCAGCGCCTGGACCGCGCCCAGGCACGCTCGATCGTCGAGTCGTACGCCGCCTCACCGGGCGTCTTCCTGCACCACGCGGGCCACACCCACCGCAACAAGCGCACGGCCCTGACCAGCGCGCCGCACGTGACCCAGCAGGAGGTCAGCGCGGTGAAGGACTACCCGGGCGGCTTCTGTCTGCTCCGCGTCCACACCGGCGGCTACGCCCTCAACTACTACAAGAACAGCAGCGTCCCGGCCCGCGCCTGGGTCGAACGCAGCCGCCGCACGGCGGGCGGTCTGTGGCCCCACCACGCCTTCGGCCGCGCGGTGACCGACCGCAACAGCATGCGCCTCCACGACCTGTCCGGCGTACGTGCTTACATGCCCGTGTGACAGCCAACAGCCCAGCGAAATCAGCCCAGTTCCGTATCCGCCGCCGCACGGAGGCCGACCTGGAAGCGTGCGTACGCGTACTGGCGACGGTCCACGAGCGGAACGGGTATCCCCTCAACTGGCCGCAGGACCCGGCCACTTGGCTGACGCCGCGCTCACTGCTCGCGGTGTGGGTGGCGGAGGAGGGAGAGGAGGTGGTCGGCCACATCGTCCTGTCCCGCAGCGAGGAGGGCGACGCGGCGGCGGCCCTGTACGAGCGCCTGGGCTGGACGCTGTTGGCGGCGGACGTGGAGCAGGAGTGGGGGCCGGCGCGGAAGGTAACAGTCCGTTGTTATGCGGCACCAACGGTTCAACAAACTGTGGGCTGCGCGTAGTTGAACACCACAACACGGTGATGCGAGTCTCGCGATCATGACATCCTGGAGAGCGAGACTGAGACTGACGGTGCCCCTGGGGCTCGCCGCCTTCATGCTCACCGTCGCGGGCGCGCTGACCCCGGCAGCCGCGGCGACCAACTGGTATTTCGTCAGCTACAACACCGGCAGCTGCCTCAAGGCGCCCACGGGCTTCTCCCCCTATGTGGGCGACTGTTCCGGCTCGTCGCACTCATGGCACTGGGGCTCGGAGTCGAACACCTGGGACGGGCACACGATGCGCCGCCTGGTGAACAACCAGACCGGTGACTGCCTCACCACGGACGACGCGTACGACTACAACAGCGTCTGGATGGCCCCGTGCGGGGGCGGCCGTTCGGGGCAGTTCTGGACGGCGGACGGCAGCTTCGTCCAGAACCAGAACCACAACTACCTCGCCGCCGACGACGACGGTTCCCTCTACAGCCAACTCGTCTCGGGCAACATCATCCCGGACCAGTTCGTCTGGAGCGACTACCGCTTCTGACGCCCGCCACTCACTGACCGGCGTGCAGCATCAGCCCGATCCCGATGACCAGCAGCCCGGCGGCGGCGATACGCGGCGCCCCGAACCGCTCCTTGAAGAACACGGCTCCGATGGCCGCCCCCACGATGATCGAGGATTCCCTGAGGGCGGCGATCGGCGCCAGTTCGGCTTTGGTCTGGGCCCACAGCACAAGCCCGTACGCCGCCACGGAGAGCGCGGCGCCGAACAGTCCGACGGCTGCGAACGGCCGTACCTTCGTGAGGAATTGGCCCCGCCAGCGGTAAAGGGCATAGCCGGGGACGGCGATGCCGTGCAGGGCCATCAGCCAGGCGATGTAGCCGAGCGCGGACCCCGACGCCCGTACCCCCAACCCGTCGACGACGGTGTACGCGGCGATGGACAGCCCGGTCGCCAACGCGGCCACGATCGCCGCCCAGTTGGGCCGTCGGCCGCGCAGGCCCCACAGCGCGACCCCGGTAAGTCCCGCACAGGACAAGGCGGTTCCGGCCGCCGCCCAGCCGTCGGGGACCTCGTGCGCGAAGACGGCGGCGAGCAGGGTGACGACGAGGGGGGCGGTGCCGCGCGCGATCGGATACGCCTGCCCGAAGTCACCGAGCCGGAACGACCGCATGAGCAGCACGAAGTAGACGAGATGGATGACGGCGGAGACGACGAGATACGGCCACGCGTCGGCGGCGGGAAAGGGCACGAACGGCACGGCGACCAGCCCGATCACCATTCCGCCACCGGCGATGAGCGTGAACCCGACCAGCTTGTCGGTGATGCGGTGCGCGAGGGCGTTCCAGGAGGCGTGGGTGACGGCGGCGAGCAGGACGGCGGCGGTGACGGTCGGGGTCACGAAGCCGTCGGCTCCCGCACATCGACGAGGGTGGCTCCGGCGTGGGCGATCAGCGCCTTCGGCTCCATGGGGAACACCGTGTACGGGGTCCCGGCGGCGGCCCAGACGAGATCGTGCTCCAGCAGCGACCGGTCGGCGAGCACAGGCGTCCTGGTCCGGTGCCCGAAGGGCGGTACGCCCCCGATGGCGTACCCGGTGGTCTCCCGTACGACGTCCACCTTGGCGCGGGTGACCTTCGCGGCGCCGAGTTCACGCCGTACGAGCTCGACGTCGACGCGGGAGGCCCCGTCCATGAGGACGAGCACCGGGACCCCGTCGGCGGAGAAGATCAGCGACTTGCAGATCTGGCTCAACTGGCACCCGATCGCGGCAGCGGCCTCGGCAGCGGTACGCGTCTCGTCGGGGAACCGCCGGATACGGGAGGTGAGTTCACCGAGCCCCAGCTGTTCGAGGGCCTCGGCGAAACGGGGGGACGTGGTCATGCCCGGCACGTTAGCGGGCGGACAGATGCATCACGAACGAATTCCGGTCAGCCGTACGCCCAGGTCATGAAAGAAGCCGGTGAGGGCTCCCCGTCCCCACGGGGCCCTCACCGGCCGGCTTTTCTCGGGCTCGGTACGTCAGGAGACGCGGTGCGTCAGGCTCGTACCAGCTCCCTGTCCTCGTCCTTCGGGCGGTTGTCCTCGTCCAGGGTGCGCAGGCCCTCGCCCTCGACGTCGACGTTCGGCAGGGCGCGGTCGAGCCACTTCGGGAGCCACCAGGCCTTCTTGCCCAGCAGGGCCAGTACCGCCGGGACGATCGCCATGCGGACCACGAACGCGTCGAAGAAGACCGCGATCGCCAGGCCGAAGCCGATCATCTTGATCATCGACTCGGAGGAGCTGATGAAGCCGCCGAAGACGGCCATCATGATGACCGCGGCGGCGGCCACGACCCGGGCGCTGTGCTTGAAGCCGGTCACCACGGCCTCGGTCGGCGACTCGCCGTGGACGTACGCCTCGCGCATCCGGGTCACGAGGAACACCTCGTAGTCCATCGCGAGTCCGAAGACCACGCCGACCATGAAGATCGGCATCATCGACATGATCGGGCCCGTCTCCTCGACGCCGATCAGGCCGCTCAGCCAGCCCCACTGGAAGACCGCCACCACTGCGCCGAGCGCGGCGAGCACACTGAGCAGGAAGCCGAGCGCCGCCTTCAGCGGGACCAGGATCGAGCGGAAGACCACGATCAGGAGGAGGAAGGCCAGGCCCACCACCAGGCCCAGATACGGGATCAGGGCGTCGTTGAGCTTCTGCGAGAAGTCGATGTTCATCGCGGTCGTGCCGGTGACCAGGACGTTCGCGCCCGTGTCGGCCTTGACATCGGCGCCCTCGGCGCGGATCGCGTGCACCAGGTCCTCGGTCTGCGTCGAGGACGGCTTGGAGTCCGGGATCACGGTGATCGTCGCGGTGTCGCCGGCCTTGTTGAACTGGGCCGGGCTGACCGACACGACGTCGTCGATGCCCTTGATCCGGTCGGTCAGCGCGGTGGCGTCGGCCTTGGGGTCGGCGCTGCCGGCCGCGTCGTACACGACCATCAGCGGGCCGTTGAAGCCGGGGCCGAAGCCCTCCGAGAGGAGGTCGTAGGCGCGGCGCTGTGTCGTGGACGTCGGCTGCGAGCCGTCGTCGGGCAGGCCCAGCTCCAGCTGGGTGGCCGGGACCGCGATGGCGCCCAGGCCGACCACACCGAACAGCAGGACCGCGAGCGGCCGACGGATCACGAAACCCGCCCAGCGCGCACCCATGTTGGGCCTCGCCGGTCCCTCCGACGCGTCACCCTTCTTCTCGCTCTTCTTCTTGCTCTTCTTCTCGCCCGCCGGCTGCACCTTCCGGCCCGCGTATCCGAGCAGCGCCGGGACCATCGTCAGTGCGATGAGTACGGCGACCACGACCGTGCCCGCCGCCGCGAGGCCCATCTTGGTCAGCATCGGGACGTTGACGACCGCGAGGCCCGCCAGGGCGATCACGACCGTGAGGCCCGCGAAGACCACCGCCGAACCGGCGGTGCCGGTGGCCCGGCCCGCCGCTTCCTCGCGGTCGCGGCCCTCGGCCAGCTCGCTGCGGTAGCGGGAGACGATGAACAGCGCGTAGTCGATACCGACCGCGAGACCGATCATCAGGGCGAGCGTGGAGGTGGTGTCGCCGAGGTCGAGCGCCTTGGCGAGGGCGGTGATCGTCGAGACACCGATCCCGACGCCGATGATCGCCGTCAGCAGCGGCAGCCCCGCGGCGACCATGGAGCCGAGGGTGATGACAAGGACGACCGCGGCGATCGCGAGACCGATGATCTCGCCGACCGCTCCCGGGTCGGCCGCGGCCTGGAGCGCGTCACCACCGACATCGACGGTGAGCCCGGTGGCCCGGGCCTCGTCGCCGGCCTTCTCCAGGGCGTCCTTGGTCGAGTCCGCCAACTCCATACCGGGAAGGTCGTACTTCACCGAGGTGTAGGCGACCGACCCGTCCTTGCTCACGGCGTTCGTCGTGAACGGGTCGGTGACGGAGACGACTTCGGAGCCGTCGCGCAGTTGCTTGACGGTCTTCGCGACGGTCGCCTTGTTGTCGGCGTCCGTCATCTTCTGGCCCTCGGGCGCCTTGAAGACTATGCGCCCGGTCGCTCCGTCGGCGCTGGCGCCGGGGAAACGCTGTTCCAGCAGGTCGAAGGCCTTCTGGGCCTCCGTACCCGGAATGGAGAAGGAGGTGGTGCCGGCGGCGGGCGCGCTGGCCGCGCCGACTCCCGCGAGCGTCAGCAGCGCCACCCAGATCAGGGCGACGAAATGCCGTCGCCTGAAGGCGAGCCGGCCGAGTTTGTAGAGGAACGTGGCCACTAGGGCGTACTCCCGGTCAGGTCGTTGAGGTGCAAATGGGCAGGGTTGATCGGCCTGTTGGGGGGCAGGGGTGATCAGCCCGACGACGTGAGCGGTCGCGTCAGGTGCAAGTGGGGTCGTTCACAGGGGTGTTGGTCGGGGCGCTGTACGACGAGGGCCGTTTGCGGGAACTACGGAACCGGCACACCGAGGGCGGGGAGCACCACGGCGTCGATGTAGTCGCGCAAGTAGGCCTGCGTCGGGGGCAGTTCGTCGATGAGCGAGCGCGCTGCGAAGCCGCCGATCATCATGTGCAGCACATAGTCGGCCGCCGGGTTGTCCGGACTGACCTCGCCGCGGTCGATGGCACGCTGGATCACCTTGCGGAATTCCAGCATCTCCGGTTCGACGAGCAGTTCCCGGAACGCCAGGAGGAGATCGGGGTTACCGTGGACCGCCATGCCCAGAGCCCGCATCAGCGCGGAGTTCTGTTCCATGGCGCAGTCGTCCTCGCGGACCAGCAGGGCGTGGAAGTCGCCACGCAGGGACCCGGTGTCGATGTCGGCGATGGCGGCGGCACCAGGCTTGCTGTGCCGCATCGCCCTGACGACCAGTTCGGCCTTGCCGCCCCACTGGCGGTAGAGCGTGGCCTTGCTGGACTTCGTACGGGCGGCGACGGCGTCCATGGTGAGCGCCTCGTAGCCGACTTCCCGGAGCAGGTCGAGCGTGGCGCCGTACAGCTCGGCCTCCCGCTCGGGCGTGATCCGACTACGACGCGCCGTTGCGACCTCGGTCATGCCACTCACCCTTCCGGTTCCAGTATCGGACGACACCGTTTCGTACAGCTCCGCCGTACGTCAATGAGCATAGCCTGAGAACGACAGAAACGAAACTGTTTCGTACGTGTCCTGCACATGTTCACATGTCCTGCGGGTGATTCATGTCCTGCGGGTGATTTCAGAAGTTGCTGGGGCCCCGTTCCCGGAAAAGCATGGGGAGGTGAGCTATCTGCGCCTGCCCCACCTCAGCGGCGACCTGCTGTGCTTCGTAGCCGAGGACGACCTCTGGCTCGCCTCCCTCGACGGGCCCGGCCGAGCCTGGCGGCTCACCGTCGACCGTACGAAGGTCGGGCACCCGCGTTTCTCGCCGGACGGCCGGCACATCGCGTACACGAGCTGGCGCAGTCTCGTGCCGGAGATCCACCACGCGCCGGTCGACGGCGGCCCCGCCCAGCGGCTCACCTACTGGGGCAGCGCCGACACCCAGGTCTGCGGCTGGTCCCCGGACGGGGACATCCTCGCCGTCGCCTCCCACGGCCAGCCCTTCTCCTACTTCACCTGGGCCTACAGCGTCCCGGCGGGCGGCGGCCCCGGCGGCCGGCTCCCCTGGGGCCCGGTCTCCGACATCCAGGTCGCGGACATCGGCGGCGAGCGCAAGACCCTCCTCCTCACGGGCACCCCGCCGCACGAACCGGCCGCCTGGAAGCGCTACCGGGGTGGCGCGACCGGCCGCCTCTGGCTGCACGGCGAGCGCCTCCTCCCCGACCTCGACGGCCACCTCCACTCCCCCATGTTCGTCGGCGACCGCATCGCCTTCCTCTCCGACCACGAGGGCATCGGCAACCTGTACTCGTGCGCGTACGACGGCTCCGACCTGCGCCGCCACACCGACCACGACGCCTTCTACGCCCGGCACGCCTCCAGCGACGGCACCCGGGTCGTCTACCAGTGCGCGGGCGACCTGTGGATCGTGGACGACCTGGCCGCCGACTCCCTCCCCCGCCGACTGGACGTACGGCTCGGCGGTCCCCGCGCGGGCAGGCGTACGTACCAGGTGCCCGCCGCGCAGCACGTCGACGGCATCTCGGTCGACGAGACGGGCCGCGCGAGCGCCGTCGTCGTACGCGGGAGTCTCTACTGGCTGACACACCGGGACGGCCCCGCCCGGACCATCACGGACACCCCCGGCGTACGGGTCCGGCTCCCCGAGATGCTCGGCTCGGGCGGGCAGGTCGCGTACGTCACGGACGCTGAGGGCGAGGACGCGATCGAGATCGCCTACCTCCCGAGGGCCAGCGGAGAGCGGGCGCCGAGGCGGCTGGCGTCGGGCGAGCTGGGCCGGGTACTGGAACTGGTGTCCGACCCGGCGGGCGAGCGCCTGGCCATCGCGGCCCACGACGGCCGTCTCCTGCTCATCGACGCGACGGAGGACTCGAACGGGGATGCGACGGAGCTGATCTGCTCCCTCAACGGACCGGTCACCGACCTGGCCTTCTCCCCGGACGGCGCCTGGCTGACCTGGTCGCACCCGGGCATCGGCCGCTCTCTCCGCCAGATCAAGATGGCCCGTATAAAGGACCGCCTGATCGTCGACGTGACGAACGGCCGCTTCGAGGACGAGAACCCGGTCTTCACCAGGGACGGCCGCTACCTGGCCTTCCTGTCCTGGCGCGGCTTCGACCCGGTGTACGACGTCCACACGGGCGACCTCTCCTTCCCGCTCGGCTGCCGCCCCTACCTGGTCCCCCTCTCCTCCGCGACCCCCTCCCCCTTCGCGCTCTCCCCGGACGGCCGCCCGGCCGCGGGAGGCCTGGACCCGGAAGAGGAGGGCGGGGACGGGACGGTGACCGTCGAGGTCGAAGGGCTGGAGAGCCGGGTGACCCCCTTCCCGGTAACCGCCTCCAAGTACTCGGCGCTGTATCCGGTCGCGGGCGGCGGACTGGTCTGGCTGCGCTGGCCGATCTCGGGCGCGCTGGGCGAGACCTTCGCGAACCCGGCGGACACGAGCGGCCGCCCGACGCTCGAATACTTCAACATCAGCAAGGCCAAGAAATCCGAACTCGTCGACCACCTCGACTGGTTCGCGGTCAGCGGCGACGCCTCACGGCTGGTGGTCGTGGACGACGACGAGCTACGGGCCGTGCCGTCCACCGACCCGGGCGACGGCGACACGACCGTCTGGATCGACCTGCGCCGCGTCCTGCACGAGGTCGATCCCCCGGCGGAATGGCGCCAGTCGTACGAGGAGGCGGGCCGCCTGATCCGCGCCTACTTCTGGGAACCCGGGATGTGCGGCATCGACTGGGACGCGGTGCTGGAGCAGTACCGCCCACTGGTCGAACGGGTCGCGTCCCCCGACGAGTTCGCGGATCTGCTCCGCGAGGTCCTGGGCGAGCTGGGCACCTCCCACGCGTACGTCACGGCAGCCCGCCGCAACGAGGGCCCACCGCACTACCAGCGCAGGCAGGGCCTGCTTGGCGCCAACTTCGTCCGCCGGGAGGGCGGTTGGATGCTGGACCGCATCCTCCCCGGCGACTCCTCGGACTCCAAGGCCCGTTCCCCGCTGGCCGGTTCGGGAATCCGGGAGGGCGCGCTGCTCACGCATGTGGACGGGCGCCCGGTGGATCCGGTGACGGGCCCGTTCCCGTTGCTGGCGGGGGCGGGGGGTACGACGGTGGAGCTGACGTTCACACCGGCGGAGGACTCTCGGGGCAAGGGTGAGGGCCGGGCGAGGCGGGTGGCGGTGGTCCCCCTGATCGACGAGCGCCCGTTGCGCTACCAGGACTGGGTGGCCAAACGCCGCGAAGTGGTACGGGAGTTGAGCGGAGGCCGGTGCGGCTATCTACACATCCCCGACATGGGCGGCTCGGGCTGGGCCCAGTTCAACCGCGACCTGCGCATGGAGGTGTCGAGGCCCGCGCTCATCGTCGACGTACGCGGCAACGCGGGCGGTCACATCAGCGAGTTGGTGGTGGAGAAGCTGACGCGCACGATCCTGGGCTGGGACCTGACCCGCAACGCCCAGCCGGTGTCGTACGCCTCAAATGCGCCGAGGGGCCCGGTGGTTGCCCTGGCGGACGAGGCGACGTCCTCCGACGGCGACATGATCACGGCGGCTTTCAAGCTGCTGGAGTTGGGCCCGGTGGTGGGCCAACGAACCTGGGGCGGAGTGGTCGGCATGACCGGCCGCCACCGCCTGGGCGACGGCACGGTGATCACGGTCCCGATGAACGCGGCCTGGTTCGACACATACGGCTGGACAGTGGAAAACCAGGGCGTGCCCCCGGACCTGGAGGTCCTGCGCACTCCCCTGGACTGGGCAGAGGGCCGCCACGTGGAAATGGACGACGCAATCCGCCTGGCCCTGACCCTCCTGGACACACATCCAGCGGCGACTCCACCGACGTACGACGGAGTCCCGAACAGAGCACGTCCAAAACTCCCGCCGCGTTAGGTCCAAACTCGGGGCGCATTCTTGACGGGCGCCAAGGTCACATGCCTAGGGGCGCGGGGAACTGCGCGACAAGCCCCCACCGGACCCGCACCCAACAACGCACCCAACAACGCACCCCGCAAAGCAAGATGTGGGGTGCCCTCAAAACCAAGGGCACCCCACATCATCGGCTCAAGCCAGGACTAGATGTCGTAGTCCTGGTTCAACCGATCCTCTTCCTCCCGCATCGCCCGCTCCGTCTCCTCGTCCCGCGGCCGCCCCCGCTCAGGACTCTCCTCCCGCCCCTGCTTACGCTCTTGGCCCTGCCGGCGCTCGCCCTGCTGACCCTGCTGGCGCTCGCCCTGCTGACGCTCGCCCTGCTGGCCCTGCTGGCGCTGACCCTCCCGGGACCGCTCCATCTTCTCCTTGGCCTGGCGGGCCTTCTCCTGCATCTCGTCCTTCATGCCCATGTGAGTTCACTCCCGTAGGTGGGTGAGGGGATCGGGGCTCGACCAGACTCACACGCCAGCACAAAGCACGCATTTCGATCAGTAACGTTCAGTCACTGCCAGTGCCCGACCCCACGCCCCGAGCCTCCTCGTCGGCGGCCCCGCCCGCCCCCACAAGCCCCGTCCCGATCCCCTGCAACCGCCCCGAGAACCGCCCGACCTCGCGCTGCCCCACCGCCCCGATCAGCCCCGGCAGATACCCCCGCACCCCCTGCATCCCGCGCAGCCACCACTGCCCGTACACATGGCTGGACCGCCGCTCGATCCCGGCCACGAGCCGGTCGACGGCCGGCCCCAGCGGATACGTCTTGCTCGCCGGCCACGGCAACCGCTGCCTCAACTCCCGCATGACGTCGTCCTGGTCGGCCCCGCGCACCATGTCGGTGTCGGTCCAGGACAGATACCCGACCCCCACCCGGACGCCCTTGTACCCGACCTCGGCCCGCAGACAGTGCGCGTACGCCTCGACACCGGACTTGGACGCGCAGTACGCGGACATCATCGGCGCCGGGGTGATGGCAGCGAGAGAGGCGATCTGGAGCAGGTACCCCCTGCTCTCCATCAACACCGGCAGAAACGCCCGCGCGGTGACCGCCGACCCGATCAGATTGACCTCGATGACCCGCCGCCACGACTCCGGATCGGAGTCGACGAAGGGCCCGCCGCTCGCGACACCCGCGTTGGCGACGACGATGTCGACCTTCCCGAACCGCTCCTTCACCTCAGCCGCCACCCGGGACATCGCCTCGTGGTCGGTGACGTCGGCGTACCAGGCCTGACTCTCGGTGTGCAGCCGCTCGGAGACCTGCTTGAGCGCGTCGGCCTCAAGACCGACCAGCGCGACCTTGGCCCCGCGCGCGGAGAGCTTGCGTGCGAGCAGCTCACCGACCCCGCGAGCGGCCCCGGTCACGACAGCGACCTGCCCGTCCAGACTGACCTTGCTCATGCGCCCTCCTCGATCCGTACGTCGATGACCTCAGTACCGTGCGCGTGCTCGCCCAACTGCCCGTATGCCACCACGAGTTCACGTATCACGCCGGTCACGGCCCCGGGCGCCTCGACGGGAGTCATGTGCCCGAGCCCGGCCAGCTCGGTCACACCGTGACAGTCGGGCAGCGCGGCGGCCAGGGCGCGCGCGTGCACGGGCGGCGTGAGCCGATCGGCCGTACCGACGACGACAGCGGCCGGTACGGTCAACTCTCCTATGCTGGCGTCGAGTTGGACCCCGTCCAGGACCCGCGCCCACGCGTACCGCACCTTGCGCGGGCACGCGTGCACGATCCGGGCGCACGCCTCGACCATGACGGCCGACGAACCGGCGCCCATGGTCGCGTACTTGAGGATGCGCCGGGAGACGGGCGTGACCGGCCCGAGCGGAGCACGCGAACTGAGACCCAGCCTCGTCAGCCAGGTCCGCAGCCGCCCGGCCCGCATCGGCACGACCAGCGCCTCGGCCACCAGCCGCGAACTGCCGGTGCTGCACAGCAGTACGGCCGCCGCGTGCTCCCGGAACCCCGCCCGCGCGGACGCGGCCAGTATCGTCATCCCGCCCATGGAGTGCCCGACGACCACGGCCTTCTCGCCGGGCGCGAGGGTGGCCGCGAGTACGGCTTCCAGGTCGTCGGCGAGTACGTCGGTGCTGTAGGCGGAGCTTGCCGGGCTGCGTCCGTGGCCGCGCTGGTCGTAGGCCACGACCCGGTGATCGGGGGCGAGTTCGCGTATCTGGGCGGCCCAGAAGGCGGTGGAGCAGGTCCAGCCGTGGGAGAGGACGACCACGGGTCCGTCGTTCACGCCGTGCACCTCGACATGCAGCCGGGCCCCGTCGGCGGAGACGGCGGTGAGTTCACGGACGGGGACGGGAGGGGCGTACGGACCGCCTGTCACGGACATGAGCCGGCTCACGCGCCCACCCCCACGGCCGAGTTGGTCTCGCCGGTGCCGACGGCCGCCGCCCGCAGAACCTCGTACTCGGAAAGATCCACGCGCCGGGTGGCCCGCCGGAACTCGGACGTCGTACCGGGCCAGACGGTGGTGTTGCGCCCCTCGGCGTCGAGGTACCAACTGCTGCACCCACCCGTGTTCCACACCGTACGCAGCATCCGCTCCTGCACCCGCCCGTTCCAGGCGTCGACGGCGGCAGGCCGGGCATCCAGGGCCACGCGCCCCCCGAGAACGTCCAACTGCCGTACGTAGTCGGCCATGTAGTTCAGCTGGGACTCGATCATCAGGATCATGGAGGAGTTCCCGAGGCCGGTGTTGGGCCCGATGATCGTCATCCAGTTGGGGAACCCGGCGGCGGAGGCACCGCGCAGCGCCCGCATCCCGCTGCTCGCCCAGGCCTCGGCGAGGGTACGTCCGTCGGCGCCGACGACCCGGTCGGCGATGGGCATGTCGGTGACGTGGAACCCCGTACCGAAGACGATGGCGTCGACCTCGGCGGTGCTCCCGTCGGCCGCGACGACGGTGGACCCGCGGACCTCGCTCAACCCACTGGCGACGACGTCCACATTGGGGCGGGTGAGGGCCGGGTAGTACTCGCTCGACAGCAGGATGCGCTTGCAGCCGATGCGGTAGTCGGGGGTGAGCTTGGCGCGCAGGGCCGGGTCCTTGATCGAGCGGCTCATGTTCCGCTTGGCCAGCGCCTCCACCGCACCCAGCTCGCCCGGATGCTTGGTGAACGCCTGGACCTGCAACTCCCGCATGCCCCACAGGAGTCCGCGCCGCAGCCGGGTCGTGAACGGCAGCGCGCGGTGCACGGCGCGCTCGGCGCCGCCGATGGCCCGGTCGACGCGGGGCATCACCCAGGGCGGGGTGCGCTGGAAGAGGGTGAGACGGGAGACGTCGGGCTGGATGGCGGGCACGATCTGGATGGCGGAGGCCCCGGTCCCGACCATCGCGACCCGCTTGCCGCGCAGGTCGTAGTCGTGGTCCCAGCGGGCGGAGTGGAAGACCTTGCCGGGGAAGGTGTCGAGCCCCGGGATGTCCGGCACCTTGGGATCGGAGAGGGGCCCGGTGGCGGAGACGACGAGATCGGCGAGGAGAGTCCCGCTGCTGGTCTCGACGACCCACACCAACCGCCTCCCGTCCCAAGTCATGTTCTTCACCTCGGAGTTGAGGCGGAGATGGGGCCGCAGCCCGAAGACGTCGGTGACGTGCTCCAGGTAGGCGCGGATGTGCTCCTGCCCGGAGAAGGCGCGCGGCCAGTCGGGGTTGGGCGCGAAGGAGAAGGAGTAGAGGTGGGAGGGCACGTCGCAGGCGCACCCCGGATAGCTGTTGTCCCGCCAGGTCCCGCCGACGCTGCCGGCGCGCTCCAGCACGACGAAGTCGGTGATCCCTTCGCGGCGCAGCCGCACGGCGGCCCCGAGCCCCCCGAACCCGGACCCGATCACCGCCACCCGCACATGCTCGTGTCCGGCTTCGCGTTCGGCTTCCTCTTCGGCCATGCCGATGCCCTTCCCTGCGCGACCGCGCCAGTGAACACTGGCGCAATGGGGAGAGTAGAGGAGCCCTGTACTGATGGGTAGGGGCCGGGAGAGGGAAAGTTACCGCCGGTACGCCTTAAGGTTCCGACGTGGCAGACGCAGAGGCAGAGAACACCGAAGGGCACGAGGACCGGACGGAGTACCGGATGGAGGAGCTGGCCGGACTGGCCGGCATCACCGTCCGCACCCTGCGCTTCTACCGCGAACGCAAACTGATCCCACCGCCCCGCCGCGAGGGCCGCATCGCCTGGTACGACGACCACCACCTGGCCCGGCTGCGCACGATCTCGGCACTCCTTGAACGCGGCCACACCCTCAACGGCATCGCGGAACTGGCCGAGGCCTTCGACCACGGCCGGGACGTCGCCGACCTGCTCGGCCTCGGCGCCCCCACCGAGGAGACCCCGGTCCGCCTCACCCCCGAGGACCTCGCCGACCGCTTCGGCCCGGACGCCACCCCCGAGAACCTCGCGGCCTCGATGGACCTCGGCTATCTGGGCATCGACGGCGACCAGATCGTCCACATCAGCCGCAGCCTCCTGGAGGCATCGGCGGCACTGGTCCAGGAGGGCATCCCGCTGTCGGCGGTCCTGGCGGCGGGCAAACGGGTACGCGACCACGCGGACGCCCTGGCCGAGATCTTCACGGACGTGATCCTCACCCACGCCCCGGAGGGCGACCCGGCCCGCCTGCGCCCACTGGCCCGCCGGGTGGTGGAGGCGGAACTGTCACTGGCGCTGGACCGCAGACTGCGCCAGAACCCATGAGAGTCAGGCGGCTCAGAGGTCGTAGACGACGGTGACGGGCGCATGGTCGGACCAGCGCTCGGCATGGGTGGCCGCCCGCTCGACGTACCCCTTGACGGCCTTGGCGGCGAGCCCGGCCGTAGAAATCTGATAATCGATCCGCCATCCTGAATCATTGTCGAAGGCCCGCCCCCGATACGACCACCACGAGTACGGCCCCTCGACCTCCGGATGCAGCGCCCGCACCACATCCACGTACCCGCCGTCCCCCGCATCGAGGACCCGCCCGAGCCACTCCCGCTCCTCCGGCAGGAACCCGGAGTTCTTCTGGTTGGCGCGCCAGTTCTTGAGGTCGGCCGGCTGGTGGGCGATGTTCCAGTCACCGCAGACGACGACCTCGCGCCCGTCGGCGGCGGCCCGCTCGCGCAGGTCCTTCAGATAGGCGAGGAACTCGTCCATGAAGCGGATCTTCTCGTCCTGCCGATCCGTGCCGACCTCACCGGACGGCAGATACAGACTGGCGACGGTGACACCGGGCAGGTCGGCCTCGATGTACCGTCCGCTGCCGTCGAACTCGGCGGAGCCGAAGCCGACCTGGACGCGGTCGGGCTCACGGCGGCTGTAGAGGGAGACGCCGGCGCGGCCCTTGGCGGCGGCGGGCGCGTGCGTGACGTACCAGCCCTCGGGCGCGCGGACCTCCTCCGGCAGCTGCTGGGCCTCGGCGCGCACCTCCTGGAGGCACAGCACATCGGCGGAGGTCTGGGCGAGCCACTCCACGAAGCCCTTCTTCGCGGCGGCCCGCAGTCCGTTCACATTCACAGAGGTCACAGTCAGCACGCGGGCACGATACCCGCCCGACCGAAAACTCCCTGGCGACAGAAGCATGCATAGATGTACGGTGGTCGGCATGAATATCCGCCGGGTCTCCTTCGACCACCCCGACGCCGTCAAGCTGAACGACCAGGTCCAGGCCGAGTACGCAGCCCGCTACAACGACGACGGCGACCAGACATACCTCGACCCGGCGATGTTCGACCCGCCGTCCGGCCTGTACCTGATCGCGTACGACGAGCAGGACCGCCCGCTGGCCACCGGCGGCTGGCGCGGCCACGACGAGGAGACCGAGGAAGGCTATCTGCCCGGCGACGCCGAGCTGAAGCGGATGTACGTCGTCGAGGAGGCCCGTGGCCTCGGCCTGGCCCGCCGCATACTCGCCGCCCTGGAGGACGACGCCCGCACCGCCGGCCGCACCCGCATGGTCCTGGAGACGGGCGACCGACAGCCGGAGGCCATCGCCCTCTACACCTCCAGCGGCTACGCCCCCTGCGAGAAGTTCGGCTACTACCGCCACTTCGAGTCGAGCCGCTGCTTCGCGAAGAGCCTGTAGGGCCGAGAGCCGAGAGCCGATACGCGGGCCGGTCGACTCACACCCGCAGACGGCTTCCTCACGGCCGCAGACGGGTTACTTTCGCCCGCAGACGAGTTGCTTACGCCCGCAAATAGGCGAGCACCGCCAGCACCCGCCGATGCGTCTCGTCGGCGGGAGGCAGCTCCAGCTTCGCGAGAATGCCACCGATGTGCTTGCCGACGGCAGCCTCGGAGACGACCAGTTCCCGCGCTATCGAGCCGTTGGACCGGCCCTCCGCCATCAGCGCCAGCACCTCGCGCTCACGCGGGGTCAACCGCTCCAGCGGGTCACGACGCCGGCGCAGCAACTGCCGTACGACCTCGGGGTCGACGACCGTACCCCCGTCCGCGACCCGCCCCAGCGCGTCGACGAACTCCTCGACCTGCCCGACCCGGTCCTTGAGCAGATACCCGACGCCGGTGCCGTCCCCGGAGTCGAGCAGCTCGGCGGCGTAGGCCCGCTGGACGTACTGGCTGAGGACGAGCACGGGCAGCGCGGCCCGCACCTCACGCAGCTTCACAGCCGCCCGCAGCCCCTCATCCTGGAACCCGGGCGGCATGCGTACGTCCGTCACCACGATGTCGGGCTCATGCTCGGCGACCGCCGCGAGCAGCGCCTCCGCGTCCCCGACGGCGGCCACGACCTCGTGGCCGACGCGGTCGAGCAGCCCGATCAGCCCTTCCCTGAGCAGCACGCTGTCCTCGGCGAGGACTACGCGGAGCGCCGGCCGCGATCCGTCAACTGGCTCCACTCGCAAGGAATCTCCACCCGCAGCGACGTCGGTCCACCCGGCGGGCTGGACAGGGAAAGTCTGCCATCGAGCACTGACACCCGGTCCGAGAGCCCGACGAGCCCACTGCCACCCCCGGGATCGGCCCCACCGCACCCGTCGTCCCGCACCTCGACGAACAGCCGCCCGTCACGATGCCCGCCCCCGACCTCGGCCCGACTCGCCCCACTGTGCCGGTCGACGTTGGCGAGCGCCTCGCAGACCACGAAGTACGCGGCCGACTCCACGGCCCGGGGCAGACGTCCGGGCAGGTCGAGGCTGACGCCGACGGGCACGGCGGCACGATCCGCGGCGTCGGCCACAGCGGCCTGAAGCCCGAAGTCCGTAAGCACTTGGGGATGAATCCCGTGGATCAGCTCGCGCAGTTCCTCCAACGCGCTCCCCACCTCCCCCTGAGCCTTGGCCAGTTGCGCGGCGAGCGGCGACCCCGGCGGCGCGTCCAGCCGAGCCACTCCAAGGGTCACCGACAGGGCGACCAGCCGCTGTTGGGCTCCGTCGTGCAGATCACGCTCGATCCGCCGCCGCTCGGTTTCAAAGGCGTCCACCAACCGCACGCGGGAACGGGCGAGTTCGACGACCCGCTCCCCCAACTCGACGTCACGGGCGGCGATGAGCAACCGCGTCAGCCCGGCCCGGGCCCCGGCGACAACCCCGAGCGCATAACCACACAGGGCAAGCAACACCAGCCCAAGAACCGAGACCCCAAGGGCAGTTGGCCACCCGGTGACGGTCCACTCCTTGAGCACCTTGGCCTCCTGCCCGTCGCCAACGGTGGCCATCAGCACCGGAGTCGCCACGAGGGACACCGGCACGAGCAGCCCGACGGCAACGACAAGAGCGTCCACGGGCCACAACAGCCCCGCGAACAGCAACGCGTACCCGAGTTCCCGCCAGGTGGCCCGCTCCCTCAACCGAACCACCAGCCAGGGCCGCAGCCCGGGCGCGACCGGCTCCCGATGCGGATCGGGCACCGCCTCCGCATCAACGATCCGCAGCCTGAGCCGCTCGACCCGGGCGACGGGAATCCCGGAGAGCGCGAGGGCGACCAGCAGCGGCAGCCCGACGAACACCACGGCAAGCGCACCCCCGGCCACCACCATGAGCACGACCAGCACAAAGACGAAGGCCCCGGCCACGGCCCCACTGCCGAGATAGACGACCGCCCGCCAGGGCCACCACGACAGCAGAAATCCCGGCCGGGCCATGGCCTGCCACACGTTCCTCGGATGCATGCCGATCACCGTAGGAGGCGGGTCCGGGTCCGGGCGATGGGCCCAGGGGGTGAGTGGGGGTATGGCTGGCCATACCCCCTCTCCTTGGCCGACCCCGGTGCCGGATGGGTGATCCTGCCGTGAAGAGGGGAAGACTCAGGGTGATTTGGAGTCGTACGGCGCCAACCGCACCTTGCCCGGGAGGACTTGAGACCAGTGCCGACGAGATCGAGCCGCACCCGAGCCGACGGGCCGATGCGTGCTGGCTCTCGGTTGATCGGTGTGCTTCCCTGAAACGAGAACTGAACAGCGCCATTTCTTCCACAACTCAGCGCCCCTCGGGCCCGGTTGCGGCCCGACGCAGGTAGACATCCGCGGGGTTCGGGACAACGGCCGGGGTTCCGCGGGGCGAGGAGCACGGGGGGTTCATGGAGACGTCAGCGGCTCACATGGAGTTCGACTTCGACGTGGTGAATCTCAGCGGTTCCGCGAACCTGGATCTGGACGAGTTGTCCGAAAACGCTCTGGGCAGGTCCTTACGACGGGTTCGGCGCGACACTCTGGAGCGTCGCGCGATGGACGTGGCCATGTTCCAGTCGGCGCTCTGAAGGGGTGCAAAGACAGCGGGGGACCGCGTGGCAGGAGGTGGCACGTGCGTGATGCGAACCCCTTTACCGAGTGGATCGTCAAGGTCGCACAGCCGTGCAATCTCGCCTGCGATCACTGCTATGTGTACGAACTGCGCGATCGCACCTGGCGGCACAAACCCCCCGTCATGGCGGCAGTGACCGCGGATCGACTGAGCCGCCGCATCGCCGAGCACGCCAGGCAACACGCCCTGCCCCGGGTCCGGGTAACTCTGCACGGGGGTGAACCTCTGCTCGCCGGCCCGTCTCGAATCGAACGCCTGTTGGAGTCTCTGAAGCGGGAGCTGCGCGGCACAGCGGAATGTGATACCTCCCTTCAGAGCAATGCGACTCTTCTGAATCCCTCATGGATGGACCTGTTCCGCCGACACGGGGTGTCGGTAGGCGTCAGTCTTGATGGCGGTCGTGAGGCCAACGACCGCCACAGGCGTGCCAGGAACGGGCGAGGCAGCCATGCCGCCGTCCAGAGGGGACTGGAACTCTTGCGGAGGCCCGAGAACAAGGCGCTGTTCGCGGGCCTGCTGTGCACGGTCGACCTCGCCAACCCGCCGCTCGATGTCTACGAGGCCCTGCTCGCGCACGAGCCGCCCGCCGTCAACTTCCTGCTGCCGCACGCCACCTGGGAACACCCGCCGCCCGGCCACGACCCGATGCGCACTCCGTACGCGAACTGGCTCCTGGCCGTGTTCGACAGGTGGTACACCGCACCGCGGCAGGAGACCCGCGTCCGACTGTTCGAGGACCTCATGGACCTCGCGCTCGGCGGTGCCGTGCGATCGGAGAGCACGGGGCTGGCCGACACGGACTTCCTGGTGGTCGAGAGCGACGGGACGATCGAGCTGTCCGACTCGCTCAAGGCAACCCGGGACGGCGGCGCGGCCACCGGGCTCGACATCTTCGCCCACGACTTCGACACCGCCGCGCGGCACCCGGTCGTGGCCGATGCCCGCCGCGGGGGCCTGACGGCGCTCTCCGACGTCTGCCGCGGATGTGAGGTCGTGCGCCTGTGCGGCGGCGGACTGCGCGCCCACCGCTTCCACCCGCGCACCGGCTTCGCGAACCCCAGCGTGTACTGCGCAGACCTGCGCGTACTCACCACCCGGATCCGGGACCGCGTCGTGGCCGACGCCGCCGAACTGCTGGGGAGCGCGTCGTGACGGCCCCGGCGACCCTGCGGATGACCGCGGAGGACTTCACGAGCCTGGCGGTCTGTCACCCGTCCCCGACCGCCCTGCGTGTCCTGCGGGACGGCCAGGTCTCCCGGCGCCTGCTGACGCTGATGAACGTGGCCGACACGGCCCGGGACAGCAGGCCGGAGTTCTGGGAATCCTGGGGAGCGGCGGCCTGGGAGCTGTGCGTCCGAGCCCGTGAAGCGGACGTCCGGGCCTTCGAGGACGTGCTGCTCCATCCTTACGTCGGTGTGTGGCTGGGCCGCTGCCTGCGGGACCTGAACGACCCGCGCCCCGCCGTCCGCGCGAGCGCCGAATGCGCCCGGCTGGTCGGTCTGGCGGCCGCCGCCGCGTTACGTGCCGGACTCCGCCCACACCTCGCCCTTCCGGCACCCGGGGCCTTGGTCTGGCTGCCCACGCTGGGTGTTGTCCGGTTGGCCGAGGGCGCGGAACAGGCCCGCCTGCGTGGTGACGTCGTGGACCTGGACGGGCGGTTACCGGCCCTGGGAGAGCAGGACGAACCGGCCGCCCATGGCACCACCCGGTGTGCGCCGCGGCGCATGACCGCCCGGCCGCCGGGAGACGCACCGCCGTTGTCGGTGGTCCTGGAGGACACCGACCCCTACCGGAACGCGCACGGTCATCCGGTGCTGCCCCGGCAGACCGCCGGGGAACTGCGCGCCTGGCAGGCCTCGGTGGCGTCGGCCTGGGAGACGCTGACCCGCCTGGTCCCGGAACGGGCAGCCGCCTGCGCCGCCCTGTGGACGGCACTGGTGCCGCTGCGACCACCGTGGACCGGGCAGGGCGTGAGTTCCTCGGCACGGGAGGCGTACGGGGCGATCGCGGCCTCCTTCACCCCGGATCCGGTACGGCTGGCCGAGACGGTCGTGCACGAGACAGCGCACATCGCTTTCGGAGCGCTCGCGGATCTGACCGACCTCTCGGATCCCGAGGACCGCACCCTGCACCAGTCGGTTGGCGGGAGGACACCCGCCCCGTCGGGTCCGTGCTCACCAGAACCCATGCCCACCTGGCGCTCCTGGAGTTCTGGCGCCGCCGACATCGGGAACTGAGCGGTGAGCGGGCCCGTTTCGTCGCGGGCATGAAGGACGAGGCGGCGCGCTGTGGCTTTTCCTTGCACCCGGCATGCGCCCGCCAGAAGGGTCCCTCACACGTTCGGGTGGCGTCGCGGGAAGCGCCGAATCCGGCGCGAAGGCACGGAGTTTCCGCTTCTGTGCAGGATGTGGCCGCGGCCGGGTGTGCTGGGAAGACGGCCGACGACACGACACCGAGGGCGGGCTGACAAATGACGACGCCGTGGTACAGCCAGGACGCGACAGCAGATTTTCACCATGTCCGGAACAAACATCGACGTGGTAGGGCTGGTGGTGACGAGTTGCGCGGCGCGTGCTCCGCAACCGCTCGGCCCATCAGCCGATCCGGCTCGTCCCGGGACCATGTCGCCAATGAAGCCATCGTGAGCCACTTCTATTTGAGTCACGTTCGCACCGTCGACGAGGAGTGGGTCGCATCGTTCTTCCACGACCTCTGCCGGGTCGTCGCCGAGCGCACGGGACGCTCCCCGGAGGCCGTCGGCGTCCGCGGGAAGCCGCACTCGCCGGACGTCTCGGTGGATCTGCTGGGCCGGTCCACCGTCCTGGTGGTGCTCCATTCGCCACGCCATTTCAGTCAATCGTATTGCCGGGCCGAGCTGTCCTACTTCCAGCGGCGGCTCAACATGCAACGGTCCAGGACCGGCCACAGCGCGGACGCGGTCGTCCCCGTCATGTGGGAGCCCGACCCCACTCACACACTGGACACTGTCGTCCCGTACCCGCCCCTCGGCGCCCGGTCCCAGGCCTACCGGCGTGACGGGCTGCTGCATCTGCTGCGGCTGAAGGCGCGCTACCGGTCGGAGTACGAGGAGGTGCTGAGGGCCACCGCCGACCGCATCGTCGTAGCCGCGGAACGGCTTCCCGAGGTGCACGGGTTCGATGCCGCCGGCAGCCACTCCCCCCTCGGCGCGCCCGCTCCCGCCGGCGCCCAGACGGTCAGCTTCGTCGTGGCGGCCTCGGCCAGGGAGGACCTGCCCGAGGGGCGACAGTCCAGCCAGTACTACGGAAAGACGGCCCTGGACTGGTCCCCCTTCGCACCGGGCGAACACGAGGCCCTGCTCTCCCTGGTGAAGAACACCGCCACCGCCCTGGACTTCACCGCGACGGTACTGCCCTTGGACGAGGACACCGTCGACCGGATCAGCCAGGACCAGGACCCCGAGCAGCTCGTCGTGCTCCTGGTGGACGCGTGGGTGGCGATGCACCGGGAGAAGCACCGGCTCCTGGCAGCCGTGGACGAGCGGAATCCCGAGGCGACCACGGCGCTCGAACCCCGGTCCCGTGACGACAGCGAGTCGGCCGAACAGGCGATCACCCTCGACGAACTCCTGGACCACACGCTCCCCCTGATGCGCGGGCAGCACAGCGAGTACGACCGCTGGGGGCTGCCGGACGCGGAGAGTCTGACGTCCTCCCTGCGCAAGGTCCTCATCCGCCTCCAGAACGAGGCGCTCAAGTCCGTGGACGTCGTTCGGTCGCCGGCCACGTCGGCCGAAGGCCGCCTCCCTACGTTTCCCCTGCTCGGAAGGTATTCCTCATGACGTTCGACTCGGGTGACGCCGGCACCCGCGAGTCCGGCACGATCGTCACGTTCTACTCGTTCAAGGGCGGCACCGGTCGCACCATGGCCCTGGCGAACGTGGCCTGGATCCTGGCCAGCAACGGAAAACATGTACTGGCCATGGACTGGGACCTGGAAGCGCCTGGCCTGCACCGCTACTTCGCTCCCTTCCTCGGCGACCCGGAACTCGACTCCACGCCCGGTGTCATCGAACTGGTCCGCGAGTTCGACCTGGCACCGAAGCCGGCCGACGGCGACTACAGCCGGTTCGCCCGGGTGGAGCGCTTCGCCTCCACCCTCACCTGGACCTTCGACAGCGGCGGCTACATCGACTTCGTCTCCCCGGGGCGCAAGACCCCCGAGTACTCCGAAACGATCAACACGTACGACTGGCGGGGGTTCTACGACCGCCGGGGCGGCGCGGCCTTCCTGCACGCCCTGCGCGAGGACATGCGGCGCAACTACGACTACGCCCTGATCGACAGCCGGACGGGCTGGAGCGACACGTCCGGCATCACCACGATGGCCATGCCGGACGTACTGGTCGACTGCTTCACCCTGAACACCCAGTCGGTGGACGGCAGCGCCAGCGTTGCGGCGAACGTACGGCACGCCGTCCCGCACGTCCGGATCCTCCCCGTGCCCATGCGGGTGGAGGACGCCGAGCAGGAGAAACTCGCGATCAGCCGCGGCCATGCCCGCCGGCGCTTCCAGGAGTTCCTGAAGGACACCCCGCGGGCCACCGACCCCGACGGCTACTGGGGCGCGGTGGAGATCCCCTACAAGCCCTTCTTCGCCTACGAGGAGGTCCTGGCCACCGTCGCCGACACGCCCCGCCAGCCCGCCTCCCTGCTGGGCGCCTACGAACGCCTCACCTCGGTGATCACGGACGGCCGGGTGACGGCCCTGCGGCCGGTCGAGGAGCCGGTGCGCAGGCAGCTGCTCGCCCGCTTCCAGCGGATGCCGGTGCCCGGCGGCCGTCTCGTGCCCCGGGTACGGATCGACTACGCACTGCGTGACGGCGCCTGGGCGGAGTGGATCGCGGCCCAGCTGCAGGCCGTGGGGATCAACGTGGCGCGGCGCGGAAGCAGCCCGTCCATGCGGCTGGACAACGCTCCCGCGGCCGGGGCCGATGTGGTCATCGCGCTGCTCTCGCCCGACTTCGCCACCACCCCGGTCGCCGACGAGGTACGCGCTCTGGCCGCGGCCCCCGAAGGGCCCAGGATCATCGGGCTGCGCACCCGGGAGCACCAACCGGAACCGGCGCTGCGTGGGCTGCCGGGATTCACCCTGGTCGACACGCCCGCCGCTCAGGTCCTGAGCAAGGTATTCGGCCTTCTAGAGCTGGAGGCACCCGCCGCCACGGTCAGCGAAGGCCCCGCCTATCCGGGCCTGGTTCCCCGGATCTTCAACGTGCCGCGCCGCAACAACGCCTTCACCGGCCGCGACGTACAGCTGGAGCAGCTGCGGTCCGACCTCAGTGTGGAGTCGCTGCGTCCGGAGTCACCGGTGGGCAAGGTGTTCCTGTACGGCCTGGGCGGCATCGGGAAGACCCAGATCGCGCAGGAGTACGCCCACCGTTACGGTCCCGAGTACGACCTCGTGCATTGGATCCCCGCGGAACAGCCGAGCCGAATCCCACAACTCCTCGCAGAGCTGGGGCTCGAACTGGGAGTCCCGGGCAACACGGTCGAAGAACGTGCCTGGGCGACCCTGACCGCGCTGAAGAACGGCGATCACGGGCGCTGGCTATTGGTTTTCGACAACGTCGTCGCAGGCCAGGGCACGGACGGCTGGACCCGGAACCCGGACGAGGCAGACACTGCGGAGCGGTACCTTCCGGCCGAGGGGCCGGGACACGTCATCCTCACCGCCCGGCGTTCGCCTCATGACGACGGCCAGAACGCCGTGGAGGTCGACGCCTTCAGCAGGTCCGAGAGCATCGCCCTGCTGCGCCGCAGGGTGGACGGACTCTCGGTGGAGGACGCGGACCGGATTGCCGACACCCTCGGTGACTTCCCGATGGCCATGGAGATCGCGGCGGCCTGGCTGCGCCAGACGGCCATGCCCCTGGACACCTACCTCGACCGGGTCAACAGCCAGGTCAGCATGGTTCTCAACGGTTCCGGAAATGCCGGGGCCAGCCAACAGGAGTCCCTCCTGGCGGTCTGGCGCCTGACCGTCGACCGGCTCGGCAACGAGCGGCCGGCGGCGGTCCGGCTCCTCGAACTCTGTGCCTTCCTGTCCCCCGAGCCGATCGCGCACGCTCTGCTCTACAGCGACGCCATGCGCAACCGGCTCGCCGAGGAGACCGGCGACGAGTCCGTGCTCGACCCCATGGTGATGGGGTATCTGATCCGCGACCTCGGCCGCTACGCGCTGGCCACGGTGGACCAGCAGAGCGGTTCCATCCAGATCCACCGACTGGTCCAGGCCGCGGTGCGCGAATGGCTGAGGGAGGATCCCGAGCGCGAGGAACGGACGCGGCACCAGGCGCAACTCGTGCTGGCGGGTGCTCTGCCCTCGGCCGCCTTCGCGGAGGACAGCGACACGGCCCGGCAGCGGTTCGCGGAGCTGCTGCCCCACCTGGAACCCTCCGAAGCGTTGTACAACACCGATGCGCGGGTGTGCGAGTGGGTCATCCGCCAGGTCCGCAACCAGTGGCGGCTCGACGACCACCGGGCAGCCGCCGCGCTGGGGAAGAAGGCACTCGATGCCTGGACGGAGTCCCTCGGCGCGGACCATCACCTCAGGCTGCGACTGGCCGCCCAGGTGGCCAACCCGCTG
This sequence comes from Streptomyces sp. NPDC002680, assembly GCF_042889145.1. Lineage (NCBI taxonomy): Bacteria > Bacillati > Actinomycetota > Actinomycetes > Kitasatosporales > Streptomycetaceae > Streptomyces > Streptomyces sp. NPDC002680. The sequence continues at coordinate 264,358 of NZ_JBIAQP010000010.1, forward strand.
CGTTCCCTGGGACGTTACCGGGACGCCCACGCACTGGATGCCGACACACTGCGGCGGCAGCGCGAGCAGCTCGGCCCCGACGACGGCTACACCCTGGTCACCGCCCGCAACTACGGCGGCGATCTGCGTGGCCTCGGCCGCTACCAGGACGCGCACGACGAGGACCACCGAACCTACGAGCTCTACGTCAACAGCCCGCACTTCGGCATCGACCACGAGGACACCCTCCGGGCCGCGAACAACCTCGGCGTCTCGCTCATTCTGGCCGGCCGGGCCGCAGAGGCCCTGGAACGCGCGACCGAGACCTACAGGAGGGCTCGGCAGTCGCTCGGACTGCAACACGTGCTCACCTGGGCCTTCGCGGGAAGTGTCGCACTGGACCGCCGTGAGACGGGCGACTACCAGGGGTCCCTCGATCTGCTCATCGAGATCCGCAAACGACTCGTCAGCCTCCAGAAGAACGAGAAGGCCAACGACGTGCTGCGCACGGACGCGTCCCTCGCGGTGACCCAGCGCCGCCTGGGCAACTACGCCGAGGCGGAGGCCCTGACACGCTCAACCTTGAACATGTACCGAGAGCGCTACGGCGAGGGGCACCCCGAGACCATGTCGTGCACCGCCAATCTGGCCTGTGACCTGCTCGCGCTGTCGCTGGTGGACCCGATGCGGGGCTCGGAAGCGGTAGACCTCGGGAGGCAGAACTTCGAGCGCTACCGGGAGCGTGTCGGCCTCGACCACCCCTTCACCCTGGCGGCGGCGACCAACCTGGTGGCCATCCTCAGGAACCGAGGCGAGACCGAGCGCGCGATGGAGCTCGCCGACGAGACGCTCCCGCTCCTCGTCGCGGGACTGGGCGGCTCCCATCCCGCCACCGTCGCCTGCCGCGCCAACCGGGCCGGCGTGCTGGCCGCGTTGGGCCGGTACGAGGAGGCTCTGGCCCAGGACCAGGAAGCCCACGAGGCCTATCGCGTCCTCTACCGCGACCATCACCCGAGGGTGCTCTGCGCGGAGTACAACATCGCCCTGGACCGCAGCCTGATGGATGACGGCAATGACCTCCACGACATCCACCGGACGGTGCTTGCCGCCGAGCGGGAGTTCGGGCCGGACCATCCCACGGTCCGGGTGATGAGCGAGCGGAAGCGGATCGACTTCGACCTGGAGATGCCTCCGACCTGAGCCGGCGGTGCACAAGCCGTCCGCAGCAGATCCCCGGACGGGCCGGGCTTCGGTTCATGGGTACGAGAACGGAGTGGAGGAGCCCTTCGTCATGGCCAGGCCCGCGACCGCCCGCCACTCGGGCGACGTGGCCGTCAGGCCCATTTGACGACAGGCCCGCAGGGTGTCCAGGAACTCGGCGGTGCTCGCCGCCGGCCGGGTCACCACCGACTCGTTCTCGAACATGTCGGCCAACTCCGGGGTGAGCGTCTCGTCGTAGTCGTCCCCCATGTGCAACCGGGCGACCTTCAGGAGGTGTTCGCGGTCCGGGGACTCCAGCCTCAGCAGGATGCAGCGGCGCAGGAAGGCGGCGGACAGCTCCCGTTCCTCGTTGCTTGTGATCACCACCAGGGGTGCGCCCGTGCCCTCGGCCGCCGTCACCGTGCGGCGGTCGGGGCCCACGAAGCGGAGGTTGTTGAGCGGATCGAGCAGGGCGTCCGGGACATCGGGGTCGGCCTTGTCGATCTCGTCGATGAGGACCACCGCGGGACGGTCGCGCAACGCGGGCGGGCCCTCCTCGTCCACGGCCGGATCGAGCGCCTTCCACAGGGGGCCGGGCCAGAAGTAGGCACGCGAACCGGGGTCCTGGAGCGTGCCCTGGGTGGCGTCGTTGAGCTGACGGAACGCCTCCTCGCGCCAGAGCAGGTCGTGCGGTTCGGTGCGGGCGGTGACCACCTCGGTGTAGTAGCGGAAGCGCATCAGCCGGGCCACGTTCGGCGCGAGCGCCGACTTCCCCGAGCCGGGCGGGCCGAGCACGAGCAGGGGACGGCCGGACGCCAGCGCGACGTTGACGGCGAGGACGGTCCGGTCGTCGAAGAGGTAGATCTGGTCGTCGAGGCGGGCCGTGCCGCGCGCCGGCGTACGGCCGTTCCTCGCGGGCCGGTAGGTCTCCTCGGCCGGGTCGAAAAGCTTGATCAAGCCACTGTCCCCCATCGTCGGCCCACTGCTCCGGCGCACTGCACCCCGTTGCACTCTTCCCTATGGGGCGTACGGCCACTACTCGGTCGCCGAATATGGCCGACAGCGTGGTTCTCGTGGAGAAGCCGAAGCGGTCAGGTGATTCGCAAACCAATAGAAAGTCGAATAAGTAGCCAACCCGGAAGCCGTCAGACGCGAAGCCAACGCCGTATCCGGACCTCGGGCATCCGCAACAACTCCCGCGCCCCAGCGCCCAGATGCTCTACCCCAGCGCCCGGCGCAGACCGGTCGACACCGGGAGGCCGGGCCACGGGTCGATGTCGAGGAACATGACCGTCGAAGGCTCCAGCGCCGTCAGATCCCTTAGATTCGGGCAGCGCAGCAAACGCAGTTCGGGCAGCCGCGGGACAGCGACTCGGCCAGCCCGTCCACGGGGCCGACGCAGCACAGTTCGGCCACCGAGGTGCCGGCCCGGAGCAGGGCGCGCAGCTCCGCGGGCGAGCGTGCACCCGTCCTCCGCACGGCGGGACGGAGCGGAGTGCTGCCGGCCCCCAGCCGGCGTGGCGGTCCGCCCGCTGTCGCGAGGACACTGCGCGGGGTGCTGGCCTCGGCGGCCCGCAACTGGGCCAGAAGTTCGCCGAGTTCGGCGGACGGGTGCCGGCCGAGCAGCTCGTCGGTGTCCGCGCCGGGCGCGTGTGCCAGGTGCTGGGCCGCCAGGAAGGTCCTGCCCTCGGGGCCGGGGAAGGCCACGGTGTCGGGTCCGGGCCGTGACTGGCGTACCTGCCTGGTTTCCAGTTTCGCACGAGCCCGGGTGGCCGCCCGTGGCACATTCCAGGCCGTCAACTCGCAACTACTCAGGCACTATCGATGAATTGTCAGGTAAAATGCACGACGTGTCCGCCGAGGTGCCGCCTCCTCTGGGAAAGAAGCAGGCGAACCTGCTCACCGCCGTCCTGCGGGGGGTGCCCGTTCTGGGACCTGGCAAGGAACCCCATCTCCTGACCGACACGGACGTCCGCGCGGTGCTGGACACCCTGCCGCCGTGTGCCGACGCGCAGGAGACCGGTGAGGTCAACCGGCTGCGTCCCCGCTTACTGAACGCGGTCATCGGGACCGAGGCCAGACGCTCGGGTTACCTCCAGGGGCTGCCCGGCCACGGAGTCGTCCCGCTCCTGCGGACCGCCGGCGAGGCCGCCCGCGCCCCGCTGGTACTGCGGGTGGTCTACGGCGCCAGCACCACCGTTCCGCTCCGGGCGCTCAGTTACGTCCTCCCGGCCGTACGCATGGCCGCCCGGCTGACCGAAGCCGGCCATCGCACCCCCCACCTCCAGATCGTGCTGGCCGGTTCCCTCGGCTGCCGGGTCAACGGCCTGTACGGGCCGCAGGTCGCCGCGGAGACGGACCTGCTCGCCCGCTGTCTGGGCCGGCTCCTGTCGTTTCTCTCACCCGGCCATTACGGGGTGTACGGCACACTGCCGTCCGCCGAGGTCGTGACCGCCCTGGGAGATCTGGTGCGGATGCTGACCCCGGCCCGGCGGGCGGACGTCCTCGGCCGGCTCGGCGGCAAGGGCGGCGCCACCGGCGACGAACAGACCCTGCTGTACGCGGCCGCCCATGTCCTGGTGCACGACCGTGCCGCCGTCCCGCTCGCCCTGCGCCAGGGCAGCCCCGTCCCGGAGAACGCGAGGGTGATCGACATCGGCAGCCTTCAGGAGCGTCACTTCCACGACGTACGACGCCTGTTCGCGGCCGGGCCGGCCGGGTCCGCCGGTCCGGGGGCGCTCGTGCTGTCCCGGCACTCGGTTCCGCCGTACACCATGGCCAGGGGCGGCGACATCGGCCTGCGCGAGTTCCTGGACGACACGTACGCACCAGGCAGGACGGTGGCCTCCGCCGTCCGCCACGATCTGCGGCTGCTGTGGACCGCGCTGCCGCAGGAGGAACTGCGCCGCGTGGTCGGCACACCGAGGAGGGACCCCGGCGTGGTGCCCGACCTCCGGCGCACCGACACACAGCGGGCCGTCGGTCGCGGAGTCGTGGGCGTCCCCCAGGAAGCCCTGCGATGACCGACGGCGACGGCACCACCCGCCCCCACGAACTCGTGGCCCAGTTGCGCGCGTTGGGAATCCGCCCCGGGGACACCGTGCTCGTGCACGCGTCCCTGGGCGCCGTGGGGCCGGTGCACGGGGGTGCGCGGGCCGTCGCCGACGCCCTGCTGGAGGCACTCGGCGCGGACGGCACCCTCGTCGTCTACACACAGACTCCCGACAACTCCGACCCCTCCCGCTGGCCCGTCACGCGCGGGTACGCCGTACCGGCGAGGGAGTGGCCGCGGCTGCGCGCGACGCTGCCCGCGTTCGACCCGGAGCGGACCCCGAGCTTCGGGGTCGGCGTCCTGCCGGAGGAGGTCCGCACCCGCCCCGGGGCGCTGCGCAGCGGCCACCCGCAGAGTTCGTTCGCCGCTCTGGGGCCGGCCGCCGCCCGGATCACCACCGGGCACGCCCTGGACTGCCACCTGGGCGAGGACTCCCCCCTCGCCCGCCTGGAGGAACTGGACGCCCGCGTCCTGCTGCTGGGCGTGGGCTTCTCCGCCTGCACCGCCTTCCACCTGGCCGAGTACCGCGTACCGGGCCAGGGCACCCGCCTCTACGGCTGCGCGGTCGCCGACGGCAAGGGCGGCCGACGCTGGCACCGCTACCGCGACGTGGACTTCGACGCGTCGCTCTTCCCGGCCCTGGGCGACTCCTACGCGTCGCTGCCGGAGCGCCCGGTGACCCGGGGCCGGGTGGGCACCGCCGACTGCCTGCTGTTCGACCTCCCACAGACGGTGGCGTACGCGTCGAAATGGCTGATCGAACATCGGCCGGAGAACAGGCCCTAGGCAGTTCCCCTGCCGAACCAAGCCTGACCAAGCCTGAAAACCAGAAGATCCCGCCCAACTCGATGAGTTGGGCGGGATCTCTGTTTGTGCTGCGGTGGACCTGTGGGGATTTGAACCCCAGACCCCCTCGATGCGAACGAGGTGCGCTACCAGACTGCGCCACAGGCCCTTGCAACGAGTGAAACTCTAGCATCCCGATCCCGGTGCTCGGAAATCCGTTCCGCGCTCTCGGCCGAGGCCCCCGCACACTCCCCCACCTGCCCGAAGTTCGGGCCGAGTGCGGGCGGGCGGAGGCGTGTGGTGCTCGTTACTCGTTGGCGGCCCGGGGCCGCTCGCCGTCCTCGTACTGGTCGAACAGGGGTGTGCGGCCACGCTCGCGGGCCCGGCGGGCGGATGCCGCGCGGCGGGCGTCGGTGCGGCCGTCCGAGTCTTCCGAGCCGGACTCGGAGTCCGGCTCCGACGACAGGTCCGGTTCCGACTCCGCCGCGTCCTCCGTCGTCGCCGACTCCTCCGACTCGCGCCCCACCGTGCTCGACCGCGCCGAACTCCACGCGTCCGGTGCGCCGAGGTCCACGTCGGACGTGGCGCGGGGGGCGACCGGGGCGGTCACGTACGTCGGCAGGGGTACCGGGACCGGGTCCCAGCTGTCGCCGTGGCCGGGGCGGCGCTGGCGTTCGCGCTGCTGGTCGACCCACTCCGCGTGGTCGGTCTGCTCGACCAGCGCACGCCGGTCCGCGGCGAGCGCGGACAGTGCCGACAGGCCGGGGTCCGTCTCCGGCTCCGGGTGCTCGTCCTGGTCCTCGGCCCCGGGGTCGGTGGACGGCCGCCGCCGGGGCTGGCGCTCACGCAGTCGCTGCGCGGCCAGCTCGGCCTGGCGCCGGTCCATCTGGTAGGCGAAACGGCGCCGTTCCTGCGTACGCAGATAGGCGATGTATCCGCTGAGCATGACCGCCGGGACGGCGGGGGCCCAGAGGAGCGCGAGTCCGCCGACCGCCGCGACGATCGCGCCGAGCGTGAAGGCGAAGAACAGCATCACCGTCGTACGCCGACGGCGCGCGAGCACCTTCGAGCGCCGGGCGCGCGCGGCGGCTTCCGCCGAGGTACCCGCGCTCCGACGAGCCGCCGGTACGCGCTCGCGCTCCCGTTCCCTCGTCGGGGCCGGGGCCGGCGCCTGCTGCTCCCGCTTCGGCGCCCTCTGCTGCGCCGGAGCCTGCTCCTGTTGAACCTGTTCCTGTACCTGGGCCTTTGCCTGGGGACGGGCCGGGGGCATGGCGAAGGCCCGGACGTCCACCGAGTCGGTGACACCCCCCGGGTCTCCGGCGCTGTGCTCCCCCTCGTCGGTGGAGCGCGCCCGCAGGTCCTTGGCGTACCGGCGCTCCATGCCCGCCCGTCCGGACAGGAGCCGGATGGCGGTGCTGAAGCGTTCCGTCGGACGAGCCTCGTTCAGCTCGTCCTGCCTACGGAGCCACATCGGCACCAAGTAGGCGGCCCAGGCCCCGACAATGACTGCGTAGATGAGGCCGCTGCTGCTCACGCCTCACACGGTAGAGGGGTTTGCGTAAGGCCATCTGCCAATTGAGCCGGTGTGTCGCACGATCTGGCTGATATTTCGAGCTTTTTTTGTGATCGGTGCGATCAGCGGGTCATCGAGGGTGCGCATTTGGCACCCCAAGTCGATCGCTTTCGAACACTTATTCAATTTACGCGGGATTCCGCGGCGTGTTCTGGGATCGTGCCCGCTGCCAGCGGCTCAGCAACCCCTCGGGCACCTCTTCCGCTGTGAGCGCGAAGACGAGATGGTCGCGCCAGGCCCCGTCGATGTGGAGATAGCGGGGTCTGAGTCCCTCCTCGCGGAATCCGAGTTTCTCCACGACCCGGCGGCTTGGCCCGTTCTCGGGGCGAATGCAGACTTCGATGCGGTGCAGTCCGACCGTGCGGAAGCAGTGGTCGACAGCGAGGGCGACCGCCGTCGGCATGACACCCCGGCCCGCCACCGCCTCGTCGACCCAGTAGCCGACATGGCCCGAGCACATCGAGCCCCAGGTGATGCCGGCGACCGTCAACTGGCCGACCAGCTGTCCCCGGTACTCGATGGCGAACGGCAGCATCCGGCCCGCGTTCGCCTCCGCGCGCAGATGGCGGACCATCTGACGGTAGGTCGGCCGGTGGGCGATCGGGCCGCTGGGCGTGGGCGGCGGGATCGTCGCCTCCCAGGGGCGCAGCCAGTCCCGGTTGCGCCGGTTGATCTCGCGCCAGGCCCGCTGGTCGCGCAGCCTGACGGGCCGGAGGACGACATCGCCGTCCACCAGCTCGACCGGCCAGGATGGGCTGTTCAGCTCGCACCCCCACTGCTGGCCCCGGGTCTGGGGTGGTCTCCGCCCCGGATCTGGTCGACGGCGTGCTTCAACAGGGGTTCCAGGACCGTCAGTCCGTCCTTCACGCCGCCGCTGGAACCCGGCAGATTGACGATCAGGGTGCCGTCCGCGACTCCTGCGAGCCCGCGCGACAGCGCCGAGGTCGGCACCTTGTCCCGGCCGAACGCGCGGATGGCCTCGGCGATGCCCGGGACCTCCCGGTCGAGCACCGCGCGGGTCGCCTCCGGGGTGCGGTCGGTGGGCGAGATGCCGGTGCCGCCGGTGGTGACGACGACGTCGTACCCGGCCTGGACGCCGGCCCGCAGGGCGCTCTCCACCGGGTCGCCGTCGGGCACGACCCACGGTCCGTCGACGGCGAAGCCGAACTTCTCCAGCCCCGCCACGATCAGGGGGCCGCTCTTGTCCTCGTAGACACCGGCCGCCGCGCGGTTGGACGCGGTCACGACCAGGGCGGCGTAGGGCGCGAGCAGCGCGCCTCCGGCGTCGGCAGGCAGCGTCACCGGTGTCATGACCGGCTCCAGTCGCCCGACTTCCCGCCGGTCTTCTCCTCCACCCGGACGTCCGTGATGACCGCTCCCTTGTCGACAGCCTTGACCATGTCGATCACGGTGAGCGCGGCGACCGAGACCGCGGTGAGGGCCTCCATCTCGACGCCCGTGCGGTCCGTCGTCTTCACGGTGGCCAGGATCTCGACGGCGTCGTCCGCGACCGACAGATCCAGTTTCACACCCGACACCGACAACGGGTGGCAGAGCGGGATCAGATCCGGGGTGCGCTTGGCGCCCATGATGCCCGCGATCCGCGCGGTGGCCAGGGCGTCGCCCTTGGGGACGCCCTCCCCGCGCAGCAGCTCGATCACGCGGGGCGAGACGAGGACACGTCCGCTGGCACGGGCGGTCCGCGCGGTCACGTCCTTCCCGGATACGTCGACCATGCGGGCGGCGCCCGCCTCGTCGATGTGCGTCAGTCGGTCGTCCTGCGTGCTCATGTGCTGCGGCGCTCCCGGTCGGGCCTGTTGTGCGCGACACGGTACTCCCAACCCGCGCCCCTCAGCCGCCCCAGCCCACCGGCCGGCCGAGCAGTACGACCTCGACCTCGGCGCCGGGCTCCAGGGACTCCGTGTCCTCGGGTACGACGATCAGCGCGTCGGCGTGGGCGAGGGCCGCGATCAGGTGGGAGCCGGCGCCGCCGACCGGCGTCACCCGCCCGTCCGTGTAGGTGCCGCGCAGGAACTGACGGCGCCCGGCGGGCGAGGTCAGCGCCTTGCCCGTCTCCAGGACCGCCTTCGCCGTGGGCCGGTGGACGTCGGGCAGGCCCATCAGGGCACGGATCGCGGGCCGCACGAACAGTTCGAAGGAGACGTACGACGACACCGGGTTGCCCGGCAGGGCGAGCAGCGGGGTGTGGTCGGGGCCGACGGTGCCGAAGCCCTGGGGCTTGCCGGGCTGCATGGCGAGCTTGCGGAAGTCGACGCCGGCGCCGGGCTCGTCCTCGTCGGCGACGTGCGAGAGGGCCTCCTTGACCACGTCGTAGGCGCCCACGCTGACGCCTCCGGTGGTGACGACGAGGTCGGCGCGGACGAGCTGGTCCTCGATGGTGGAGCGGAGGGTCTCGGCGTCGTCGGCGACCGCGCCCACGCGGTAGGCGATCGCTCCGGCGTCCCGGGCGGCGGCGGTGAGGGCGAAGCTGTTGGAGTCGTAGATCTGGCCGCCGGCGAGCTTCTCGTCGGGCTGGATCAGCTCGCTGCCGGTGGACATGACGACCACGCGCGGGCGCGGGCGCACGCGTACGGTGCCGCGGCCGATCGCGGCGAGCAGGGCGATCTGCGGCGGGCCGAGGACGGTGCCCTCGGCGAGGGCGCGGTCACCGGCCTGGACGTCGCTGCCCTGCGCGCGCACATGCGCGCGTGCCGGTGCCGGGCGGTGCACGCGGACCTGGCCCTGGGGGCCCTCGGGGTCCGCGCTGCCGGGGCGCATCCCGGTGACGGGACCCTCGCCGAGGCCGCCGTCGGTCCACTCCACGGGGACGACGGTCTCGGCGCCGGGCGGCAGCGGGGCGCCGGTCATGATGCGGGCGGCCTGGCCGGGGCCCACGTGGAGCAGTCCGTCCTGGCCGGCCGCGACGTCCCCGATGACCGTCAGGGCGGCCGGGTACTCCTCGCTCGCGCCCGCGACATCCGCGACCCGGACCGCGTACCCGTCCATGGAGCTGTTGTCGAACGGCGGCAGGGAGACCTGCACCGTGACGTCCTCGACCAGGACACAGCCCTGGGCGTCGAGGAGTTGCAGCTCGATGGGTTCGAGGGGGCGGACGGTCGCGAGGATGTCCTCCAGGTGCTCGTCCACCGACCACAGGTGGTCCTGGCCGGTGGTGCGGGGCGCGGCGCTGCTCAACGTTGCTACATCTCCTCGGCTACGTAACTGCGAAGCCAGGTCCGGAAGTCCGGGCCCAGGTCTTCACGTTCGCATGCGAGTCTGACAATGGCACGCAGGTAGTCGCCGCGGTCCCCGGTGTCATAGCGGCGGCCCTTGAAGACGACGCCGTGCACGGGGCCGCCGACCTTCTCGTCGTCGGCGAGCTGCTGGAGAGCGTCGGTGAGCTGGATCTCGCCGCCGCGGCCGGGCTCGGTCCGGCGGAGGATGCCGAAGATGTGCGGGTCGAGGACGTAGCGGCCGATGATCGCGTAGTTCGAGGGGGCGTCGGCCGGCTCGGGCTTCTCGACCAGGCCGGTGACCTTGACGACGTCGCCGTCGTCGGTGGCCTCGACGGCCGCGCAGCCGTACAGGTGGATCTGCTCGGGGGCGACCTCCATGAGGGCGATCACGCTGCCGCCGTGCTGCTCCTGGACCTCGACCATGCGCTGGAGGAGGGGGTCGCGGGGGTCGATGAGGTCGTCGCCGAGGAGGACGGCGAAGGGCTCGTGGCCGACGTGCGGGGCGGCGCACAGGACGGCGTGGCCGAGGCCCTTGGGGTCGCCCTGGCGGACGTAGTGCATGGTCGCGAGGTCGCTGGACTCCTGGACCTTGGCGAGTCGCTCGGCGTCGCCCTTCTTCTGAAGGGCGGACTCCAGCTCGTAGTTGCGGTCGAAGTGGTCCTCAAGGGGGCGCTTGTTGCGTCCCGTGATCATGAGGACGTCGTCGAGGCCCGCGGAGACGGCCTCCTCGACCACGTACTGGATCGCCGGCTTGTCGACGACCGGCAGCATCTCCTTGGGAGTGGCCTTGGTGGCCGGCAGGAACCGGGTGCCGAGGCCTGCTGCGGGGATGACAGCCTTGCTGATCCTGGGGTGCGACTCAGTCATGGCCGCAACCCTATCCGGTGCCTTTGGGTCGATTCTGAGGCTTCGATTAATTGACTCTCATATCGATATATGAACGATATAAGAGTCCCGGAACGACAGCGGGAGAGCCATGGAGACAGAGCCTGACAAGCGAATGTTGCGGCGGGACTTCATGGCGGTGAGAAACAGGTTGACGGCCGACGATGTCCAGGCAGCGGCGACGGCCCTGGCCGCCCGCGCACTCGACCTGCCCGAACTCGCCCACGCGCGCACGGTGGCCGCGTACGTCTCCGTCGGCACCGAACCCGGCACCCGCGCCCTCCTGGACGCCCTCCACGCGCGCGGGGTGCGCGTTCTGCTGCCGGTCCTCCTCCCGGACAACGACCTCGACTGGGGCACGTACACCGGGGAGGCGTCCCTGGTGGAGGTGAGGCACGGCGGGCGGATGGCCCTGCTGGAGCCGTCCGGCGAGCGCCTCGGCGCGGACGCCGTGACGACCGCCGACGCCGTCCTGCTGCCCGGCCTGGCCGTGGACGACCGGGGGATGCGCCTGGGGCGCGGCGGAGGCTCGTACGACCGTGTGCTGGCCCGGCTGGAGCGGTCGGCCGCCGATCCGGCCCTGGTGGTGCTGCTGTACGACTCCGAGGTCGTCCCCCGTGTCCCGGCCGAGCCGCACGACCGGCCGGTGCACGCGGTGGTCACCCCTTCGGGAGTACACCGGTTCGGCGGACCCTCGTAGAACGGGAAACGGCCCTCCACGCGCGCGTGGAGGGCCGTTTCGGGACTACCGCATGCTCATGGCTTCAGCAGCAGTGTGTCGCTCGTGCTGTCCTCGACCGCCTTGTCCGTGAAGGACCAGTCCAGGAGTTCGCCGTCGACCCACTTGCCCGTCTGGTCGGTGTAGTGGTCGCTGAAGGCGTGCCCGGAGGCTCCCGTCAGGTTGATCCACTTCGACTTGTCGAGGTCGCCGAGGTTGACCACCATCCGCATCGACGGCACCCAGACGACGCCGTAGCCGCCGGCCGCGTTCCAGCCGGTCGCGTTGACCGTCGCCTCGCCGCCGCCGAGCTTCCAGGGGCCGCGGTTGAGGATGTACTGCAGGAAGCCGGGGCCCTCGGTGCCCAGGGTCTGGTTCTTCAGGAACAGACGGTGCAGCCGGCCCCAGCTCCAGGTGTCGATGTCCTTGCCGAGCTTGGCGGTCAGCTCCCAGCGGGCGTCCGTCATGGCGCGCGAGAACAGCTGGTCACGGTTGGTCGCGGCCTTCTCGGTGCGGGTCTTCGGCGTGCTCCACCAGTCGTTGTCCGTGTCGTTGATGATCCTGCGGACCACCTCGAACCAGCGGTCGCCGCCGTCCGGCTGCGCCTGGTCCGCGTCCCGCTGACCGCATTCGAGGACGCGCTGGTCCGCGTCGGCGGGGCTGGTGGTGTTCACCGGCTTCACGTACAGGCACTGGCCCTCGACCCGGACCTCCTTGGGCAGCTTGTTGCCGAAGGCGAGCTTCAGGATGTTGCGCCAGACCGCGTTGAAGTAGGCCGCCGCGGCGGAGTCGGCGTCCTGGGTGTAGTCCCAGCCCACCAGGAGCTTCTGCGCCTCGCGGACGTACTTGTCCTTGACGTCGATCGCCAGCAGCTTGGGCACCAGCAGCCTGGCGATCTCGCTGCTGTTGTCCAGCTGCATCTGGCGCATGTCGTCGGTGGAGATCTTGCCGCCGCCCTTGATCTTCGAGGCGATCAGGTCGGCGATGCGCTGGCTGCGGGTGCCGTAGCCCCAGTCCGTGGTGAGCGTGTACGGGTACTTGGCCTTGTCGACCACGGCCTGGTTGGCGGTCACGATGTAGCCGCGCGAGGGGTTGTACTCGAAGGGCAGCTCGGACTGCTTGAGGTAGCCGGTCCAGCGGTACTTGGAGTCCCAGCCGGGGACCGGGAGCGAGCCGTCGTCGCCCGCCGCGCGCGTGGGGATGAGTCCGGGCAGCTGGTAGCCGATGTTGCCCGCGGTGTCCGCGTAGACGAGGTTCTGCGAGGGCACGTCGAAGGAGGCCGCCGCCGCGCGGAACTCCGTCCAGTTGGACGCCTTGTCCATCAGGAAGACGGCGTCCATGGACTTCCCGGGGTCCAGCGCGGTCCAGCGCAGCGCGATGCCGTAGCCGTCGCCCCGGTCGGGGGCGGAGGCGTCGACGGTGGCCTTCTTGCCGACCTTGACCAGTTCGTCGTCGCGGTCGGACAGCAGGGGCCCGTTGTCGGTCTCGCGGACGACGATCGTCTTGGACGCGCCGCCGGCGACCTTGATGGTCTCCTCGCGCGTGGTGAACGGCTTGGTCTTGTTGTCGACCAGGTAGCCGTCGCCGGAGAGCTTCTCCAGGTAGAGGTCGGTGACGTCGGCGCCCGAGTTGGTCATGCCCCAGGCGATGTCACCGTTGTGCCCGATGATCACACCGGGCATGCCCGCAAAGGTGTACCCGGAGACGTCGTACTGGCACTTGGCGGAGACGCTGCGGCAGTGCAGGCCCATCTGGTACCAGACGGACGGCAGCGACGGCGACAGGTGCGGGTCGTTGGCCAGCAGCGGCTTGCCGGTGATGGTGTGGGCGCCCGAGACGACCCAGGAGTTCGAGCCGATGCCGTTGCCGTTCACACCGACGGCCGCCGGGACGTCGTCCAGGACCCGGTAGAGGCCCTCCAGCTGGCTCTGGAGCGCCGCGGAGTCCACGGAGGCGTACGACGACGTACCCGACCCCGAGGAGCCGGTCTGCGTGCTCGTGCCGGTGCCGCTCTTGACGAACGTCCCGGACGAGGCGTCGTACTCGCCCTCCTGGACGATCGGCTTGTTGCGGCTGTACGGGTACTCGGGGTACAGGTCGGCGATCTGCTGCGGGCCGAGGCGGCTGGTCAGCAGGGAGCGGTCGATCTCGTCCTGCATGTTGCCGCGCAGGTCCCAGGCCATCGCCTTCAGCCACGCGACCGAGTCGACCGGGGTCCACTCCTGCGGCTTGTAGTCGTTGCTGAACCCGAGGGCCGCGTACTCCAGGGAGATCTCCGCGCCGTCCTTGCCCTTGAGGTAGGCGTTGACCCCCTTGGCGTAGGCCTGGAGGTACTTCTTCGTGGCGGCCGACAGGGTCTTGTCGTACTCCTCCTTCGCCACCCGGTCCCAGCCGAGGGTGCGCAGGAACTCGTCGTTGTCGACCTGCCCCTTGCCGAACATCTCGGAGAGCCGGCCCGACGTCATGTGCCGGCGTACGTCCATCTCGTAGAACCGGTCCTGCGCCTGGACGTAGCCCTGCGCCATGAACAGGTCCTCGTCGGAGGAGGCGTAGATCTGCGGGATGCCGTAGCTGTCGCGCTTGACGTCGACGGGCCCCGACAGGCCTTCGAGCGAGATCGAACCCTTGGTCTGCGGGAAGGAGGCCCGGACGGTGCTCACGGACCAGAACGCGCCGTAGGCGACGCCTCCGATGATCGCCAGAACCAGGACGATCACGAACAGTCGGGCTTTGCGCCCCTTCTTCCTGCCGGACTTGCCGGGCTTGTGGCCGGAAGAGCTGGTGGTGGTGGGGGGCATCGCTGTCCTTGCTGTCCTAACGCGAGCGGCAGGCGGTACTGGAGTGCTGGAGCAACCATAGGCGCAGGGCCCGACGCGACTTGACGCGGAGTCGGGTACGCGAACGGACGGGCGTTCGATCATGCCTGCGGAAGCGTCAAGAAATCGTCAAGAGTTAGGTAAGGTAACGAAGTACTCGGGTACGCGGTGACTTCACGTCGTGTCCGATGTACGTGACCCGCGCGCGTGCCGCGCCGGGCCAGTGAAGGGAACGGCCGCTGACTGTCCACCATCTCAACCAGCTCCTGCTCGTCTGCTCGCTCGTCCTCCTCATCGCTGTGGCAGCGGTCCGGATCTCCTCGCGCAGCGGGCTCCCCAGCCTGCTCGTTTATCTGGGGATCGGCGTCGCCATGGGCCAGGACGGCATCGGCGACATCCACTTCGACAATGCCGAACTGACCCAGGTCATCGGATACGCGGCCCTGGTCGTGATCCTGGCCGAGGGCGGACTCGCCACGAAGTGGAAGGAGATCAAGCCCGCCCTCCCGGCCGCCTCCGCGCTGGCGCTGGTGGGGGTCGCGGTCAGCGTCGGCATCACGGCGACGGCCGCGCACTACCTGATCGGGCTGGAATGGCGGCAGGCGTTCATCATCGGGGCGGTCGTCTCCTCGACGGACGCGGCGGCGGTCTTCTCCGTCCTGCGGAAGATCCCCCTTCCCGCGCGCGTGACGGGCACCCTGGAGGCCGAGTCGGGCTTCAACGACGCCCCCGTGGTCATCCTGGTCGTCTCGCTGTCCACCGCGGGCCCGGTCGAGCACTGGTACACGCTGCTGGGCGTCATCATCCTGGAGCTGGCCATCGGCGCCGCCATCGGCATCACGGTCGGCTGGCTCGGCTCCTGGGGCCTCAGGCACGTGGCCCTGCCCGCGTCCGGCCTCTACCCCATCGCCGTGATGGCGATAGCCGTCACCGCGTACGCCGCCGGCGCGCTCGCCCACGGCAGCGGCTTCCTCGCGGTCTACCTGGCCTCCATGGTTCTCGGCAACGCCAAACTGCCGCACTGGCCCGCCACCCGCGGCTTCGCCGACGGCCTCGGCTGGATCGCCCAGATCGGCATGTTCGTCCTGCTCGGCCTCCAGGTCACCCCGCACGAGATGGGCGACGACATCTGGCCCGCGCTCGTCATAGGCCTCGCCCTGACCATGGTGGCGCGGCCCCTGAGCGTGCTGATCTGCCTGACGCCCTTCCGGGTGCCCTGGCAGGAGCAGACCCTGATGTCCTGGGCCGGGCTGCGCGGCGCGGTGCCCATCATCCTGGCGACCATCCCCATGGTGAGCGGCGTCGAGGAGAGCCGCCGCATCTTCAACATCGTCTTCGTCCTGGTAGTCGTCTACACCCTCGTCCAGGGCCCGACGCTCCCCTGGCTGGCCCGCAAACTGCACCTGGGCCAGGGCGAGGGGCCCGCCGACCTCGGTATCGAGTCCGCGCCCCTGGAGCGGCTGCGCGGGCATCTGCTGTCCGTCGCGATCCCCGACGGCTCCAAGATGCACGGCGTCGAGGTGGGCGAGCTGAGGCTGCCGCCGGGCGCCGCGGTCACCCTCGTCGTCCGCGATGAAAAATCGTTCGTTCCGCTTCCCACCACGGTCCTTCGCCGCGGTGACGAACTCCTCGTGGTGACCACCGACCCGGTCCGCGACGCGACGGAACGCCGCCTGCGGGCCGTCGGGCAGGGCGGCAAGCTCGCCCAGTGGCTGGGCACGGGCGGCAATGGAGCAGAGGCGTGACGCACCTCTCCGCTTCCTTTCAGAGGTACGGGGCACCATCGCCCCTGTACAGTGAAGGCGCACCCTGATCGAACCAACTCTGTCTGAAGCAGAGCTGGCGCGACCGTATGGCGGCCGGGACATCCTCTGCGGGGGCGTCGGCATCTACCGCAGTCCGCGCAAGAGGACAGCTCTCGGCGCCGCCCGCACGCACGGGGCCGCGCTACCAGGCAGCAGAAAGGCACGGCCGTGGCATCCACGGTCACCTACGGACAGCTGCTCCGCACCCCCGGCGCCTGGACGTTCCTGCTCCCCGGCTTCGCCGCGCGACAGCCGTTCGCGATGCTCACCATCTCCATCGTGCTGCTCGTCCAGCACACCACCGGCTCGTACGGCACCGCCGGCGCCGTGGCCGCCGTCACCGGCGTCTCCATGGCCCTGTGCGCGCCCTACGGGGGCCGCCTCGCCGACCGCCACGGACAGCGCGCGGTCCTCGTCCCCGGTGTCGTCCTGCACACCCTGTCCGGCCTCGCCCTGACGGCGCTGGCGCTGACCGGCGCCCCCTTGTGGACCCTGTTCGCAGCCGCCGTCCTGACCGGCGCCTCCACACCCCAGATCGGCCCCATGGTCCGCGCCCGCTGGGCGGCGAAGCTCCAGGACTCGCCCCTGATGCCGACGGCGGCGGCCTTCGAGTCCGTCACCGACGAGCTGACCTTCGTCTTCGGCCCGCTGCTCGCGACCGCCCTGTGCACCGCTGTCGACCCGGCGGCCGGTCTGGTCACCGAGGCCGCGCTGACCCTCCTCGGCGGTCTGCTGTTCGCGGCGCAGAAGAGCACCCAGCCGTCGGTGACGACGGCCGGTTCGCTGAGCGGGCGGCACGCGCGCGTGGAGCGCGTTTCCGCACTGGGCGTCCCCGGGGTACGCGTCCTGATCGTCGCGTTCCTCGGCATCGGCGCCGTCTTCGGCGGCATGCAGGTCTCGCTCGCCGCGTTCAGCGAGTCCATCGGCGACCCCGGTCTGAACGGCATCCTGTACGGGGTCTTCGCCGCCGGCAACATGCTCTCCGGCCTGGTCTGCGGAGCCGTCGCCTGGCGCATGGCCCCGCAGCGGCGCCTGGTCGCCGGGTACGCCGCCCTCGCGGTCACCGCCTCCGGCCTGTGGGCGGCCGACTCCGTCCTGACGCTCGCCGGGCTCGGCCTCCTGGTCGGCATGTGCATCGCGCCCGCGCTGATCACCGGCTACACCCTGGTCGACTCTCTGGTCCCGGCCGGCGCCCGCACCGAGGCGTTCACCTGGCTGACCGGCGCGGTCGCCCTCGGCCAGGCGGCGGCCGTCACCGCCGCGGGCCAGCTGGAGGACCGTCTGTGGGCCGGCGCCGGGTTCCTGGTCCCCATGGGCGGCACCCTGCTGGCCCTGACGACCCTGGTGGTCCTGCGTTCACGGCTCGCACCACGGGTGACGATCCGCCCGGCGAGCCTGACCGTCGCACGTGGCGTCGGTCACCGCACACCGGTGACAGTGGACTGATCGGCGGGAATACGTCACTATGGACGATCGTTAGCACTCATCGAGTGAGAGTGCCAGGAGGAAGACACAGTGCCGACCTACCAGTACCAGTGCACCGAGTGCGGCGAGGGCCTTGAAGCGGTGCAGAAGTTCACCGACGACGCCCTGACCGAGTGCCCCAGCTGCAACGGCCGCCTCAAGAAGGTGTTCTCCGCGGTCGGCATCGTCTTCAAGGGCTCCGGCTTCTACCGCAACGACAGCCGCGGCTCCTCGTCGAGCAGCGCGCCCGCGTCGAAGCCGTCGACGGCCACCTCTTCGTCGTCGTCCTCGGACTCGTCGTCGAGTTCGTCGGGCTCCTCGTCGTCCAGTTCGTCCAGCTCCTCGTCGGGCTCCAGCAGCTCGTCGAGCACCAGCTCGGCCGCGTAAGGCACCACCTCTTGGCCCACGGGACCCTGTCGTCGTACGACGACGGGGTCTTCGGTGTTTCCGCGCGGCCGCCGAACAGGTTCTAGTGTGCGGGCATGGTGAATCAGGCGAATCCCGGGAGCGCCACGAGCGCCGAGATCGGCGTGATCGGCGGCTCCGGCTTCTACTCCTTCCTCGACGACGTGACCGAGATACATGTGGACACGCCGTACGGATCCCCCAGTGACTCCCTGTTCCTCGGCGAGGTCGCCGGCCGCCGGGTCGCCTTCCTGCCCCGGCACGGGCGCGGGCACCATCTTCCGCCGCACCGCATCAACTACCGCGCCAACCTGTGGGCGTTGCGCTCGGTCGGCGTGCGCCAGGTGCTCGCGCCGTGCGCGGTGGGCGGTCTGCGGCCCGAGTACGGCCCGGGCACGCTGCTCGTGCCGGACCAGCTGGTCGACCGTACGAAGTCCCGGGTGGGGACGTTCTTCGACGGCATGCCGCTGCCCGGCGGGGCCGTCCCCAACGTGGTGCACGTGTCCCTCGCCGACCCCTACTGCCCGGTCGGCCGCAAGGTCGCCCTGGAGGCGGCGCGTGGCCGCGGCTGGGAGCCGGTGGACGGCGGCACACTGACCGTGATCGAGGGACCGCGGTTCTCCACGCGCGCCGAATCGCTCTGGTACCGGGCGCAGGGCTGGTCGGTGGTGGGCATGACGGGCCATCCCGAGGCGGGCCTCGCCCGTGAACTGGAGCTCTGCTACACCTCGTTGACCCTCGTCACCGACCTCGACGCGGGCGCGGAGACCGGCGAGGGCGTCTCGCACGAGGAGGTGCTCCAGGTGTTCGCGGCGAACGTGGACCGGATGCGGGGCGTGCTGTACGACGCGGTGTCCGCGCTGCCTGCGGGTGAGACGCGGGACTGCCTGTGCACGAAGGCGCTGGGCGGGATGGATCCGGGGTTCGAGCTGCCGTAGCGGGACGGGACGGCGGGGCGGAACTTCCCGTTCGGGTGAGGGAGTTGTCCACAACCGGTGAGTAACACACAGGCCTGAGCGGGGTTCGCCGAAAAGCCTCATCGTGGGGGCGCAAGCAGCTCCCTCGTCACAGGTGGTGGTCACCATGTCATCCGTACGTCCCATGTCTCCCGTACGTCCCGTGCGCTCCGTTCCGCTCGTCCCCCCGCCCTGCGAGGTGCCGCAGTTCGCTCCTGTGCGGGTGCGCGGCGGGCGGGGTCAACTGCGGCGCCTGGTACGGAATCGGAGGCGGGCGCTGGCCCTCGGGCTCGCCGTCACGGCTGCCGCGATCGTGGCTGCGGGTCCACGTGAGGCGTCGGGTCCGCCGCCCGATGTCGGACGGGTCCGGGGGCATCCTGTGGCGGATCCCGTACGGGAGCGGCGCGCGGTCGAGATGGTGACCGCGCCGGTACGGATCGCCGACGCGGCCACGGTCCGGCTGCTGCAGCCCGGTGACAGGGTCGACGTCATCGCGGCCGAGGAGTCGCCGACGGGAACCGACGCCCGGGTGGTCGCGCACCGGGCGCGGGTGACGAAGGTGCCGCCGGCCATGACACCGCAGGACAGCGTGGCCGAGGGCGGGGCTCTGGTCGTGCTCTCGGTGCCGCGCACCACGGCGTCCCGGCTGGCCGGCGCGGGCGCGACGGCACGGTTGGCGGTGACGGTGTGGTGAATCCTGCCTCGATTGCTTCGAACCGTCTGACGTCAAGTCCCTCGTTGGAGCCGCCCAATTGGACAGCGCTGCCACAGGTTGACGTAGGTTGCGGAACTGTTTGTTCCCCCAATTGCGTGTACGAGGAGAGGCCCCGCGGTGAGCGAGAAGAAGCAACCGAGCGTCTGGGACGGCTTCAAAGCCTTCCTGACGCGCGGCAACGTCGTCGATCTGGCGGTCGCGGTAGTCATCGGCACCGCGTTCACCAACATCGTGAACTCGGTGGTGAAGGGCGTCATCAACCCGATGGTGGGAGCGTTCGGGACGAAGAACCTCGACAACTACAGCTCCTGCATCAAGGACCCCTGCACCGGTACCGGCGACACCGCGACCGGCGTCAAGATCATGTGGGGCTCGGTTCTGGGCGCCACGCTCACCTTCGTGATCACCGCGGCCGTC
Organism: Streptomyces sp. NPDC002680; assembly: GCF_042889145.1. NCBI lineage: Bacteria > Bacillati > Actinomycetota > Actinomycetes > Kitasatosporales > Streptomycetaceae > Streptomyces > Streptomyces sp. NPDC002680. The sequence continues at coordinate 284,365 of NZ_JBIAQP010000010.1, forward strand.
GTCTACTTCCTGATGGTCCTGCCGATGTCGAAGTACCTGGCCAGGCAGACCGCGCGCCAGAAGGCGAAGGAGGGCGCGCAGGAGGTCATCGAGGTGAGCGAGCTGGAGGTCCTCAAGGAGATCCGCGACGCCCTGGTGGCCCAGCGGGGCTCCGGGCACGACGAGCGGTAGGGGCCGCACCGGGGTGGTTCGGCGCGGTTCAGATGTGGTGGGGCGGCTTCTCGTCGAGGAAACGCTTCAGGTCGGCCACGCTGTCGCCGCCGCTGTCCCCCGGGCGCTCGCCCCACCCACGGTCCGTGTCGTCCGACGACTGCTGGTCCAGCGGGTCGTCGAAGATCAGCGCGGGCTTCGGGGCGCTCGGTTCGGGGGCGGCGGGGCTGGTCATGGTTCCAGGGTACGTCCCACCTGCCGGGCCCGGTCCGGGCCGTGGGGCGCATGCCGGATCACGATCACGCTCCGGCGCCGCTCTTCGGCCTGCGCACGGTGTGCTCATCTGCTGTGCTGGTTCGTATGACGTCCAGTTCATCCCCCGTGCCGGGCATGCCCGACGGATCCCACGCCCCGGCCGGTCACGGCCGCGACGCGCCCCTGCGCAAGCTGACCGCGCGCGGACGCGGCGAGTCGCACCGGGTCGCCTCACCGCTGGAGCTCTTCTTCGACCTCTGCTTCGTGGTGGCCGTCGCCCAGGCGGGCGTCCAGTTGGTGCACGCCGTGGCCGAGGGGCACGCGGGCGAGGGCATCCTCAACTACGCGATGGTGTTCTTCTCCATCTGGTGGGCCTGGATGAACTTCACCTGGTTCGCCTCGGCGTACGACAACGACGACGTGCTGTACCGGATCGTCACGCTGGTCCAGATCGCCGGCGTCCTGGTACTGGCGGCCGGGGTCTCGCGGGCCTTCGAGGACCACGACTTCCTGATCGTCTGGCTCGGCTATCTGATCATGCGGCTGCCGATGGCCGCCCAGTGGCTGCGGGTCGTCCGCTCGGCCACCGGCGCCGAGCGGACGATGGCACTGCGGTACGCCGGTGGCGTGCTGCTCTGCCTGGTCGGCTGGCTGGGGCTGGTACTCCTGCCGGAGCCCGCCCGCCCCTGGCTGTTCCTGGTGATGGCGCTCGCCGAACTGGCGGTCCCCCTCTACGCGGAGAGGAGCTTCGCCACGTCCTGGCACCCGCACCACATCTCGGAGCGGTACGGGCTGTTCACGATCATCGTGCTGGGCGAGGCGGTCGCGGCGGCGACGGTGGCCGTGAAGTCGGGGGTGGAGGAGAACGACGCGCTGCGCGATCTGCTGCCGATCGCGGCGGGCGGGCTGCTGATCGTGTTCTCCGCCTGGTGGATCTACTTCGCCGTCCCCATCCATGGGCATCTGCGCTCCAACAGGCAGTCGTTCCTGTGGGGTTACGGCCACTATCTGATCTTCGCGTCGGTGGCCGCGATCGGGGCGGGCCTGGAGGTCGCGGTCGAGGACACGGTCGGCAAGGCGCACATCTCCACGCTGGCCGCGTCGGCTGCCGTGACCCTGCCGGCGGCGCTCTACCTGATCACCGTCTGGGCCCTGCACTCGCGCTACTTCAAGGTGGGCACCGCCCAGCAACTGGTCCTGCCGACCACGGCGTTGCTGGTGATCGTGTGCACGTTCCTGGGCGACTGGGCGGTTCTCGCGGCGGGCCTCCTGTCGGCGCTCGCGGTGGCGGCCGGGGTGACGCTGACCGCCCGGACGGTGGCCGGGGAGCACCGGGCCGAAACCGCCGAAGACACGGAAGCGGCGAAGAAGGCCTGAGGAAGCGACGGAAGGGGGCGCTGGACAAGACTGGGCGTCATGACAGTTGACGCTCTGACAGATGTGGCCGGCCTGCGAGTGGGGCACGCGACGCGTATCGGCGACGGATGGCTCACCGGCACGACGGTCGTGCTCGCACCGGAGGGCGGAGCCGTGGCGGCCGTGGACGTACGGGGCGGCGGACCCGGCACCAAGGAGACCGACGCCCTGGATCCGCGCAACGTCGTACGCACTGTCGAGGCGGTGGTGCTGACGGGCGGCAGCGCGTACGGGCTGGACTCGGCGTCGGGAGTGATGGCCTGGCTGGAGGAGCAGGAGCGCGGGGTACGGGTCGGGCCCGATCCCGGGCACGTTGTACCGGTGGTGCCCGCCGCCTGCGTCTTCGACCTGGGCCGGGGCGGCGACTTCCGGGCCCGGCCGGACGCGGCCACCGGAAGGACGGCCGTCGAGGCAGCCGCAGCGAGTGAGCCGGGCGCGCCGGTGCCGGAGGGGTGCGTGGGCGCCGGTACGGGGGCCGTGATCGGGTTCCTGAAGGGCGGCATCGGCACCGCGAGCACCGTGCTCGGCTCGGGGATCACGGTGGCGGCGCTGGTGGTGGCCAACGCGGCGGGGTACTCGGTGGATCCGGAAACGGGGGTGCTGTACGGGGAGTTGTACGAGGGGCGGCGGATCGAGTACCCGACGCCCGGTGTCCACGAGGCGGCGCAGCGACGACTGGCCGAGGTCGCGGCCCAGTCCCCCCTCCCCCCGCTGAACACGACGCTCGCGGTGGTCGCGACCGACGCGGCACTGACGAAGGCCCAGGCCCAGAAGGTCGCCGGCACGGCCCACGACGGCATCGCACGTGCCGTACGCCCGGTGCATCTGCTGACCGACGGGGACACGGTCTTCACGTTGGCCACGGGTGCGCGTCCACTGTCCGAGGACAACCCACTGGCACTGAACGAGATCCTGGAGGCGGGCGCGGACCTGGTGACACGCGCGATCGTCCGGGCGGTACGGGCGGCGGGGTCGGTGGTGGGGACGGGTGGGGGGTGGCCTTCGTACGGGGAGTTGTACGGGGGGCGCGGGTAGGGGGAGGGGACGGGAGTGGGGGTGGGGAACCCCCAACAACAGGAACTCTCCCAGGAGATGGCGATTGTCCCGGTTCTGTCACGTCATGGGTGTGGAGGCGGACGTCGGGAACCCCGGCCCTCGGTGTTCCCCTCTTTCTTCACGTAAGTGGAGCGGATCACCCAAGCGACCCAAACAGCCCGGAAACCCCGGATCACACAAACCTGGAGCAGCCCGTGACAACGCCGGACACGACAGCTCGGCGCGCGCTGGGGGCCTGTGCCGTCCTGATGGTCGGTGCCCTGACCCTCACCGCGTGCGCCGGTGGCAGTAGCGGTGGTGATGGTGGCGACAGTAAGGGGGGCAAGGGTGGTAGTGGCACCGTCGCCACTTCGGCCGCCCGGATCGTCATCTCCGCCAAGAACGGGTCGGCCGGTGCCTCCATCAACTCGACCGGGGTGAAGGTCAGTGGGGGCACGCTGACCGAGGTGAAGATGACCGTCGCGGGGACCGGAGCGGCTGTCGCGGGGGCGATCGCCTCGGACGGGCGGAGCTGGCAGCCTGCCGAGCAGTTGGAGCGGGGGACGCGGTACCGAATATCGGCGGCCGCGAAGGACGCCGACGGGCGGACCCAGGCAGCCGATTCGACCTTCACCACCGTCACCAAGGCGAACAGCTTCATCGGGACGTACACGCCGGACAACGGGACGACGGTCGGGGTGGGGATGCCGGTGTCGTTCACGTTCGACAAGGCGATCAGTGACCAGGCCGCCGTGCGGTCGCACATCACCGTCACGTCGAGCAGCGGGCAGCAGGTCGTCGGGCACTGGTTCGGGGCGCAGCGGCTCGACTTCCGGCCCGAGGAGTACTGGAAGGCCGGTTCCAAGGTCACGATGAAGATCGACCTGGACGGGGTCGAGGGCGCCAACGGTGTGGTCGGGGTGCAGAAGAAGACCGTCAGCTTCACGATCGGGCGCTCGCAGGTGTCCACGGTCGATGTCAACACGCAGACCATGACGGTCGTACGGGACGGGCAGACCCTCAAGAGCGTCCCGATCTCGGCCGGCAGCCCGGAGTTCACCACGTACAACGGGCAGATGGTGATCTCCGAGAAGCTGAAGGAGACGCGGATGGACAGCCGTACGGTCGATCTGGCCAACGCGTACGACATCCCGGACGTGCCGCACGCGATGCGGTTGACGACGTCGGGGACGTTCATCCATGGCAACTACTGGTACCTGAAGGGCAATCCGCCGTTCGGGCGGACGGGGACCAGCCATGGGTGTGTGGGGCTGCAGGACGTGCAGGGGGCCAACGGGGACACGCCCGCCAAGTGGTTCTTCGACCACTCGATGATCGGGGACGTCGTCATCGTGAAGAACTCCGCCGACAAGCAGGTCGCGCCGGACAACGGTCTCAACGGCTGGAATCTGCCGTGGAGCGAGTGGACAGCGGGGGCCACTTCCTGACAGTGCGTGAAGTACCGTCCGAACAGGGCTCGTTGATGGATCATTGATGGTTTTCGGGGCCGTGCGGGAACTTTTCGTACGGCCCGGGCGTCTCCTAGACGTATGTTTTCTCGGTTCCCGGACATGATGTCCGACCGAGGGGCTACGGTATGCACCCACAAGGTGACATGCAGCAACGCCGGGAGAAGCCTTGAGCGTTCCGTACGAGACGGCAGCGTACGAACCACCCGAGTCGCCCGAGTCTCCGGAGGAGCACCTCGAGCGACTCCTCGGTCGTGCCCTGAACTCCTTCGAGCTGCCCGACGAGGCGATACGGCGGCTCGACTGCGCGCTGGCGCACGACAGTTCGCTGCACTCGGCGCACCACAGCGCGGGGCTGCACCGCGAGACGTACCGTCACACCTGGCTGCTCGCCGACGGTTCGGCGCTCACCCTCTGGGAGCTGGTGCACAACACGGCGCCGGGGGCGGGTCCGCAGCACGAGGTGTATGTGGACGAGGAGGAGCTGCGTGCCGCCACGGCCCGGCTCCCGCTGCCCGCGGACGGCCCGGATTTCGAGCTGCCGGTGACGGTGCAGCTCACGCCGGTCGTCCAGCCCCGGCATGTGTACGTTCCTGACGACTCGGCGGACCACGCGCGCCGCTTATTGCGCCGCGCGGAGAACACGGACCGGCCGGGGACGGAGACGGCCGAGTTACTGCGTACGGCGTTCGCGCACCAGATCACCCAGGCGTTCGGGCGGCCGTGCCGGGCGGGCCGGTCCGGGATCGGCTTCTCGCTCTACGAGCACGCCTTCCTGCTGCCAGGCGGTGAGGAGATCTCCCTGTGGGAGGTCGAGCACACGGCGACGCCCGACGGTCGGCACATGTGCGAGGTGTATCCGACGGAGGACGGGGCGCGGGACGCGATGGAGCGGCGGGCGACCCGGGCGTCGTAACCCCGGCACACATTTCCTGCCCGATGGCACAGACGCCACGGTCCCGGACAGGGAGTTCCTGTCCCGGACCGTGGCGTTTCTCGTGCTTGCGGGCTCTCGTGCTCGCGGGTTCGCGTGCTCGCGGGTTCGCCTACCGCCCGCGCATCGTTCTGCCTACGCCGCCACCGGCTCCTTCTTCGCCGGTGTCGCCGTCGTGCCCTCGGGCGACTCGGCGGCCGTGACGCCCGGAGTCTGCTTGCGCATGCTCTTGAGGACGATGACCAGGGCCGTCGTGACGCAGGTGCCGGCCGCGATGGCGATCAGGTAGAGGAACGGGCTGCCGATCAGCGGGACCACGAAGATGCCGCCGTGCGGGGCGCGGAGCGTGGCGCCGAAGGCCATCGACAGGGCGCCGGTGACCGCACCGCCCGCCATCGAGGCCGGGATGACGCGCAGCGGGTCGGCCGCCGCGAACGGGATCGCGCCCTCGGAGATGAAGGAGGCGCCCAGGACCCAGGCGGCCTTGCCGTTCTCCTGCTCGGCCGGGGTGAAGAGCTTCTTGCGGACGACGGTGGCCAGCGCCATGCCCAGCGGCGGGACCATGCCGGCGGCCATCACGGCGGCCATGACCTTCATCGCGGAGTCGCTGGGGTCCGCGACAGCGATGCCGGCCGTGGCGAAGGCGTACGCGACCTTGTTGACCGGGCCGCCGAGGTCGAAGCACATCATCAGGCCGAGGAGGATGCCGAGGAGGATCGCGTTGGTGCCGGAAAGGCCGGAGAGCCAGTCCGTCATGCCCTTCTGGGCCTCGGCGATGGGCTTGCCGACGACGACGAACATCAGGAAGCCGACGATCAGCGAGGAGATCAGCGGGATCACCACCACGGGCATGATGCCGCGCAGCACCGGTGGGATCTTGATCTTCTGGATCGCGAGGACGATGCCACCGGCCAGCAGACCGGCGACCAGGCCGCCGAGGAAGCCGGCCGCGATGTTCGAGGCGATCATTCCGCCGACGAAGCCGGGGACGAGGCCGGGGCGGTCGGCCATGCCGTAGGCGATGTAGCCGGCCAGGACCGGGATCAGGAACCCGAAGGCCACCCCGCCGATCTGGAAGAGCAGCGCGCCCCAGCTGTCGACCTGGGTCCAGGAGAAGTGCTCCATGACCGAGGGCGCCTTGTTGATCTCCCAGCCGCCGATCGCGAAGCCGAGGGCGAGCAGCAGGCCGCCGGCGGCGACGAACGGGACCATGTAACTGACGCCGGTCATCAGCCACTTGCGCAGCTTGGTGCCGTAGTTGTCGCCTGCTTCGCCGGCCCGCTCGACGGGCGTACCGCCGGTGGCGGGTGCGCTGCTCTCGCCGCGCTCGGCCTTGCCGCGTACGTCGGCGATGAGCTGGGCGGGCTTGTTGATGCCGGCCTTGACGCCGACGTCGACGGTGGGCTTGCCGGCGAAGCGTTCCTTCTCCCGTACGGGCACGTCGTGGGCGAAGATCACGCCGTCCGCGGCGGCGATGACGGCGGGGTCGAGCCGGGTGAACCCGGCCGAGCCCTGCGGCTCGACGACGAGTTCGACGCCTGCCTCGCGGCCCGCGTTCTCCAGTGCCTCGGCGGCCATGTACGTGTGGGCGATGCCGGTCGGACAGGAGGTGACGGCGACGATCCGGAACGGACGCGCGCCCCCGTCACCGTCGTCACTGCCCGCGGCGGCTTCGGCGGAGGCCGCCGCCGAAGCCGCCGCGGAGTCATCGGTGGCCGGAGCCTCGTCGCCACGGATCAGCGCGGCGGCCGTCTCCGCGTCGCCGACCGCCCGCAGCGCCGCCGTGAACTCGTCGTTCATCAGCTGGCGGGCGAGCGACGACAGGATCGTCAGGTGGGCGTCGTCGGCTCCGGCCGGGGCCGCGATCAGGAAGATCAGGTCGGCGGGGCCGTCGGCCGCGCCGAAGTCGATCCCGGCGGCGCTGCGCCCGAAGGCGAGCGTCGGCTCGGTCACGTGTTCGCTGCGGCAGTGCGGGATGCCGATGCCGCCGTCGAGGCCGGTCGGCATCTGCGCCTCACGGGCGGCCACGTCGGCGAGGAAACCGTCGAGGTCGGTCACCCGCCCCTTCGCCACCATGCGCTCGGCGAGGGCACGGGCCGCCGCATCCTTGGTCTGGGCGGACAGGTCGAGGTCGACCAGGTCCGCGGTGATCATCTCGCTCATCGCGGGCTCCTTCGCACGCGTATCGCCCGGGAAGTGGGGTGGGCGGGGCTGGGGACGGGGGTGGTGCAGTGGGGGTTCTTGGGAGGGGTGGCTGCGGCGGGGCCGGGGAAACCCCGCCGCGTCAGGGCCGGTTCAGGGGGACGGGCGTAGCGGGCGGGCGCCGTCACGAGAGGGGTTCCCCCGGTACGAGGGTCCACGGGCACCTCGCCCGTCACCGTCACGGCGGACGGGCCGAGGTCGGACGGGGTCGGCATCACGCTGCCCGGCAACCGCACGGCGCCGGACGGCCGCGGCAAGGCCGGGCCAACGCGGACACTCAGGTGGGCGGCCATGACACCTGCTCCCGGATCGAGGTCGGCAGGCATCGGCATCACACTGCCCGGCAACCCCACGGCGCCGGACGGCCGCGGCAAGGCCGGGCCAACGCGGACACGAAGATGAGCGCTCATGACACCGGCTCCCTCAACGCCCGGTCCACCGGTACCTCGCCCGTTACCGTCACCGCCGACGGGTCGAGGTCGGACGGGGTCGGCATCACGCTGCCCGGTAGTTGGACTGCGGCGGCGCCGTGGGCTACGGCCGAGGCCAGGGCCTTGGGGCCGCTGCCGCCGGCGATCAGGAAGCCGGCCAGGGAGGAGTCGCCGGCACCCACGTTGCTGCGTACGGTGTCGACGTGGGCGCTGGCGAACCAGGTGCCCGAGCCGTTGACGAGGAGTTGGCCGTCGGCGCCGAGGCTGGCCAGGACCGCGCCCGCGCCCAGTTCGCGCAGTTCCTCCGCCGCCTTCACCGCGTCGCCGATCGTCGCCAGGGGGCGGCCTACCGCCTCCGCGAGCTCCTCTGCGTTCGGCTTGACCACGTCCGGGCGTTCGCGCAGGGCCGCGAGGAGGGCCGGGCCCGAGGTGTCCAGGGCGATTCGGGCGCCTGCGGCATGTGCACGGGCCACTATGTCGGCGTACCAGGACGGGGCGAGGCCACGCGGCAGGCTGCCGCAGCAGGCTATCCAGTCGGCGTCGGCCGACTGCACGCGTACCGTCTCCAGGAGCAACTCCTGCTCTGCGGCGGAGAGTTCGGGGCCGGGTGCGTTGATCTTCGTCAGGACGCCGTCCGATTCGGCGAGGGCGATGTTCGAGCGGGTCGCCCCCGCGATCGGTACCGGTGCCACCTCTATGCCCTGGGCGTCGAGGAGGTCCGCGACGAGTGCTCCGGGCGCGCCGCCCAGCGGTAGCACGGCCACCGTGCGCTGTCCGGCGGCTGCCACTGCCCGCGAGACGTTGACGCCCTTGCCGCCCGGGTCCATGCGCTCGCCGGTGGCGCGGATGACCTCGCCGCGGTCGAGCGACGGGACCTCGTACGTACGGTCGAGGGACGGGTTGGGGGTGACGGTGAGGATCATGCGCGTACTACCTCCAGGCCGCCGCGTTCGAGGTCGGTGGCGTCCTCGGGGTCCAGGCCGCTGTCCGTGATCAGCAGGTCCACGTCGCCCAGGTCCCCGAAGCGGGCGAAGTGCTCCTCGCCATGCTTGGTCGAGTCGGCGAGCAGCACCACCCGGCGGGCGGCTTCCACGGCGGCCCGCTTCACGGCGGCCTCGGCGAGGTCGGGCGTGGTCAGCCCGTGCTCGGCGGAGAACCCGTTGGCGGCCACGAACAGGACGTCGGCGCGGATCTCGCCGTACGCCCGCAGTGCCCAGGCGTCGACGGCGGCGCGCGTACGGTGCCGGACGCGTCCCCCGACGAGGTGCAGCTGGATGCCGGGGTGGTCGGCGAGGCGGGCCGCGATCGGGAGGCTGTGGGTGACGACGGTGAGCGTCGCCTCCAGCGGGATGGCGGCGGCGAGGCGTGCGACCGTCGAACCGGCGTCGAGGATCAGGGTGCCCTCGGTGGGCAGCTCGGCGAGGGCGGCCTTGGCGATGCGGTCCTTCTCGTCGGCGTAGGTCGACTCGCGCTCGGTGAGGTCCGGCTCGAAGTCGAGGCGACCGGCCGGTATGGCGCCGCCGTGCACACGCCGTACGAGACCCGCGCGGTCCAGCGCCTTCAGGTCCCGGCGGATGGTCTCCGCGGTGACCTGGAACTGCTCGGCGAGGGACAGCACGTCCACCCGCCCGCCGTCACGGGCGAGCCGCAGGATCTCCTGCTGCCGCTCCGGTGCGTACATGTCCGTTCGCCTCCGACTCATGCCCGAACTTGTTGTTTCGGCTGCTTTCATCCGGAGGCTACGCCCGGATTTCCGGAAAGTAAACAAGTTCGGGCACGATGCGGACACAATCAGGCTTCTGTAGGGGTGCGGCACGGATACGCGCACGGGAAAGGGCCCGGCACCTGAGGCCTGATGCCTGAGGTGCCGGGCCCTGCTCCACCGCGCCCTGCTCAGCCGACGAGGACCTTCTCCTGCTCGTCCTCCACCGCATCTTCCGGCTCGGGCACCGCGGCGGCCCTCCCCGGCAACGCGAACATCACCACGAAGATCAGGCCCATCAGCCCGGCCACCCACCCCAGCGCGTTCTGGAAGCCGTCCACGAACGCCGGGCCCACCTCGCTCGGCGTCAGCCGGTCCCCCATCGTGCCGAAGAACACCACCGACACCAGCCCGAGCCCCAGCGCGTTGCCCATCTGCTGCACGGTGTTGATCAGCCCGGACGCAGATCCGGCGTGCTCCCTCGGCACCTCCGACAGCACCGCGTCCGTCAGCGGGGCGACGATCAGGCCCATGCCGGCGCCCATGACGACCAGGGGCAACGCCATCTGCCAGGGGGCGATGGACAGGCCGTACCGGCCCGACTCCCAGATGTAGAGCAGCACGCCCAGGCCCATCACCAGCGCGCCCGCCTGGAGCACCTTGCGGCCGAAGCGCGGGGTCAGTTTCTGGACGGACATGCCGGCCGCCACCGACACCGCGATCGAGAACGGCACGCCGGTCAGCCCGGCCTTCAGCGGGCTCCAGCCGAGCCCGTACTGCATGTACAGCGTCCACACCAGGAAGAAGATCCCGAGCCCGACCCCGAAGACGGTCTGTACGGCGATGCCCGCGGCGAAGCTCTTCACCTTGAACAGGGACAGCTCGACCAGCGGGGAGCCGTCGATCCGGGTCTTCCGCTTCTCGTACGCCACCAGCGCGCCGAACACGACGAGCGCGCCCGCCATCGACACGTACCCCCACAGCGGCCAGCCCAGCTCGCGCCCGCGCGTCAGCGGGTAGAGCAGCATCAGCAGGCCCAGGGTCACCAGGGCGACGCCGACCAGGTCCAGCTTGAGGGCGCGCGGGGCCTTGGACTCGGTGATGTAGCGGCGGCCGAGGATCAGGCCCGCGATGCCCACCGGCAGGTTGATCAGGAAGATCGGCCGCCATTCGAGGCCGAACAGGTTCCACTCCGTCAGCAGCGCGCCCAGCAGGGGGCCGGACACCGCGCCCAGGCCCACGATCGCGCCGAAGAGGCCGAACACCTTGCCGCGTTCGTGCGCCGGGAAGGTCGCGTGGACGATCGACAGGACCTGCGGCACCATCATCGCCGCCATCGCACCCTGGAGGATGCGGGAGGCGACCAGCATCTCCGGGTTCGCGGCGAAGCCGCAGAGGGCGGAGGCCAGGGTGAAACCGCCTATCCCGACGAGGAAGAGCCGCTTGCGGCCGTGGATGTCGCCCAGACGTCCGCCGGTGACGAGGCCTGCGGCGAAGGCGAGCGCGTATCCGGCGGTGATCCACTGGATCTGGCTGAAGGAAGCGCCGGCCTCGCGCTGGATCGACGGGATCGCGATGTTGACGATCGTGACGTCGACGAGGTCCATGAAGGCCGCGGTCATCACGATGGCGAGGGCGAGCCAGCGCCGCCTGTCAGGTACGGCTGTTGATGTCTCGGTGGAGTTCATGGCTTCACGCTAGGACCCCACTAGGTCAGATCCTGTCCTAGTGGTACGGCATCCTCGTACCCATGACGACGGACACCCCGGCCCGGCTCCTCCAGCTCCTCTCGCTTCTCCAGACGCCCCGCGAGTGGCCCGGCGGCGAGCTGGCCGACCGGCTCGGGGTGTCGCGGCGCACCGTGCGGCGGGACATCGACCGGCTGCGGGAACTCGGTTATCCCGTGCAGGCGAGCAAGGGGTCCGACGGCGGGTACCGGCTGGTCGCGGGCAAGGCGCTGCCACCGTTGGTGCTCGACGACGAGGAGGCGGTGGCCATCGCGGTCGGGCTGCGGGCGGGCGCCGGGCACGCGGTCGAGGGGCTGGACGAGGCGTCCGTACGGGCGCTGGCCAAGCTGGAGCAGGTCCTGCCGTCCCGGCTGCGCCGCCGCGTGTCCACCCTCCAGGCCGCGACCACCCCGCTGACCAGCGGGGACGGCGCGGTCATCGCGCCCGAGACGCTGACCGTGATGGCCTCGGCGGTGGCCGGGCAGGAGCGGCTGCGGTTCGCCTACCGTGCCAAGGACGGTACGGCGACGAAGCGGCTGACCGAGCCGTACCGGCTGGTGTCGACCGACCGCCGCTGGTATCTCGTCGCGTACGACCTCGACCGCGCCGACTGGCGCACCTTCCGCGTCGACCGGGTCGCCGACCCCTTCGCGACAGGCGCCCGCTTCGCCCCGCGCGAGCTGCCGACGGGCGACGCGGCGGAGTATCTGCGCCGGTCGATCCATGTCCGGCGGGAGGAGTACGCGTTCGAGGCGACGTTCGCCGCCCCGGCCGCGTTTGTCGCCGCCCGCGTCCCGGCCTGGCTCGGCACCCCCGAGCCCCTCGACGAGCACAGCTGCCGCATCCGCTCCTCGACCGGCGACGCGGTGGAGTGGCTGGCGGTACGGCTAGCGTCGGTCGACTGCGCCTTCACGGTCCGGGAACCGCCCGAACTGGTGCAGAGGGTACGGGAGTTGGGGGAACGTCTGACCCGGGCGGCGACGGGGAGCTGACCTCGGCGGCCCACCGGGACCGACACCTCAGGAACTCGCGCGCCAGAAGCCGGCGCCGCTGCACGGACGCGAACCCGAACTGGTCGGCCAGGCACAGCAGTCGAGGCGCCCCGACCCGGGCGGCGGCGGGCAGCCGACCGACAGCCCTCCAGAACCCGGGCCACAGAAACCGACCCCGCTCCACGACCCGGACCGGCCGCCAGACACGGAAGCCGCGCCGCACCCGACCTGCGCGGCGGTCCTCAAGAACCCGCCCCTCAGGGCCCGCGCCTCAGAAGTCGACGCCGCTCCACTAACGCGAACCCGAACCGGCCGACCAGGCACAGGAGTCGAGACGCCCCGACCCGGGCGGCGGCAGGCAGCCGACCGGCACCCTCCAGAACGCCTCGAAACCGGCCCCGCTCCACGAACCCGGCCGGCCGACAGACACGGAAGCCGAGGCGCGCCCGACCCAGACGGCGGGCAGCCGACCGGCGGCCCTCAAGAACCCGTCCCTCGGGACTCGCGCCTCCTCAGGGCTCGCGTCTCAAGAACTCGCGCCGCTCCACGGAAAGTCCCGCAGCGTCCCCAAGTTGCGTACCGCCAGTGCCGCCGGGCCCGTCGGGCCGTCGGCCGGGGTGTCTCCGGCCGCCCAGGTCTCGAAGGCGACGCGTACGGCGGCGCCGGCGACGGCGGCCGTGAAGCGGGCGTCGGGCGAGTCGGCCGGGCCCGCGCCCCGGGAGGCCAGCGCCTCGGCGAGCGCGCGTTCCGAGGTCCGGCACCGTTCCGCCCACACCCGCAGCAGGGCGGGGCTCTCCTCGGCCAGCCGGAGCAGGGTGCGGGCCCAGTCCAGGGCGCCCGGCGGGACCCCGGCGCCGGGGGTCAGCACATGCCGTGCCGCGTGCTCCAGGGCCTGCGGGACGGACAGCGCGGCCGGCGCCTCGCGCACCGTGTCCGCCCAGTGCTCCATGCCCGCGCCGAACAGGGGCCCGACGGCCTCCTCCTTGGTGGCGAAGTAGCGGTAGAACGTGCGCGGCGCGACCCCGGCCGCCTGGGCGATGTCCTCGGCGCGGGTGGCCCGCAGCCCGTCGGTCACGAAGAGCTTCGCCGCCACCCGGGCGATCTCCATCCGCGTCGCGTACTTGCGCCGCTCGGTGAGCGAACCGGAGAAGCTGGAGGAACCGGAGGAACCGGAGATATCGGGGTGGGACACGGACGCCAGGTTATGCCGCTGTGGCACAATCTGCCATCCGGCGGGCCACCCCGGGGTTCAGGTACGGGGTGCCCCGCCCTTGAGCGAACGAGCCGTCGGGCGGAGGCAGAAGTGAGCCGGGCTCCGGTACCTGGGGGGGGTTAGGTACCGAAGCCCGGCTTGGGAAGGTTCCGACGCTGGGGGGGGTTGCGTCGGAACCTGGCTCAGGGGGTCCAGGGCGTTACCACCCGGACCCGGAAGTCCTGGGCCCTGAGGTCTTGTGCCCCGGACCCGCTGGTTTGAAGCAGCGTGACACCGCTATCTTTGCGCGGCCCCCCGCCACCCCGCGCACGCGACCCCCAACAGTCGTACGCCGAGGGCGCGCGCCACACACAATCGCGCCCCCATGGCGCGCCCGTTAGGGGCGCGGGGAACTGCGCGACCAGCCCCCACCGGGCCCGCAGCCGAAGAACCACGCACCCAACGGAGTTACGCCGCCGCGTCGAACCCGGTGTCCCGAGCCAACTTCTTCAGTTCGAGCAACGCATGCTTCTCGATCTGCCGAATCCGCTCCCGGGTCAGCCCGTGCTCCTTGCCGACCTCCGTCAGCGTCCGCTCGCGCCCGTCGTCGATGCCGTACCGCATCTTGATGATGGACGCCGTGCGCTGGTCGAGGCGGCCGATCAGGTCGTCCAGTTCCTCGCTGCGCAGCAGCGTCAGCACGGACTGCTCCGGCGACACCGCCGACGTGTCCTCCAGGAGGTCGCCGAACTGCGTCTCGCCCTCGTCGTCCACGGACATGTTCAGGGAGACCGGGTCGCGGGCCCAGTCCAGGACGTCGATCACACGCTCCGGCGTCGAGTCCAGTTCGGCGGCGATCTCCGCCGGCTCCGGGTCCCGGCCGTTCTTGCGGTTGAACTCGCGCTGCACGCGGCGGATCCGGCCCAGTTCCTCGACCAGATGGACGGGGAGGCGGATCGTGCGCGACTGGTCGGCTATGGAGCGGGTGATGGCCTGACGGATCCACCAGGTGGCGTACGTCGAGAACTTGAAGCCCTTGCGGTAGTCGAACTTCTCGACCGCGCGCACCAGGCCGGCGTTGCCCTCCTGGATCAGGTCGAGAAGGGGCAGGCCGCTGCGGGGGTAGCGGCGCGCCACGGCGACGACCAGCCGGAGGTTGGACCGGATGAAGACGTCCTTGGCCCGCTCGGCCTCGGCGACCAGCGCCTCCAGCTCCTCGACGGTGGCGTCCGCCTTGGCCTCTGTCTCGCCGTCGAGGATCTGGCGTGCGAACACACCAGCCTCGATGGTCTGCGACAGCTCGACCTCCTTCGCGGCGTCGAGCAGCGGGGTCCGCGCTATCTCGTCCAAGTACATGCCGACCAGGTCGCGGTCGGCGATCTCGCCGCCATGGGCGCGAACACTGCGTGCGCCGCCGACGGATCCGCCGGTGGCGGACGACGTACGACGGGCGACGGCACGGGTTGCCATGCGTGCTCCCTTGCGATGGTAGGTCAGCGGGTGGTCCTGGTTGTTCCTCTTTGTCGCTGAACGCTCAGCACACTCCTCGTGTGCCCGGCATCCGAAGGAAACAACGACTGGAATCAGGACAGAATTCCCACCGCGCCCTCCTATTTTTCTGATCTTGCAGTACCCTATGCCGCGCGCAAAGGAGGCGTGATGCCGTCGGAACATGCAGAGGTGCAGGTCAGGCCGGGAGTCGAGGCTGATCTCACAGCTCTCACCGACCTCTACAACCACTACGTGCGCGAGACACCCACCACGTTCGACACCAAGGTCTTCACACCGGAAGAGCGCCGGCCTTGGCTGCTCTCCTACCCTGAAGACGGCCCACATCGCCTGATGGTTGCCACAGAGGTGGACTCACAGCGGATTCTGGGGTACGCCACATCCGGCGCCTTCCGAGCGAAGCCGGCGTACGGCACCACGGTGGAGGTCACCGTCTATCTCGCCCCGGACGCGGGCGGGCGCGGCGTGGGCACCCTGCTCTACAAGGCCCTCTTCGCGGCCCTGGCCGGAGAGGACGTGCACCGCGCGCTGGCCGGCATCGTGCCGCCGAACGAGGCGTCCGTGCGGCTGCACGAACGTTTCGGGTTCCGGTACGTCGGGACGTACCACGAGGTGGGCCGCAAGTTCGGCCGGTACTGGGACGTGGCCTGGTACGAGAAGGAACTCTGAGGCCGTCGGTGAACCCTCCCCCGTGGCCCTTCCGGCCCCCGGGCAGCTGCCCGAAGGGGCCGAATACCGACCTACGAGGTCAGCCGAACTGCACCGACCGCTTGGCCATCCCCAGCCAGAAGCCGTCGATGACCGACCTCTGGGAGTCCAGCTCGCCGGCGACGTCGGCCGCGCCCATCGTCACGAAGAGCGGGGCGAAGTGCTCGGTGCGCGGGTGGGCGTACTTGCCGGCGGGAGCCTTGTTCAGGAAGTCCAGCAGGCCGTCCACGTCCCGTGTCTCCAGCGCCCGGCGGCCCCAGTCGTCGAACTCGCTCGACCAGGTCGGTACACCGGGGCCCGAGTGCCGCAGCGCGGCCAGGTTGTGGGTGAAGAAGCCCGAGCCGACGATCAGCACACCCTCGTCGCGCAGCGGCGCGAGCTTGCGGCCGATGTCCATCAGCTTCACCGGGTCGAGGGTAGGCATGGAGATCTGGAGGACAGGGATGTCCGCCTCGGGGAACATCTCCACCAGGGGGACGTACGCGCCGTGGTCGAGACCGCGGTCGGGGACGTCCTGGACGGGGATTCCGGGGGCCCGCAGCAGCTTCCGTACGGACTCGGCGAGTTCGGGCGCGCCCGGGGCGGCGTACTCGACCTGGTAGTAGTGCTCCGGGAAGCCCCAGAAGTCGTAGACGAGGGGGATCGTTTCGATGGCGCCGATGGCGAGCGGGGCCTCTTCCCAGTGGGCGGAGACCATCAGGATCGCCTTGGGGCGGGGCAGGTCGGCCGACCAGGCGGCGAGCTGGCCGGGCCAGATCGGATCGTCCGCCAGCGGGGGTGCGCCGTGACTGAGGTAGAGCGCGGGCATGCGCTCCTGGGTGGCGGCGGACATGACTGCTGCTCCCTTCGGTTACCCGAGACAAGCTCTCCTTCAAGTCTGCATCTTGAAGTCTCAAGCTTCTCGCATACTGAACATACATCGTTTTGGTTTAAAATTCAAGGACGGGGAACGTAGAGTGGAGTACATGAACACGGCATCTACATCCGACGAGGAGCCCCGCTGGCTCACCGACGAGGAACAGCGCACCTGGCGCGCCTACATGCACGCCGTCACCCTGCTGGAGGACCACCTCGACCGCCAGCTCCAGCGCGACGCCGGTATGCCGCACGTCTACTACGGCCTGCTCGTCGGTCTCGGCGAGGCCACCGACGGGCGGCTGCGCATGACCGAACTGGCGATGAAGGCCAAGATCACCCGCTCCCGGCTCTCGCACGCGATCGCCCGGCTGGAGAAGAACGGCTGGGTGCGGCGCGAGGACTGCCCCTCGGACAAGCGCGGCCAGTTCGCGGTCCTGACCGACCAGGGCCAGGAGGTGCTCCGGCGCACCGCGCCGGGCCATGTGACCGCCGTACGCCAGGCGCTGTTCGACCGGATCAGCGACGAGCAGCGCAAGACGCTCCACGAGGTCATGGAGATCGTCGCCCAGGGCCTTCAGCCGCAGGACGCGGGCGCGGATCTGCCCTGGCTCCGCTGAGCGGAACCAGGGCAGATCCTGGAGTCGTACGTCACGAGGCGTCCCCACCCCGCGTGACGTACGCAGTGGCCCGAAGGGGTAATGCGGGGACGGCCGCCGGGGTCAGTGGGCGACCACCGGGACCTTGAACTCCTCCTCAGCATCCTCGCCGCTGACCGAACTCATGTCCGGGCGGCCGGCGTTGATGAAGGTGAAGGCGATCGCGGAGGCGGCGACCAGGATGCCGACGGCGAACCAGATGGCGCTGGTGTAGCCCTCGACCATGCCCTTCAGCTGGACCAGCTGCTGCTGGGAGCGGGAGGACGCGCCGCCGATGTGGTCGGAGATGTACGAGGTCGTCGCCGAGGCGGCGATGGTGTTCAGCAGGGCCGTACCGATCGCGCCGCCGACCTGCTGCGAGGTGTTGACCATCGCGGAGGCGACACCGGAGTCACGCGGCTCGACGCCCAGCGTGGCCAGGGACATGGCCGGCATGAACGCCGTCCCCATGCCGAGACCGAGCAGGAGCATCGCCGGCAGGAGCAGGGCCGCGTACGAGGAGCCGATCTCCATCTGGGTCAGCAGCAGCATGCCGAGCGCGGCGAGCAGGAAGCCCGGGCCCATCAGCAGCCGCGCCGGGACGCGGGTCATCAGTCGGGCGCCGATCTGCGTGGAGCCCGTGATCATGCCCGCGATCATCGGCAGGAAGGCGAAGCCGGTCTTGACCGGCGAGTAGCCCTTGACGATCTGCAGGTAGTAGGTGAGGAAGAGGAACAGGCCGAACATCGCGATGATCGCGAGGCCGAGCGAGAGGTAGACGCCGCCGCGGTTGCGCTCGGTGATGACGCGCAGGGGCAGCAGCGGGGCCTTGACCCTGGCCTCGACGAACACGAAGGCCGCGAGGAGCACCACCGAGGTGACGAACATGCCGATGGTCAGGGAGTCGCTCCAGCCCTCGGACTCGGCGCGCGTGAAGCCGTAGACGAGGGAGACCAGACCGAGGGTGGACAGGACGACGCCCGGGATGTCGAGCGGCGAGCGGTTGCGGCTGCCGGACGGCTCACGGATGACGAAGTACGCGCCGAGGGCGGCGACGATCGCGAACGGGATGTTCACGAAGAACGTCCAGCGCCAGTCCAGGTACTCGGTGAGGAAGCCGCCGAGGATCAGACCGACGGCACCGCCACCACCGGCGATGGCGCCGTAGATGCCGAACGCCTTGGCGCGCTCCTTGGCGTCGGTGAACATCACCGCGAGCAGGGAGAGCGCGGCGGGCGCGAGCAGTGCGCCGAAGGCACCCTGCAGGGCGCGGGAGCCGAGGAGCATCGCCTCGTTCGTCGCGGCGCCGCCCAGGGCGGAGGCCGCGGCGAAGCCGATCAGACCGGTGACGAAGGTGTTCTTGCGGCCCCAGATGTCGGCGATCCGGCCGCCGAAGAGCAGCAGTCCGCCGAAGGCGAGGGCGTAGGCCGTGATGACCCACTGCCGGTTGCCGTCCGAGATCCCCAGGTCCTGCTGGGCGGAGGGCAGGGCGATGTTCACGATGGTCGCGTCGAGCACGACCATCAGCTGGGCGAGCGCTATGAAGGTCAGCGCCTTCCAACGGTTCGAATCGGGAGCCGGCGCCTTGGTGGCGGCAGCCTGGGCTGTTTCAGACATGGGGATACCCACTTCGGGACTTCGTGACGGAAGAAGGACGTGAAGGAACGCGAAAGGGACGCGAAAGGGACGTGAAGGGGAACGGGAAGGAGGAAAGGGGAGCGGAGAAGTTACGGAGAGAGGGTCAGGTCGCCGTCAGGGCCGGCGCAGGTCCTCCATCGTCGCGGCCGTGCCGGGGAGCACGGAGGGGGCCGGGGCCCGCAGACCGTCCAGGAACAGTTGCAGGTGCCGGTGCACGAAGGGGTCCATGCTCATGCACCCCGTGCCCGCCGGAGGACGGCTGAGCTGGGCCACGACGACCATCACGTCGCCGACGCCCACGTCGGTGCGGAGCTGACCGGCCGCCTTCGCCCGGTCCATGATCTCTTCGGTGAGCTGTTCGACCCGCTCCCGCGCCGCCTCCAGATCAGGGTGACGCTGGTCGAAGGTGCTGGCCATCATCGGGCAGAGCGCGCTGATCCGTTCGTCGGCGGTGACGTGCACGAAGCGCTCCAGCGCCGCGAAGGCGTCGCCGGTCTCGACGAGGGCGAGTTCGGCCGCCTCGGACATACGGTCCATGACCGAGCAGACGACCTCCCGGGCCAGGGCCTCCCGGTCCGGGAAGTTGCGGTACACCGTGGCATTGCCGACGCCGGCCCGGCGGGCGATCTCGTCGATCGGCACCTCGGGGCCGAACTCGACGAACATCTCGCGGGCGGCGGTGACGATCCGCTCCCGGTTGCGCAGGGCGTCGGCGCGGGGCCGGGTCACCTTCTGCACGGGGATCGCGGTCTGCACGGCGTACTCCTTCATGAACGGCGCGTTCTTGATGAACGTGGTGTTGCGATCCGGGGAGACAGTCCCCGTTTCGCTCGGACACATGGCTAAACGGGGAAACGATCCCCGGTTATTTCCCGCATCCGAAGAGATTCCATGTGACCTGGGTCACATCGGATCCATGCGGGTACCCACGATCGGTCTCCTCCAGCGCGCGCTCCCGCCGACCTCGACACAGGGTGATCGGAAGGGTGCAGTCCGAGACCGGCGGCTGCCGTGGCGCGAAGGGTCCGTGCATGCAGCAGCCGACCAGCCGTCGTCGGATACGCCCGCCGGGCACCCCGCGCCCCCGCCGGGTGGCCGCCCTGGTGTCCGTGGCCGCGCTGACCCTCGCGGTCAGCACCTCGGCCGGGACCGGACAGTTCACCAGGGGTTCCACGACGGCCGCGGGCTCGGTCCCGCTGGCCCGCTCCGCCCAGCTCAGCCCCTGTGTGCTCAGGGGTGGCCTCGGTGTCCAGATGTCCGAGGGAATGCCCACCCCGGCCGGCTACTCCCGCTCCACCGGTACCGTCCGCGCGCTGAACCTGATGGTCGACTTCTCCGACGCCCCCGGCCAGGGCAGCGCCCTCGACCGGCTCGCGGAGTTCTTCCCGCAGACCCGGGACTGGTTCGCCACCAGCTCCTACGGCCGCCTCGACTACCGCCCCGAGGCCCCCGTCGACACCTGGCTGCGGATGCCCCGGTCCTTCCGCTCGTACGGCATACAGCGCGGCGCCCCCTTCGACCCCGGCTACCGCAGACTCGTCCAGGACATCGTGGCCGCGGCCGACCCGAAGGTCGACTTCCGCTCGTACGACCTGCTGAACGTGCTGGTCACCCCGAACGCGGGCCCCTCCGCCCTGGACACCGTCCTGTCCGTCACCTTCGCCGGGAACAGGGAGGCGCCGGTCGCGGACGGGGTGCCCGTCGCCAACGCGTCCTTCGTCTACTCCCGGCAGGACGACGGCTCGGGGTCGTACGACACCACGGGCTACCGCGTCCTGCCGCACGAGAACGGCCATGTGTTCGGGCTGCCCGACCTCTACACACAGCACGGCGGGGGCGCGGTCGGGCACTGGGACATCATGAGCGAGGACTGGGGGGCCAACAACGACCTGCTCGGCTGGCACAAGTGGAAGCTCGGCTGGCTGGACCCCTCGCAGGTCGGGTGCGCGGTGGCGGCCGGGACGAGCGAGTACACGCTCACCCCGCTGGCCCGTCCCGGCGGCGCGAAACTGGTCTTCGTGCCCATCAGCTCCCGTACGGGGTACGCCGTCGAGCTGCGCACGCGCGAGGGCAACGACGAGACGGTGTGCCGCCCTGGCGTGCTGATCTACAAGGTCGACGCGAACGTCGACACGGGCCGTGGCCCGGTCACGGTGTACGACTCCCGCCGGGACAGCGGCGGCTGCACGCGCAGCCCGAACGTCCACGCGGAACTCTCCGACGCGCCCTTCGCCCCCGGCGAGTCCTTCACGGACCCGAGGCGGAGCATCCGGATCACCGTGGCGAGCGCTGACCTCGACGGGAACCACCGGGTGGCGATCACCCGGAGCTAGGGGCCGTCCCGTAGGGGTGGGTGGCGGGCGCACGGCCGGCGGTTCCGTACGGGCATTACGGTGAGCCCATGATTGACCCCGTCCCCGACCAGGTGTCCGCCCCCGCTCCCGTGCCCGCCGAGGCGGTCGCCCCGCTGATGCGCGGGATCGCCGTGCTGCGGCAGCTGACGGAGGCGGGCGGGACGCTGAGCCTGAGCGGTCTTGAGCGGGCGACCGGGCTGGCCCGTTCGACGGTCGACCGGATCACGGCGACGCTGGCGCGCATGGGGTACGTCCGTCTCGACGGCCGGGACGCGGTTCTCACCCCTCGGCTGATGGAACTCGGCAACGCCTATCTGGCCGCGCTCCGGCTGCCCGCCCTGCTCGACGCGCACGCGGACGCCCTCGCCGACGAGCTGGACGAGTCGGTGTCGCTGGCGGTCGGCGACCGGGACGGCATCCGCTTCATCCACCAGGCGACCCGCCGCCGCGCGATGTCCCTCAGCTTCCGCATCGGCGACCTCCTCCCCGCCGAACGCACCGCCCCCGGCCCGCTGTTCGCCACCGAGTGGACGCCCGCCGACTGGCGGCGCTGGCACGAACGCCGGGCGACGGACCCGACCGACCTGGGCTTCCCGGCGGTACCGCCGCGCACCTCGGACGCCTCGGACGCCGACTTCGAGGCGTACGTCGAACGGGCCCGCGCCGACGGCTGGGCACTGGACGACCAGCTGATCGAGCCGGGGCTGGTCGCGGTCTCCGTACCCGTACGGGACCCCCGTACGGGCCGGGTGGCCTGTGTCGCGAGCGTGGTGAGCCACACGAGCCGCCGCACGGCGACCGACCTGCGCGAGGAGCTGCTGCCGCGCCTCAGGTCGACGGTGACGGCGATGGAGGCCGAACTACGGCAGCGGCCGACCTCGGAGCCACCGGCGCCCCCCTCGGGCCTGGCGGTCTGGACCGGGGCCTCGAAGCAGGAACTGGGCCGGGAGTTCATCGAGTCCCTGGCCAGGGGCCTGACCGTCCTGACGGCCTTCGGCGAGTCCCGCGCCGAGCTGACCCTGACGGAGGTCGCGCGGGCGACGGGCCTGGCGAGGGCGACCGCCCGCCGGGCCCTGATCACCTACGAGCACCTCGGATACGTGGAGTCGCAGGGCCGGACCTTCACCCTCACCCCCCGGGTCCTGTCCCTCGGCTTCCCGCCCCTCTCCCGCACCTCCCTGCCCGAGATCGCCTCCCCGCACCTGGCCGAACTCGCGGGCCGCGTACAGGAGTCGGCGTCCCTGGCGGTCCTCACGGCGGCGGAGATCCAGTACACGGCACGGGTGGCGACGCGACGCATCATGAGCGCCAACATCACGGTCGGCACGCGCCTCCCGGCGTACCCCACCTCGATGGGCCGCGTCCTCCTGGCCGACGCACCGGACGAACCCGTCACGGGCGTACTGGCGGAGGTACGGAAGCAGGGGTACGCCCTGGTCAACGAGGAGCTGGAGGAGGGCCTGCGCTCGATCGCGGTCCCGGTCCGCGACCGCACGGGCCGGGTGGTCGCGGCAGTGAGCGTGGAGATGCACACGACCCGCCGCACGGCAGAACAGTGCGTGGAGGAGATCCTCCCCGAACTACACGGAACGGCGACCCGGATCGAGGGGGAACTGAGGACGGCGGGACGGTTCACCAGGGTGCCGCTGGCGTAGGGGTCGCCGGGTCGCGCCCTTTAGGGGCGCGGGGAACTGCGCGACCAGCCCCCACCGTCCCGCAGGCGAACGAACCACACACACATCCGTTCACCCACCTAACCTTCGTCCCCATACGTGGATACCATCTGCATGGACAGACAAGGAGTACGCGTTTGAGTGCGAACCGACCAACCGTCACCGCCTTCGCCGTCTACCCCGTCGCCGGCCACGACAGCATGGAACTGAACCTCTCCGGCGCCCACGGCCCCTACTTCACCCGCAACATCGTGATCCTCACCGACTCCGAGGGCCGTACGGGACTGGGCGAGGTCCCGGGCGGCGAGCAGATCACGCGAACACTGCGCGACGCCGAGTCCCTGGTCGTCGGCGCGAAGGTGGGCGACTACAAGCGCGTCCTGCGGGAGATCGGCGCCCGCTTCGCCGACCGCGACTCGGGCGGACGCGGCGCCCAGACCTTCGACCTGCGCACGACCGTGCACGCGGTGACGGCCGTCGAGTCGGCCCTGCTCGACCTGCTCGGCCAGCAGCTGGACGTACCGGTCGCGGCCCTGCTCGGTGACGGTCAACAGCGGGATTCCGTACGGGTGTTGGGCTACCTCTTCTACGTCGGCGACCCGGACCGGACGGACCTGGACTACGTCCGCGAACCGGACTCCCCCGTCGACTGGTACCGCGTACGGCACGAGGAGGCCCTGACCCCGGAGGCGATCGTCCGCCAGGCCGAGGCGACCCACGCCCGCTACGGCTTCCGGGACTTCAAGCTCAAGGGCGGGGTCCTGGAGGGCTCGGAGGAGGTCAAGGCCGTACGGGCGCTGAAGGACCGTTTCCCGGAGGCCCGGATCACGCTCGACCCGAACGGCGCGTGGTCGCTGCGCGAGGCGGTCGAGCTGTGCGCGCCCCTGAACGGCACGCTGGCCTACGCCGAGGATCCCTGCGGTGCGGAGGACGGTTTCTCGGGGCGCGAGATCCTGGCCGAGTTCCGCCGGGCGACGGATCTGCCGACGGCGACCAACATGATCGCCACGGACTGGCGGCAACTGACCCACGCCCTGGCCCTCCAGTCGGTGTCCATCCCGCTGGCCGACCCGCACTTCTGGACCATGCAGGGCTCCGTGCGCGTGGCCCAGCTGTGCAACGCGATGGGCCTGACCTGGGGCTGCCACTCCAACAACCACTTCGACATCTCCCTGGCCATGGTGACCCACTGCGGGGCGGCGGCCCCGGGCGAGTACAACGCCCTCGACACCCACTGGATCTGGCAGGAGGGCCTGGAACGCCTCACGGTCGCTCCGCCCCGGATCGTCGCCGGCGAGATCGCGGTGCCGGACGCGCCGGGGCTCGGGGTCCAGGTGGACATGGAGCGGGTGCTCGCGGCCCATGAGCTGTACCGGGAGCGGGCGTTGGGGGCACGGGACGACGCGGTCACCATGCAATACCTGCTCCCCGGCTGGGAGTTCGACGGGAAGCGGCCCTGCCTGGTGCGCTAGCGGTGCGGTCACTCCGTGCCGGCCGCCTCGCGCGCGATCTCCGCGAACTTCGCGCCCATCGCCTCGGCCAGCGCGTTCGCACCCGAGAGGGGGCGGACCATCACCATGAAGTCGTCGATCCTTCCGTCCTCGTCGAAGTGGAGGAAGTCGCAGCCGGTGAGCTGTCTGCCGTTCACGGTCGCGGTGAAGACGAGGGCGTGGTCGCGGCCGTCCGGGTCGGCGATCTCCCGGATGTAGGTGAAGTCCTCGAACACCTCCGACACGGCGTTCAGGATCGCGGCGGTGATCGCCTTGCCCGCGTACGGCTTGAAGACGACGGGGCTGGTGAAGACGACGTTCTCGGCCAGCAGGGCGGCGACGGAATCCATGTCGCCTGCTTCGACGGCCGCGCGGAAGGGATGCACAGGATCACCTCATGGAGTCGACGAGCATTCGACGAGTGTGCGCGGATATTCAACAAGTTGAATAGGTGCATTGCAGACTAGGCTGCCGACATGGCTCTGCGCAACGCGGTGATGGCCGCCCTTCTGGAGGGCGAGGCGTCCGGGTACGACCTCGCGAAGGGGTTCGACGCCTCCGTCGCCAACTTCTGGATGGCCACCCCCCAGCAGCTCTACCGGGAGCTGGAGCGCATGGAGGGCGACGGGCTCATCGCGGCCCGTGTCGTGGAGCAGGAACGCCGCCCCAACAAGCGGCTGTTCTCCCTCACCGAGGCAGGACTGGAGGCGGTGCGCGCCTACACCGCCGAGGCACCGTCCAGGCCGACGGCCATCAGGGACGAGCTGATGGTCAAGGTCCAGTGCGTCGACGCCGGCGACACCGAGGCCGTACGGGCCTCGATCGCCGAGCGGATGGAGTGGTCCACCGCCAAGCTGGCGCGCTACGAGCGGTTGCGGATGCGCCTGCTGGACGGGCGTACCGAGGACGAGTTCTTCGCGACCGCCGAGCGGATCGGCCCCTGCCTCACCCTGCTGCGGGGGATCGCCCTGGAACAGGAGAACCTCCGGTGGGGCGCGCTGGCCCTGGCCCGGCTGGAGCAGCGCGCCTCGGCCCCCAGCGGCGGCGGAAATCGCCTTTAGGCGTCGTACCGGCGGACGGCGCCGAGCAGGTCGTCGACATCCTCCTCCGTGGTCGCGAAGGAGGTGACGAAGCGGACGACACCCGGCTCCCAGCGGTCGTGGTAGAAGACGTAGCCGTCCGACAGGAGCCCGTCGATGATCTGCCGGGGCAGGCGGCAGAAGAGGATGTTGGCCTCGGCGGCGCCGAGCAGACCGACCTCGGGGACGGCCTTCAGGCCCTCCTGGAGCCGGGCGGCCATGGCGTTGGCGTGGGTCGCGTTGCGCAGCCAGAGGTCGTCGGTCAGGTACGCGTCCAACTGGGCCGCGTGGAAGCGCATCTTGGCGGCCAGCTGGCCGGCTCGCTTGGCGCGGAAGCTCAGTTCGGCGGTGAGGGAGCGGTCGAAGACGACGATCGCGTCGGCGGTCATCGTGCCGTTCTTGGTGGCCCCGAAGGAGAGCACGTCGACCCCGGCCCGCCAGGTCAGCTCGGCGGGGGTGCGGCCGAGGGCGGCGACGGCTCCGGCGAAGCGGGCACCGTCCATGTGCAGGCGCAGGCCCGCGTCCTTGGCGATGGGCCCGAGGGTGCGCAGCTCGTCGAGGGAGTAGACGGCGCCGGTCTCGGTGGCCTGGGTGACGCTCACGACGGAGGGCTGCACGCTGTGCACGTCCCCGGCCTTGCGTCGTACGGCCGCCCGCAGTTCGTCGGGATCGATCTTGG
Source organism: Streptomyces sp. NPDC002680 (assembly GCF_042889145.1). Lineage (NCBI taxonomy): Bacteria > Bacillati > Actinomycetota > Actinomycetes > Kitasatosporales > Streptomycetaceae > Streptomyces > Streptomyces sp. NPDC002680. The sequence continues at coordinate 310,493 of NZ_JBIAQP010000010.1, forward strand.
CGTCGGCGCCGCCGAGCGGAACGAGTTTGGCGCCCGCGGTGTAGAACTCGGGCGCCCCGCACTCGTCGTTGTTGATGTGGCTGTCGCGATGGCACAGCACGCTCCCCCACGGCGGGGTCAGCGCGGCCAGGCTCAGCCCGTTCGCGGCGGAACCGGTCGAGACCAGCAGCACGTCGACGTCGTACTCGAAGATCTCGCACAGCCTGCGCCGGACGTCGGCGGTGACATCGTCCGTGCCGTACGGCGTGGCCTGGCCGCCGGCCGCCCCGGCTATCGCGTCGAGGATCTCCGGGGAGGTGCCGGCGACGTTGTCGCTGCTGAAGATGCGTGCGGTGGGGGCGGGGGTGGTCATTCTCGGGGTCCTTGCTCTGCGTCGGCGGAAGGAACGGAGGGAGGAGCGACTGTGGCGGCCTCGATGAGCTGGCGCAGGGCGCCGTAGTAGACCTCGTCGTCGGTCATGGCGGGCACGATCGCGGCGAGGTGGCCGGTCAGCACCGGGAACTCCTCCGGGTCGAGCGCGGCCAGCGCGCTGCGGGTGACGGCCCGTACGGCCTTGGGGTCGCGGTGGTCGACGAAGCCGGCGCTGCCGAGCGTGAGGAGGTACATCCGGCGGTACGTGGTCATCGCCTCCTCGGGGCTCATCCCGGCCGCGATGCTGTCGGCGAGCTGCGGCTCCACCAGGCGGGCCAGCAGGTTCGACCCGAGCCAGGGGCGCGTACCGCGCAGGGCGAGCAGCCCCGGGTGGGCGGCGAGCAGCCGGTACAGGGCGGTGAAGCGTGCCTCGGTCGCCGTGGCCCAGTCGGTGTCCGGGCCGATCACGGGGAGACGGGCGGCGAGGTGGTCGGTGCACAGGTCGAGCAGGCCCGCCAGGTCGGTGCAGCGCCGCTGGAGGGAGGCGAGGGAGATGTCCAGGCGGGTGGCCAGCGCCCGGAAGGTCAGCGCGTCGGGGCCGCTCTCGTCCACGAGGAGGAGGGCGGTCTCGGCGATGCGGTCCGGGGTCGCACGGTCCAGGGAGGGTGAGTGGCGCGGCATGCGGTACATCGTACGATACGGCGTATCGAAAAGGCCTGGGTGAGGTGAGCAGGCCCCCTGGTGGGACCTCAGGGCGCCAGTGCGCCGAGGAGTTCGTCGAGGACCGCTTCCTGGCGTTCCGGGGTGGCGGCGGGGGCGAAGAGGGCGTTGATCTGGAAGCCCATGAGGGCGGCGAGGAGGCCGTCGATGACGGTGTCGTCCGGGGTGGCGGTGGTGACGTCGCCGTCCAGGCGGGCCTCTTGGAGGTAGCCGTGCATCTGCGCCCGCCAGGTGGTCATGACGGCCTCGTGGACGGCGGCCATACGTGCGTCGTGCAGGGCGCGGTCCCAGAAGGCGATCACGACACGGGCCTCCAGGAGCCGCAGCTCGTCGAGGGGCATGATCTCCCGGCAGAGCAGGCGCAGCGCCGCGAGTCCGCGCTGCTCCCCTATGGCCCGGCGGGCCCGGACGTTGGTGGCGTCGAAGGCGTGCTGGAAGGCGGACTGGAGGATCTCGTCCTTGTTGCGGAAGTATCCCGACAGGGCTCCGTTGGCGTATCCGGCCTCGGCCGCGAGTTCCCGCATGGTGACGGCGTCCAGCCCGCGGCGGGCGATCAGGGCCCACACCGCCTCGACGATCTCACGGCGCCGTGCGTCGTGGTCGACGATCTTCGGCATGCGCCCTTTCCCTCCCGGCCCCGTTCCGCTCCCCGTCCCTCTGTGCGGGTTCGCTCTGCGGTCCGACCCTAACCGTTCAGGTGAGCATCGCGGCCATGCCGGCGACCATGGCCAGGCCGCCGGATTCGCGCAGCAGCACGCTCCGGTACGGCGGTCGGGGCCGTGGGGTGCGGTTCGCCGGGCCGATGAGGGCGAGGCGGGTGTGGAGGTGGGCGGCGGCCCGGGCGATGGCCCAGCAGCCGGTGAGGAAGAGGAAAGGGGTTGGCTCCCAGGTTCCGTGGTGGGGCATGTGTGTCCCGTCCAGGTGGCCGACCCGGGCGGTGACCGCGGTGAGGGTGGCCATGGTCGCGAGGTCCACGGCGTCGGCGGGGCGCCGGGCGGGGCAGCCCTTGGTCGCGGCCCAGAGACAGGCCGCCGCGAGTGCGCCGGCTCCGGCGAGCAGTATGCCGGGGGCGGTGTGTGGGGGCAGCATCAGCGTCATCACGGCGAGGGTGATCGCGTGGGGTGCCCAGTGGCGGGCGGGTCCGGGCACGTGTCCGACGAGACAGAGCACCGCCCCTGCCGTGGCGGCGAGGGCCGACGCGTCGTGCATGTGCGCCTCCTTGTCGGTGGTCGGGGTCGGCAGTGGGGGTGGTTTTCCTCGCCCCCGCCGCCCCTACCCGTCCCATCCTTCTGGGGGCTGCGCCCCCAGACCCCCCTTCGCGCTGAACGCGCTCGTCCTCAAACGCCGGACGGGCTGGGGGGTGGCCCTCCGTCCTCAAACGCCGGACGGGCTGGGGGGTGGCCCTCCGTCCTCAAGCGCTGGACGGGCTGGGGGGTGGCCCCTCGTCCTCAAGCGCTGGACGGGCTGGAGGGTGGCCCCCCGGCCTCAAACGCCGGGCGGGCTGGAATGTCGTCGTGCGGCGATCAGTGTGCCCGCTGCGAAGAACAGGATCACGACTCCCTCGAAGAGGAGGGCCAGGTTGGTGGAGCCGCCGATCAGGGTCGTGAAGTTGGTCAGGACCAGCCATGCCACCGCGCACAGGCCGAGTCCGCCCAGTACCGGGGCGATTCGGGTGTGCCAGAGGCGGGAGTCGGTGTCGCCCCGGGCGAAGAAGACCAGGACCGCGACGCTCACCAGGATCATCAGGACCAGTACCCCTAGCGTGGCCAGGCCGCTCATCCAGGTGAAGAGTTGCAGTACCGGATCGGCGCCCGCCAGGGCGAACGCGGCGACGACCACTGCGGCCGAGGCCGTCTGGACCAGTGAACCGATGTGTGGGGAGCCGTGTCGGGCGTGGCTGCGGGCCAGTGCCGAAGGGGCGCTGCCCTGGCGGCCGAGGGAGAACAGGTAGCGGGCGATCGCACTGTGGAAGGCGAGCAGCGCGGCGAACAGGCTCGTGAGCAGCAGGATCTCCATCAGATCCGAGGCCGCGCCGCCTACGTACTCGCCCGCGACCGCGAAGACCAGTCCCGCCGTGTTCTCGGCGGCGGCGCCCTGCACCTTGTCGGTGCCGACGGCCAGGACCATGGCCCAGCTCGCCAGGGCGTAGAAGACACCGATCAGGATCACGGCCAGGTAGGTCGCCTTCGCGACGCTGCGCTTGGGGTCGCGGGCCTCCTCGCCGTAGATCGCCGTCGCCTCGAAGCCTACGAACGACGCGACCGCGAACATCACGCCTATGCCTGGTGAGCCGGTCGAGAAGGCGTCCGGGGTGAAGGAGGTCAAGTTGATGCCGTCGGCGCCTCCCTGGACCAGGACCGCGACCGACACCACGGCGACTATGCCCACCTCCAGCACGATCAGCAGCGACAGGACCTTCGTACCTACCTCGATGTTGCGGTAGCCGAGGATCGCGACGAGTAGAAGGAGGATGCCGCTCCAGGTCCACCACGGGAGGTCCGGGCCGCCGTACTTCGTGACGAGGCCGCCCGTGGTGACCCCGGCCAGGCCGTAGACGCCCGCCTGGATCGCGCTGTACGTCAGGAGGGCGAGGCCTGCGGCGCCCGTGCCGGTGACTCTGCCCAGACCTGCCGTGACGTACGAGTAGAAGGCGCCTGCGTCCACCACGTGGCGACTCATCGCCGCGTAGCCGACGCTGAAGAGGAGTAGGACCGCGGCTACCAGCAGGTATGCCGCGGGGACGCCCGGGCCGTTGCCGATGGCGAACATGACCGGCAGGGCGCCGCCGATCGCGGTGAGCGGTGCCGCTGCCGCGACGACCAGGAAGACGATTCCGGTGACGCCTATCGAGCCGCGCAGACCCGGCGCGGGAGTGGTCGTACCGGATGATTGTGTGGTCAGGTCAGCCATGGTGGTCCTCCGGTGCGCAGCAGGCGTGGGCGGTCGGAGTGGGGGGAACGTCGAGCGTGGGGTTGCGGTCGAAGAAGCCGACCGGTCGGAGCTTGAAGCCGGTGTAGTCGACCGGCATGATCGGCCAGTCCTCCGGCCGGGGGGCGTGGGTGAGGCCGAAGGTGTGCCATACGACGATGTCCTGGCCGTCGATGTCACGGTCGGCGGCCGTGTACGCGGGCAGACCCGCCCCGCCGGGGTGCTGGTTGACGAAGTCGCCGGCGGGATAGCGCTCGGCCGGGTCGTAGCGGGTCACCCACAGGTGCTTCGTCGCGAAGGCGGCGCGGGCGGCGACCGACGAGGCCGGGTCGGCGAGCAGCGCGGGCTTGCCCTCGGGGCAGAGGGCGTACGCCACCGGGTGGCCGAGGCGGTTGAGGGAGCCGGGGTTGGAGATGTGCCAGACCCGGTCGGTGCCCGCGTCGGCCATGCGCTGGGCCTCGCTCTCCCGGGTGAGGGGGGTGCGGCGCAGGGCGAAGGCGTTGCCGCGCGGGTTGTCGGGGCCGATCGGCACGCGGGCCGTCTCGATCTCCTCGACGCGGTTGGCCGTGCCGTCGACGGCCATGTCCAGGCGGGCGCTGAACAGGTGTTGGTGGTACGGCGCGCCTAGGCCGGGGGCGATCTCGGTCGCGTAGGGGTAGTCGCCGCCTGGGTGGGCGGAGGTGAAGACGACGCCGGTGGCCTTGGCCTCGAACTCGATGGTGCCGTCGAGGTAGAGGTACCAGTAGAAGCCGTAGTCGTAGTTGCCGACGGTGGTGAAGAAGGAGATCACCATGCGGCGTTGGCGCCGGGTCTCGGCGGAGCCGGCCCAGAGGTCGGTGTGCTTCCAGAGGATGCCGTAGTCCTCCTCGTGCAGGCAGACGGCGTTGGGGAGGGTCTTGGGGGCGCCGGTCTCGTCGGCGATGACCGCGTCCAGGTACGTGATGTCGCCGAGGCAGTCGCAGCCGAGCTGGAGGGCGTTGGCGTAGCGGCCGATGAGGTATTCGCCGGTGTCGAAGTAGTTCTGCCAGGAGCGGACCGGGGAGGGGTCGGCGTACGGGACGACCATCTCCGCGATCGATGCTCGGTGGATCACCGACCGGTCGGCGAAGGCCAGTTGGTGGAGGATCAGGCCCTCGCGGGCGTCGAAGCCTACGCGCAGGGTCCACTTCTCCCAGGTGAGGAGGTTGCCTTCGAGGGTGAAGCTGGGGCCCTCGGGCTGGGTGATCTCGATGGGTTTTTGGGTGGTGCGCGGGGGGCCGGTGACGGCGGGGTCGTCGAAGTTGCCCGACTCGGTGGGGATGGGGACGGGGCCGAAGTCGAGGACACGGTCGACGGTTCGGTTGAGGACGTCTACGTAGGCGACCAGCCCGTCGACCGGGTGGGCCCAGGCGTGGTCGGTGTCGTGCTCCTGGACGAAGGCGAGGCCGCGCAGGACGCGGCGCCCGCGCTCCTCGGGGTACTCGTCGGCGTAGACACCGGCCGACAGGGGCGCGACCCGTACGCGTGAGACGTCCAGGTCCCGGCTCCTGAGCGCGGCCAGCCATCGCTCGTCGCCGGCCAGGATCTCCTCGACGAGCCCGAACTCCTCGTCGAGTACGGGGAGTTGCCCGTCGACGGCGACATCGAGGGCACGCTGGGAATCGACCCGGCCGTGGGTGACGGACACGATCACGTCCCGGGCCGGGCCGCCCGCCGGGTCCGTGTCGAGCAGCAGCACCCGTACTCGGCGGTCGACCGGGACACCGGGCACGTGGGCGAGCAGTTCGCCCTTGGCCGGTTCCTCCAGACCGAGGTAGGCGAAGCGGGTCGACGCCGTGAGGAGACCGGCGTCGGTGAGTGTCCGGCGGGCGGTGTCGATCTCGACGGGGGTGAGGGGGTCGAGCGGATGGGGCTCTGTCGGGATGTGCGAGGACAGGGGCAGGACGTCCATGGGTGGGTTCCCCTCCGGGGCGTGCCGAGCGTCTTGCGGCGAGCACCGACTCCTGCGGAGGGCGGCGGCCGTTTTTCTCTACGTTCGTAGAGGAAAGATGCCCGGGGTGTATTTCACCCGCGACCTTCGCTCGTTTCCCTGCCGTTAAGCGGCTCGCCCGCGCCAAGGTCTCGCCGCGACCGCCGGGCCGCTGCTGTCGTCGCCACCACGGTCGGGGCCGACGAAGCCGGGGCCGGTGATCGCGGCGGGACCGGCCGCGGTGAAGCGCGTCATTTCTCGGCCGGGGTGGGGGCTCGGGGAAGGCGTAGCTGGAAGCACGCTCCGAGGGTCCGGGGGGTGAGGGTGAGGGTGCCTCGGTGGCGGTGGGCCAGGTCGCGGGCGATGGCGAGGCCCAGGCCGGTGCCGCCGTGGTCGCGGGAGCGGGCGTCGTCGAGCCGGACGAAGCGTTCGAAGATGCGCTCGGCGTCCTCGGTGGGCACGCCCGGTCCGTCGTCGTGCACCGTGAGGACGACCCAGGCGTCCTGGTTCCGGACGGTGATCTGGATGCGGTGCGCGGCGTGGCGGGCGGCGTTGTCGACGAGGTTGCGCAGCAGCCGTTCGTATTCGTCGGCGTTCCCGTGTGCGTGTGCGGGGGCGGTGCTGTCGCAGGTGAGGGTCAACGGCCGTTCGGCGAGGGGATATTGCTCGGTCAGCCGGGAGACGAGGGCTGTCAGGTCGACGGTGTCGGGGTCGGCTGTGGGGGTGCGGGTGTCGAGGCGGGCGAGGAGCAGCAGGTCTTCGGCGAGGGCCTGGAGGCGGCGGGTCTGTCGTGCGGCGGTGGTGGCCGCGGCGGGCCAGTCGGTGCGTTCCGGGTAGGCGAGCGCGACTTCCAGGCTGGCCAGCAGGGTGGTGAGGGGGCTGCGCAGTTCGTGGGCGGCGTCCGCGACGAAGCGGCGTTGCTGGGCGGCGGCGTCGTCGAGGCGCTGGAGGGTGCTGTTGATGGTGGTGGCCAGGGCGGCGATCTCGTGTCCCGTGGCGGGGACCGTGACGCGTTCGCGGGGGTCGTTCGCGGTGACCGAGGCGGTGAGGACGCGGATGGCCTCGACCGGCCGCAGCGACCTGCGGACGGTGAAGTAGACGGCGGCGCCGATCAGTACGAGGCCGACGAGCCCGGCCCGCAGCAGCAGAAGGTCGGTGGTGCCGGCGATCTCCTCGGCCGTCTTCGGGAGCACCACCACATAGATCCGCAGGTAGGCGTCCGAGGCGACGCCCAGAGCGGCGACTTTGTCCTTGCTGAGTCGATCGACGCCGACATCGGCGAACATGACCGTGAAGGTCCCGCCGGCCAGGCCGAGTCTGTCCCTGGAGTGGGAGCCGCGCTCCGGTATGCGGAGGGGAAGGATCGTCAGGACTCCGGGCTGCCTGGCCTCCGTCGGTGTGGGCAGCACATGGCGGGTGCCGGGATCGAGGGCGTCCATGCCTCCGCCGTAGGCGACAGCGGTGCGCCGGCCGGACGCGACGACCTCGTACGGCAGCACGATGCTTTTCTGAGCGGGAAGCACACCCCCGTTCAGCTGATCGACGAGAGCCCAGACCTGTTGCTCGGCCTGTCCTTCGGCGATCCGGGTGCCCTGGCGGTAGACGTCGTGGTGCAGCCACCAGCCGATGCCGACCAGGATGACGGCGGCGGCCGAGGCGGCGGCCAGGGCCGTGCGGGCTCGTACCGAACGCGGCCACCAGCGGCGTCGCGGCTCAGTCGCGTTCACGGTCGTCCACCAGCCGGTAGCCGGTACCCCGTACGGTCTCCAGGGACCGTCGGCCGAACGCGGAGTCCACCTTCTTGCGCAGTGCGCTGACCCGTGCCTCCACCAGGTTGGGATCCAGGGCTTCGTCGGGCCACGCGTGATAGAGCAGATCCGCTTTGGAGACCGCCTGGCCCGCCCGGCGGGCCAGCAGCTCCAGCACGGCGAACTCCCGGGGTGTGAGTTCCACCCGGGTCCCGGCCCGGCGGCAGACCCGGCCGGCGACGTCCAACGAGAGGTCGCCCACGGCGAGGACGGGCGGGGCAACCGTGGCCGCTCGTCTGACCAGGGCCCGCAGCCGTGCGACGAGCACCACGTAGGAGAAGGGTTTGGCCAGGTAGTCGTCGGCCCCCGTGTCCAGGGCCTCCGCCTGATCCCACTCCCCGTCCTTGGCGGTGAGTACCAGGATGGGGGTCGCGTTGCCCTCCCGGCGCAACTGGGCGCAGACCTTGTAGCCGTTGAGCCCGGGCAGCATCAAGTCCAGTACGACAAGGGCGTATTCGCCGGTCCGGGCCATCCACAGTCCCTGCCGGCCGTCATGGGCGAGGTCGACGCTGTAGCCCTCGGCGGTCAGACCGGTGTGCAGGGTGTGGGCGAGGTCCACCTCGTCTTCGACCACCAGGATGCGCATGCGGTGCAGCCTCGCACAGCGCCCGCCCGCCTTCCTGATCGGCCGGTCAGGTTGGGTCAGCGTCCGGTCAACGGGGTCCGGGCACGGTGGCGGAGTTTCTTCGCCGCCGCTGAAAGGCCCTGTCGCCGATGTCCGTTGATGAACGTGCCCCCGCCATGGCCAGAACGGTCTCCCCTCCCGTACCCGCCCGTCGACGAACACCGGGCCCGGCCAAGGCCGTTGTCGTCATCGTGCCCTTGGCGCTGACCATCGCTCTGGGGCTCTGGGGTATCCGCAGGCAGAACACCCTGTGGGGGGACGAGTCCGTCACCGATCAGCTCGCGCACCGCGATCTTTCGCAGATATGGCTCACCGCCCAGCACATCGATCTGGTCCATGCCCTCTACTACTTCATGATGCACGAGCTCTTCGGTCTCTTCGGCGGAGGGCTGCTGACGCTGCGGCTGCCGTCCGTGCTGGCGATGTCCGTGGCGGCGAGCGGAGTCGGGCTGCTGGGGCTACGCCTGGCGGGACCCCGTGCCGGGCTGCTGGCCGGGCTGGTGTTTCCGCTCCTTCCCCAGGTGCAGAAGTTCGCGCAGGAGGGCCGCTCGTACGCCATGGTCTGTGCCCTGGTCACCTGGGCCACCTACGCGCTCGTGGTCAGCGTCCCGCAGCGCGCCCGGTGGCGGTGGGCGGTCTACGGCTCCACCATGCTGCTGGCCTGTCTGCTCCATGAGTTCGCGGTCCTCGTCCTGGTCGCACACGGCGTCACACTGGTCGTCTCCCGTGCTCCACGACCGGTGCTGAGGGCGTGGAGTGCGGCTGCCGCGGGCGTCGTGGCCGGGCTGTTGCCGCTGGCGATCCGCAGTGCGGGGCAGTCGGCGCAGGTGTCCTGGATCGGCGGACCGGTGCGGCCCGGTTATTTCCTGGTGGTCGCGGTCGTCGGCGTGGTGTGTGCCCTGGCGCCCCTGGGGGTGCGGGGGCCCGTGCGGCTTTCCGTGCTGGCTGTGCCGATCCTTGTGCTTCCGGGCCTTCTGCTGCTGATCGCCTCACCGGTCAAACCCCTTTTCGTCGACCGGTATGTGCTCTACAGCAATATCGGAATCGCCTTGCTGCTGGGCGCCTTGATGGATTACTTCCTCCGGCGGCAGCGGTTCTCCCGCTACGTGTGGATCGCGGCGGTCGCCGTACTGGCCGCGCTCGTCCAGCCGAGCCTTTCGCTGAGGACACCCCAGAGCCGGAGCAATGACGTCACCGCCATCGGCGCCGCCGTACGCGAGGAAGGCCGTCCCGGCGACGGGCTGCTCTATCTCGCCGGCCAGCACCGGATCCTGACTGCGGCCAACCCCGAGGACACCCGTCTCCTGACAGATCTCGCCCTGGCACAGGACCCCGTCTCGTCGAACACGCTTGCGGGTGTCGAGCTTCCCGCCCGGGAGATCGCGGCACGCATGCTGGAATTCGACCGGATCGTCGTGGTCCGCGCGGTGGGTGTGCACTCGCCGACCAACCCGCAGGAGGAAGCGAAGACAAGCACCCTGCGACGCCACTTCCGCGAGTACGGAACAACCCATGTCAACGGGGCGCGAGTCACCGTCTACGTCCGAGACCACGGCCCGTCTATGAAGGCCGGTCCTGGATCCAACAGCCGGGAGCGAGCGACGGGTTGACGAGGTGACCGCGACCGGTGCCGGCCCGGCCGGCACCACCGCCGTCACACTGCCCCGCCCCGGAAGCCACGGACCTCGGCCTGCCGGTCGCTACTGCCGTGGAAGGCTGCGGCCGCTCTGTGCCGCCGCCCGACTCATCGCGACCGCACGCGAGCGGCGCCTGCGATTCGCCCGCCACTGGCCATGAACGGAAGGCATCACCGACACGGGGCGGTCACAGCGCACGTCCGCGGATGCGACGGCCGCACATGACGCCCCCTCAGGCCGCGTGCCCCTGCGGCTTCCACCCCTTCTCGGTGGTCACCAGCACCCGCTGCCCCGCGAGTTCACGGTCACCGGCGATCTCGATCAGGGCGCGTGCGGCGTTCACGAACGGGAGGGTGGGCAGGCCCGGGACCTTGGCGACCTGGTCGAGGCGCTTGACCGTGGCGGTGGGGACGGCGGGGGCCTCCTTGAGGTTGACCGGGTGGACGATCGTCCAGTTCAGGCCGCTCGCGGGCAGGGTCTCCTCCGAGAGCTCCTTGTCCTTGAAGATCGCGGCGACGACCGTCCGGTAGACCAGCCGCCCCAGGAGCGAAGCCTTCGCCGCCGTCTCCCCGACCCCGAACGCGGAGACCAGCACGAACCGCTCGACCCCGGCGTCCCGTACCGCGTCGGTGACGACCGGCAGGGTGCGCCGCATCAGGTCGACGGGCTTCTTCGCGCGCAGCGCGACCCCGACGGCCGAGATCACGGCGTCACTGCCGACGAAGGCCTTCGCCATCGCGGCCCGGTCGTCGAGGGAACCCTGGACGACGGTCAGCCCGGCCTGCGGCCGTATCGCGTCGGGGTTGCGGACATAGGCCACGACCTCGTACCCCTGGGACAGCGCCTCCTTCGTCACATGCGAGCCGATGTTGCCGGTGGCGCCCAGTACGGCGATCTTCATGGTTCTTCTCCCTCTCGCCCTCCGGGGGCACATTGACAGCACTTACATCATAAGTCTAACTTGAATCGAAATCGATATACACCATAAGTTTTGTGATCTGCGAGGACACCCGTCATGAAGGTCCACCACCTCAACTGCGGTTCCATGCGTCCGCCCGGCGCCCGTCTCGTCTGCCACGTCCTGCTGATCGAGACCGCGAACGGCCTGGTCCTCGTCGACTCCGGGTACGGCCTCGACGACATCGCCGATCCCAGGCGGCGCGTGGGACCGGCGCGGCACTTCATCCGGCCGGTGTTCGACGCCGAGGAGACGGCCGCCAGGCAGGTCGAGAAGCTCGGCTTCCGCCGGGACGACGTACGCCACATCGTGCTGACCCACTTCGACGCCGACCACATCGGCGGCCTCTCCGACTTCCCCCACGCCGAGGTCCACCTCACCGCGGACGAGGCGCGCGGGGCCGTCCACTCCCCCTCCCGGCGGGAACGCGTCCGCTACAGCTCCGCCCAGTGGGCGCACGGCCCGAAGCTCGTCGAGCACCGCCCCGACGGGGAGAAGTGGCGCGGGTTCGCCGCGGCCAAGGAGCTGGACACGATCGCGCCCGGCATCGTCCTGATCGCACTCCCCGGCCACACCCGCGGCCACGCCGCCGTGGCGGTCGACACCGGTACGCGCTGGATCCTGCACGCCGGTGACGCCTTCTACCACCACGGCACCCTCGACGGCCGCTCCCCCGTCCCGGCTTCCCTCCGCGGCATGGAGGCGGTCATCGCGTACGTCGGGAAGCAGGTCCGCGACAACCACGCCCGCCTCGCCGAACTCCACCGAGCCGCCGAGGCCGACCTGATGATCGTCAACGCCCACGACCCGTCCCTGTACGAGAGGGCACGCGCCGGCGCGTAACGGCGTACCGCCGGCGACGGGAAGTGCGCGAGGTCAGCGCCGGGGGGGGGCGCGGTCCGCGCCGAACACCCGCCCCGCCGAAGCCCGGCCGTCGACGCGGGGCGGGCGGGAGTCGCCTCGTGACGGTCAGCCGCCCGCGCTGTCGGCAGGCGCGTCGGGGAGCAGCGCGGCGACCCCGGCCCGCAGAAACGCCATGGCCGCGTCGACGTCGGCGTGCTCGGGGTCGTGGCACAGCTCGGCGACGATGGCCGCCGCCGTGGTGGCCACCATGCGCGGCCCGAAGGCGTCCGGTGCGTTGCCGCTCTCCGCGGCGAACAGCCGGGCGCCTTCCTGTACGACTTCCGCCAGGCGTCCGTTGCTGACAGCCTTGATCTGCGGATTCAGCTCGAACATCCGCTCCGACAGATCGTCGAGGTCGCTCCGGTGGGCGATCTCCTCGCGCAGCCAGTGCTCCAGCGCGTCGAGCGTCAGCCAGCCCTCCCGCCGCTCGCGCAGAGCCGTCCCCAGGCGTTCCGCGAGGGCGTCGGAACGGGCCAGCGCCAGGTCCAGCTTGGACGGGAAGTAGAGCGTGACCGTGCGCGGCGAGACCTCCGCCGCCTCGGCGATGTCGGCGATCGTCGTCGCCTCGAATCCGCGCTCGGCGAAGAGCACGTACGCCGACCGCAGGATCGCCTCCCGCCGCCGCGCCTTGCTCCGCTCCCGAAGTCCGTCCCGTGGACCGTCAGTCGCACCTTCAGTCACCATGCCCAGACTTTACCATGCAAGGTTAATTTACATCCGACTGTAATTATGCCTTACAGTGCAGACGACTGGAGATCCACCGGACATCGAAAGACGAAGGGAAGGCGGACATGGCGTCTCGCCTCTATGCATGGGCCCGGCTGGCGGTGACCCGTCGCCGTCGGGTCATCGGCGTCTGGCTGCTGCTGCTCGCCGTGGTCGGCGGCCTCGGCATCACCGTCCACGGCAAGGTGGCCTCGGACTTCACCGTCCCGGGCATCGAGTCCCAGCAGGCCCAGGACCTGCTGGAGGAGAAGTTCCCGGACGCGGCGGGCGGTGTGATCCGCGTGGTGTACGCCGCTCCGAAGGGCGCCACCCTGACCGAGGCGAAGACCGAGGCGGCCATCGAGGCTGGGCTGGCGAAGGCCACCGGGATCTCCGGGGTCGTCCAGGTCACCGATCCGTTCAAGGCCGGGACGATGTCCTCGGACAAACGCATCGGCTACGCCGACATCCGCTTCCGGCAGGCCGCCGCCGATGTCCCGCAGACGGCCAAGGACGCCCTGAGCAGCGCCATGGCCCAGGTGCGGAAGGGAGGGGTGGAGGTCGAGTACGGCGGCACGGCCATGAAGCCCCAGACCAAGGTCGGCGGGCCCGCCGAACTCGTCGGTGTCGTGATCGCCCTGGTCATCCTGGCCCTGACGCTCGGCTCGCTGGTGGCGGCCGGGCTCCCCCTGCTGACCGCCGTGGTGGGCGTGGCCATCGGTGTGCTGGGCGTGAAGTTCGTCTCGACATGGGTGGAGATCACCGGTACGTCGACCGTGCTGGCCCTGATGATCGGCCTCGCGGTGGGCATCGACTACGCCCTGTTCATCATCTCCCGCCACCGAGAACAGCTCGCCGACGATCCCGGCATGGACGTCGAGGAGTCGATCGCGCGGGCCGTGGCGACGGCGGGCAGCGCGGTCGTCTTCGCGGGCGCGACCGTCATCATCGCCCTGGCCGCCCTGTGCGCCACCGGCATTCCCTTCCTCGCGGTGATGGGCCTGTCGGCCGCCGCCACGGTGCTGATCGCCGTACTGATCGCCGTCAGCCTGGTACCGGCCGTGCTCGGCGCGTTCGGCGAACGGCTGCGGCCCAAACCCCGTCGTCCGCGAGCCGGTCGCCGCGAGCGCACCCCCGGCACCTGGGGCCTGGCCTGGGCCCGTACGGTCACCCGTAGGCCCCTGATCGTCCTGCTGGTCGGGGTGATCGCCCTGCTCGCCCTCGCCCTGCCGGCCCGCAACCTCCGCCTGGGACTGCCCAGTTACGCCTCGGACCCCACCACCAGCACCCAGCACAGGAGCTACGACCTGCTGACGACGGGATTCGGCCCGGGCTTCAACGCCACCCTCGTCGCCGTCGTCGAGACGAAGGACATACCCGCCGGGGACGTCACGGCCACCGTCACGGACCTGCGCACCGCACTGGCCGAGGACTCCGACGTGGCGGCCGTCTCCCAGCCGGTCCCCAACGCCGACAAGAGCCTCTTCGTCATGGCCGTCGTACCGAAGACGGGCCCCGACGACCGGGCCACCACCGACATGGTCGGCCGGCTGCGCGACAACGCCCCGGCCGTCGCCAGGGCGGGCGGCACCCTCTACATCGCCGGCCAGACCGCGGCGGCCATCGACGTCGCCGACAAGCTCTCCGGCGCCCTGCCCGGCTTCGTCGCGATCATCGTGATCCTGGCCCTGATCCTGCTCACCCTGGCGTTCCGCTCACTGCTGGTCCCGCTCAAGGCGGCCGTCGGCTTCCTGCTCTCCGTCGCGGCGGCCCTGGGCACCACGGTCTGGGTCTTCCAGTACGGCCATCTCAACGGACCGCTGGCCATCCCCTCGGCCGCGCCGGTCACCAGCTTCCTGCCCGTCCTGCTGATCGGCGTCCTGTTCGGACTCGCCATGGACTACGAGGTCTTCCTCGTCAGCCGGATGCGCGAGCACCACGAGAACACGCGTGACCCACAGCAGGCCGTCGTCCACGGCGTCGCCCGCAGCGGTCGCGTCGTCAGCGCCGCCGCCCTCATCATGGCCGCGGTCTTCGCCGGGTTCATCTTCAACGAGGACCCCGTCATCAAGTCCATCGGCTTCGCACTCGCCGTCGGGGTCCTCATCGACGCGTTCGTCGTCCGGATGACCCTCGTACCGGCCGCCATGGCCCTCCTCGGCCGCCGCGCCTGGAGCCTGCCGCGATGGCTCGACCGCGCCCTGCCCGACGCGGACATCGAGGGCGCCAACCTCCCCGACCGCACCACGCCGAAGAACGAGGACGAGGACAAGGACGCCGAGCGGAGCGAGGTGCCGGTGGGGTGAGGCACCGGGCAGGTATTACGAGGGTGCCTCGACCCGGCGGCGGACCGCGTCCAGGAGAAGCTCCAGGCCGTACTCCATCTCCGCCTCGTGATCGATGACGGCCAGCTCGGTCGCCGCGGCGGCCACGGCGGGTAGCCCGCTGTCGACGAGTTCCTGCTCGCGCATGGTGATCACGCCCGGGATGGCACCGGCGTACGTCGGCGCGAAGCCCACCTCCCGCGAGAGCGTCCCGATCAGGAAGGCGATGAAGGCCCGCAGTACGTGCACGGCGGCGGCGCCCTCCAGACCGGCTCGGTTCAGGAGGCGCAGCGCGGCCTCCACCACCGGCATCGCGGCGGGCGCGTTCAGCCGCCGGGTCAGCACGAGGGGCGCGGAGCGGGGGTATTCCAGGGCGGCGGAGCGGAACGCCCTGGCGAGGCTGCGCATGCCGTCCTCCCACGACAGTTCGTCGTCGGCCTCGGGGATCCTGATCCCCTGGAGGATCACGTCCGCCATGGCGTCGAGCACGTCGGTCTTGTCGTCGACGTGGTTGTACAGCGACATGGTCCGCACCCCGACCGCCGCCGCGATCTTGTGCAGCGACAGCTTCTCCATGCCCTCCGTCTCGGCGACGACCAGCGCCTGACGCACGATCTCCGCCCTGGTCAGCGGCCCACGGCGGGTCATTCTCTGCGCCATCACCCATCCCTCCGATCAGTGGCGCATCCCTGCGCCCACCTATCAACTTATCTCATAAGTTTCAAGCCCCACGAGCACCCGACCCCCCCGACACGACTCCCTTGACACAACTTATTCCATAAGTCTAGCTTGAGGAAACGCCGTACATACACCGTAAGTTTTTCACGGCTCTTTCCATGTCGTTACGGAGAACCACTGATGACCAGCACCATGCGGGCGCTCATGGGCGGCGCCGGACCAGAATGGGACGTCCGGGACGTCCCTGTACCGACACCCGGGCCGGGGCAGATCCGCGTCCGTGTGCGGGCCGCCGCCGTCAACCGGGCCGACCTGTACATGCTCCAGGGCACCTACAACCCCCGGGCGAGGACGAGCGACCTGTTCACCGCGGGCCTCGAATTCGCCGGCGAGGTCGACGAGATCGGCGCCGACGTACCGCACCGGGCGGTGGGCGACCGCGTCATGGGCGTGACCCTCGGCGCCTTCGCCCCCTACGCCTTCGTCGACCACCGCCACGTCATCACGGTCCCGGAGTCCCTGTCCTGGACCGACGCGGCTGCCCTCCCCGTGGCGCTGGCGACCGAGCACGACGCACTGGCCCAGGGCGGATTCGGCCTGCGGCAGAGCGTCCTCGTCGTCGGCGCCACGTCGTCCGTGGGCCTGATCGGCGTCCAGTTGGCCAAGGCGCTCGGCGCGTCCCAGGTCGTCGCGACCACCACCTCCGCGGGCAAGGCCGACGCCCTGAAGTCCCTCGGCGCGGACCTCGTCGTGAACACGGCGTCCGAGAACCTCGCCGAGGCCGTGGCCGCCGTCACCGGTGGCGCGGGCGCGGATCTCACCCTCGACCACGTGGGCGGCCGGCTCTTCGCCGACACCTTCCTGGCCACCCGCGTCGGCGGCACGGTCGTCAACGTCGGCCGGCTGGCCGGGCCCGAGTCCACGATCGACCTCAACCAGCTCTCGTTCCGCCGTCTCCGCGTTCTCGGTACGACGTTCAGCGTGCGCACACCCGACGAACTCGCCGACGCCTGCGCCGCGTTGGCGTCCGATGTCGTACCCGCCGTGGAGGAGGGCCTGGTCCGGGCCGTCGTGGACCGGGTGTTCGCCTTCGACGACGCCAAGTCGGCGGCGGACCACATGCGTTCCAACACCGCCGTAGGAAAGATCGTTCTGGAGGTCACCTCATGAGCCGTGTCTTCGGGCAGATCGCCCAGATCGGATACGTCGTCCGCGACCTGCGCGCCGCCATGGACTTCTGGGTCGCCCAGGGCGTCGGCCCCTGGTTCTACCAGGACCCGGTACAGACTGACTGGTTCACCTACCGGGGCGTCTCCTCCGGCATGCGGATGGCCGCTGCGATCGCCAACTCCGGTGACGTACAGATCGAGTTGATCCAGCCGCTCGACGACGAGCCGTCCCTCTACAAGGACTTCCTCGACGCCGGTCACGAGGGCGCGCAGCACGTCGCGTACTGGACGAAGGACTACCAGGAGCTGTACGACCGCGCCCTGTCCCTCGGTTACACCGTCGCACAGGAGGGCGCGATCCAGGGCGGCCGCTTCGCCTACCTCGACACCGAGACGCACCCCGGCACGGTCATCGAGATCTCCGACATCGGCGGCGCGAAGGGCGAACTCTTCGCGGCGCTGCGGGAGATGGCCGCCGCGTGGGACGGCAGCAACCCCGTCAACAAGGTCGGCTGACACCGCCGTACAAACGAAGGAGACGACTGTGGACTTTCCCGACCTGACCGAACTCCCCGCCGATCTGCAGAAGTTGGCCGCCGAGCGGTCCGCGGTGAACGTCTACCGCATGGTGTTCCACTCCCCCGCCCTGGCGCCCGCCTTCCTCCAGATGGCCGACGCGATCTTCCAGGGCGCGCTCCCGCACCCCTTGCGCGAACTGGCCATCCTCCGGGTCGGACACACCTACCGGGCGCCGTACGAGATCCACCACCACGAGAACATCGGCCGCCTCCTCGGACTCGACGAGACGGGCATCGCCGCCGCGGGTAGTGGCTCGCCCGAGAACCTGACGGCGGAGCAGGCGGCTGTCCTCTCCCTGACGGACCGGTTGCTGGAGCAGCACACGCTGACCGAGGCCGAGCGCGCCGAGGCGCTCGCGTTCCTCACCGCCGGGCAGCTCTCCGACCTGGTCCTGACGGTCGGTTTCTACCAGTTGGTCTGCAACTTCCTGAACACCTTCGGTGTGACGACCGAGGGCGAGAAGGCCCCGTACTGAACCCGCACATCGTCCAGGAGGACCGATGAAGCTCGCCTGGCAGGACTCCGATGTCCTCGACATGCCCACCCTGGGCACCCGTGTCACCGCCTTCGACGGCCTGACCGAGGTGCCCGGCGGCTACGGCGCCAAGCTCGCCTGGGCCCGCGAACAGGCCAAGGTCTTCCGCACCGAGTTCGCCGCGACAGGCACCCCGGACAGCGTCACGACCTGCGACCTGATCACACTCCCGTACCCGACCAAGTTCGGTCTGTTCAGGGCCAGTCGGGCGATCGCGCCGTTCCTGTCGATCACCAACCGCATGCTGGTGGTGCGGTGGACGGAGAGCGACGGCCGGGGCAGGGTCCTGCTGTTCGAGCCGAGCGACCACGAACTGGGCCAGAACACGCCGTACTTCGCGACGCTGATCCGCCGTACGCCCAAGCCGTTGCAGTCACTGCTGACCACCGAACACGGCACGGTACTGGGCCACTTGGCCCGCCTGGGCATCAGACCGGAGGACGTGGACTACCTCCTCTTCGACCACCTCCACACCCAGGACCTGCGCCGCTGGGTGGGCACGACGGGCCCGCAGCGGGACCTGGGCGGCGCGGTCGTCGAGCCCGCCTTCCCCAACGCCAAGGTGATAGTCCAGCGCCACGAGCTGCTGGCCATGTCCCAGCTGCACCCGTTGCAGCAGCCCTGGTACCAGCCGGAGACCTACCGGGACGTACGCCCGGACGCGTTCCTCCCCGTCGACGGCTCCCTGTTGCTCGGGCCGGGCGTGGCCGTGGTCGAGACCCCGGGACACGTCCTCGGCAACCAGACCATCGTCCTCAACACCTCCACCGGCATCTGGGCGAGCAGCGAGAACGTGATCGCGGCCGAGTGCCTGACCCCGGAGCACTCCCGGATGCCGGGCATCGCCCGCTGGGCCCGCGCGTGGGGCCAGGAGGTGGTCCTGAACGCCAACACCATCGAGACGACGGCCGACCAGTACAACTCCCTGATCGTCGAGAAGACCCTGGTCGACCGGTCCCAGTCGGACCCGCGTTTCCTGCAGTTCTTTCCCTCCAGCGAGCTGACGGCCTCGTGGGCCAATCCGGGGACGTCGCCGACGTTCACCCACAAGGCGATCACTCACTCGTGAGGAGGGCGCTCTACGGCCGGTAGCGGATCTCCAGCATCACGCAGCCGTCGGTCGTCCGGTACGGGCCGTGTTCCATGCCCGGGGGACGGGAGGCGAAGTCTCCGGCCTGGAAGGTCCGGTTCAGGGTCAGGTCGTGCAGGTCGCCTTCGAGCAGATAGACCTCCTCGACCCACTCGTGCCGGATCACCCCGGAGGGCGAGGTGTCGAGTCCTGGCTCCCAGCGCACCAGCCGGGTCAGCACCTCCGGGTCGGCCTCGTCCCTGCTCAGAATCCGCTCGGCGGTCCCGGGCTGGGGTCCGGTGCGCCAGGGCATGGCGTCCGGGGAAAAGAATTCCCGCTCGTTCTTCATGACAGGAACGTTGGCGTCCCGTGCCGTCGGTGGCAACCCACCTGTTCGGCGGGTGGGAGGCCCTGTCACACCCCGGAACACCGCTCCCCGGCACGGCCCGGCCTGCCACGCGGCCCGCGATGCGGGAAGAGTCGATGACATCGAAGATGTCCATCGGGGGCACCGGCGACGGCAGCATCGATACAGCGCCCCCTTTTCGAGCAACAGAGCTGGGAGAGATCTCGTGCGAGCAACAGTGATGTACGGCGCCGGAGACGTACGCGTGGAGAACGTCCCCGACCCGAAGATCCAGAACCCCACCGACGCCGTCGTACGCGTCGTGCGTTCCTGCGTGTGCGGCAGCGACCTCTGGCCGTACGGGTCGATGCCCGTCTCCGAGGAGGGCCGGCGCATGGGCCACGAGTTCCTCGGCGTGGTCGAGGAGGTCGGCTCGGAGGTGGCCGGGCTGAAGTCGGGAGACCTGGTGGTCGCGCCCTTCGTCTGGTCGGACAACACCTGCGACTTCTGTACGGAGGGACTGCACACGTCCTGCCGTCACGGCGGCCAGTGGGGACCGAACGGTGTCGACGGCGGCCAGGGCGAGGCCGTACGGGTCCCGCAGGCACAGGGCACGCTGGTGAAGCTGCCGGTGGCCGAGGACTCGGCCCTGCTGCCGTCCCTGCTGACCCTGTCCGACGTGTACTGCACCGGCCATCACGGCGTGGTGACGTCCAGGGTCGCGCCCGGCAAGTCCGTGACGGTGATCGGCGACGGCGCGGTCGGGCTGTGCGCGGTGCTGGCCGCCAGGCGGCTCGGCGCCGAGCGGATCATCCTCATGGGGCGGCACACGGACCGTACCGACCTGGGACGGGACTTCGGCGCCACCGACGTCGTGTCCGAGCGCGGCGAGGAAGGCGTCGAGCGCGTCCGGGAGCTGACCGGGGGCGACGGTACGCACGCGGTGATCGAGGCCGTCGGCGCCACACAGGCGATGGACACGGCGCTGAGCATCGTCCGTCACGGCGGGGTGATCAGCCGGCTCGGAGTCGCGCAGTACACCGGGATCCCGCTCGGGTTCGAGTCGATGATGGGCAACATCACCGTCACCGGTGGCGCGGCCCCCGCCCGTGCCTACATCGAGGAGCTGCTGCCCGACATCCTCGACGGCACGGTCGATCCCGGCCGGGTCTTCGACCACACCGTCGACATCGACGGCGTACCGGACGGCTACCGGGCGATGGCTGACCGGACCGCGCTGAAGGTCCTGATCCGGCCCTAGGGTCGCGCCGGTTCCGCGGCTTCTGCTTCTCGTACGCCTACTTCTCGTCCGTCTACTTCTCGTACGTCTACTTCTCGGCGGGCTTCGTGTCCGACCCGGTGGCGACCATGTCCAGCAGGACCATCTTGTCGTGGTCCGGGGTGCCGGGTTCGGCGTAGTGGGCGACCAGCCGGTGGCCGGGGAAGCCCTCCAGCTGCATGGACTGGTAGTCGAGGGTGAGGGTGCCGACGTCCGGGAGGTGGAAGGTCTTGCTGCCGTGGGTGTGCGCCCGTACGTCGTAGCGGTCCCAGAGCTGTACGAACTCCGGGCTCTCGGCGAGGAGTTCGTCGACGAGCCCGACGAGGTCGGGGGCGTCCGGCTCGGTGCCGGCCAGGGCGCGCAGGCGCCCCACGCACGCGCGGATCTGCTCGTCCCAGTGGTCGAACACCGTACGGGCGCCGGGGTTGAGGAACACCCAGCGTGCGACGTTGCGCTTCTCGGCCGGCCACTGCTCCATACCCACGAACAGGCGCAGCCCGCCCGGGTTCCAGGCGAGCAGGTCCATCGTGCGGCTGACCACGACCGCGGGGTGGGGCCGCAGGCTCTCCAGCAGCAGCCTGACCCCGGGTCCGACCGACGAGGTGGGCGCCGTCGGAGGCTCGGAGGCGGCGGGGCGTGCGGCACACACGGCGAGGTCGCGCAGGTGTTCGTGCGCGTGTTCGTCCAGCAGCAGGACACGGGCGAGCGCGTCGACGACGGTCGGGCTGGGGTGGGACTCCTTGCCGCGTTCCAGGCGCGTGTAGTAATCGATGCTCACTCCCGCGAGGGTGGCCAGCTCCTCACGGCGCAGCCCGGGCGTGCGCCGCAGGCCGGGGCCGGCCTTGAGACCGGCCTGCTCGGGTGTGACCCGGGAGCGGTGGGCGCGCAGGAAACGCCCCAGTTCGGTGCCGTCGCCGCCGTTGCGCTGCTCACGTGCCATGCGGCCAGTGTGTCAGTGCGGGCAGGACGGATCCATGGGCTGGGCGTGGGGGCCCGGCCTGGCCCTGGGGGGACCTGTCACACCCCCGAACAGCGCTCCCCGGCACAGCTCGGCCTGCCACGCGGCGCCTCCGGCACGCAGGCTGGACGGCGGTGGAAGAACTCGTTCCGCGCAGAGAATCCGTTTCGCCTCGTTCTCAGGAGAACCGCCCGTGTCCAGTCCTGTCGCATCGGAGAAGCCGTCGGCGTCGGCCGATACCGCCCCCGCCACCGGGCAGGCCGGGACCGCTGCCGGGCGGCCCGGCACGGCGAACGGTGCCCGATGGGCGCTGGCGGCCGCGCTGCTCGGCTTCTTCGTGATGACGCTCGACGCCCTGATCGTCAACGTCGCGCTGCCCGAGATCGGGCGCGGTTTCGGCGGCGGGATGACGGGCCTGCAGTGGGTGGTGGACGGCTACACGCTGATGTTCGCCGCGCTGCTGCTGTCGGCCGGGTCGGTGACCGACCGGATCGGCGCGCGGCAGGCGTTCGGAGCGGGGCTCGTCGTGTTCACCCTCGCCTCCGCCGCCTGCGGCTTCGCACCGAACCTGGGTGTGCTGGTCGCGGCCCGGCTGGTGCAGGGCGCGGGCGCCGCGGTGATCGTGCCGGCCTCGCTGGCGCTGATCCGCGAGGCGTTCCCCGACCCGGCCCGGCGCGCCCGGGCGATCTCGGTGTGGGCGATGGGCGGCTCGGTGGGTGCTGCGGCAGGTCCGGTACTGGGCGGCGTACTGAGCGAGTTCAACTGGCGGATGATCTTCTTCGTCAATCTGCCGGTGGGCGTGCTGGCGCTGTTCCTGCTCACCCGGACCGCCCGCTCGCCCCGCCAGGGCGACGCCCCGTTCGACTGGACCGGGCAGATCGCGGCGGTGGCGGCGATGGGCGGACTGACGTACGCGGCGATCGAGGCCGGCGACGTGGGCATGGGCGCGCCGCGTGTGCTGCTCGCACTGGCGGTGGCCGTGGTGGCGGGGACGGTCTTCGTGGCGGCCCAGGCACGCGGCCGGAACCCGATGGTGCCGCTCGCTCTCCTGCGCGCCCGGACGATGGCGCTCTCGGCGACCATCGGATTCGCGCTCAACGTCGGCTTCTACGGCATGATCTTCCTGCTCGGCCTCTACCTCCAGCAGGACCGGGGCCTGTCGCCGATGGCCACCGGGCTGGCGTTCCTGCCGATGACACTGCTGACCGCGGTCGTCAGCCCGACGGCCGCCCGGCTCGCCGCGAGGTTCGGGGCGCGGATGCCGATCATCACCGGCCAGCTCCTGATGGCCGCAGGCCTGGCCGCGCTGTGCGTTCCGCCGGCGTCGGCGCCCGCCTGGCTGCTGGTCCTGCTGATGATCCCGGTCGGGACCGGCGGCGGCCTCGCCGTACCGGCGGTGACCTCGCTGCTCCTCGACCGTGTCCCCGCCCGGCGCGCCGGCACCGCGAGCGGTGTACTGAACGCATCCCGCCAGCTCGGCGGCGCACTGTCCGTGGCCGTCTTCGGCGCCCTCGTCTCCAACCACGCGCACTTCCTGCACGGGCTGCGCACCAGCCTCCTGATCGCCGCGCTGCTCGTGATCCTGGCCGCGCTGGCCTCCGTACTCCTCAAGGAGAAGACCTCATGACCTCGACACCTGCGACACCTGCGACACCTGCCTGGACGAGCCAGGAACTCGACCGCGTCGGACACGCGGAGGAACTGGAGATCGCGTCCCTGCGCCGCGACGGCGAGCTGGGCAGCGGGCGCACCATCTGGGCGGTGCGCGTGGACGACGACATCTACGTCCGTTCCGTCAACGGCCCCGGCTCCGACTGGTACCGCGGCACCCGGGCCCGGCACGAGGGCCGTGTCGAGGCGGGCGGGGTGGAGAAGGACGTGACGTTCGAGGACGTAAACGCGGACGGGGACGGGGACTGGGACGGGGGGATCAACGAAGCGGTGGACGCCGCCTACCGCACCAAGTACGGCCGCTACTCCGCCAACACCATCCAGCGCATCACGAGTTCCACCGCGGGCTCGACGACCATGCGGCTCCTGCCGCGCTGACCATCGCGGCCGAGCGCCGCGCCCCCGTCCACCGTCCCCCCGAGGCCGCGCGGTCGGCCGTCCGTGTCCTGACCAGGCTGGGAGCCATGCCGTGATCGGTCTCGAACTCGTCGTCGTCATCGGTCTGGCGGTGCTCCTGGGCAACGCCGCCGGTGACCGCTACCGCGTCGCCCCGCCCATCGTGCTGCTCGTCCTCGGCGCGCTGCTCGGCTTCGTGCCCGCGCTGCGCGAGGTGGAGCTGCCGCCGGAAGCGGTGCTGCTGATCTTCCTGCCGGTGCTGCTGTACTGGGAGAGCCTGACCACGTCCCTGCGGGGGATCCGGCGGGATCTGCGCGGCATCGTCCTGATGAGCACCGTACTGGTCATCGCCACCGCCGGAGCCGTGGCGGCCGTGGCACACCAACTGGGCCTGGCCTGGGGACCCGCCTGGGTGCTGGGTGCTGCCGTGGCCCCCACCGACGCGACCGCCGTCGGCGTCCTCGCCAAGGCACTGCCCCGCCGCAACGTCACCCTGCTGCGCGCCGAGAGCCTCATCAACGACGGCACCGCACTCGTCGTCTTCGGGCTGGCCGTCGGCATCACGGTCGGCGAGGAGCACCTCACCGTCCCGCACGTCACCGGCCTGTTCGCCCTGTCCTACGTCGGCGGAGCGGCGGCCGGAGCCGTGATCGCCTGGCTGGTGATCAGAGCGCGGCGGGTCTTCGGCAACCCGCTCCTCGGCAACGTGGTCATGATCCTCACCCCCTTCACCGCCTACCTCCTCGCCGAACTGATCCACGCCTCCGGTGTCCTCGCGGCCGTCTCCGCCGGGCTGATCATGAGCCAGGCCGGACCGCGCATGGCCGGCGCCGAGATGCGCCGCCAGGCGGAAGAGGCCTGGTCGCTGGCCACCTTCGTGCTCAACGGCTCCCTGTTCGTCCTCGTCGGCCTCCAGGCCCAGACAGCCGTACGCGAACTCCACGGCGACGACCTCACCAACGCCCTGATCGCCGTCGCGGCCGTCTCCGCGGTCGTCGTGGCCGCGCGCTTCGCCTTCAACTTCACCGTCCCGTACCTGATCCGCCTGCTGGACCGCCGTCCGCAGCAGCGCCTGCGCAGGATGAACTACCGCGCCCGCGTGGTCACTTCGATCGCGGGCTTCCGGGGCGCGGTCTCCCTGGCCGTGGCTCTGTCGGTGCCGACGACGCTCGACTCCGGCGCACCCTTCCCCGACCGCGACACCATCGTCTTCGTCACGTCCGGAGTCATCGTCACCACTCTCGTCGTACAGGGACTGCTGCTCCCGGCCGTGGTCCGCTGGGCCCGCCTGCCCCACGACACCTCGATGGACGAGGAACGCCTCCTCGCCGAGACCACCGCCACCGAGGAGGCACTCAAGGCCCTCCCCACGCTCGCCGCCGACCTGGACACGGACCCGGCGGTCACCGAGCGCATGCGCCAGGAGTACGAGACCCACCTGCTCGTCGTCCGCGCGGGCGACGCCGAGACCGCGACCGCCTCCGACGAAGCGGCGGTCCTGCGCCATGCCCGGCACTACACCGCCCTGCGCCTGGCCCTCCTCGCCCACAAACGCGCCACCCTGCTCCGCCTCCGCGACGACCACGAGATCGACGACACGGTGCTGCGCCAGGTCCAGCGCCGCCTCGACCTCGAAGAGGTACGGCTGTCCCGACGCCCGGCAGCCGAATAACTCCCAAGCCCCCACGAGGACTTGAGGACTTGGGCGCTTGGGGAACCGAGGGCTTGGGGGGTAGTGCCGTTACCCGGCACAGCACGCCCTCCCACCCCCACGGCCCCGCTGATTGACTCGGTCTCACCGCCCGGCGGCATCCGAACCGCAGGACGCCCATCGCCGGACGAGCGTGGGCATCATCCGCAGCCACGGACGTGGGGCGCTCCCAGCAGACGACCACAAGGGATGTCACGCATGCACGAAGAGGACAGCACGCCCAACGGCAACCCGGCCGACCGCGGCCGTCGCGGCTTCCTGAGCGCGGCCGCACTCGCGGCGACCTCACTGGTAGCCGCGACGGGGGCCGCGTCCCAGGCATACGCGGCATCGTCCGCCACGGGGGCCAGGGGCCCGGCCGGCCCTCGTAACCCCGTGACCGCGTCCGTCACACAGACCGGTCGCCGCAGGCTCGGCTCCCTGAAGGTCTCCAGCATCGGCCTCGGCACCCAGACCATGCCGGGCAACCTGTACGGTCCCGTCACCAGCCGCAAGGACATGGTCGCCCTGATCCGGACAGCCGTCGACCAGGGGGTGACGTTCTTCGACACGGCCGAGGCGTACGGGCCGTGGGAGTCGGAGCGGATCGTCGGGGACGCTCTCCGGCCCGTGCGCGACGACGTGGTGATCGCGTCCAAGTTCGGCTGGGACATCGACCCGGTCACCGGGGCCCGCAACGGCCTCAACAGCCGCCCCGACCACATCCGCCAAGCCGTCGACGCCATGCTCAAGCGCCTGAAGACGGACCACATCGACCTGCTCTACCAGCACCGGGTCGACCCCACCGTCCCGATCGAGGACGTCGCGGACACGGTCAAGGACCTCGTCGCCCAGGGCAAGGTCCTGCACTGGGGCCTGTCCGAGCCGGGTCTGGGGACCGTCCGCCGGGCCCACGCGATCCTGCCGCTCACCGCGATCCAGAACGAGTACTCCACCCTCTGGCGCGGCCCCGAGCAGAACGTCCTGCCCCTGTGCGAGGAACTCGGCATCGGCTTCGTGTGCTGGGCACCCCTGGGCATGGGCTTCACCACCGGCGCGATGAGCCCGTACTTCCGCTTCACGGCGGACGACCGCCGGACCGCGTTCCCCCGCAACAGCCGGGACAACCTGGCCGCCAACATGCCCCTGGTCCAGCTGCTCCAGGAGTGGGCCGTACGCAAGGGCGCCACCCCCGCCCAGATCGACCTCGCCTGGCTGCTCGCCCAGAAGCCGTGGATCGTACCGATCCCCAGCACCACCCGCCTGTCCCACCTCCTGGAGAACATCGGCGCGGAGGAGGTCAGGTTCACCCCCGCCGAACTCCAGGAACTGAACACCGCCGTCGCCGCCATCACCATCCACGGCGACCGACTCCCGCCGGAGGCCCTCGCGATGACGGGCGTCGAAGCACCGCCCCGCTGACTCCGCCAAACAACCGGACAGAACATCAACGTGCCGCCCCGCGCCCGTGCCGACGGCCGGGCCGGGGCGGCAGCAGCCCCCACCCCTCACCCGCTACACTTGCGCAGGTGCGTGGCCTAGGCCGTGCGCGACACAACCCACCGGAATCACGTGTCTGGAATCGCAGGGTTCAACCCGATTTTCCGACGCATGTTCCTACAGACCCCGCCTTCGTGGGGCTTGTAGAAAACTCCATCGCCGCAGGTCAGCGGGGGGCCAGGAAATGGCTCCGGAACGCAGGCCCGTCGATTCGGAAACGCTCAGCTCATCACTGCAGGTCAGGGCCTGTCCTCTGCCTACTTCGGTGACTGTCACAGCGTCAGTCGATGGACACATGGCCACCGGGCCCCACTTCAGCGATTCTTCCGATATTTCTCGGCTTCATTCCTTTCCGCCTCAGCGGAGGCGCGAGCATCGGTTCCGACGGACGCTCACGGCATGAGGAGCGCATTCCGAAAGAAATCTCGCCGCACAGTGTTGGCTGTGATTGACCGCCAGGAACGTGTGCTGCTGTGCAGAGTTCGAGGCGAGTCGTGTTGGCGCCCGGTCGCTTCTCGGGTCATCCGCATCCGACCCTCACGGTTTTCCGTCATTCACGTTCTGGACCCGCTCTTCTCCCACTGGTTCCTCGCCCGCACCCCGGTCATCGGAAGGTTCAACCCGCAGCCGCAGCGAGGCATCGTGGATGAATCGACGTGCGTCTTCGTCACCCGCCCCAGCAAAATGAGAACGATCAGCCTTCGCGCCCGTGTCCACTCCGTCACGGAATTCTCTTTCGTCTGGCATCCACTATCGAAGGTCGAGGACGAGGATTTTGACGTCCTTCCGCGCGAACTCGGCCCATTTCTACGCGGATATCTCGAGGGCTGGATCCCTGACGGCGTCATCACTCTCGTCGAATGACCACTCATTTCCCAACCAAGGAGCATGTCCTGTGACAAGTGCTCAGCATCGGCGCCGACCTTCGAGTCATGGTCCTCTGCGGCTGGAGATCCGGACGCTTCTGGCAGCCGTCGGCATCCCCGAAGCAGACAACGACGACCGCTATCGCGCCCACGGTGTGCTGGTGACGGATCGCGGTGAGTCGGTCGGCGTGGAGTGGTTCACCTCCCGTAGCCTGCGCCGCGCCGCCGCCGACGAGCAGCTACGGGGCTGGCCCATGGGCGCGGCGGACCGCGCGCACGAAGCCGCTCGACGTCATGTCCACGCGGCCTTGTTCGGCATCCTGACGGAGGTGGGTTACCTGGTGGAGGCTGATCCGCCCGACACTCCGGGTGCTCTGTCCGTCCGGGCCGGCAGGGTCTCGACACCCGCGACGTTGGCTGCGGACATCAGACGGATCCTGGCAGACCGTCGCGGTCCCGCAGACAGCTCGCAGGATCCCGGCACGTCGTCGTGAGTGGAACAATCCCTCCATGGACCCGCAGTTCAGTACTTCATCAGCTGCAACTGATGTCCTGCGTGCCAGATACACAGGGCGATTGCCGAGCTCGCTCAGAGAACTTGCCGGTCCCGTACACGGCCGCGTCGAGTTGCCCCTGCATGTCGCGTGGTCGGGGCTGCGCTCCTACGACCTCGACCGGCCTCGGCAGCGGATGGGTCTCTACCGCATCGTTCTGACCGAGGGGCAGCGCACCGACCTCGTCGCCTTCCTCGATCGCGACCTCCTACTCGCCCAGTGGCCCGACCTGCGAACGATGATCAGCAGGCACATCCGTGCAGTGTGGGAAGAGGCCTTCCCCGAGCTCGGCCGCCGGACATCGAACCGGACCTGACCTCACCGGCAGCACATGGTCAGCGCCATGGGCACAATCATCGGGCTTGAACACCCCTGGGTCTGGTCCGCCTATCGCTGCGCTTCGAGCTCATCGGCCAAGGACACGCGCCAAGAGGCCGTCGACAGTTCGCTGGACTCGTAGTGGCCATCGGCGTACCGCGAGGGCACGAGCAGCGCGGGCCCGTTCAGCGGCCGGGTGCCGTTCCGTGACGGTGGCATCGTCACCGTCAACACGCCGTCGTAGGGGCAACCCGACCTGAACCGCCGTACTACGCGGCAATCATCACCACCCGGCCGACGGCGGATGCCGAGGGCTACGCAGCGATGAGTGGATGAGTGAGCGTATGGCCGAACTCGGTGAAGTGCAGCCCGGCTATCTCGGCCGCGAGTCGCTGACGGGCGAGGACGGCCAGGACCTCGTCGTCATCTACTACGCGGACGAGGCATCGATAACGGCCTGGAAGGCCGACCCCGAACATCTCGAAGCGCAGCGGCTCGGACGTGAACGCTGGTACTCCTCGTACAGCGTGGAAGTCGCGCGGGTGGAGCGCTCCTACGCCTTCAGCCGAGACTGAGGGAGGGCCTCGACCGGCGGCTGCCGCCGGGCCTGTGGGCGACCGAGCACTCCGGCTCGTGGTGGGCGCTGCCGCCCTAGGCGGCGCTGACCGGGGCCGTCTGCACGTCGGGCTTGATTCCGAGTGCCTCGGCGACGAGTGCGTGCGAGTAGCGGCGGGCTTCCTGGTCGGGGCTGATGCTCTGGAGCATGATTTCGGTCGCGCCGGTCTGTTCGATCATCTGGAGGAGCTGGTCCCGTACGGTTTCCGGGCTGCCGGCGACCTGGCGGGGCCACCGGCCGTTCACGATCCGCGACGGTTCGTCCCTCTGCGCCGTGGTGAGCATGCGGGAGGCTTCGTCGACGGACACGATCTCGGGTACGCGTCCGGCGCGGCCCGCGTAGGCGAAGACAGCTCGCATCGGCCACGTCATGCGGTGGGCCTCTTCGTCGGTGTCGGCGGCGAACACGCTGACGCTGAGCATCACTTGGGGAGTCTCCGCGCCGTAGTGGGTCGGGGTGAACGCCTTGCGGTACGCCTGCAGTGCGGGCACCGCGCCTCCCGGGTTGAGGAACCCGGCGAAGGCATAGCCGATGCCGAGTCCGGCGGCGAGTCCGGCACTGCTCCCGGAGGAGCCGAGGATCCACGGGTCGGGGCGGGCGGTCACGGACGGCATGAGCTGGATCTGTCGGAAGGGGTGGTCTCCGGGGAACGTGCGGTGCAGGAAGGCCAGCACCTCCTGCACCTGCTGGTCGAAGTCGTCGAGATGTCCGGTGTCCCGGTCCCGCCTGAGGGCCATGTCGGCGAGCGGGCCGGTGGTCGCCCGCCCGAGCCCCAGGTCGAAGCGCCCCGGTGCCACAACCTCCAGTTGCAGGAACAACTCGGCGACCTTCAGCGGGCTGTAGTGGTTGAGGAGGATCGCTCCGGAGCCGATGCGGATGCGTTGGGTCTCCCGCGCCACGACGCCCATGAGGATCTCGGGCGCGTGCGAGGCCACGGTGGGCAGGTGGTGTTCGGCGAACCACATCCGGTGGAAGCCGTGCTCCTCGGCGTGCTTGGTGGTGGCCAGCGCCTCGTCGAATGCGTCGAACGCAGTCGTGCCGCGCGGGATCGAGGCCTGTTCCAGGATCGAGAGCTTCACCATGGTCGTCGTCTCTTCTCGTCAGGTCGGGCACAGAGGCCGGTGCGCTGCGTGATCGAGCCACGGGCACGTCAAACACCGCGACCCAGTTAGTGCTAAAATAGAATCAAGTCACTTTGACTTTAGCACTAACTAGTGGGAGGGGTTCACCTTGGCCGGCCGGATCAACCTGGAGGACCGGGAGAGCCCGCTGTGCGCGGCGGCGCAGCACGTCTGCGAGTGGTGGACCCTGCTGATCCTGCAGGACGCCTTCGACGGCTACACACGCTTCGACCAGTTCAAGGAGAACCTGGGCGTCTCCTCCAGCATGCTGACCACCCGGCTCAAGGCCCTGGTCGACGACGGTCTGTTGGAACGCCGCCCTTACCAGACCAACCCGGTGCGTCACGAGTACGTACTCACCGAACTGGGGCGTTCCCTGTGGCCGGTCATCATGGCGCTGACCGCGTGGGGCAATTCCCGCCTCGCACCGGAGGAGCGCAGGATGGTCGTCGTCGAGGCGGCGACGGGCGAGGAGATCGACCCCGTCGTCGTCGACGCGTCGACCGGCCGCCGCCTCGACGACAGCGACGCCTACGTCTTCGCGGCCGGCCCCGCCGCGGGCGAGGCGATGCGAGCGCGCTACCGCCATCGCGGGAGGGGCGCGGCCCAAGCGTCGCCACAGGAGAACTGAATGGTGTCCGCCCGGAAGAGAGCCCGGCGGGGCGGGCGGACACAACTCGGAGCGCCCACCGTCGCTTTGGCGGACCGAGCGTGCGCAGGTCGGTCGTGTGTACGCGGCTGACGCTCTCAGAAAGTGAGCACTACTCGTCCCCGGAGGCCGCCTACCTCAAGCAGCCGGTGTGCCTCGGTGGCCTGTTCGGCCGGCAGGGTCCGGGCGACCCGCGCGGTGATGCTGCCCGTCTCCGCCAGCCGGCGGAGACGGTCGAGCTTGGCGTGTTCGGGTGCGTACTGCGGCACGAACGTGTAACGGATCTCGATGCCGCGTTCGGCGGGCACCTGTGTACCGCCGACCGACGACGCCACCCGGCCGCCGTCCCGGACCGCGCGGATGGCGAGGCCGGCGATGCCCGCGGTGTCGACTAGTCCGTCCACGCCGTCGGAAATCTCCCCTCGTACCAGCTCCGGGAACTCGGTACCCCGAGGCAGGACCACGTCGGCCCCGAGTTCCTTCACCAGCAGTTCGTCCTTCGGTGCCGCGTCGGCGATCACCCGGAACCCGTCCGCCTTGGCCGGCTGGACAGCGTAGCCGCCGACCGCGCTGGCGCGCCCCACCCGCCACTGACATTGGGACCGCTCAGACGCTCACGGCGTCCCGGACGTCGTTCGGCTCCTGTGGTCTTGTTGCCGGCGGTGTACCGGGCGAGGACGACCACGTTCTCGCCCACGACGTGAGTGTCCTCGTGGGCGGTCCCGTCCCTCGGGGGTGCGGTGGGTCCCGGCGAGGAGGGAGCCGGCCGTCTCCGTCCACTCCAGGTCCGGAGCGAGGGTCCGCCGCTGACTGTAGTGATCAGCGGGGTTCGCGGACCACGGCGACGCCTCCCGGTGGGACGGTGACGGTGCCGGTGACCGGTGTGCCGGTGAGGAGTTCGACACCTTCGGCAGGCGCTTCGGCGCCCTTTCCTGTGTGGTCGATGAGGAACAGGTAGTCGGCCTCCGCGCCCCGGCGCCGGACGACCTCGATCCCGGCGGGTACGTCCTGCTCCGGCCTGACGCCGGCCTCCTGGCGGATGCGGTCGAGCAGGGCTGCGAGTGTGTCCTGGTCGGGGTGGGTGGCGAGATACCAGGCGGTGCCGGTGCCGTGCTGGTGGCGGGTGACGGCGGGGTGGCCTGCCAGGGGGCCGTCGGCGTGGGAGGTGACGGCCTGTGCGCCGGTGAGCCGTATGCGTTCCGACCACAGGTCGGCCGTGGCGCCCGGCGCCACGTCGCCGGTCAGGCCGGTCGTCTCTCCCGGCAGTAGAGGGAAGAGCTCGTCGGTGACCACGCCGAGGACGTCGCGGAACGCGCCGGGGTAACCGTCCAGGTACACATGGCAGTTGGCGTCGACCATGCCGCTGTGGAAGCCGACGGCCAGGGTGCCTCCGCGTTCGGTGAACTGGGTGAGGTTCGCTGCGGCTGCCTCCGTGACCAGGTACAGCGAGGGTGCCAGGACGAGTTTGTAGCGGTCGAGTTCGGGGTCGTCGGGGTGTACGAAGTCGACGGCGACCCCGGCCCGCCACAGGGGGGTGTACCAGTCCCGGACCAGGTCCTGGTAGCGCAGTTCGCTGCTGGGCTGGGAGGGCAGTTCCAGTGCCCAGCGGGCGTCCCAGTCCCACACGATTGCCACCTGCGCCGTGCTGGTGGAGTCCCGTACTTCGGCCAACGCCGCCAGTTCCGCGCCGAGTTGGATGATGTCGCGCCAGATCTGGCTGTCGGTGCCGGCGTGCGGGAGCATCGCCGAGTGCCATTGCTCGGCGCCGGCCTTGGCCGCCCGCCACTGGAAGAACGCGATGCCGTCGGCGCCATGGGCCACGTGCGCGAGCGCGTTGCGGCGCATCTCCCCGGGTTGCTTGGCGCGATTGACGGTCTGCCAGTTGACGGCGCCGGTCGAGTGCTCCATGAGGAACCAGGGGCCGCCCGCGAGCGAGCGCATCAGGTCGCCGTGGAGGGCGATGTCGACCTCGGCCTCCGGGTCGTCGGAGAGGAGGTAATGGTCGTTGGAGAGGATGTCCAGCTCGGGTGCCCAGCGCCAGTAGTCGAGCGCGTCGAAGGTGCGCAGGACCATGAGGTTGGTCGTCGCGGGAAGGTCTGGGGCGGCCCGGAGCAGTACCTCGCGTTCGGCGGTGCACAGGGAGAGCAGTTCGTCGGAACAGAAGCGACGCCAGTCGAGCTGGTGGGTGGGGTTCGGGGGAGCCGCGGTGGTGCGGGGCGGCAGGATCTGGTCCCAGTCGTAGTACCACTGGCTCCAGAACGTGGTGCCCCAGGCGTGGTTGAGGGCGTCCAGATTGTTGTCGTAACGGGCGCGCAACCAGGTGCGGAAGGCGGCGGCGCTGGTGGCGCAGTAGCAGGCGTCGTTGTGGCAGCCGTACTCGTTGTGGATGTGCCACATGGCGACGGCCGGGTGATCGGCGTAGCGCTCGGCGAGGGCTTCGGCGATCCGCAGCGCCGCTCGGCGGTAGGCGGGGCTGCTCGGGCAGAACGTCTGCCGGCTGCCGTACGACAGTTGGCGCCCGTCCCGGTCGACCGGCAGCGCCTCCGGGTACGTCTTGAAGAACCAGGCGGGCGGGGCGGCGGTGGGGGTGGCCAGGTCCGCGTCGATACCGTTCGCGTGGAGCAAGTCGAGGATCCGGTCCGTACGGGAGAAGTCATACACGCCCTCGGACGGCTCCAGCAGCGCCCAGGAGAAGATCCCGACGCTGACCATGGTGACCCCGGCCTCGCGCATCAGGCGCATGTCCTCGGCCCAGACCTCCTCGGGCCACTGCTCGGGGTTGTAATCGCCCCCGTAGGCGATACCGGGAATGCGAAGACGGCGTGCGGTACTCATGGGTGGGGCTCCGAGAGGTCGGGACGGGTGGCGCGACGGAGGCTGTTCAGCCCTTGTTGGCGCCCAGGGTCAGGCCGCTGACGAACTGCCGTTGGAGCACGAAGTACACGATCAGCGTGGGGATCGCGGTGAGCAGGGCGCCGGCGGCGACCAAGTTGGGGTCGGTGAAGTACTGGCCGGAGAGGTTGTTGAGGGCCGAGGTGATCGGCATGTTCTCACCGGTGGAGATCAGCACGATCGCCCAGAAGAAGTCGTTGTAGATCCAGATGGAGAGCAGGGTCGCCAGGGCGGCCATCGCGGGCTTGCACAGCGGCAGCACGATCTGCCAGTACAGGCGCCAGACGGAGGCGCCGTCGACCAGGGCGGCCTCGGTCAGCTCGTGCGGCAGCGAGCGCATGTAGTTGGCGAGCACGAAGGCGCAGAAGCCGGACTGGAACGCCACGTGGATGAGGACGAGGCCGAGCGCGGAGTCGTACAGCTTGCCGGAGATGGTGATTCCGGGCAGGTCGATGAGGAGGTAGAGGCGGTACAGCGGGGTGATGATGACCTGCTGCGGGAGCAGGTTGCCCGCCGTGAAGACGAGCAGCAGGGAGAGGTTGACGCGGAAGTCGAAGCGGCTGACGTAGAAGGCCACGCAGGAGGACAGGAACAGGGTGATCAGCACCGCCGGGACCGCGATGATCAGCGTGTTCCCGAAGTAGTGCGTCATGTCGGACTGCTCGAAGGCGTTCGTGAAGTTGGCGAAGCTCAGCTTGTCGGGCCAGGAGACGTACCCCTTGGTGCTGGTCTCCGCGTACGGGCGCAGGGCCGCGAACAGCGCCCACAGCAGGGGCGCGAGCCAGGCCAGGGACGTGAGGACGAGAAACGTGTGCAGCAGGATCCGGGCGGGACGGAGCGGGGTGCGCTCCCTCACAGCGATGGTGCTCATGCGCGCCGCTCCTTCCGGAAGGTCGAGATCAGATACGGGATGATCACGACGAGGGAGATCACGAGCAGGACGACGGCGATCGCGGAGCCGTATCCGATGCGGCTGGACTCGCCGATGATGTTGTTGGTGACCAGGATCGAGAGCAACTCGGTGCCCTGGGCGCCCTTGTTGAAGACGAAGACCAGGTCGAAGGCGCGCAGCGCCTCGATGATCGTGACGACGAGGACGACCGTGTTGGTGGGGCGCAGGGTGGGGAAGACGACGTTCTTGAAGGTCTGCCACTCGTTGGCGCCGTCGAGCGCGGAGGCTTCCCGCAGGGACGGGTCGACGCCCTTCAGGCCGGCCAGGTAGAGGATCATCATGTAGCCGGTGTGCCGCCAGCATGCGGCGACCAGGATCGCCCACAGGTTGAGGTCCGGGTCGCCGATCCAGTCGATGTAGTGGCCGGGCCTGTTGGCGCCGATGATGCTGTTGATCAGGCCCGTGTCCGGGTTGTAGACCAGTTGCCAGACGAATCCGGTGACCGCCAGCGACACCACGACGGGCAGGAAAAACGCGGTCTGGTAGACGCGGCTGAACCGGATCTTCTTGTCGAGCTGGACCGCGAGGAAGAGCCCGAGCGGGGTCGGGATCAGGATGAGCACGACGAACCAGATGACGTTGTGCTGGACGGCGGGCCAGAACTGCGGGTTGTTGCTGAACAGCTCACGGAAGTTGTCCAGCCCCACCCACTTGATCGAGTCGAAGCCGATGCCGTCCCAGGTGGTGAAGGCCAGGGTGACGGAGGCGAGCGCGGTGACCCAGACGAGGGTCACGTGCAGGATCGTCGGCACCCCGGCCATCAGGCCGAGGGTGAGCCGGTCGCGGCGGGTCAGCAGACGGCGGTGGCCCTGCGGAGCCCGCTTCTTGGAAGGTGCGGTGCCCGGAGGTGGCGCGGCGGCCACCTCACGGGACTTCATGGCGTCGATGCTCATGGTGCTGGGAGAACCCCCGACTACGAGGACGCGAAGATCGTCTTCTTCTGGCGCTCGATCGAGGTCAGCAGACCGTCGATCCCCTTGGGGTCACGGACGAACTTCTGGAGCGCCGGCTGCATCACCGTCGAGGTGAAGTCCGGGCGGCTGTCGCGGTCCATGAACTGGGTGAGGCTCTTGGCTTCGCCGATCATCTCGAATGCCTTCTGCTGCAGTGCCGAGTAGGCGGAGGTGTCGGCCTTGCCGGAAGCGGCCACCACGCTCGGGTCGGCCTTGAGGTAGATCTCCTCGGCCTCCGGAGTGCCCAGGAACTCCAGCAGTTTGACCACGCCGTCGTGGTTCTTCGGGCTCTTGCTGACCATGAAGCCGTCGGTGGGTGCCTCGACGGTGTCCTGGCCGTAGGCCGGATCGATCTCCGGGAAGGCGAAGAAGTCGAGGTCGTCGAGGTCGGCCTTGTCGGTGAACTGCTGCGCCACGAAGGTGCCGAGGAGGTACATGCCGGCCTTCTTCGACACCAGCGTCTGGGCGGCGTCCTGCCAGGTACGGCCCAGGGAGCCCTCCTGGTGGTAGGGAAGGAGCTCGGCCCAGTGGTCGAAGGCGGACTTGACCTTGGCGTCGGTCCAGGAGACCTTCCCTGCCATCAGCTCGACGTGGAAGTCGTATCCGTTGGTGCGGAAGTTGATCTGGTCGAAGGTGCCCATCGCGGGCCAGGCATCCTTGTCGCCGAAGGCGATCGGGACGAGGCCGTCCTTCTGCATCCGCTTGCACAGGGAGACCAACTGGTCCCAGGTGGTGGGAACTTCGTAGCCGTGCTGCGCGAAGACGCTCTTGCGGTAGAAGACCGCCCACGGGTACGTGGTCATCGGCACGAAGTAGTACTTGCCGTCCGCGCCCTTGCTGAGCTTCTTCATCGCGTCGGGGAAGTTGTCCCCGATCTTCGCCCACACCTCGTCGATCGGTTCGGCCAGGCCCTTGCCCGCGAAGAACTGCATGCGGTACCCCGCGAACCAGTTGAACACGTCGTCCGGGGTGCCCTGGAGGTAGGTGTTGATCTGCTCCTGGAAGGTGTTGTGGTCCTTGGTGTTCACGTCGACCGTGATCCCGGACTGCTTCCTGAACGACGCGTAGATGTCGGCGAACGCCTTCTTCGGCACGGCGTCCGACGCGTTGGAGCCGAGGGTGACGGTCTTGGGGTCAGCTGCGGCGCCGCTGCCGCCGCATGCGGACAGCAGCGGAATGCCCGCGCCGAGCAGGGCGGCCCCGCCGAGTCCGCGCAGCACGGCGCGGCGGCTGGTACCAGGCAAGGGCTGACCAAGGGATGAATGGCGCATTTCGGCTCCTGAAGGGCTGCCGCAACCCGGGCATGGCGCATCGGCTCAAGGGGGCGTGGCGGGAAGAAGCGGTCGACGATACGACCAGAAACGAACGCGATCGGACAGATCCAATCGGCTGACGCGTCGAAGAGTGAACTTTCCAGGGATCCGCTGTCAAGACCCTGCGGAGAACCTGGCGGGCGAACCGTCCCTCACGAAGAAATCCGGTCCGTGAACGGAGGAAGTGCTGCGCGGACTCTTGACGCGTGACCGTCCGGCTGCCTAGATATGACCGCGCGGTCAGTGACCGCGCGGTCATACGGTTGACCTCGCCTGATGCAGGCAGCAGACGGCGATACAGCGGGCAGCAGGAATACGGCCGACGGGAGCTCTCATGACACCAGCGGTGGGGCGCGGTGCGGCTTCGCCCGCACCGGTCAGCGCGGACGTGGCCCGTGTGGCCGGCGTTTCACGCAAGACGGTGTCGCGGGTCCTCAACAACGAGCCGTACGTCTCCGACGAGGTCCGCCAACGCGTCCTCGGTGCCGCCGAGAAACTCGGATACCGGCTGAACCACGCGGCCAGGGCGCTGGCTTCGGGGCGGAATCGCTCCATCGGCGTCGTCGCCCTGGGCACAGCCGGGTACGGAACCGCCATGCTCCTCGTGGGCATCGAGAAGGCGGTGCGTGGCGCCGGGTACGCGTTGCGGGTGGTCAATACGCCGGACGGGGACCCCGACGGCATCGCCGGCGCGGTGATGTCCCTCCTGGAGCAGGGAGTTGACGGCATCGTCGTCTCCGAGCCCGTCGTCGAGGGAGAGGTCTCCGTCCGCATCGACGTGCCGGTCCTGTTCCTGGGCGCTCCGCCGTCCTTTCCCTCCGCCCGCACCCTGACCGTGGGCGTCGGCGCTCACGCCCTGGCACGGGCTGCCACGGATCATCTGCTGGACCTGGGGCACACGACCGTTCACCACGTCGCCGGCCCCGGCCGCTGGTACGCGACCACGGACCGCACCGACGGCTGGCGGGCGGCGCTGGCGGCACGAGGAGTGCAGGAGCCGCCGGTGATCCAGGGGGACTGGTCACCCGAATCCGGTTACGCGGCAGGCCGCACGCTGGCTGCGGACAGCTCGGTGACGGCGGTGTTCGCGGCGGGCGACGAGATGGCCATCGGCCTGATCCACGCCCTGCGCGAAGCCGGCCGACGGGTGCCGGAGGACATCAGCGTCGTGGGTTTCGACGGCAACCCCGTCTTCGCCTACGTCACTCCTCCCCTGACCACCGTGCGTCAGCCCTTCGACGCCGCGGCACAGGAAGGAATCAGGCTGCTCGTGCACGCCATCGAGAAGCCGGAGACCGAGCTGCCTGCGCCCTGCGACCCACCGGTCGACCTCGTCGTCCGCGGCTCGACCGCACCCCCGCCGTCCCACCAGGACCAGACGGTACGTCGCACCACCTGACCCTCTACCCCCGGTCGTAGCCGACGCAGCCCGCACGCCCCGAACACGGACTTCCGTCGCC
Source organism: Streptomyces sp. NPDC002680 (assembly GCF_042889145.1). Taxonomy (NCBI): domain Bacteria; kingdom Bacillati; phylum Actinomycetota; class Actinomycetes; order Kitasatosporales; family Streptomycetaceae; genus Streptomyces; species Streptomyces sp. NPDC002680. Next base: position 348,964 of record NZ_JBIAQP010000010.1, read on the forward strand.
CGACGACCCTCTCACCGTCACGTCTGCCGGACGCGTTCGTCACCGCGGCGCCGGCCAACACAGTCATGCCGACTGCCGCAGTTCCTCGACTCCGCCGTGCCTTCCGGACCGATCCGGGGCACGGCGGGCACCAGAACACATTCCTCTCCCTATCCTCTGAGAGCCGCACATGTTCCCTGTCCGAACAGGCGTCAGACCCGGCGCCGTTCCGCGTTCCCGTTCCCTGTCCCTCCTGACGTTGCTGCTGGCCCTGATCGTCGCGGTGGGGACGCTCACCCTGCTCGCCGTGGGCCCTGCGGCGGCCGAGTCCCGTCCGTCGCAGACGCTGTACACCCCGCCCTCGAACGCCCTCTCGCCCGGCACGTTCTATCCGCGAGCGATGCGTCTGCAGAACAACGGCTCGGCCAACGGCACCCTGCTCGCCACCTTCGAGCAGTACCGCGAGGACATGCCCGTCTTCCCGATCTACCGCTCCACCGACAACGGCACCTCCTGGACGAAGATCTCCGAGGTCGCCGACACCCAGAACGGCTGGGGCATGCGCTGGGAGCCCGAGCTGTTCGAACTGCCCCGCGCCATGGGCGGCTTCCCCGCCGGAACCATCCTCGCCGCAGGTGACTCGGTGCCGTACGACCGGTGGGGAGGCAGCAGGATCGACCTGTACGCCAGTACCGACCGAGGTCAGAGCTGGACCTTCGTCACCAATATCGCCACCGGCGGCCCGGCGTTCTCCACCAACGGCTACACCCCCGTCTGGGAGCCCTACTTCCTGCTGTCCGGTGACAGACTCATCGTCTACTACTCCGACCAGCGCGACACCGCCCACGGCCAGGAGATCGTCCACCAGGTCTCCACGGACCTGCGCAACTGGGGCCCGGTCGTGGACGACGTGTCGATGCCCACCTACGCGGACCGCCCGGGCATGCCGGTGGTCACCCGGCTGCCCAACGGCAACTACGTGATGAGCTACGAGTACTGCAACGCCCCCGAGGGCCGGTGCTCCGTCTACTACAAGATCTCCGCCGACCCGGAGGGCTTCGGCGCCGTCACGGGCCGGGTGTTGCGGTCGACCGACGGCGTCATCCCCAGCGGAGCACCCTTCATCACCTGGCTGCCCACCGGTGGCCCGAACGGCACCCTCGTCCTGAGCGGCGAGAGCCAGGACGACCTGTTCGTCAACACGGAGAACGGGGCCGCGAACGCCTGGACCCGGATGCGTTCCAACGTCGCCGGCGGCTACAGCCGGGGCATGCTCCCGCTCGCCGACGGCCACAGCCTGATGGTGCTCAGTGGGGGACGCGGGCGCAGCACCGGCGTCAACCCGGTCACGTACAGCGTCGTCGACCTTGGCGGCGGTATCTCGAACGGCGCCACCTACACCGTCTCCAACGCGAACAGCGGTCTCAGGCTCACCATCGCGGGTGGCTCCACCAGCAACGGCACTGGCGCGACCCAGCAGAACACGACCAACGCCGACGACCAGCAGTGGCGCTTCGTCCAGCAGCCGTCCGGCTACTTCAAGATCTTCAACGTGGCCAGTGGCAAGGTCCTGGGCGTGGAGAACCAGTCCACCGCCAACGGTGCCAAGGTCCTGCAGTGGGACGACAACGGCACTCTTGACCACGAGTGGGCCGTCGCCCCGCACCAGTCCGGCGGCTACACGATCACCAACCGCGTCACCGGCAAGTACCTCGAGATACCCAGCGCTTCCACCGCCACCGGTGCCACCGCCGGCCAGTGGAGCGGCACCGGCTGTTCCTGCCAGCGCTGGAACTTCACGCAGACCGCGCTGCCCCCGCTGGGCACCGGACAGTACGTCCTCGTCAACAGGAACAGCGGCAAGTACCTCGACATCCCGAGGGACTCCACTTCCGCCGGGACGGCCGCTGACCAGTGGCAGAACTCGGCCTGCTTCTGCCAGCTGTTCACCTTCCAGTCCGCGGGTGGCGGTGCCTGGACCATCAAGGGCGTCAGCAGCAACCTCAACCTCGACATCGGCTCCACCGCTGCCGGAGCCGCCGTCGTCCAGAACACGCCCTCCACCGCCGGTTCACAGAGGTGGACCCTCACCGACGCGGGCAACGGCTACTACAAGCTCAATAACGTCAGCAGCGGCCTCGTCGTCGGCGTTGCCCAGTCCTCCACCGCCGATGGCGCATCCGTCATCCAGTGGAACGACCTGAACGTCGACGACCAGCTCTGGAAGATCGTCCGCATCAACTGAGTGGTCGTCGCGTAAAGCCTCGTCCGTTTCAAGAAGGGCCTCCTGGCACTCGGGATCGCGATGCGTACCGAGTGTCAGGAGGCCTTGGTGCGGACTCGGACTGCGGCTGCTCAGAGGGGCCCGGCGACGGAGTGCCTGCCGTTGGGAACGTAGCTCACCGTGCTCGGAACGACGCCTGTGCGTTGGCCGCCTGGGTCCGTGTCACCCCCGCCGGTGGTCACCCCTCTGCTTCCCACGGGTCAGCCCTTGATCGCCCCGGTGAGTACACCGGTCTTGAAGTGCTTCTGCATGAAGGGATACACCAGCAGGATCGGGACCAGCGTCAGCACCACCACGGCCATCTGGAGTGACTGCGGTGCCGTCTGCATGTGGGTGCCGCCGTAGCCGTTGTTGACCGATCCGGGCATGGTCAGGCCGTAGTTGACGTATTGCAGGAGCACGTACTGCAGTGGCCACTTGGCGCTGTCGGTGGGCATGTAGAGCATCACGTTGAAGAAGGCGTTCCAGTAGCCGACGGCGTAGAAGAGGGCCACGACCGCGGTGACCGCGCGGGAGGTGGGGAGCACCACCGACCACAGGATGCGCCATTCGCTGCATCCGTCCATCCGGGCCGCGTCGATCAGATCCGCGGCGGTGCCGGAGTAGAAGGAGCGCAGGACCAGGATGTTGAAGACGGAGACGGCGCTGGGCAGGATCAGCGCCCAGTACTGGCCGTAGCCGCCGAGGCCGGTGACGACCAGGTAGGTGGGGATCAGCCCGCCGCTGACGAACATGGTGACGATCAGCACCATCAGGATGCTGCGGTGGCCGAGCGAGCGGGACCGGGAGAGGCCGTAGGCGCACAGCACCGAGACCACCATGGACAGCACTGTGCCGATGACGGTGATGAAGAGGCTGACGAGGACGGCGCGGGTGACCGGGCCGTCGGTGAACATCTGCCGGTAGGCGCCGAGGGTGAGACCGTCGGGCCAGAGCACCAGTCCGCCGGCGCGGTTGATGGCGCCGGGGGTGGAGAAGCTGGTGAGTACGACGATGTAGAGCGGCACCAGGACGGCGGCGAGGACCAGGACGAGGACGCCTCCCTTGAGAGTCTGACCGGCGACGGTCGGCTCCTCCTCCCACACGGCACGGCCGCGGTGGCGGTCGGGCCGGAGGGCCGAGGTGGTCTGCGTGGGAGTCAGTGTCTGGCTCATCTGCGATACAACCCGTCCTCACCGAAGGCGTGCGCGATCCTGTTGGCGCCCCAGATCAGGAGCAGGGAGATCACGCTCTTGAACAGTCCGGCCGCGGCACCGTAGCTGTAGTTGTTGGTGGCGATGCCGTAGTAGAAGGAGAAGGTGTCCAGCACGTCGGCGGTGTCGTGGCCGACGGCGTTGCGCTGGATCAGGAACTGCTCGAAGCCGACGGACAGGGCGTTCCCCAGGCGCAGTACGAGCATCAGCACGATGACGCCCCGCATGCCGGAGAGGGTGATGTGCCACATCCGGCGCCAGCGGCCCGCGCCGTCGACGGCGGCGGCCTCGTAGAGGTTCTGGTCGATGGCGGCGAGGGCGGCGAGGAAGACGATGACGCCCCAGCCGGCTTCCTTCCACACGGCCTGGGAGGTGACCAGCAGTGCGAAGGTGTCCGGGTCGGTCATGATGTTCCAGGGGCCCAGGTCGTGCTGGGCGAGGAAGTGGTTGAGCACTCCGGCGCCGCCGAGCATCTCCTGGAAGAGGGTGATGGCCAGCACCCAGGAGAAGAAGTGGGGCAGGTAGACCACGGACTGGATGAAGTTCCGCAGCCGTTCGCTGAGCACCGTGTTCAGCAGCAGCGCCAGCCCGATCGGCACGGGGAAGAAGAGGATCAGCTGGACGAAGCTGAGCCAGAGGGTGTTGCGCAGCGCCTGCCAGAACAGCGGGTCGTCGAAGAGCTGCCGGAACTGGTCGAGGCCGGCCCAGTCGCTGTGCACCACCCCGACCAGCGGGTCGTAGTACTCGAAGGCGGTGATGAGGCCGAAGAGCGGGGCGTAGTTGAAGACCAGCAGCAGCGCGACCGCCGGCAGGGTCATGATGATCAGTGACTTGTCCCGGCGCAGTTGCAGCCGCAGACTCATGCGGTTCGCCGGGGGAACCGACTCCTCGCCGCCCTCGACCGCTGCCGGCGTGGGTTCCTTCTTGTCCTTGGTGGTGATCGTTGCGGCCACCGCTCCTCCTCGCTGTGCGGCGGCCGCTGTCACGCGGCCGGTCCGCACGCCGTCGTCTGCTACTGGCCGCTGCCGCTCTTCTCCAGTACGGCGGTCCGGTACCAGTCGGTGAGCCGGTCGCCGCCGCTGGACTTCCAGGACGCGATGGCGGCCTGGACGTCCGAGACCTTCTTGATGCCGTGGTAGCAGTCCTTGATCGCGTCCTCGACGGCCTGCGCGGTGTCGGCAGTGGCGAAGCGCTTGGGCACGGTGATGTTCATGTTCCAGAACACCGGTTTGTAGACGTACTTCACGGTCCGGGCCGACCAGGCCGTGTAGTCCTCGGTCACCGCGTTGGCGCCCGGGTTGCTGACGACCTGCGGGGCGGAGGCCAGGAAGTTGAACGTCTGCTGCTGTGCGGTCTTCTTGCCCTCCTCGGTGTAGGAGGGAATGCCGTTCACCATCGTGTAGTGGACACCCTCCACGCCGTAGACGACCTGCGTGTACTCGGCCGAACCGAAAGGCGCGGCAAGGTAGTTGGCGACGGCCAGCAGCTCCTCGATCTGGTCGCCCTTGAGCTTGGCGTTGAGGTAGCTCATGATGCTGGTGGAAGGGCCGAGGAAGGTCTGGGGCTTGGACCTGCCGTCGGCGGAGATGACGTCGAAGGCCGCACGGCGGTAGTTCTTGTTCGCGGCGACGCCGGACTGGTGGTCCGCGAGATTCCACGCGCCGGTGCCGCCGCCTTCGATCAGGGCCTTGCCGGCGTAGAACCGGGAGAGGCCGTTGTTGGTGTCGCCCGCCCGCGCGTCCGGGTGGACGTAACCGGCCTTGGCAAGCCGGTAGTGCCAGTTCAGGGCCTCCAGGAACTCGGGCTTGTCGTACTTGTGGACGAGCTTGCCCTTCTCGATGGTGAACTTGTTGGGGACTCCCCACGCCTGGTACAGGTAGGTCCACACGTCGTCGAAGGCCCACACGCCGCGCTTGGCGTCGGTCAGCTCCTTGCCCAGGTTCCACAGGTCGTCGGCGGATCTGACCTGGTCCGCTGTGATGCCCCGCGCCCCCAGGACGTCCGCGCGGAAGAAGACGGCCCCCGCCACGGCCATGCCGCCGGCGAAGGAAGGGATGCCGTAGATCCTGTCCTGCCAGGCGGCGGCCCGCCAGGCGCCGGTGGGGATCGCGGCCAGGTTCGGATACTTCTTGATCTTGTCGCCGGACAAGTACGGGGTGAGGTCCGCCAGTTGGGTGCCCGCCAGCGCGCTGACATTGAAGGTGGCGTTCCACCAGGACGGCAGCTGGACCCAGTCCGGCAGCTTCTTGGACGCGGTCATCGTCGGGACGACGGTCGCGTAGTCGTTGCCGTTGGCCGGCTTCATGGTCAGGTCGATGCCGAGGGCCTTGTTCATGGCCCGGTAGTAGGAGTTGTCCGGAGAGGGCAGGGTCCCCCAGATCGGTGTCACGGCGGTGTAGCTGCCGCCTTTGCCGGGGGTTCCCCGCACCGTGGTCACGGGGTGGGCCGGGTAGGACAGGAAACCCGGGCTGGTGAACGCTCCGTCGGGTCCGGTGACCGACGGGATGTCGGGCTTCACCGAGGTGCTGGCCTGGTACTTGGGAAGCGCGGCGGCCAGCCCCGACCTGGAGTTGGTTCCCCCCTTCGAGCCGGAGGAGCCGTTTCCGCACGCGGACAGCAAGGGGGACAGGGCGGCGGCCCCGGCGACGGCGATGGCGCCGTTCACGAAGGCTCTGCGATTTGTTGCGATGTTCATGGTGGGCGGTCCTTCGGCTCTGAGGTTCTGTGACGAACGTCGTGCGAGGGCTGCGCGGTGGCCGCCCGACCTCGGTGCGGGAGGCGTGAGCGGCTTCGAGGACGTTGAAACGCGGCATGGATCGTTGCCCGCCTGTCGAAGCGCTTCGACATCGCCGAGAGATTAAGCGCGTCCTGGGGCGCCGGGCAAGGGTCGTGCAGGAAACCGAAACGCTCATTTAGAAACAGAAGTTTCTTGGAAACTTTCTCTTGACGTCTCGTCAAGCCCATGCCAGCGTCGAAGCGCTTCAACACGCGGCATCGAGGCCCTGCGACCCGGCCGTACGGTGCCGTCCACCCCCGTCGTCGCACTCCGCAAGGGACCTCACCTGTGAGTACCGCTGCCGTCTCCGCCACGCTGCCCTTCCGCGACCCGGGGCTCCCGCTGGCCGAACGCGTCGAAGACCTGCTCCACCGGCTCACGCCGGAGGAACGCGTCGCGATGCTGCACCAGTACGCGCCCGCCGTTCCCCGCCTGGGTGTCGCCGAGTTCCGCACCGGCACCGAGACCCTGCACGGCGTCGCCTGGCTCGGCGAGGCCACCACGTTCCCGCAGGCCGTCGGGCTGGGCGCGACCTGGGACGAGGACCTGGTCCGCGAGGTCGCCGAGGCGGTCTCCGTCGAGCAGCGCGCCTTCCACCACCACCGTCCCCCGGTCATCGGCACCGGTCGCAACAGCCTCCAGGGCTGGGCCCCCGTGGTGAACCTGCTGCGCGACCCGCGCTGGGGCCGCAACGAGGAGGGCTACTCCGAGGACGCCCTGGTCACCTCGCGGCTCGGCGCCGCCTTCTGCCGCGGTATGTCCGGCGACGACCCGGACCACCTGCGCACCGCACCGGTCCTCAAGCACTTCCTCGCCTACAACAACGAGGACGACCGCTGCACCACCTCCTCCGGCCTGCGCCCCCGGGTCCTGCACGAGTACGACCTCGCCGCCTTCCGGCCGGCCGTTGCCACCGGCGCGGCCACCGGCGTGATGGCGGCCTACAACCTGGTCAACGGCCGTCCCTGCCACGTCAGTCCGCTCCTTGAGCAGCAGCTGCGGGAGTGGGCGAAGCCCACCGGCCACGAACTCTTCGTCGTCAGCGACGCCGATGCCCCCTCGAACCTGGTCGACCCGGAGCACTACTTCGACGACCACGCCGAGTCGCACGCCGCCGCGCTGAAGGCCGGCATCGACAGCTTCACCGACCACTTCGAGGACAGCGCCACCACCTTCGGCCGGATCAGCGCCGCCCTGGAGCGCGGCCTGCTGTCGATGGCAGACGTGGACCGCGCCGTGAGCCGTCAGTTGTCGATACGTTTCCGGCTCGGCGAGTTCGACCCCGAGCAGGACCCGTACGCGGGTATCGGCTGGGATGTCGTCAACTCCCCAAAACACCAGGCGCTCGCGCTGCGCGCGGCCACCGAGTCGATCGTTCTGCTCAAGAACACCGGCGTGCTGCCGCTCGCCACCGACCGACGCGTGGCCGTGGTCGGGCCGCTCGCCCGCACCCTGTTCGAGGACTGGTACAGCGGCAGCCACCCGTACCGGGTCACCGTCGCCGACGGCCTGGGCGTCGAGGGCATCGAGGGTATCGACCGGATCGTGCTGCGCACCGCCGACGGCCGCGCCCTCACCGCCGTGGGCCCGGAGGGACGGCTGGTTGTGACGGATGCCCAGGACGCCGACCCCGCCGCCCAGTGGGACCTCTTCGACTGGGACCTCGGAGTGCTCACCCTGCGCTCCGCCGCCACCGGCCGTTACGCCTCGCTGCGCGACGACGACCAGCAGGTCGCCGCCGACCGGGACCAGCCCGGTGAATGGGAGGTCCACGAAACCTTCCGCATCGAACCCGCCGGGGACGGAGCGGAGTTGCTCTTCAACATCTGCAACAGCCGTTACGCCCAGGCGGATCCGGACACCGGTCTCCTCACCATGACCGCCGAGACCCCGGAGCAGGCCGTCCGGTTCACCCGGACCGTGGTGCGCGACGGTGTCGCCGAGGCCGTCGCGGCCGCGCGGAGCGCCGACACGGTCGTCGTGGTGGTCGGTAACGACCCGCACATCAACGGCAAGGAGACCACGGACCGGGCCGGTCTGCGACTGCCGCCCCAGCAGGACCGGCTGCTGCGCGAGGTCGTCGCGGTCCATGACGACACCGTGCTGGTCGTCATGTCCAGTTACCCCTACGCGCTGGACTGGGCCGACGAGCATGTGCCCGCGGTGCTGTGGATCTCGCACGCCGGCCAGGAGACCGGCCGGGCCCTGGCCCGCGTGCTGTACGGCGAGGCCGACCCGGCCGGCCGCCTCCCGCAGACCTGGTACCGGGGCGACGACGAGCTGCCCGGCCGCCTGGACTACGACATCATCAAGGCCGGCTGGACGTACCAGTACCACCAGGCCGCCCCGCTCTACGCCTTCGGCCACGGCCTCTCCTACACCCGCTTCGACTACACCCAACTCGCCCTGGACCAGAAAGGGTTGGGTCAGGACGGCGAGATCCGGGTCCGGGTCTCGCTGTGCAACGCCGGGCCGCGCGCGGGCACGGAGACCGTGCAGCTCTACGCCCGAGCCCTGGACGCCCGCTACCACGCTCCCCGGCTGAAACTCGTCGGCTTCCGCAAGGCGCGCCTGGCACCGGGCCAGACAGCGGAGCTGGAGTTCCGGCTGCCGGTCGCCGAGACGCTGTCCCACTGGGACGTGGTCACCGGTGCCTTCACCGTGGACCCCGGCCGCTACGAACTGGTGCTCGCCCACTCGGCGGCGGCTCCCGCCCTGACCACGCAGCTGACCGTCACCGGCCCCGCCCCACGGTCACGCCGCGCGCTCGAAAGCCCCCTGTGCGCGGTCGACTTCGACGACTACGAGGACCTCGCCCTGGTCGACGCCACCCGGGAGGACGGCGACGCGGTGACCCCGGCCGATGAGACCGCGACGCTGCTCTTCCGCCAGGTGGACCTGAGCGGCGCGGGCCGGCTCGCGGTCGAGGTGTCCCGGACCGGGGAGGGCGCCGCCGCCGTGCTCGAACTCCACACGGGAGACCGCAGGCTGGCGTCCCTCGATGTGCCCGTCACGGGTGACCGCTACGCCTGGACCACCGTCACCGCCCCGCTGGCCGAGCAACTGGAGGGCGTTCACGACCTGCGGATCGTCCTCACCGGCGAACAGCGGCTGCGCACGCTGACCTTCGCACCCTGAACCGCCGTCCGGATCCACCGAACCACAGACCAAGAACCGAAGGGACCTGACGAGGTGTACGACGAGAAGGCGACGACATCCGCCACCAACCCGGTGATCCCGGGTTTCCACCCCGACCCCAGCGTCTGCCGTGTCGGCGAGGACTACTACCTCGCCTGTTCGAGCTTCGAGTACTTCCCCGGCATTCCCCTCTTCCACAGTCGGGACCTGGTGCACTGGACCCAGATAGGCAATGCCCTGGACCGGCCCGGCCAGCTTCGCCTGCCCAGGGAAACCCCCTCCTCCGGCGGTCTCTACGCACCCACCCTGCGCCATCACGACGGACGGTTCTGGCTGATCGTCACCAATGTCGCCCCCGGTGAGGGCAATCTGGTGGTCAGCGCGACCGATCCCGCCGGCCCCTGGACCGACCCGGTCCGCCTGCCCGGAGTCCCCGGCATCGACCCCGACCTGGCCTGGGACGAGGAAGGCAACTGCTGGTGCACCATCTCCGGGGTCGCCCAGGTCCGTATCGACCCGAGCACGGGCGAGACCTTCGGTGAGCCGCAGCCGGTGTGGTCCGGGACCCCGGGTGCCGCCGCCCCGGAGGCCCCGCACCTGTACCGGATCGGCGACCACTGGTACCTGATGATCGCCGAGGGCGGCACCGAGCGCGGCCACGGCGTCTCCATCGCCCGCGGCACCTCTCCCAACGGCCCCTTCGAGCCCTGCCCGGCCAACCCGATCCTGACCCACCGCAGCACCAACCGGCCGATCCAGAACACCGGCCACGCCGACCTCGTCCAGGCCGCTGATGGCTCCTGGTGGATGGTGCTGCTGGGCGTCCGTCCCCAGGGCGGCACCCCCGGGTGGCACATCCTGGGCCGGGAGACCTTCCTTGCCTCCGTCTCCTGGATCGACGGCTGGCCCGTCGTCGGTGAGGTCGACCCCGAACTCCCGCAGATGCCCTGGCCGTTGGTACCGACCACGGCACCGGCCGAGCGCGACGACTTCGACTCGAACGAGCTGCGGCCCTCCTGGATCTCGCTGCACGACCGCCCGGCCGAGCACTACTCCACCAAGGAGCGCCCCAGCCATCTCACCCTGCGCGCCCGCGGGACCTCCCTGGACGAGCCCGGTGTCATCTTCCTCGGGCGGCGCCAGCAGCACCTCGGCTTCGAGGCGCGGACCTCCGCCGACTGCTCCGAAGGCACCGGCGGCCTGGCCGTCCGCCTGGACGACCGGCACCACTACGCCATCGAAGCCACGTCCGAGCGCACGGTCCGGGTGATCGCCCGCGTCGGGTCGCTGCGCTCCATGTCAGCGGAACTACCGCTGCCCGCAGGTCCCTTCGTGCTCACCGTGCGCACCGGAAAGGCCCCTGGGCCCCACGACTCCCGCACTGGTCCCGACTCCTTGGTCTTCGGCGTCGAGGCGCCCGACGGGACGACGACGGACGTGGCCTCGCTGGACGGCCGCTACCTCTCGACCGAGGTCGCCGGAGGCTTCACCGGCCGGGTCGTCGGCCTGTACGCCGTCGACGGGGCCGTGCACTTCGACTGGTTCGACTACGTCCCCGGCTCCTGCTGACGAGGAGTCCTCAGCTCTGCGAAACCCACCCGCACAGAAGGGATCTCACCATGCACCGGACACAACGCCTCACGAGGCGTGGGCATGAGAACGGCCACCGAAGCCCCAGACCGCTCCGCCGGTTCGTCGGCCTGTTGCTCGGGCTCATAGCCGCGACCCACCTCGCCTGGGGCGGCGCCGCCTTCGCCGCCTCACAAGCGCCCCAGGCGTCCGCGGTGCCCTCCGACCGCATGGCCGTTGTCAAGGCCATGGAGCCCAGCTGGAACCTCGGCAACACGCTGGACGCCATCCCGGACGAGACCTCCTGGGGCAACCCGCCGATCACCAAGGCCCTGCTCGACACCGTGAAGGCCCAGGGCTTCCGCAGTGTCCGGCTCCCCGTCACCTGGGGCAGTCACCAGTCGTCGACGGCGCCGTACACCATCGAGCCCGCCTTCATGAACCGAGTCAAGCAGGTCGTCGACTGGGCCATCGCGGACGGCCTCTACGTGGACCTCAACCTCCACCACGACTCGTGGACGTGGATCGCCGACATGCCCTCCGACCACGACGGAGTGCTGGCCCGGTTCAACGCCACCTGGACCCAGATCGCCGACGCCTTCAGGGACGAGCCGCGCCTCCTGCTCTTCGAGAGCGTCAACGAACCGCAGTTCAACAACGCCACCGACGCCCAGGACCAACAGCTGCTGAACGAACTCAACACCTCGTTCCACCACATCGTCCGCGCCTCCGGCGGCGGCAACACCGACAGGCTGCTGCTCCTGCCCACCGTGTACTGCACGCCCAGCCAGTCGCTGCTGGAGAACCTCTCGGCCGAGATGGCCTCGCTGCAGGACGACAACCTCGTCGCGACCGTGCACTACTACGGGTTCTGGCCCTTCAGCGTCAACATCGCCGGCTACACCCGCTACGAGACCGTCTCGCAGCAGGACATGACGCAGGCCTTCAAGCACATGCACGACATCTTCGTCGCCAAGGGCATCCCGGTGTACCTGGGGGAGTTCGGCCTCCTCAACTACCCGGACTTCAACCACCCGGCCACGGTCGAGCGCGGCGAGGCGTTCAAGTACTTCGAACAACTCGGTCACGAGGCCCGGGTCAACGGGGTAACCACCGCACTGTGGGACGCCTTCAACTACCTCAACAGGGAGACCCTGCAGTGGCGTGACCTGGAGCTGATCAACCGGATCAGGTCCGCCTGGACCACGCGTTCCGGGACCGCCTCCAGCGACACCGTGTACCTGCCCAAGTCGGGCACCATCGGCGCGCAGACGCTCACTCTGAACCCGAACGGAGCCTCCTTCCGCGGGGTGTGGCAGGGCAACCGGAAGCTCACCCAGGGCCGTGACTACACCGTCTCCGGAGACCGGGTCACCCTCACCGCCGCCGCTCTCACCCGCCTCGCCGGGGACCGCGGCTACGGGGCGAACTCGACCATCCAGTTCCGCTTCTCCTGCGGTCTGCCCTGGCCCGTCCACATCCGCACGTACGACGCACCCGTGCTCTCGAACGCGTCCGGCACGAGCAGCGGCCTGGTCGTCCCCACGGACTTCCGGGGTGACGAACTGGCCACCATGGAGGCGAGGTACGCGGACGGGTCCAACGCCGGCACCGCCACCTGGACCTCCTACCAGCAGTTCAACACGACGTTCTCCCCGGACTACCCTGGCCGGGCGATCGGCCTCACCCCAGCCTTCCTGGGCAGTCTCACCGACGGCGCGCCGGTCACCCTCACCTTCCACTTCTGGAGCGGCACCACCGTGACGTACCAGGTCACCCGCTCCGGCACCACGGTGACGGGGTCGAGCACCTGACCCTGAGGATCCACGTCGGCCCGGTCGCGGTGCCATTACCCGTGACCGGGCCAGTCACGAAACACGAAGCGCCGCGGAACAAGTGGGAGAAACACGCGCGGCGGTCGCTCACCGGCCTGAAGTGCCACAATGAACCGGGGAACGACGAAAACACAAAGAGCTGCGGCAGCGAGGGAAGGCGAGCGTGGCGGACAACGGGGCGGATGCGTCGGCGGAGCACGTGGGAGACGTTCCCGACGAACCTCGGGGACCGGTCACCATCGCGTACATCGCGGAGACGGCAGGAGTCTCGATCCCCACCGTTTCGAAGGTGCTCAACGGCAGGTCGGGCGTCTCCAGCGGCACCCGCACCCGCGTCGAGGAACTGATCAACCGCTACGGCTACAAGAAGCCGCCGGGCAGCCGGAACACCACCATGGAGCTGGTGTTCCGCGAGCTGAAGAGCCTGTGGGCGGTCGAGATCATCCGTGGCGTCGAGCGAGTGGCCAGCAAGAACCGGGTGGGAGTGATGGTCTCGGAGTTCGGGCTCCATGACGCACCCACACGGACCGTGGAAGACATGGTGGGCCGCCGACCGCACTGCGTGCTGTCCGTCGCCCAACTGTCCGACGAGGAGCGCGAGCAACTCAGCGTCAAGGGCATCCCCTTCGTCGTCTTCGACCCGACGGAGGAGCCCCCCGACGACGTGCCCTTCGTCGGCGCCACCAACTGGCGCGGTGGGCAGTCGGCGACCCGGCACCTGATCGACCTCGGGCACCGCCGCGTAGCGATGATCGGCGGACCCCGGGATGTCTCCTGCTTCCGTGCGCGGCAGGCCGGTTACACCTCCGCCCTGGAGGCGGCAGGCCTGCCCACCGATCCCGGCCTCGTGATCAACGCACCGCTCACCAGGGAAGGCGGCAGCGAAGCCGCGCGTGAACTGCTGGTGCGGAGCGAGCGGCCCACAGCCGTCTTCGCCTCGAACGACCTGCAGGCACTGGGTGTCTACCAGGCCGCCCGCGAACTGGGACTCACCATTCCCGACGACCTCAGCGTCGTGGGTTTCGACGACCTCCCTGTCGTGGCGTGGGTGGACCCACCGCTGACGACCGTTCACCAGCCGCTGACGGAGATGGCGGCGGCAGCCACCGAACTCGCGCTCTCTCTCGGCCGCGGCGAGAGGCCGGCGCAGATCGGCGTGGAGATCGCCACCACGCTCACCGTGCGCGGCAGCACGGCGAAACCCCCGGAGAAGCCGAGGAAGGTCTGAGGCCGCTGATGTGGCCCACGGGCCACACGCCTTCAGGACGACACCCCTCCGGCGTTCACGAGTGCATGCCCCTACGAACCAGCCGCCCTGCCGTCCACGTGCCCCGCCTGATCGTCCGGTACGTCGAGATCCACGTGCCGGTGACAGCGGTCACCACGGCCCGGCCCGTCGCGAGGTCCTGCGGATGACGTCGGTGGCAGGCGAGCAGCACCTTAAGCGCTGTGGTCCGCTCAGAAGGTGAGTATCACCCGTCCCCGGAGGCCGCCCGCCTCCAGCAACCGGTGTGCTTCGACGGCCTGTTCGGCCGGCAGCGTCCGCGCGACCCGCGGGGTGAGCCGGTCCGCCTCCGCCAGTTCGCGCAGGCGGTCGAGCTTGGCGTGTTCGCGTGCGTACTGTGGCACGAACGTGAACCTGGTCTCGATGCCGCGTTCGGCGGGCACCTGGGTGCCGCCGACCGACGAGGCCACCCGGCCGCCGTCGCGCACGGCGCGGACGGCCTGAGCGGCGATGCCCGCGGTGTCGACGAGTCCGTCGACACCCTCGGGTATCTCCACGCGTACCAGGTCCGGGTACTCGGCGCCGCGTGGCAGTACGACGTCCGCCCCGAGTTCCTTCACCAGCAGTTCGTCCTTCGGTGCCGCGTCGGCGATCACCCGGAACCCGTCGGCCTTTGCCAGCTGGACGGCGTAGCCGCCGACCGCGCCTGCCGCTCCGGTGACCGCCACAGTGGCGCCTGCGGGAAGTTCCAGCAGGTCCAGCGCCATCCGGGCGGTGAGCCCGTTCATCGGCAGCGTGGCGGCCTCGACGTCGGTGGTGCCCGCCGGTGCGCGGACCACCGACTCGGCGGGAACGACCACGTGTTCGGCGTACGCGCCGTGCGTCCCGGAGACGACCACGACGGCCATGACGCGGTCGCCGACGGCGAGACCGGTGTCGGTTCCCTCGCCGATCTGCTCGACCACGCCGGCCGCGTCCATCCCGGGAACGTAGGGCGGCTCGGCGTCGGAGACGAAGGCGATTCCGCGGCGCACCAGTGTGTCGACGGGGTTGACCGTCGCCGCGTGCACCCGGATGCGGATCTCGCCCGGTCCCGCCTCGGGGACCGGGAGGTCCAGGACCCGCAGTACTTCGGGCCCGCCGAACGCGGTCAGTCCTATCGCCTTCATGGAACGTCCTTCCTCAGAGGTCACTCATTCGACCGCCGCGCCTCCCGACAGGCGGATCTCCTCGCTGTCGAGGGCGGCCTGCAGGCGGCGCAGTACGGTGTCGTCGATCCGGCGCTCGTCGCGCAGCCGGACGACGGTGGCGCGTTTGTTGGCGATGAGGGCCAGGCGCAGCGCGAGGTAGTCCTGGTGCTGGAGCACCGCGGGGTCGTCGTGGGCGCCCGCGCTCCTGGCCCGGACGGACGCAAGGTGGGCCTCGTACTCCTGGCGCAGCCACTCGACGATCTTCGGCTCGGACCGCAGACCGGTGGCGAGCTGCGGCATTGCCTTGATCGCCTCCTCGATGGCGGCGGTCTCCGCGAGGTCGTGTTCTTCGTCGACCGAGGTGTCGGGCGGCAGCTTTGCCCAGCGCACCGCCACCGGCAGCAGGAGTCCCTGCACGACCAGCGTCACGAGGATGACTCCGGAGGTGACGAAGACGATGAAGCTGCGGTCGGGGAACGCCTCGCCCGAGTCGAGGGTCTGCGGGACCGAGAGCACCATCGCGAGCGAGACCGCGCCCCGGAACCCGGCCAGCCCGCTGACCACCCGGGTCCGGTGACCGACGCGGAGCGTGCGCTGCTGGGGACGGCGGTCGATCGCGCGGACCAGGTAGGTGGAGGCGTACAGGAACGCGAAGCGTACGGCGACGAGCACCACGCAGATGACACCGACCGCGATCAGCGCGTCCCGGAGATCGGCACGGCCCAGGTCGCGGACGGCGTACTGCAGTTCCACCCCGACCAGGACGAACAGCGCCCCGTTGATGATGAAGGTGGCCAGCGGCCAGAACGCCAGTGCCTGCGTGCGGTGTTCGGCCTGGATGATGCGCGGGGCGACCTGGGACATGATCAGGCCGCTGACGACCACAGCGAGGACGCCGGAGGCCTCGATGAGTTCGGCGAGCAGGTAGGCGGTGAAGGGCGCCAGGATCATGACCAGGTTGCCCAGCAGGGGATCGGTCAGGCGGCGCCGCAGGTTCATGTTCACCCATGCGACCGCCACCCCGACCGCGGCCCCGCCGCCGTAGGCGAGCAGGAACAAGCCGCCGACGTGCGGGATGCTCAGGTGTTCCTCGCCGACCGTGATGCCGACGGCGAGACCGTAGATGACCAGGGCCGTGCCGTCGTTGACCAGGCTCTCCGCGCGCAGGATGGTGACCTGGCGGCGCGGCAGGGCGCGGGCGAGGACACCGACCGCCGTCGCGTCGGTCGGCGCCATGGCCGCGCCGAGCACCCACGCCGGTCCCCACGGCAGGCCGAGGGCGTGCCCGGCAGCCGCGACGGCCCACGCGGTGAGGATGACGAGTACGGTGCTCAGTTGCAGGATGCCGCGGAGGTTGGTGCGGATCTCCCGGAGGGAGGTGGTCAGGCTCTCCCAGTACAGCAGCACCGGGAGGAAGAGCAACAGCACGACTTCCGGGGGCAGTTGCGCGTTCCGTACGGCCGGGACGAATCCCAGGAGCACGCCCGTCACGAGCAGGACGACGGGCGGGGCGATGCCGAGGCGCTGTCCCACGGCGTTGCCGACCAGCACGGCCACGCCCAGGACCACGACGAGTTCGAGGCCGAGCAAGGGGTTCCCTCCTGGGATTCAGCGGGGTACGAGCTTCAGGGTCGTGTCCCGCGACGCCACCATGGGATTCACGTAACTCGCGCCGTAGCGGCCGTACTTGGTGCGGTAGGCGGAGTCGACGCGGTCGTTGACGTCGGGGTCGGTGACCTCGACGAGGGTGACGTCCTTGTCGACGCCGCCGGAGCGGATGTGGCCCTCGTGGCCGGCCCGGGCCGCGCGGTACCAGGCGCCGGCGCTGCCGCGGAAGGAGCGGACGTAGAGGTCGTCGCCGTCGCGGACGACCCAGATCGGCACGGGCGTGCGCGGCGTTCCGTCGCTGCGCGAGGGGGCCATCCGCAGTTCCTCGGCGTGCTCGATCCGGGTCAGCTCGTCGTTCGTCCAGGTCGTCATGGGTGTGCCTCCTCTACGACCGTGCGGCGGGGGTGTGCCCTCGTGGGCGTGAGCGCGGTCGGCGCGGCTCACGCCCACGAGGTGAACGGGGTCAGGGCGTCAGCAGGGTCTTGATGGCGCGGCGCTCGTCCATCGCCTTGTAGCCCTCGGCGACCTGGTCCAGGGGCAGGGCGAGGTCGAAGACCTTGCCGGGGTTGATGCGGCCGGTCAGGACGCGGTCGATCAGGTCGGGCAGGTAGCGGCGTACGGGGGCGGGGCCGCCGCGCAGGCCGACCTGGGAGAAGAACAGTTCCTGGCCGTCGACGGCGACCTCGTGGGGGACGCCGACGAAGCCGACGTTGCCGCCCGGTCGCGCGGAGTGCAGGGCCTGGCTCATGGACTCGGCGGTGCCGACGCACTCCAGGACGGAGTCGGCGCCGATGCCGCCGGTCAGCTCCTTGATGCGGGCGATGCCTTCGTCGCCGCGCTCGCTGACGATGTCGGTGGCGCCGAACTCCAGGGCGAGCTTCTGCCGGGAGTCGTGCCGGGACATGGCGATGATCCGCTCCGCGCCGAGTTCCTTCGCGGCGATGACCCCGCACAGGCCGACGGCTCCGTCACCGACCACGACGGCCGTCGAGCCCGGCTTGACCTCGGCGGCCAGGGCGGCCCACCAGCCGGTGCCCATCACGTCGGAGACGGCGAGCAGGCCGGGTACGAGATCGGCGGAGGGGTGCTCGTCCGTGGCGACCAGGGTGCCGTGGGCGTTGGGGATGCGCACGTACTCGGCCTGGCAGGTGCTCATGAACTCGCGGTTCAGGCAGGAGGACTGCCAGCCCTTCGCGCAGTTGGCGCAGGTGTTGTCGGAGGTGGCGAAGGAGCCGACGACGAACTGGCCGGGCTTGACGTGCGTGACCTCGCTGCCGGTCTCCTCGACGACGCCGACGTACTCGTGGCCCATCGGGTGCGGGTCGCCGACGGGCTCCAGGCCGCGGTACGGCCACAGGTCCGAGCCGCACACACAGGTGGCGACGGTGCGGATGATCGCGTCCGTCGGCTTGACGATCCTGGGCTCGGGGACGTCCTCCACCCGGATGTCGCCGGGGGCGTGGATCAGCGTTGCGCGCATGTCTTTTCTCCTGATGCGTTTCTTGTGTGGGGGTGGCTCGGGCGCGGGTGGGGTCTTCGCGCCGGCGGGTGGTCCTTGCCGGTCGGCGGACGCTTCAGGAGTTCCATCGTGATTCTCTTCGTGCGTAGCTGTGCTGCTGCTAGCGTCGACGGCCTGAGAAATGCAATTCCCGGTCTCTGACTCTGCCACCGCCCGCAAGACCTGTGCACAGGAGAATTCCACCTCGGGGCAGAAGTAACCAGGGATAAAACCTTCCTACCCAGCCGAGTGGCGGGCAGCGCACACTGGGCAGTATGACCAGCAGTGCGCACCGTAAGGAGCTGGGCCAATTCCTGAAGGCCCGCCGGGCCGAGCTCAGCCCCCGTACGGTCGGCCTGCCCGAAACCGACAGGCACCGGCGCGTGGCCGGTCTGCGCCGGGACGAGGTGGCCGTACTGGCCGCCATCAGCACCAACTACTACACCCGCCTGGAGCAGGGCCGTACGGCCCCCTCCGCGTCCCTGCTGTCCGAGCTCGTTCGCGTCCTGCACCTGAGCGACGAGCAGCGGGACCAGCTGTTCGAGCTGGCCGGACGGGAGGCCGGTGGCGCGCGGCGGCGCGCTCCGCAGAGGGCGCACCCCCGGTTGCGTACCGTGCTGAACGAGCTGAGTGTGGCCCCCGGCATGATCCTGGGCCGGCACCTGGACATCCTGGCGTGGAACCCGATGGCCGCCGCCTTGTTCGGTACCGATTTCGCGAAAATCCCCAAGCCGCACCGCAACTACGTCCGCCGGCTCTTCACCGACCCGGCCATGAGAACGCTGTACGCCGACTGGGAGGACTCCGCCCGCAACGTTGTGGCCGTGTTGCGGCAGCAGGCCGCGGCCTGCTGCGACGACCGGAGACTGACCGCCCTCGTCGGTGAGCTGTCGGTCCAGGACGACCAGTTCCGTCAGTGGTGGGGAGGCCGCCATCTGGCCCCCCGCGCCGGAGGCACCAAGGTGTTCAACCACCCGGTCGCCGGTGAGCTCGCCCTTGCCTGGGACGCCCTCACCTGCGTGGCCGATCCCGATCAGCAGCTGATCGTCTGGAGCGCCGAACCCGACTCGCGCGCCTACGAGGGGCTGCGCTTTCTCTCCTCCTGGACGGCGACCAGGCAGGACGACTCCGTGTCCGACACCGCCAGCTGACGGGCGCGGTCTCCTTTCCTGCCAGTACAGGGAAATGGCGGCAGAGCCCGGCGTAAATGGGCTGCTGCGATTTCCGGCACACCCTCTGCGCTTTCCTCCTCGTGATCGGGGAATCGCTACCAGGAACGAATCCCGACCAGGGACAAATCCTTCCTACCTTCGCCGTCGAATTCCGTGCCATGCTTCCGGAGAACGATTCACGCAATCCTTTTCGAGGAGCAATACCCTCATGTCCTCCACCTCTCGCCCCACGGTCGCCGTCGCGTTCCACTCCGGCTACGGCCACACCGCTGTCATCGCCGAGGCAGTGGCGCGCGGTGCCGCGGCAGCCGGTGCCGAGGTGATCTCCATCCCCGTGGACACGATCACCGACGAGCAGTGGGCGCAGCTGGACGCCGCCGACGCGATCATCTTCGGTGCCCCCACCTACATGGGCACCGCCTCCGCCGCCTTCCACACCTTCGCCGAGGCCAGCAGCAAGCGCTGGTACACCCAGACCTGGGCCGACAAGATCGCCGCCGGTTTCACCAACTCCGGTGCCAAGAACGGCGACAAGTCCTCGACCCTGGGCTACTTCTTCACCATGGCCGCCCAGCACGGCATGCACTGGGTCAGCCTCGGCGTTCAGCCGGGCTGGGCCTCCACCGAGGGCAGCGAGGACGACGTCAACCGTTTGGGCTACTTCGTCGGTGCGGGCGCGCAGACCCCGGTCGATGCTGGCCCGGAGGCGGTCCACAAGTCGGACATCGCCACCGCCGAGGGCCTCGGCGCCCGAGTCGCCCGGCAGACCGCGTTCTTCCGCGCCGGCCGCGCCGCCCTCGCCGCCTGAACCCCGAGAACTCTTCCGCAGCCCGACCCGCAAAAGGAGCAGCATCATGTCCGACTCCCCGAACCTCGCCCTCGTCCGTCGGCTCTACGACTCCGGCATGGCCCCGGACGTGGTCGCCGAGGTCATCGACCCCGACATCGTCTGGGACATCACGCCCGGTTTCCCCTACGGCGGCGTCTACAAGACCTGGGCCAGCGTCGGTGGTGACTTCTTCGGCCGGCTCGCGCCCCGCTTCACGTCCTTCGGTGCGGTGGCCGAGGAGTTCTACGACGCCGGTGAGCACGTCTTCGTACGCGGTCACTACCACGCCGTGTCCAAGTCCGGACTGGAGTCGGAGGCGCGTTTCATCCACCTGTGGACGGTCGGCGACGGCAAGCTCACCCACCTGATCCAGGCCGCCGACAGCCACGTCGTCCAGCAGGCCGCGAACAACTGACCGCCCGCACTCATCCCAGGGAGCACCCCCCCCATGGCGAAGATCCT
Organism: Streptomyces sp. NPDC002680; assembly: GCF_042889145.1. Taxonomy (NCBI): domain Bacteria; kingdom Bacillati; phylum Actinomycetota; class Actinomycetes; order Kitasatosporales; family Streptomycetaceae; genus Streptomyces; species Streptomyces sp. NPDC002680. Next base: position 369,722 of record NZ_JBIAQP010000010.1, read on the forward strand.
CTTCCTCATCACCGCCGCCGACCACTGGACCCTGGCCGACGGGTTCGAGCAGCCGTCCGGCTTCTGGGCCGAGGAGGCCATCGGTCCGTACGGCGTCTTCAAGGAGGCCGGCTACGAGATCGCCGCGGCCACCCCGGGCGGCGTACCGCCCACCGCCGACGCGCTCAGCCTGACGCCGGACTTCAACGGCGGACCTGAGGGCGCCGAGCAGATGAAGACCGCCCTGCGCGAGGCCACCGAACTGGCGAACCCGATCCGCATCGAGGACGTGAACATCGACGACTACGACGCGGTGTTCGTCCCCGGCGGCTGGGGCCCGATGGAGGACCTGTCCGACGACCCCGCGGCCGGCAGGCTGCTGAGCGACTGGCTCGCCTCCGGCAAGCTCGTGACCCTGGTCTGCCACGGCCCGGCCGCACTGCTGTCCACGGTGGACGCCGACGGAAAGTCCCCGTTCGCCGGCTACCGCCTGACCGGCCTGTCCAACTCCGAGGAGATCCAGAACGGTCTCGCCGACCGGGCGAAGTGGCTGCTCCAGGACCGTCTCGTCGCGGACGTGGGCGCGGACTACCACAAGGGTGAGGACAACTTCGCCCCCCACCTCGAAGTGGACCGCACCCTCATCACCGGCCAGAACCCCGCATCGGCCGTCCCGCTCGCCCGGGAAGTGGTCAAGGCCCTCGGCTGACCACACTCCGCACCACCCCGCACCACACCGCTCAACGTTCGAAGAAAGAGGTAGTACGGATGGACAGCAACGCGACTCTCCCCAGCGTGGGCCAGACCTGGCTGGCGGACCTCGGCCCGGACACCCCGCTCGGCCACTTCACGGTGGAGATCACCTTCGATTCGGCGACCCAGGTCAGCTTCGAGGTGACGGGAGGTGCCATCAAGGGCCGGAAGCAGACGATGGAGTACACCACCACCCAGCTCCGCGACGGCCTGTACGTCGTGCGCTGGACCGAGCCCGACGCCGGTGACCACGTCACCCACATCGAGGACTACACGGAGGGCACCTGCATGGCCAGCTCCGTCATCGGCAGCGAGTTCGTCCAGCTCCACGGAAAGTGGAGCCGCGTCCGCTGAACCCTTGGGCGACGACCGCAGGTCGCGCGTCCTCTTGACGGTGAGGCTTCCAGGGACAAATCTCTCCCCCTGACAACACTCGTCTCCGATGTCAGGGTGATGGCATGAACCGCGATCCTCACCGTCACGATCTTGGGGAATTCCTCAAAGCGCGCCGCGCCGAGCTCGACCCGGCCGCCGTCGGTCTGCCCGACGGCGGCTCGCGTCGTGTCGCGGGCCTGCGCCGTGAGGAGATCGCCGTACTGGCGGCCATCAGCACCGACTACTACGCCCGCCTCGAACAGGGCCGTATCCAGCCCTCGCCGTCCGTGCTGGACTCCCTGGCCCGGGTGCTGCACCTGGACGACGATCAGCGTGCCTACCTGTACGAGCTCGCGGTCAAGGACGACTTCCGCCCTCCCCGCAGGCAGCCGCGCATAAAGGCGCAGCCGCAGTTGCAGCGCATGCTCGACGACATGGCGCACACTCCCGCCTTCGTGATCGGTCCGCGCACCGAGATCGTCGCCTGGAACGCCATGGGCGCGGCCCTGATCACCGACTTCGGCAAGATCCCCGAGAAGCAGCGCTACTACATCAGGCTGCTCATCACCGATCCCGCGATGCGCGAGCTGTACGCGGACTGGGAGGGTGTCACCCGGCTGGCCATCGCCCAGATGCGGATGCACAACGCGAACAACCCCGGGGACGCGCAACTGGCCGCTCTGGTCGGCGAACTCTCGGTCCGGGACAGTGAATTCAACCAGTGGTGGGCAGCCCACAACGTCGCCGTCCGCGACACCGGGACCAAGCACCTGCGCCACCCCGTCGTGGGCGATCTGCATCTCGACTGGAACGCCGTGACCTGGGCTGCCGACCCCGACCTGCAGATCATCGTCTGGACCGCCGAATCCGGCACGCCCACCCACGACAGCCTGCGCATGCTGGCGTCCTGGGCAGCGGACCCCAGCCACTCGACCAGCGGCAGTTCCGCCTGACCGCACGGTCCGGGCACGTCGGGATTGTCCACCGCACGCCCTCCTCCCTCCACACGGGAACCAATTCGTCGGCAAGTGGTCCTTAACCCGGCGGCGCCTCCGCCACAGGATGAGGAGCGATGGCTCGAATCCCGGACGCGCACCGAGGAGCCCTACGGCTCAGGTCGCTGCCCGCGGACGTGTAGGAGAACAGAAGGCATGACCGACTCTTCGATCACCGCGTACGCACGCGCCGCCCCGCTGCGCCGACCCATCCGCGGGCCGTCCGAGCGACCATGATCGAAGCCCTACAGCGACTTGCCCTGATGGCGAGCCAACCAGCAGCGGATTCAGTCCGGTGGCCCAAAGTTCTGAATCCGCACCCCTGATGAGACGCTTCCGCAGGTCAGAAGCCTGCACAGTGGAGCGAGTGGGACTCGCCCTTGCCGATCAACGCTTGTGTTCCTGTCCTTGTGGCCCCTCAATGGCCCCTGGGGGTCAATGAGTTGGACACACCCGCGCTTGGGCGAACCGTGCCCGTAATTTGATCCACGCCCTGCTCAGCGGCCTGTGATGAAGGCTGCGTCGAAGGAGGCGGCGGGCGGCTCGATGGCCGTGAGGGCGCGCACCCGGGCGAGGGCGTCCGGGGCGCCGATGAGGCGGTCCATGCCGGCGTCCTCCCACTCGACCGAGAGGGGACCGGTGTAGCCGATGGAGTTCAGGACGCGTACGCACGCTTCGAAGTCGATGTCGCCGTGTCCCAGTGAGACGAAGTCCCAGCCCCGCCGGGGGTCGGCCCAAGCCAGATGAGATCCCAGGCGCCCGTTACGGCCGTTGAGGTTCTTCTTCGCATCCTTGAAATCGACGTGGTAGATGCGGTCTCGGAAGTCCCAGGCAAAGCCGAGGTAATCCAGGTCCTGCCAGACGAAGTGGCTGGGGTCGAAGTTGATGCCGAAGGTGGGGCGGTGATCGACGGCTTCCAGAGCGCGCTGGGTGGTCCAGTAGTCGTAGGCGATCTCGCCGGGGTGCACTTCGTGGGCGAAGCGCACACCCTGGGCGTCGAAGACATCGAGGATGGGGTTCCAGCGTTCCGCGAAGTCCTCGTAGCCACGCTCGATCACCGAAGCAGGCACCGGCGGGAACATGGCTACGGTGTGCCAGATCGACGACCCCGTGAAGCCGGTGACGACGTGTGTACCGAGCGCGGCGGCGACCCGGGCGGTGTCCTTGAGTTCGGCCGCAGCCCGCTGCCGTACGCCTTCGGGATCGCCGTCGGCCCAGATCCGGGCGGGCAGGATGGCGCGGTGGCGTTCGTCGATGGGGTGGTCGCACACCGCCTGGCCGACCAGGTGGTTGGAGATCGCGAAAACCTTCAGGCCGTGCTTGTCGAGCAGAGCCCGCTTGGCGGGCAGGTAGTCGGAGTCGGCAAGAGCCCTGGCGACGTCGAGGTGGTCGCCGGAGCAGGCAATCTCCAGGCCGTCGTACCCCCATCCGGCAGCAAGTTCACACACCTCCTCGAAGGGCAGGTCGGCCCACTGGCCGGTGAAGAGGGTAACGGGACGGGACATCAGCGGTTCCTTCGTTCGTTGCGGGCTTCGTTGCGGGGTTCAAACCGACCCGTGGCGGTCTATGCGCGTGTAGCGACTGCCGTCCGCTGCGCTCGCTTCCACAGCGGCGATCACCCTCTGGACCCGCAGGCCTTCCTCGAACCCCGGAGCGGGATCGGTCCCTTCGGCAATCGCCGTCACCAGATCGCGTGCCTGGTGCACGAATGCGTGCTCGTAGCCCAGCCCGTGTCCCGGCGGCCACCACCCCTCCAGATACGGGTGTCCGGGCTCGGTCACGAGGATGCGGCGGAAGCCCGCGGTGTTCTCGGCGTCCTGGGCGGCGTCGTAGAAGGAGAGTTCGTTCATCGACTCGAAGTCGAAGGCCAGGCTGCCGCACGACCCGTTGACCTCGATACGGAGGGCGTTCTTGCGGCCGGTGGCGTACCGAGTGGCCTCGTAGGTGGCCAGCGCTCCGCCGGTGAAGCGCGCGGTGAACACGGCCGCGTCGTCGACGGTGACCTGGCCGGTCCGCTCGGGGCTGTCGGCGAGCGGGCGAACGCCGACGAAGGTGGCGGTCTGCGCGGAGACTGCGTCGATGGTGTCGCCGAGCAGATACTGGCTGAGGTCGACGATGTGCGAGCCGATGTCACCGAGGGCGCCCGCTCCGGCCCGTTCACGCTGCAGCCGCCAGGTGAACGGTGCGCGGGGGTCGTACAGCCAGTCCTGGAGGTAGGCGGCGCGCACGTGCCGGATGTCGCCGAGGCGGCCCTCCGCGATGAGTTGCCGTGCCAGAGCGAGGGCGGGGACGCGTCGGTAGGTGAAACCGACCATCGCCCGGATCCCCTGTTCGCGGGCCCGGCGTGCGGCTGCCGCCATGGTCTCGGCCTCGGCGACCGTGTTGGCCTGGGGTTTCTCGCACAGTACGTGCTTGCCTGCCTCAAGCGCGGCCACCGCTATCTCGGCGTGGCTGTCGCCGGGGGTGCAGATGTCGACGATGTGCACGTCGTCGCGTCGCAGCACCGACTTCCAGTCGTCGGTGGAGTCCTGCCAGCCGAGCCGCTCGGCCGCGTGCGCGGCAGCCTGCGCGCGGCGTCCGACGAGTACTGTCCTGGCCGGTCGCGCCGGAAGGTCGTAGGCATGGCCGACCGCGCGCCAGGCCTGGGAGTGCACGGCTCCCATGAACGAATGGCCGATGAGTGCGACGCCGAGGTGTTGCACGGGAGGATTCCAATCTGCTCAGGCGTGTCCGACGTGCCGCCGATCCCGGTCACAGGTTCGGCCGGCCGGTCGCGTGGAACGACTGCCGACGATGCCCGGGTGGCGGGTCATCCCTTCACCGCACCGCCGAGGATGCCGCGGATGAAGTACCGCTGGAGCAGCAGCAGGACGGCCAACGGGAGGAGTACGGACACCAGCGCGGCAGCGGCCATGGTTTCCTGCCCTTGGCCGGTGGCTTGCAGGAGTCCGGCGATCTGCACGGTGAAGGGGGCGTTCGCGCTGCCGCCGCCGAGGAAGAGCAACGGGGTGAGCAGGTCGTTCCAGGACCAGATGAACTGGAGCATGGCCAGGGCGGACAGCACCGGCGTGGCGGTGGGCAGCACGACGCTGCGGAAGATGGTGAACTCCCCCGCGCCGTCGAGGGCCGCGGCTTCCAGGAGTTCGGCGGGTACGGAGGCGAAGAAGCCGTAGAGCAGGAACACGCCGAAGGGGATGGTGAAGCCGATCTGGTAGAGCCAGACGGCCGGGGTGCTGCCCGTCAGGCCGATCGCGTTGAACAGCCGCAGCACGGGGACGAGGGTGAGCTGGGGCGGGGTGACCTGGAGGGCGATGACCAGCAGCAGGAGTGGCAGCCGTCCTCGGAAGGACATCCGGGCCAGGGCGTAGGCGGCCACGGCGGAGACGGTGACGGTGCCGACGGTGGCCGGGACGGCGATGGCGAGGCTGTTGCCCGCGGCGGCGCCGAGGTCGATGAAGGTGGCGGCGTTGCCGTAGTTCTCGGGAGTGAAGGCGGGGTGGGCGAACTCGGTCCACCAGCCGCTGGTGGCGACGGCGCCGGTGGTGCGGAAGGAGGTGACCAGGAGTCCGACGACGGGTACGGCCCAGATGACGCCGATGACGGTCAGGACCAGATGCATCGGGGAGCGCGACAGGGTGCGCCTGAGCCGGAGTCGGAGTGGGAGCCGGGGCACGGGGCGCGCCGTGTCCGTCGGCCGGTGTGCTTCGGTGGCGCGGGGCGCGGGCGGGGTGGTGACGCTCATCGGGCGGTCGCCTCCTGCCGGAACTGGCGGATGTTGAGGACGATGACGGGTGAGGAGATGATCAGCAGGATCACTGCGAGGGCGCTCGCGTGGCCGAGGTTCTGGGCGACGAACAGTTCGGAGTAGATGCGGTTCGCCGCGACATCGGTGTCGAACTGGCCGTTGGTCATGACGTAGACGATGTCGAAGACCTTCAGCGAGAAGATGACCTGGGTGGTGAGGGCGACCAGAATGCTGGGCCACAGCGTCGGAAGGGTGATGGAGCGGAAGATCCGCCATTCGCCGGCGCCGTCCAGCCGAGCGGCCTCGATCAGCTCGCCGGGGATGTTCTTCACGCCCGCGGAGAGGATGAGCGCGGTGGTGCCCAGGGTCATCCAGCAGCCGACGAAGATCAGCGCGTAGGTGGCCACCGACGGGTCGGCGATCCATGCGACCGGATCGAGGCCCGCGGAGGAGAACAGGCCGTCGACGGTGCCTGTCTGCCGGGCGCCGGGAGGCTGGTACTCGTACATCAATCGCCAGATCACCCCGGCCGCGGCGAAGGAGATCCCGGCTGGCACCAGCAGCAGGGTCCGAACGATCCGCTCGTAGCGGACCTTGTCGCCGAGGACGGCGACGGCCAGGCCGAGGGTGAGGGTGACGGCGGGGACCAGGACGAGCCACAGGGCGTTGTTGCGCAGGGTCGGCAGCAGGGCGCTGCCGAGGGACCATGCGTAGTTGCCCAGTCCGGCCCAGCCGGTCCCGTCGGCGCGGTGGAAGCTGAGCAGGACGGTGTCGGCCATCGGGTAGACCAGGATGCCGCCGGTGAGCAGGCAGGCGGGCAGCAGCCATACCCATGGGCGAACACGTACCGCCCGGTGCGGGTGGCGGCCGAGTGCGCGTTCGGCGCTGATGATCAGGACTGCGATGATCGCGGGTACGGCGATCACCGCGATGGCGATCTGCAGCAACCGGGGAAGCAGGCCCATGGCGGTCACCTTCTTTGTGCGAAGCGGTCGTTACAGGCCGTGCGGGCGCGGGTGGACAGGGAGAAAGGGAGGCAGGCTCAGCCGGTCGAGGCGGTGCGCTGGATTCCGGCGAGGATGCCGTTCAGGGAGCCCGGCTTCTGGATGTAGCTGACCACGCCCTTGTCGAAGGCGGCGACGATGGCCGGGTCGCTGTACATGCTGGGTCCCGCGACCAGGTTCTTGCCGGTCAGCATCTGCTGGGACGCCTTCTTCAGCAGCGGATTGGTGTAGGCGGAGGCGGGGATCCTGGTGTTGGCCTCGGTCCACTGGCCGCTGGCGACCAGCATCGTCTGGGCCGGGGCGGAGGCCCAGTACTTCATCAGCGCACGCGTTCTGGGGTTGCTGTTGAAGGCGTAGGCGACATGTCCGCTGAACAGTTCGTCGTCGGCGTGGGCCGGGGACCCGGCGGGCACCGGGAAGAAGTCCAGGTCGGTACCGGGCTTCAGGGAAGGCTTCTGGCCGAGGGTGACGCCGCCCGCGTACACGCCCCACAGCATCACCGAGCAGGTCGGGGGCGAGGAGACCAGGCCGGTGCCGTTGTTGACGACCGACGCGGACAGGACCGAGGTGGGGCCGCCGGCGACCATCTTGTCGTCGGTGGCGACCGCGCCGAAGGCCTTCCAGGCCGCGGTGACCTCGGGAGAGGTCCACGGCAGCCGTCCCTCGGCCCAGTCCGTGAGCTTGGCGGCGCCGTAGTGCTTGAGGAACCAGTTCTCGATCCACTGGGCGCCGGGCCAGCCGCTGCCCGCACCCGCGTTCTGCGCCATGCACCAGGGGGTCTTGCCCGCCGCCGCCTGCTGCTTGGTGAACGCCTCCAACTGGGCCCAACTGGAGGGGTTCTTGGGGCCCTTGTAGGTCTTGGGGTTGTACCAGACCATGAAGTTGTCGATCTCGGTGAAGATGCCGTAGGTCTTGCCGTTGACGGTGGTGGCGTCCAGCAAGCTCTGCGGGTAGTTCGACTTCAGAGCGCTGGTGCCGATGAGACTGCCAAGGTCGACCAGTTTGCCCTGCTTGGCGTATTTGAGTACGGAGCCGAGGTCGGCGGCGTCCACGACGTCCGGCGCGTTGCCGGCCTGGACGCGGGTCTGCACGACCGTGGCCAGGTCCTCGTTGCCGGTGTAGTCGACCTGGATGCCGGTGGCATCGGTGAAGGGTTTGAGGGCGTTCTTGATCAGCTGCCCCTCGGCGCCGCCGTTGATGCCGAGCATGGTGACCTTGCCGCCGATCTTCTTGCCGCCGGCCGCGGCAAGGGCTTCCTTGCGGGCCGCGGCCGCCAGAGCCGCCGACTGTCCCGTGCCGTTGGAGGCGGCCCCGGTGGAGGTGTTGTCCGCGCAGGCGGCGGTGGCGAGCAGGCAGGAGGTGATGAGGACGGCTGGCAGGGCGCGGGCGGAGGTGCTTCTCATGAGGTGCTCCCGTGCAGGAGGGGAAGGAGGTCGTGCTGGATGAAGGTGCGGGCGGCGGTGAGTTCGGCGACCGGATCGGGGACGGCGTCGACCTCCAGCAGCACGTCGTCGCGCAGACCGGTCCGGGCCATCAGCGCGGCCCAGGCGGCCCAGTCCACGGCGCCCGCGCCGACGCGGCGGAAGTAGGTCTGGTGGTCGTGGTGGAGGTGCTCGTCGATGGGGATGTCGAAGGGGGCGGTGCCGGAAGCGTCCTTCCAGTGGGCGATCACGATCCGTTCGCGGTGCCGCTCCGCGACGCCCGCGGGTTCGCTGCCGGACATCCTGATGTGGCCGGTGTCGGGGCAGAAGGCGACGTAGAGCGGGTCGGTCGCCATCATGAACAGGTCGATGTCCCGGGGGGTCCAGAACACCGAGTGCGCCTCGGTGTGCAGGGCCAGTCGCACACCGCTGCCGCGCAGGGTGGCAGCGGCGATCTCGTTGAGGTGGCCGCCGAGCCTCGTGGCGTAGCCGAGGTCGACGAACAGGGGTGGTACCGCGTCGCGGGTGGTGCGCATGGGCAGGCCCGCGACCATGGTGGAGCAGCCCATCGACGCGAGGAACTCCGCGTACTCCAGAGCCTGCTCGGTGAGGGCCGCCCAGTCGGTGGACTCCAGGCTGGGCTGCGAGGAGATGTCGACGAAGAACCCGGACAGCACGCTCAGCCCGCGTACGTCCAGTTCCTTGCGGAAACCGTCCGCCGAGCCGAACGCGGCCAGGGCGGTGCGCCAGTCGCCGGGCGGGAAGGTCAGCTCCAGGGTGGACAGTCCGGCTTCCACGGCCGAGTCCAGCAGCCGGGTCCAGAACCATTCCGGGCGCTCGGCGGCGGTGGCGGCGAGTTCCCGGTCGCTCGCGACCTGCCAGAACGCCGGGTCGTAGAAGGTGATGAGGTCGGCGCCGAAGCGGGGGGTGGACTGCGGGTCGCTCACGGGTGTACCTCCAGGGTGTTCAGGGCCTCGGCCCCGTAGGTGCCGTCGACCGGCTCGGGGCGTTCACAGGTGGTGGTCAGCTGTACGGGGGCACCGGTGTCGGCGGACACGGCGATGGCCTCCAGCGCGTCCAGGACGTGGAAGGCCAGGCCGGCGGTGGCGTGGTGCGGGCGCGCCTCGCGCAGAGCGGCGGCCAGATCGGCGACGCCGATGCCGCGCATCAGCTGATCGTCGCTGCCTGCCCGGGCCAACGGTGGTACGGCCGGGGGCAGTTCGGACCACTGCGGGTCCCCGTGGCGACGCAGCAGGACGGGGCCGTCGTAGTTGTTGGGGTTGGGCAGGGAGAGGGTGCCCTCGGTGCCGTAGATCTCGATGAAGGGCAGGTGGTGGTCCCACACGTCGAAACTCAGCATCACGGTGGCCAGCACGCCGCTCGCGAAGGTGACCGTGGCGGCCGTGTGCGTCGGCACGCTCACTTCGATCCGGTCGACCAGGCGGCCCGGGGCGGTCACGGTGCGCTGCGGAGCGCCGATCCGGCTGGTGCCGTACACCGCGGACACCGGACCGAGGCAGTTGACCAACGCGCTGAGGTAGTAGGGGCCCATGTCCAGGGCGGGACCGCCGCCGGGCCGGAACAGGAACGTGGGGTCCGGGTGCCAGGTCTCCGCCTGCGAATGCGTCACGAAGGCCGTGGCACCGACGGGCTCGCCGATCACACCGCCGTCGATCGCGGCCCGTGCGGTCTGCCCGGCGGAGCCGAGGAACGTGTCCGGCGCGGCCCCGAACAACAGCCCCCGACGGTCGGCCTCGGCCAGCGCCGCGCGGGCCGCGGCCGAGGTGGCGGCCAGAGGCTTCTCCACATAGAGGTGCTTGCCCGCGGCCAGGACCTGCTCGCTGACGACGGCATGCGCGGCGGGTGGAGTGATGTTGACGACCACGTCGACGTCCGTCCGGCCGAGCAGCCCGTCGACGGTGCAGGCGACAGCGCCCGATTCGGCTGCCGCCGCCTGGGCCCGGACGGGATCGGTGTCGGCGACCGCGACCAGCTCCAGTCCGGGGAACCGGGACATACCGGTGGCGTACCGGCTGAAGATGTTGCCGCAGCCGATCACACCGACGCGGACGGGGTCATGCATCGTGACTCCTGCCTCAGACGACTCGATGTCTCTCGGACATCTGGAAATCTCGGAAATCTCGGATGTACGGGTGTCCGAATGGGATCTGTGTTCCGTGATCCCGGGATGGGCGCGAAGCGCCGAAGACACGGGAACCCGCAGGTGGTGGGCGATATGCCGGTGATCCGGGAGACCGGGCGACGGTCGTTTTCGGCCGGGTGGCGCCGCACCGCAACTATTGCCCCGGCCTCGCCAGGTAGACAAGACAGAACTTATGCAAGATGCGACGAAACCTTCCCGGAACTCCGTCGTCACCGCTTGACCAACGGGCCCGACGGGGAGTTGCCCTTGATTCAACGAGCTGCTTACTGTGCATCAGGTCATTTCAGACCGCACCTTCGACAAGGGAGACAGCGCCAGTGTCAGAAGCTTTCGCCAGATCCGGCAGAACTGGTGCGGCTAACGGGGCCGAGTCCGCGCATGCCGGGCTGCGCGAGCACAGCGAACTGGTCACCCATATCGCCACCGGCCGCGCCTCGTCGAAGACCGACCTGGCACGGCTGACCGGACTGTCCAGAACCACGGTCGGCAAACGACTGGACGCGCTGACCCGGCGCGGACTCCTGAGCACACACCTCGGCGACTCCACCGGCGGCCGTCCCGCCGTGGAACTCGGCGTCAACCCGGCCGCCGGAGTCGTCGCCGCCATCGACATCGGCGCCGCACACTGCCGCGTCGGCGTCCTCGACCTGGGCGTACACCTTCTCGACAGCGGCTACGTCGACATCACGCCCGAGGCAGGGCACGAAGCCGCCATGGCCGGCATCCTGGCCACTCTTGAAGAACTGCTCACCGGAGTCGACCGCCGGTGGTCCGACGTCCGGGCGATCTGCATCGGCGTACCGGGCCCGGTCGACACCGACAGAGCCGTCCCGATCCGGCCCGTCAAGCTGCCCGGCTGGGAAAGCTTCCGGCCCCAAGACGTCTTCTCCCCCATGTGCGACGCCCCCGTGCTGGTCGACAACGATGCCAACCTCATGGCACTCGGCGAGTATCGGTCCCGGGCCGATGCGGTGGACGACATGCTCTTCGTCAAGTTCGGCTCCGCACTCGGCTGCGGCATCATCAGCAACGGCAGGGTCCACCGCGGCGCCAACGGCATCGCGGGCGAGATCGCCCATGTACGACTGCGCGGCACCGATTACGGAGACCAGCTCTGCACCAGCTGCGGCAACCCCGGTTGCCTGCGTGCGATCGTCAACGGCAACGCCATCGCCACCCGGCTCGCCGCCGAAGGCCTTCCCGTACGGACCAAACACGACGTCATCCGCCTCGCCCAGCAGGGCGAACCCCGAGCCCTGCGCGCGGTGCGCGAGGCCGGCGAACGACTCGGTGAGGTGCTGGCCATCGTGGTCTGCTTCCACAACCCTGAACTCATCGTGATCGGCGGATCCTTCGCCGCCCTCGAGGAAGATCTGCTGGCCGGCGTCCGCAGCGTCGTCTACGAACGAGCCCTGGCCCAGGCCACCCACCGCATCCGCATCGAGACCACGACCCTCAACGCCGACCTCGGCCTGCTGGGCGGCGGCCACCTCGCGGTGGAACACGCCCTCTCCCCGGCAGGGCTCGCCGCCTGGCTCTGATCCGGTCCCGGTGAAGTACGTTCACGCCGCGCACCCGGACACGGCCCTGCCGCAGATCCCCCGGCGGTGCTGGCGTCGGTCGTGCTGGCGAGCTTGCCGTTGCAGGTGGTGTACGTCGTCGCGTGCCGACAGCTCGTCAGCGGTGTGACCGTCGGATTCAGCAAGTGACGAAAGGACATCCGTGTCAACGAACAAGACCGCTCTGGTAGTACGGGGCGGGTGGGAAGGCCATCGGCCGGTCGAGGCGACCGAGCTGTTCATCCCCCACTTGAAGGCCAACGGGTACGACGTGCGGGTCGAGGAGTCGACGGCGGTCTATGCCGACGGCGCGTACATGGCAGGGGTCGATCTCGTCCTGCAGAGCGTCACCATGAGCACAATCGAGGCCGACGAGTTCCTCGGACTGCGCGCAGCGGTGGAGGCCGGCACCGGGTTCGCCGGCTGGCACGGCGGCATCGTCGACTCCTTCCGTAACACCAACGACTACCTGCACCTGGTCGGGGGCCAGTTCGGCTGCCATCCCGGCAAGCACCCCTTCCCGCACAACAACGGCCCGACCGACGAATTCGTGCCGTACACGGTCGAGATCAACGAGGCCGGGAAGAAGCATCCGATCACCGCAGGCATCGACGACTTCGACCTGGTCACCGAGCAGTACTGGGTGCTGGCCGACTCGTACATCAATGTGCTGGCCACCACCACCCAGAAGCGCCGCGACTTCGATCCGTGGCACCGCGAGGTCGTCCACCCGGCCGTCTGGACACGGGAATGGGGCCGCGGACGGATCTTCGTCGCCACGCCGGGGCACAGCCTTGACGTACTGCAGCACAGCAGTGTGAAAACGATCATCGAGCGGGGGATGCTGTGGGCCAGCCGCTGAAGATCGGGCTCGTGGGTGCCGGCGCGATCAGCAGCGCCTACCTAGACCGGCTGACAGTGCTGGAGAGCCTGGAACTGGTGGCCGTGGCCGACCTGGAACCGCAGCGCGCGGCCGCGGTGCTGGAGCGCGTGCCGACGGCACGGACGGCGGACGTCGACGACCTGCTCGCGGCGTCGGATGTGGACCTGGTCCTCAACCTGACCGTGCCGCAGGCGCACGCGGAGGTGGCGCTGCGGGCCATCGCCGCGGGCAAGCCGGTCTACGGGGAGAAGCCGCTGGCCGGCACCGCCGCGGACGCGGCCACCATGCTCGCCGCGGCAGACCGCGCCGGACTCGCGCTCGGCTGCGCCCCCGACACCGTGCTCGGCACCGGCATACAGACCGCACGCAAGGCCGTGGACGACGGCGAGATCGGCACCCCCATCGCCGCCACCGCCACCATGGTGACGCCCGGGCACGAGGCATGGCACCCGAACCCGGACTTCTACTACCAGCCCGGTGGCGGCCCGCTGCTGGACATGGGCCCGTACTACCTCACGGCCCTGGTCACCATGCTCGGACCCGTCGTCCGGGTCACCGGAGCGGCCACCCGCACCCGCAGCGAACGGGTCATCGGCTCCGGCCCCAGGCGCGGCGAGGTGATACCTGTCGACGTCGACACCCACGTCACCGGTGTGCTGGAACATCGTGGCGGGGTGCTGTCCACCATCGTCATGAGCTTCGACGCGGTGGACTCGAAGGCGTCCCGGATCGAGGTGCACGGCGAACGCGGCAGCCTGGTCGTGCCCGACCCGAACAACTTCGACGGCGACGTCGCGATACGTCGGCTCGGCGGCACCGGCTGGGAGGTGTTGCCGGTCTCCGCCGGGTACCGCGACACGGGCCGGGGCTGCGGCCTGGCCGACCTGGCCACAGCCACGCCGCAGCGGCCGCCGCGCGCGAGCGGGCTGCTGGCCCACCATGTGCTGGACGTGATGGAGCAGCTGCTGGAGTCGGCACACGCCGGCAGGAGCCTGCCGGTCACCAGCTCCGTCGAACGGCCGGAGCCGGTGCCGCTACAGGATCTCGCGCGGCGGGCGTGAGGCAAGCCGGTCACGCCGAAGCAACTGCACGTTGTGGCCCGCCGGTTGCTGCCCCGCCTGGCCGCGCACACCCCGCTGCTGCCCGGCGCGGATCAGGTCGGACGCGTTGATCGGTGTCGGCCCTGTGTGGTGCTTGTCGATCTGTTTCTGTCCTTGTGGCCCCTCCATGGCCCCTGAGCACCTTCGAGAGGGCGGTCGAAACTCAGATGCACCGCGAAGGCGTCCCCGTCGACACCGACCGGGTGATCGTCACCACCGGCGTCCAGCAGGCTGTCTCCCTCCTGGCCGCCCATCATCTGCGGCCCGGAGCCCTGGTCATCACCGAGCCCGCCACCTCGCTCGGAGCGCTGGACGCCTTCCGCGCCGTCGGCGCCCGCATCGAAGCCGCCCCCGCCGGCCCCGAGGGCATCGACGGACTCCTCCATCTCGCCGCCGAACGCCAGCCCGCACTGATCTACGTCATCCCCACCCACAACAACGTCACCGGCGAGGTGACGTCGGTGTTCGAACGCCGCCACATCGCCCGCTTCGCCGAGGAGACGGGCACCACTGTCATCGAGGACCGCAGCCATGCCGGAGTCGGCTTCATCGACGAACTGCCGCCCCCACTGGCCTCCTTCAGCCAGACCGCGGAGATGGCCGTCGCCGACTCCATGAGTAAACGGGCCTGGACCGGTCTGAGAGTCGGCTGGATCATCGCGCCCCCCTCCGCCGTCGGCCCCCACGGCCGCGCCAAGGGCGTCGCCGACCTCGGCACCCCCCAGCTCAGCCAGTGCATCGCCGCCAAACTCCTGCACAAGGCACCGGAGATAGACCAGGAACGCAGAGCGACAGCATTCGCCTGCCTCAGAGTCCTCTCCCGCGAGCTCGAACGACACCTGCCAGAATGGGAGTGGCAAGAACCCACCGGAGGCCTGTCCCTGTGGGTACGCCTCCCCGGCGCCGACGCCAAGCAGTACGCCCTGCGCGCCGGCGCGGCGGTCCTGCCCGGACCCCTCCTGTCGGCGCCCGGCTACGTCACCGACAGGATCCGTGTCTCCTACCACCTGCCCGAGGACCAGCTCACCGAGGGCGTCGGCCGACTTGCCACCGCGTGGAAGCAGTACCGGCGCCACACCTGAGCACTCGGTACGTGGTCAGGTGCGGCGCCGGAGTCCTGGAAGAGGTTCCTTCGTCAGCGGACGTGCTCGTCGAACCAGGCGACGGCGACCTCGGGGTGTTCGCTGAAGTAGTTGTAGCCGTCGAAGCGGCGGGTGGTGCCGTGGATCCAGTGCATCTTCTTGTCCTCGACCGGGATGGCGTCGTGGACCGCCTGCACGGCTTCCGGGGTGGTCATCACGTCGTCGTGCACCTGCCCGACCAGGGTGGGCACGGTGATGGCGGAGGCGTACTTCGCGGGCGACTGTTCGGCCAGGTGGAAGCCGGTGCGTTCCAGGACGGCCTGGTCGAGCCGGTCGTAGCCGCCCTCGAAGCCGATGGCCTTGGAGAACTGCTCGCCGATGGACCGGCCCTCCAACGGCTGATGCAGGACCATCGCCTGGATCTCGGCGAACTCCTCCGGATGCTTCGCCCACGCCACGGCCGTGGAGTTGCCGCCCAGGCACACCGACAGCAGCGCCTTCTTCATGCCCGCCGTGTCCGGACGCGCGGCGACATAGCGGAGGGAGCCGATGACATCGCGGTACTCGGTGAGGCCGATCGTGCAGATCCCGCCGTTGCCGTACCCGCTCATGCCGTGGTTGCGCAGGTCGTAGGTGAGCACGTTGTAGCCCGCGTCGTGCAGCCCCTTGTACGCGGGCAGGAAGTTGACCTCGAAGCCGCCGAAGCGGTCCCAGCCCGGCAGATGTCCGGGGTAGCCGTAGCGGTTCCCGGGGGAGAAGTGGTTGTGGATGATCAGCCGGTCGGAGTCGGCCGGGATGAACCAGCCTTCGAGAGGTACGCCGTCCATCGACGGGAACGTCACGTCCTCGTAGGCCAGGCCCACCTCGGAGGGCCGGCGGTACAGGGGCGCGCGACGGCCGTCCGTGGTCCCCTCCGTCCACTGCCCGACGAATCCGTTGAACGCCAGCTCCGCCATATCGACTTCGGTCATGATGTGCTCCTCTCGATGGGGATGCTAAGGGCGGTATGGGAGGTTTGCGAGTTCATCTCGTGGGTGATCCCCGTGTCCGGCCGCGGCTGCCGCGTCAGATCGTCGCCGTGTCGATCACGAACCGATATCGCACATCGCTGCGCAGCACCCGCTCGTACGCCTCGTTGATCTGGTCCGCGCGGATCAGCTCGATCTCGGAACCGAGGCCGTGCGCGGCGCAGAAGTCCAGCATCTCCTGGGTCTCGGCGATGCTGCCGATGGCGGAGCCGGCGATCGAGCGCCGGCCCATGATCAGGGGGAAGACGTTGACGGAGATCGGCTCCTCGGGGGCGCCGACGTTCACGAGGGCTCCGTCGATCTTCAGCAGGTTCACGTACCCGCTGAAGTCCAGTGGGGCCGAGACCGTCGAGACGATCAGGTCGAAGGTGCCGGCCAGTTCCTCGAAGGTCTTCGGGTCGCTGGTGGCGTAGTAGTGGTCGGCGCCCAGCTTGAGGCCGTCCTCCTGCTTGCGCAGCGACTGGGAGAGGACGGTGACCTCGGCGCCGAGCGCGTGCGCGATCTTGACGCCCATGTGGCCGAGGCCGCCCATGCCGAGGATCGCGACCTTCTTGCCGGGACCGGCGCCCCAGTGCTTGAGCGGGGAGTACAGGGTGATGCCCGCGCAGAGCAGCGGTGCGGCCACGTCCAGCGCCAGTCCGTCGGGGACGCGGACGACGTAGTTCTCGTCGACGACGATCTTCTCGGAGTAGCCGCCGTACGTCGGCTCGCCGTCCTTGCCGATGTAGTTGTACGTCTGGACCATGCCGGTGCCGGTGCAGTACTGCTCCAGACCGGCCTTGCAGTGGTCGCACTCCCGGCAGGAGTCGACGAAGCAGCCGACGCCCACCCGGTCGCCGACGGCGTACCTGGTGACGCCCTGACCGACCTCGGAGACCACGCCGGCGATCTCGTGACCGGGGACCATCGGGAAGATGGCGGTACCCCAGCCCTCCTGGACCTGGTGGATGTCGGAGTGGCAGATACCGGCGAACCTGATGTCGATCAGGACGTCGTGCTCGCCGACCTCGCGGCGCTCGATGGTGGTGCGCTCCAGCGGGGCCTTGGCGGAGGGGGCGGCGTACGCGGCGACAGTGGTCGTCATGAGGGGGGATCTCCTAGCGGTGCTCACGCGCCCGGCTGCCTTCCGACCGGGTGCGGTGACGAGCATGCGGCTCCGCAGGGCAATCATCCAGGGAGGGAATGTGCCTACCTTCGCTGTTCCTACCTCTGGCGAGGGCAGGCCCGGGTGCGTACGGCGCCGGCAACACAGGCTCAGTTACCTGTAGTTGGACGGTGAGAAAACCAAGGGGGGACAAAACTCTCCCCGTCACACGCACTACTTGTGGTGCCAGACTCCTCACGAGGACGGCCGCAGCACTGAGAGCGCGGTCGCCCAGGTCTGCGGCGACGACGATCCCGCCTCCTTCCGTGCCGTTCTGTTCGGCCGATCCGCCCGTGACGCGAAGGCAAATCCATGACCACTGATCTCTCTGAATCTGCTGCTCCACCCCCCACCGGGTCCAGCGAGTCATCCTCGGCGCCGAGCCGGCGCACGTTCATCGCCACGAGTACCGCGGTAGGTGGTGCGGTCGTTGCGGGCGGTGTGATCGGGGGGTCGTACCTTGCCGGTTCCGCGGAGGCGGCTGCCGCCGGGGCGTCTCCCTCCAGCCAGGTGTCGTTGACGGTCAACGGCATGCGCCGGACCGTGACGGTGGACAACCGGACGTCCTTGCTGGATCTGCTGCGTGAGCACCTCGACCTGACCGGGTCCAAGAAGGGCTGTAACGCGGGGGCTTGTGGCGCGTGCACGGTGCTGGTCGACGGACAGCGGGTCAACTCCTGCCTGACGCTGGCGGTTCGGCTGGAAGGGGCAGAGGTCACCACCATCGAGGGCCTGGCCAGGGGAGACCGACTCCACCCGCTCCAGCAGGCGTTCATCGATGAGGACGCCTTCCAGTGCGGCTACTGCACGCCGGGGCAGATCCTCTCCGGCGTCGGCTGCATCCAGGAGGGCCACACCGGTTCGGCGGAGGAGATCCAGGAGTGGATGAGCGGCAACATCTGCCGCTGCGGCTGCTACGTCAAGATCGTGCGCGCGGTCGAGCAGACCGCCGCCCGGAAGTAAGGAGCGGCCCACGTGCATCCCTTCTCCTACACCCGTGTCTCCACCACCCGGGAAGCCCTCAACGCCGGTCGTACGGGCGGGCGTTACATCGCCGGGGGCACCACGCTCGTCGACCTGATGCGCGAGACCGTCGAACGCCCTGACACCCTGGTCGACATCTCCGGCCTGCCCCTGCACGAGGTCACCGTCACCGGGCGCGGGGGCCTGCGCATCGGAGCGCTGGTGAGCATGAGCGAGGCCGCCGCGCATGCCAAGGTGCGCACCCTGTATCCCGTCGTCTCCCAGGCCCTGGAACTGAGCGCGTCCGCCCAGCTGCGCAACATGGCCACCATCGGCGGCAACATCATGCAGCGCACCCGGTGCACCTACTTCCGGGATGTGACCGCCGCCTGCAACAAGCGTGAGCCCGGCTCCGGTTGTGCGGCCCGGGAGGGCTTCAACCGGATGCACGCGATCCTCGGCACGTCCGACGCCTGCGTGGCCACCCACCCCTCCGACGTCGCCGTGGCCTTCGCCGCTCTGGAGGCAACGGTGCATCTCCTCGGGCCGGACGGCGCGCGCGTCCTGCCGTTCGCCGACTTCCTGCTCCGGCCCGGCACGACCCCGAACCGTGAACAGGCCCTCAGACAAGGCGAGTTGATCACGGCCGTGGAGATCCCGGCGCTTCCGCGCCCGCTCAAGTCCGGCTACCTGAAGGTGCGCGACCGGCAGTCCTACGAGTTCGCCCTGACCTCGGCGGCCGTCGCGCTGCACATACGCGGCGGGGTCATCCAGGAGGCCAAGGTAGCCGCGGGTGGCGTGGGGACCGTGCCGTGGAAGCTGCCCGTCGTCGAGCAGCACCTCGTCGGTGAGCGTCCCTCGGAGTCCCTGTGGACGTCCGCCGCCGCGAAGGCGGCGGCCGGCGCCCGCCCCCTCCAGCAGAACGGCTTCAAGGTCGAGCTGCTGAAGCGGACCGTAGAACGCCAGCTGCGCATCGTAGGAGGAACCAAGTGAGCCCCCAGCCACAGGCAGCCGTGGGCGCGCCGCTGTCCCGCGTGGACGGTCGGCTCAAGGTCACCGGCAAGGCTGAGTACGCCGCCGAGCACGACGTCGACGGTGCCGTGCACGCCGTCATCGTCGACGCGAGCATCGGACGCGGCCGGATCACCTCCATCGACACCCGCGCCGCCGAAGCCCACCCGGGCGTCCTGCGGGTCATCAGTCACCGCAACGCCCCGAAACTCCCGTACCGCGACAACCCCGGCTCCAACAACCCGCCCGGGCGCAGACTTCGGGTCTTCCAGGACGATCAGGTCCTCTTCCACGGTCAGCCGGTCGCCGTCGTGGTCGCCACCAGCCTGGAGGCCGCGCAGCACGGCGCGAGCCTGGTCGAACTCGCCTACGACGCCCGACAGCCCTCGACCGACCTGCACGAGGCCGAGCCGGGCGAGGCGGTTCCCTACGCGCGCGGCGACGCCGAAGCCGGCCTGCGCTCCTCCGCCGTACGGCTGGACCTGACGTACGAGCTGGCCCGCAACCACCACAACCCGATGGAGCCGCACGCCACCGTCGCCAGCTGGGACGGCGACAAGCTGACCGTGTGGGACAAGACCCAGTGGGTGATGGGCACCCACGACGAGATCGCCGCGGTCTTCGACCTCCCGGCGGACGCGGTACGGGTCATCAACCCGTTCGTCGGCGGCGGTTTCGGCAGCGGGCTGCGCTGCTGGCCGCACACGATCGTCGCCGCGCTGGCCGCGCGGGTGGTGCGGCGCCCGGTGAAGCTGGTCCTCAGCCGCAGGCAGATGTACTTCGGCACCGGCTTCCGGCCGGCCTACGAGTACCGGCTGCGCCTGGGCAGCGACCGGCGCGGCCGACTGACCGCCGCGATCCACGACATCGACGCCGAGACCTCGTCGTACGAGACGTTCTTCGAGGCCGTCATGGGTGCGGGCCAGATGCTCTACAGCATGCCCAACGTCACTCAGGCGTACCGGAGGGTGCCCCTGGACGTGAACACCCCGATCTGGATGCGCGGCCCCGGCTTCGCCTCGGCGTCGTTCGTGATCGAGTCCGCGATGGACGAGCTCGCGCACAAGCTGGGCATCGACCCGATCGAACTGCGCCGACGCAACGAGCCGAGCGAGGACGAGTCGACTAACGAGCCGTTCTCCACCCGGCGGCTGAGCGAGTGCTACACGGTCGGGGCCCGCGAGTTCGGCTGGGACCGCCGCAACCCGAAGCCGCGCTCGACGCGGGACGGGGACTGGCTGATCGGCCTGGGCATGGCCGCCGGCGTGTACGACCCGGGGCGTTTTCCCGCGCAGGCCCGGGCCCGCCTGGACGCCGACGGCACCGCGGTGGTCGAGGCGGCCACCACCGACATGGGCCCCGGCACCTACACCTCCCAGACCCAGGTCGCCGCCGACGCGCTCGGGCTCACCATGCGCACGGTCACCTTCCGGCTCGGTGACTCCCTCTATCCGCCGACCTCGCCGCACGGCGGCTCGGCGACCATGGCCAGTGTCGGCTCGGCCGTCGTCGACGCCTGCAACAAGGTGCGGCAACAGGCGATCAAGCTGGCCGTCGAGGACCACGAGTCGCCGCTGTACGGCGTGAACGCGGACGACGTGGTCGTGCGCAACGGCCGACTGCACGTGCAGGGCGATCCGGCGCGCGGCGAGACGTACAAGCGCCTGCTGGCCCGCAACGACCGCGCCCAAATCGAAGCCAACGGCTCCTACGAGGGTCCGGGCGCCGAGCGGTCCGCCTACTTCGCCTACAACGCCACCTTCGCCGAGGTCGCCGTGGACCGGCGGTTGGGCCTGGTGCGGGTGCGGCGGATGCTCGGTGTGTACGACGCGGGCCGGATCATCAGCCCCAAGCTCGCCGACAGCCAGGCGCTCGGCGGCATCGTGGGCGGCATCGGCACGGCGCTCCTTGAGCACACGGTCACCGACCATCGCGACGGGCGGATCGCGAACGCGAGCCTGGCCGACTACCTCGTCCCGGTCAACGCCGACGTCCCCGAGATCAGGGCGATCTACCTGGACGGCGAGGACAACGCCGGCAACCTGCTGGGCGTCAAGGGACTCGGCGAGGTCGTCCAGGTGGGCGTGGCGGCAGCGATCGGCAACGCGGTCTTCAACGCCACCGGCCGCCGGGTCCGCCAACTGCCCATCACCGCCGAGGCGTTGCTCTGACACCACCGCCTCCATAGACGGGTCCGGCAGCGACCCCCCGTACGGCTGCCGGACCCTCCCCGGGCCGCCGCCACGCACGCGCCCCTGTCGACGCGGCGGCGGCCCGCACCCCTTCCGAGACCTCTGCGACAGCGACCGCCTGCTCCGGAGACCCTGGAGATTCTGGAGACCCCCCATGCTCAACATCGCGGACACACTGCACCGCTGGTGCCGCGAGGAACGCCCCTTCGCGCTCGCCACCGTCGTCGACGTCACCGGCAGCGCACCCCTGCCCATCGGTACGTCCGTCGCCGTCGACGAGGACGGCAACGCCGTCGGCAGCATCTCCGGCGGCTGCGTCGAGGGCGCGGTGTACGAACTGTGCCGACAGGTGCTGCACGACCAAGGGCCTGCCCAGCGGGCCTGGTTCGGCTACTCCGACGACGACGCGTTCGCCGTCGGGCTGACCTGCGGCGGCGAACTCGACGTCCTCGTCCAGCACATCGAACCGGCCGCCCAGCCGCATCTCGGCGCCGCGTTCGCCGAGGCGGTCGAGGGGCGGCCCGCCGCCATCGCCCAGGTCGTGGACGGGCCTGAGGAATTGCTCGGCGCCACGTTGAGCGTGCTCGGCGACAGCTGGATCGCCGGCCGCGCACTCGGCGACGGGCCGACCGGCCGGGCCGTGGGAGACCGGGCGACCGCCCAACTCCGCAGCGGACGCACCGGACTTGTCTCGCTCGGCGGCGACGCCGACACCTGCCCCGAGCAGCTCACCGTCCTCGTCCACGTGGCCGCCACCCGCCCCCGCATGCTGATCTTCGGCGCCATCGACTTCGCCGCCGCCCTCGCCCAGGCCGGCCGGTTCCTGGGCTATCACGTCACCGTGTGCGACGCCCGCCCCGTGTTCGCCACCGCCGCCCGCTTCCCGCACGCCGACGAGGTGGTCGTCGACTGGCCTCACCGCTACCTGGCCCAGACAGCCGTGGACGCCCGGACCGCCGTCTGCGTCCTGACCCACGACGCCAAGTTCGACATCCCGCTGCTCCAGCTCGCCCTCGACCTGCCCGTCGGCTACGTGGGCGCCATGGGCTCCCGCCGCACCCACGACGCACGTCTTGACCGCTTGCGCGAAGTCGGCGTCACCGAGGAGCAGTTGGCACGACTCCGCTCCCCGATCGGCCTCGACCTCGGCGCCCGTACCCCCGAGGAGACGGCCATCTCCATCACCGCCGAGATCATCGCCCACGCCAACCGGAGCACCGGCCTGCCCCTGACTCGGGTCACCGGACCGATCCATGCTCATTGACACCTACGGCCGAGTGGCCACCGACCTGAGAGTCTCACTGACCGACCGGTGCAATCTGCGCTGTACGTACTGCATGCCGGAAGAGGGTTTGCAGTGGCTGGCCAAGCCCGATCTGCTCACGGACGACGAGATCGTCCGCCTGATCGGCATCGCGGTCACCTCGCTGGGCATCGAGGAGGTCCGCTTCACGGGCGGCGAGCCGCTGCTGCGGCCGGGCCTGGTGGGCATCGTCGAGCGGGTGGCCGCCCTGGAGCCGCGTCCCCAGATGTCGTTGACGACCAATGGCATCGGGCTGAAGCGCACCGCGACCGCCCTGAAGGCGGCGGGCCTGGACCGGGTCAACGTCTCCCTGGACACTCTGCGCCCGGATGTCTTCAAGACCCTCACCCGCCGGGACCGTCACAAGGACGTCATCGAGGGCCTCTACGCGGCCCGAGAGGCGGGCCTGCCCCCGGTCAAGGTCAACTCGGTGCTGATGCCGGGCCTGAACGACGACGAGGCCCCCGACCTGCTGGCCTGGGCCGTCGAGCACGACTACGAGCTGCGTTTCATCGAGCAGATGCCGCTGGACGCCCAGCACGGCTGGAAGCGCGACGGCATGATCACCGCCGGCGACATCCTGGCCTCCCTGCGCACCCGCTTCGAGCTGACGGAGGAGGGAGCCGATAGGCGCGGCTCGGCCCCCGCGGAGCGCTGGCTGGTGGACGGCGGCCCGCACGTAGTCGGCGTCATCGCCTCGGTCACCCGCCCGTTCTGCTCCGCCTGCGACCGCACCCGCCTCACCGCCGACGGCCAGGTCCGCACATGCCTGTTCGCGATGGAGGAGACGGACCTGCGCGCGGCCCTGCGCGCGGGAGCCCCGGACGAGGAGATAGCCCGCATCTGGAAGGTGGCGATGTGGGGCAAGAAGGCGGGCGCAGGATTGGACGACCCGTCTTTTGTCCAGCCGGACCGACCCATGTCCGCCATCGGCGGCTAGGAAATTCTCTCGGGGGACAGAAAAGGAATCGGCCCCGACCGATACTGGTTGGCGGCAGCGGTGAGGTTCGCCCCGGTCGGCTTGGTGAAACCGCCCAGCAGCCGTCGGTCAGGGGAGCGCGGTGGCGGTATGGCCACCTGTGACGCGAAGAAGGTCCAGTTTCCCCGCGTCGCTGCTTCCGGTCGCTGCCGTGTAGGCGACCAGACGCAGGTCGGCACCGGGGACGATGAGGACGTCGCAGTCGAGCTGGATGTTGCCGATCTTCGGATGTTGAATCGTCTTGCGGTCAGTGGTGTGTTGGGCGGCGATCGTCTGAGCGGCCCAGTAATGAGCGAAGGCGTCGGACACGACGCGCAGTTCCTGTACTAGACGATCGAGCTGGGCGTCCCCGGGATAGCGGGACACCGCGTCCTTGAGGTCGGCGACGATCGACGCCTCGAAGACGTCTGGTCCGCGCTCGGATTGGACGGGCAGCATCGCGGCGTGTGCGAGGCCGTTGCCGAAGAGCGCGCGGGCGAGGTTGCGTTCGGCGGGCGGGACGACGGCGGCGTCGCCGAACACGGCGCTCCACAGGGTGTTCCACCACACCAGGGACCAGTCCGCGCTGAACACGCCGACCGGGACGTCGCCCAGACGCGCGGCGAGCCGTTGGATGCTCGCGGGGACATGGGTGTTGACAGTCCCGTCCTGCGGCGGCAAGAGTCCGGCGCTCCGGTAGAGCTGGTCGCGCTCGGCGTTGGAGAGCTGAAGGGCCCGGGCGAGGGCGCCGACGACCTGGGCCGAGGGGTTCTTCGCGCGTCCCTGTTCCAAGCGCAGGACGTAGTCGACGGAAAGCCCGGCCAGTTGCGCGAGCTCCTCGCGGCGCAGTCCCGGGGCACGACGGCCGTCCGTTACGGGGAAGCCGGCGTCGGCCGGAGCCAGGCGGTCTCGCCAGGCGTGCAGGAGGGCGCCGAAGCCGGAGCGGGAGGAAGCCATGGGGTCATTCTCGCCGCGCGGCGCCGCATCAGCCTGGGTACTGCCGGTCCTGGTGACGGGGACGGCACTGGTTGGCGGTGGTGCAAGCGGCGAGCGTGGAGACGTGTCCGAGCCGGGCGCCTCGGCGAAGCAGCGAAGGAGTCTTGCATGAAGCACACCATCGTGATGACGGGCGCGAGCCGCGGGATCGGCCGCGTCGCTGCGGGGCGCATCCTGCGTCGGTCGCCGGACGTGCACCTCCTCGTCGTTGCCCGCGGGTCCTCCGGCGCACAGCTCGCTGCGGAACTCGCTACGGGCGGGCACACGGTCTCGCACGTCTCGGCGGACCTCGGCTCGCTGGGCAGCGTCCGCTCGGCCGCTACCGAGATCTGCGACCGGCTCGATAGCGGTGACCTGCCGCCGCTGCGCGGCTTCGTGGGCAACGCGGGCATGCAGTACGCGAACGCGCTCACCGAGACACCCGACGGGTTCGAGTCCACCTTCGCCGTCAACGTGCTCGCCAACCACCTGTTCGTCCGCCTGCTCTGGGACCGCTTCGTCGCTCCCGCCCGGATCGTGATCACCGCCAGTGACACCCACTTCGGCGACTTCAGGCACAACATGGGCATGGTGCCCGGCCCGGCCTGGAAGTCGCCGGACGTCCTCGCCCGCACCTGCGCCTTTCCCAAGCCGGACACCGTGGTCGCTGGGCGCACCGCGTACTCGACGAGCAAGCTGGCCGCCATCTACCTCGTGCACGAGTACGCGCGCCGCCTGCCGGCCGGGATCGACGCTGTCGGCTACAACCCGGGCTTCGTCCCCGGCACCGACCTTGCCCGCAATGCCGACCCCGTCTCTCGGTTCGCGATGCGGCGCATCCTGCCGGTGATGAGCCTCACCCCGTTCGCCACCAGCCGCAATGCCGCGGGCCGCTGTCTCGCTGACGTCGTCCTCGGCACGTTCCAGGCGCCGACCGGCTCCTACGTCGACCGCACCCGTGTGGACCACTCGTCGGAGGAGTCCTACGACCCACGGCGCGAAGGCGAACTCTGGGATGCCGCCGAACGATTCACCGCGGCGTGAGCAGCGAGGACGGATAGATCGAACAGTGACCGAACAGCCCGACTGGCAGCAGTGAACGCGAACCTGATGATCAAGGTTGTCGAAGCCTTTCATCATGAACAGGGGTTGCGCTCGGTGGGCTTCTGGCTCGCCCGGTGCACCGGGCGAGCCGGTGACGAACCGGGCGACATGCTGATCGGCCTGGCCCTGGCCCCGGACCAACTGCGCGACCTCGCCGACCAGGGTGCGCGGGCCGACGGGCCCGGTCCTACACCGTCTGGAGCGAGAGTGCCGTGTCGCCGGAGGACAACTCGTAGGCGGCGAGCAGGCGTTCGGCGTCGGCCATCTGCCTGAACCAGCCGTCACGGACCACGTCGATGCCCGTCTCGGGCTCCTGATCGGCATGACCGCCGTTATCCAGGGAGGAAATTCGCCCCCCTTGGCGGGGCGTTCGATCTGCAGTCCCCTGGTTAATGTGCTGTGGACATCCGTCGCGACCGTCGGGCTCCGCAGACTGCGGACACCGGGTCGCGGATCACCCGCACGTCCCGTGACGCGACCGGTCACAAGCCGTAGAGGTACGCCTCCGCCCCAGGCCGAGTCATCGTCGGGAACGTCTCAAGGAAGGACAGCGCCGAGCCGTGGTCATTGTGCTGGTCTCCATCGCCGTACTGGCCGCTTTCGGCGCACTCCACTGGTATGCGTGGCGCCGCCTCGTACGCGACACCACGGCCCGGGGCTCGGCCCTCCGGCGAGCAGGAAGCGTCGTCTTCGTGGCTGGTCCCCTGCTCACGGTGGGCACCCTGGTGGCCGACCGTGCGGGAGCGCCGTTCCTCCTCCAGCAGATCCTGGCCTGGCCCGGATTCCTGTGGCTGGCGCTCTTCCTGTACCTGCTGCTCGCCCTTCTGGTGGGCGAGATCGTCCGTCCCCTGCTGCGCCGCGTGCTCGCGCGGCGGGACACTGGAGCGGAACACAAGACGCGGCAGGACGTGGAAGCCACGGCGGCACACCCTGCTGAGCCCGGAGCAGAGCGGGACGAGGCACTCGTCCCGGCCGGCCGGCTCCGGTCCGTCACCACAACAGGCGACGAGTCCGGTGACGCACGGGACACTGCCGAGCGGCTCGCCGTACGGGCACCCGCGCCCGTACAGGAGCCCGAGCCGTCGCCCACCACCGCTCCTGCCCCGCCCTCGCGGCGCCTGTTCGTCTCCCGCATCGTGGGCGGTGCCGCAGCGGCCGTCGCGGTCGGGACCGTCGGCCACGGCACGTACGGCGTCCTGCGTGGCCCGCAGGTGAAGCGCGTCACCGTTCCCCTGGCCAAACTGCCCCGCAGCGCACACGGGTTCCGGATCACCGTGGTCAGCGACGTGCACCTCGGCCCGATCCTGGGCCGCGGCTTCTCCCAACGGGTTGTCGACACCATCAACGCGACGCAGCCCGACCTGATCGCGGTCGTCGGCGATCTGGTGGACGGCAGCGTCGATGACCTCGGCTCCGCCGTACAGCCGCTCGCCCAACTCCGGGCGCGGCACGGGGCGTACTTCGTCACCGGCAACCACGAATACCTCTCGGGCGCCGAGCAGTGGATCCACAAGGTACGTGACCTGGGGCTGCGACCACTGGAGAACGCACGCACCGAGCTGCCGGGGTTCGACCTGGCCGGGGTCAACGACGTTCGCGGCGTGGACGAGGGCCAGGGGCCCGACTTCGTCCGGGCGCTCGGTGACCGCGACCGTTCCCGCGCCGCCGTGCTCCTCGCCCACCAACCCGTCGTGATCCACGATGCCGTTCGCCACGGCGTGGACCTCCAGCTCTCCGGCCACACTCACGGCGGCCAGCTCTGGCCCGCCAACTTCCTCGCCGAACTGGCCAACCCCACCGTTGCCGGGCTCGAACGTTACGGCGACACCCAGCTCTACGTGAGCCGGGGGGCCGGTGCCTGGGGCCCACCGGTCCGCGTGGGCGCACCGTCCGACATCACGGTCGTCCAACTCGCCTCACGCCAGGCCTAGGGCCTCTCGTTCGGATCATGCCGGTCTGATCCGAACGAAAGACCCTGGTCGTAGTCCGTACCGAAGACTCCCACTGAAAGTGCCCTGTCAGTACCTAGTACCTCCCACGGCAGGCACTCCCTGTTCCCTGCACGATGAGGTCCGCTGGATGCGGACCACTCCAAGCCCTCCGGAAGGATCGACTCGCCATGCGCTTCACCACGATCGCCGCGCCGCTGGCTCGCACCAGCGCCCGTCGCATCAGGCTATGGACAGCGTCCCTGGTCTCCGCGACGATGCTCATCCTGTTCTCGGCGGGTGCCGCGCAGGCGCATCACGGGTTCGACGACTACGACACCGGTCGCCTCTACTACATAGCGGGTACCGTCTCGCAGGTCCGCTGGGGCGAGCCGCACTCCCACTTCACCGTGACCGTCGAGAGCGATCTCCCCTCCGACACACCCGAGCGCGATCTGCCTGAAGGACTGCGGGACGCTCCCGACAGCGACCCGATCAACGCCGCACCGTCCTACAGCGGTTCTCACGACGAGCTGGAGGTCACCATCGCGCCGCCGAGCTTCACGGGGATGTGGGGCCTCGACCGCGAGCTCGACGAGGGCGAGCGGATCGAAGCCGTCGGTTACGTCGGCAAGAGCCACACCGACGAGTTCCGTCCGGTCGTGTTCTGGTACGAAGAGGGGAAGCCTGTCAACCAGGTGCTCAACGAGGAACTCCCGGCGACGCCGCTGACGGTCCCCTATCCGGAGGGCGACGCACCGTCCGCTGACGCCGACCAGGATTCCCCGTCGGCCGCAGCGGACTCCGAGGGCACGTCACCGATCGTGGTGTGGGCCGCGCTCGGTGGTGTACTGGTCGCCGTCGTCGCAGGTGGAGCCTTCTACCTGCGAGCACGCTCGCCCCGAGGGTGATGGCGCTCGTCATGGACAGTGTCTTCTCCTGGCTGGAGGACAGCGGGTTCTCCGAGGCCGTCCGTGGCACGGCCTACCTGTACCCGATGCTCGAGAGCGTCCACATCATCGGTATCGCCCTCCTCATCGGTCCGGCCGCGGCATTCGATCTTCGGCTGCTGGGGCTCGGCCGGCGGGCGCTGCGGGTGACGACCGCGGCCAACTACCTGCTCCGCCTGTCACACCTCGGCTTCGTGATCGCGGCAGTGACCGGCGTGGTCATGTTCCTGCCCGGCGCGAGTCTCATCGCCGACCGTGGCAGTGCTCCGTGGAAGCTCGGCCTCATCCTGCTCGCAGGTCTGAACATCCTGGTCTTCCATCGGCGGACCTACCGCAGCGTGGCCGACTGGGATATGGACCAGCCGACGCCTGTCGCCGCTCGGCTCGCTGCGGTCGTCTCCCTCACGTCGTGGTCCGGTGTCACGATCGCGGGGAGACTCCTGGCCTATACCTGACCGCTACAGCGGGTGGAGCCGTCGGGGGACGGATTCCGACGCTACAGCCATACGAGTCGGCGGTTCAGACCGCCCATTCGGGGAGAGGCGGTCCGCGGCTACCGCCCAGCCAGGGATCGCCGATCCCTGGCTGCCGTCACCGCCCGCTCGGATGATGGGGGTATGGAGCATTTCGATCAGGCAGCCATGGCGGACTTCCTGCGGCGGCGCCGCGAGGCACTTCAGCCCCAGGACGTGGGCCTCCCCAAGGGAGCGCGGCGCCGGGCGACCGGGCTGCGCCGTGAGGAGGTCGCGGTGCTCGCCGGGATGTCGACGGACTACCTCGCCCGCCTCGAACAGCAGCGCGGCCCGCGCCCGTCCGAGCAACTCCTCGCCGCGCTGGCCCGCGCCCTGCGGCTCAGTCTTGACGAACGCGACCACCTCTTCCGCCTCGCCGGGCACGGTGTGCCGGTACGGGTGCGCCGTGAGGAGCACGTCAGCCCGGGGCTGATGCGGGTACTGGACCGGCTGGAGGACACCCCGGCACAGGTCATCTCCGATCTCGCGGAGACCCTCGTACAAAACCGTCTCGCCACCGCGCTGCTGGGCGACGAGACCCAGTACACGGGCATGGCCCGCAGCGGCTTCTACCGGTGGTTCACCGACCCGCGGGCACGCGACCGCTACGCACGGGCCGAGCACGCGCTACAGAGCCGCACGCACGTCGCGGGGTTGCGCGCGGCTCTGTCGCGCGGCGGTGACGACCCGCGCCTCGTGGCCATGGTCGGCGACCTGCGCCGGCGCAGCGAGGAGTTCAGGGAGCTGTGGGAGCTGCACGAGGTCGCCGTGCAGGTCGGGCGGCGCAAGACGCTGCTGCACCCCGAGGTCGGCGCGCTCGACCTGGACTGCCAGGTGCTGTTCACCGAGAACCAGGCCCAGGCCCTGCTGGTCTTCACGGCGACCCCGGGCTCGGAGGACCACGAGAAGCTCCAGCTCCTCAATGTGCTCGCGCACGGGCGTATCAGTGCCTGAGCGTGCCCGGCAAGACCTCAGCCAGGGATCGTCGATGGGCGGACAAACGGTCCCTCCCTCCGCTGCCGGGTCCTTGCCATGCTGAGCGTCCACCGGGCTGTACGGGCCGGAATGCGACGGCCCATGTCTGACGCCCGGTGCCCATGGACCCTTCCCCGACGAGGCACCCAGGAGCGCTCATGCAGGAATCCACAGGCCAACACAGGCAGACCGGCTCCCGGTTCTCCCGTCGCGGCTTCCTCGGCGGCACCGCCGCCGTGGGGGCCGTCGGCGTCGGAGCCGTCGGTGTGGCCCAGGGCTCGACCCCCGCCGATTCCGCGCCGGACGGCACGCTGACCGTGCGCCTGAAGGTGAACGGCAGCGCGCAGACCCTGCACCTGGACCCCCGCGCCACACTCCTGGACACGCTGCGCGAGCGGCTGGAGCTGACCGGCACCAAGAAGGGCTGCGATCGCGGCCAGTGCGGTGCGTGCACGGTCCATGTGGACGGCCGCCGGGTGCTGTCCTGTCTGACGCTGGCGGCGGCGGCCGACGGGAGCGAGGTCACCACCATCGAGGGCCTGGAGCCCTCCGCCGACCGGTTGCATCCGATGCAGCAGGCGTTCGTCGACCGCGACGGGTTCCAGTGCGGCTTCTGCACCTCGGGCCAGATCATGTCGGCCGTGGCGCTGGTCGAGGAGGGGCGCGCGCACACCGACGACGAGGTCCGGGAGCACATGTCCGGCAACATCTGCCGGTGCAGTGCCTACCCGAACATCGTGCGGGCCGTGCAGGACGGCAAGAAGGCGATGAGCTGATGCGCACCTTCGGATTCACCGCACCCACCAGCGTGCGCTCCGCACTGGACCGGTCGAACGACTCCAGCGCCTACCTCGCAGGCGGCACGACCCTGGTCGACCTGATGAAGCTCGGCGTGCTGACCCCGCGCAGTGTGGTCGACATCAACCGCCTTCCGCTGCACGGCATTTCCCGTGACGAGAGAGGGTTGCGCATCGGCGCGCTGGAGCGCATGGGCGACGTGGCCGCGCACCCCCTGGTCCGCACCCACTACCCCGTCATCAGCCAGGCACTGGACCTGAGCGCTTCCCCCCAGCTGCGCAACATGGCGAGCATCGGCGGCAACCTGCTGCAACGCACCCGCTGCGGCTACTTCCGCGATGTGACCACCCCCTGCAACAAGCGCGAACCGGGCAGCGGCTGCTCCGCCCTCCACGGCGAGAACCGCATCCACGCGATCCTCGGCACCAGCGACTCCTGCGTCGCGACGCACCCCAGCGATCTGGCCGTCGCCCTGATGGCCCTGGACGCGGTCCTGAGCCTGCGCGGCCCCGACGGCGAACGCGCCATCCCCCTGCGGGAGTTCTACCGGCTGCCGGGCAGCACCCCGCACATCGAGAACGCGCTGAAGCCTGCCGAGCTGATCACCGGGGTCACCGTGCCCCCGCTGGCCTGGGCGCGGCGCTCGTCGTACCTGAAGATCCGTGACCGGCAGTCGTACGAGTTCGCCCTCGCCTCGGCCGCCGTGGCCCTGCGCCTGGACGGGGACACCGTCGTCGAGGCCCGTGTCGCCGTCGGCGGTGTCGGCACGCGCCCCTGGAGGCTGCCGGCGGTGGAACGTGCCCTGGTCGGCCGCCCCCGCACGGCCGCCACGTTCGAGGAGGCGGCGGCGCTCGCCGACGACGGAGCCCGCCCACTGACCCACAACGCCTACAAGACCACCCTGGTGCGCCGGACCGTGCAGCGCGCCCTGACCGAGCTCGGAGGTGCCCGATGACGCTGTCTCCCGTGGGCCGCGACCTCGACCGCGTCGACGCCCGGCCCAAGGTCACCGGACGGGCCAGGTATGCCGCCGACTACCAGGCGCGGGGCAAGGCGTACGGCTATCTCGTGCAGGCCACGATCGGCAAGGGCACCGTGCGCGCCATGGACACCACCGCGGCGGCCAAGGCCCCCGGTGTCGTCGCCGTGTACACGCCGTTCAACCCGCTCAAGCTCTACGCACCGGCCGGCGGCCCCATCGTCGAGAACTACGCCCCGCTCCAGGACACCAGAGTGCGCTACCGGGGCCAGATCATCGGCCTGGTGATCGCCGAGACCTTCGAGCAGGCCCGTTATGCCGCCGGTCTCGTCACCGCCACCTACGACGCACAGGAGCCGCGGACCTCCCTGTCGGCCGAGTCACCCGGCACCACGGCGCCGCCCTCGGACCGTGGGGGACCGGCCAGGTCGACCGTGCTGGCCTCCGGGGTCGACTCGATCGAGGACGCCCTGCGCTCCTCCGACGTCACCGTGAGCACGACCGTGACCCAGCCCGCGCAGAGCCATGCCGCGATGGAGCCGCACGCCGCCCTCGCCATCTGGCACGAAGGGCACCTGACCATCCACACCGGCACCCAGGCCCCGCTGATCCACGCCCAGAGCATCGCCGCACGCATCGGGGTCGAGCCGGACCGGGTACGGGTGGTCAACCCCTACGTCGGCGGCGGGTTCGGCAGCAAGGCGCCCACTTGGAGCGAGCCGGTGCTCGCGGCCGCCGCGGCCCGGGAACTCAAGCGGCCCGTGAAGCTGGTCCTCACCCGCGAGCAGGTCTTCGTCCTCACCGGCCACCGTTCGGCCCTCACCCAGCGGGTGCGGCTCGGCGCCTCGGCCGACGGCACGCTGAAGGTGGTCGCGCACGAGTCCGACGCGGAGGACCCCGCCGTCAGCGCCTGGCCCATGCTCCCCGCCCAGGGCACCTCGACCCTGCTGTACAAGACGGAGAACCTCGCGATCGACCAGCGTCTCGTCGAACTCGATGTCCCGCCGGTCTGCGCGATGCGCGGCCCCGGCGAGTCACCCGGCGCCTTCGCCGTGGAAACGGCGATGGACGAACTGGCCGACAAGCTCGGCATGGACCCGTTGGAGCTGCGGCGCAAGAACTACGCCGTCACTGTCCCCGGCACCGGGCTGCGCTGGTCCGGCAAGCACTTGGACGAGTGCTATCGCGTCGGGGCCGAGCGGTTCGGCTGGTCGCGCCGCAACGCCCGACCGCGCTCGCACCGTGAGGGCGACTGGCTCATCGGCATGGGCATGGCCACCGCCATCTACGGGGGCGGCCGTATCCCCGCCCAGGCCCGGGTCGGCTTCGAGGCCGACGGCACCGCCACCGTGGGCACCGCCACCGCCGACCTCGGCACCGGGGCGCGCACCGTCATCGCCGTCACCGCCGCGGACGCCCTGGGCATCCCGCTGCAACGGGTCACGGCGGACCTGGGCGACTCCGCGCTGCCCCCGGGAGCGATGGCCGCCGGCTCCCTGGCGACCGCCAGCTCCGTCCCCGCCGTACAGGCGGCGGCACGCGCGGCCGTCACCGCCCTGATCGACCAGGCGGTGGGGAACGAGCGCTCGCCCTTCCATGGTCTGGACAAGAACGACGTGACCTACAGCGACGGACGGATCAGCGGCGGCGGACGCTCCGTCACCTTCCGGCGCCTGCTCCAGACCATCGGACTGCCCCGGGTCCAGGCCACGGCGGCCTCGTCGGCGCCCCCGCCGCCCGACCAGTACGCCCTGAACAGCTTCGGCGCGCACTTCTGCGAGGTGAAGGTGCACCGCCTCACCGGCGAACCCCGCGTCACCCGGTTCACGACCGTCATCGACGCCGGCCGCATCATGAGCGCGCGGACCACCCGCAGCCAGATCTCCGGCGCGGTCATCTTCGGCATCGGACACGCCCTGCTGGAGGCCAACCCCATGGAGGAGTCCGGGCGGTTCGCCGCCGGCAACCTCGCCGACTACCTGGTGCCCGTCAACGCAGACATCCCCGACCTGGACGTCCACTATCTCGACCGGCCCGACCCGGTCGTCAGCGAGCTCGGCGCCCGCGGCCTGGGCGAACTCCCCTCGGTCGGCGCGGCCGCGGCCATCGGCAACGCCGTCCACAACGCCACCGGCATCCGCGTCCGCGACCTGCCCATCACCCTCGACAAACTCCTGGGCTGACCCCTCAACACACCCGTCAGGAACGACACTCATGCTCGAACTGGGCAAGGAACTACTGAGACGCCTCGACGAGGACGAGGGCGCGCCCCTCGCGGTGGCCACCGTCACGGCCGTACGCGGCAGCGCACCGCGCCCACCCGGCGCCACGCTCGCCGTCGACCGGGACGGCACCGCCCTCGGCAGCATCTCGGGCGGCTGCGTCGAAGGCAGCGTCCACGCACTGTGCACCGAACTGCTGGCCGAGGATGCCGGTGCCGGGGCGGCCGTACACCGCTTCGGCTACAGCGACGACGACGCGTTCGCGGTCGGTCTCACCTGCGGAGGCGAACTCGACGTCCTCGTCCAGCGCATCGACGCCCCGCAACGCCCGCAGCTGCGCGCCGCGTTGGCGGACGCCGCCGACGGCCGGGCCATCGCCCTGGTCACGGTCGTCGAGGGCCCAGGGCAGCTGCTGGGGCGGGCGATGACCGTACGCGGCGTCGGCAGTCACGTCGGCGGTCTCGGCAACGCTGGTCTCGACCGGGAGGCGCTGGCCCAGGCACGCGCCGCACTGGAGGCGGGAGGCACCAGGACGGTGAAGGTCGGCCCGCACACCAGCGGCACCGACCCGCTGACGCTGCTGGTGGAGTGCGCCCTACCCGCTCCCCGCATGCTCGTCTTCGGCGCGATCGACCACGCCGCGGCGCTCGCGCAGGCCGGGGCGTTCCTCGGCTACCGGGTCACGGTCTGCGACGCACGGCGCACTTTCGCCACCTCGCAACGCTTCCCGTACGCCGACGAGGTCGTCGTCGACTGGCCGCACCGCTATCTCGACGCCCAGCGGCTCGACCGGCGCGCCGTCGTCTGCGTCCTGACGCATGACCCGAAGTTCGACGTCCCCCTGCTCCGGCTCGCCCTCGACCTGCCCGTGGGCTACGTCGGTGCGATGGGCTCCCGCCGCACGCACGAGGATCGCCTGCGCCGGCTGCGTGAAGTCGGCGTCACCGAGGACCAGTTGGCCCGGCTGCGCTCCGCGATCGGCCTCGACCTCGGTGCCCGTACCCCCGAGGAGACGGCCATCTCCATCACCGCCGAGATCATCGCCCACGCCAACCGGAGCACCGGCCTGCCCCTGACCCGGGTCACCGGCCCGATCCACCGAGTGTCCGGTGTCGCTGCTCCGGACGTTCCCCTGACGGCGTGAGCGGAACAGGAACCACGTGCTCATCGACACCTACAACCGAGTGGCCACCGACCTGCGCGTCTCGCTGACCGACCGCTGCAACCTGCGGTGCACGTACTGCATGCCCGAGGAGGGCTTGCAGTGGCTGGCCAAGCCGGACCTGCTCACGGATGACGAGATCGTCCGTCTCATAGACATAGCCGTCCGCCTGCTGGGCATCGAAGAGGTCCGCTTCACCGGCGGCGAGCCTCTGCTGCGTCTGGGTCTGGTCGGCATCGTGGAGCGGGTCGCGGCCCTGGCTCCCCGCCCCCAGATGTCCCTGACGACGAACGGCATCGGTCTGGTCCGTACGGCGGCGGCGCTGAAGGCGGCGGGCCTGGACCGGGTCAACGTCTCCCTGGACACCCTGCGCCCGGACGTCTTCAAGACGCTCACCCGCCGCGACCGCCACGAGGACGTCATCGCGGGCCTGGAAACGGCTCGTGAGGCCGGCCTGACCCCTGTGAAGGTCAACGCGGTCCTGATGCCGGGCCTGAACGCCGACGAGGCCCCCGACCTGCTGGCCTGGGCGGTCGAGCACGACTACGAGCTGCGGTTCATCGAGCAGATGCCGCTGGACGCGCAGCACGGCTGGAAGCGCGAGGGCATGGTGACGGCGGGCGACATCCTGGACTCCCTGCGCACCCGCTTCGAGCTGACGGAGGAGGGCTCGGAGAAGCGGGGCTCGGCCCCTGCGGAGCGCTGGCTGGTGGACGGCGGCCCGCACGTCGTGGGCGTCATCGCCTCGGTCACCCGCCCGTTCTGCGCGGCCTGCAACCGCACCCGCCTCACGGCCGACGGCCAGATCCGCACCTGCCTCTTCGCCCGCGAGGAAACAGACCTCCGCGCGGCCCTCCGCTCCACGGCCCCCGACGAGGAGATAGCCCGCATCTGGCGCGAGGCGATGTGGGGCAAGAAGGCAGGCGCCGGCCTGGACGACCCGTCCTTCGTCCAGCCGGACCGACCGATGTCAGCCATCGGAGGATGACGCCTGTGTGCGGGCGCCTGTCATAGGGGTGCCCGCTGCCTGACGCGGAACTAGTTCCAATGCCGTGACTCTGTTGGTGATGTTGGCGGGGTCAGGTGGCGGCGGTACAGAGAGCGCGGAAGTGACTGGACCGGCTGCGGGCTGTGGGCGGGGCGTTGATCCAGTCGGCGATGCGGGCGACGTTGCAGGCCAGCGCGGTGAGGACGTGCTGGACGTGGGTTTTCGCCAGGCCGCGGGAGCGGCGCAGGCCGTGGGCGCGGACGTTCTGCGAGAGGGTGGCCTCGATGCCGGCTCGGATCGCGTAGCGGTGATGCCACTCTTCGGTGGCCTGGTCACGCCGGTTGTGCAGCTGGATCTCGTGGAGTTCGCGGGTGGGCAGCAGGGCGAGGGCTCTTGGCCGGGTGGCGGAGGTGGTGCACTGCGGGCGGACCGGGCAGGCCAGGCAGTCGGCCTTGGCGAACTTGACCTGGATGTAGTCGTGTCCGCTGATCCGTAGTGGTCTCCACTCCCGGCTGATCGCGCCCTGGGGACAGGTGGCCTGCTGGCGGTCCCAGTCGACGGGGAAGGCCGACAGGCGAAACCCGAACCGGCCTTGGCCTGGCGGCTGTTGTCCAGGACCACCGGGCCGAGCAGGGTGATGCCGTGCACCCGAGCGGCCCGCTCGATGTGCGCCGGGGTGACGTAACCGCTGTCCACGACGTGCTCGCGCGGCAGCAACTCCCGTGCGGCGAGGTCGTCGTGGATGATCGCGGTCATCTCGACGTCCTGCACGGTGGAGTGCGTCGTGGCCACGTGGACCACCAGCTCGGGGCGCTCCTTGTCGCAGGACTCGGTCAGATGGACGCGGTAGCCGCTCCAGGCGGTGTCCCGCTTGACGCAGTAATGCGCCTCGGTGTCGTAGGGGGAGTCGAAGCGCAGGTGAGCCGGGGGCAAGGCATGGCCATCCCGCCAGCGCAGCCGCCCGTGCACATCCCAGTAGTAGTGGTGGACCCAGACCTGGCGGAGGATCTCCACCTGCGGCAGCAGCCGCAGGTGAGGCGGGGCGGACGCGGCCCAGGCAGCGGCAAGGATCTTCCGCCCGTCCCGGCCGGTCTGCTCAGCCCGCTCGGTCACCGCCGCCTTCCCGCCCGGCAGCTTGCCGATCTCCACCTTCCGTCCGTACCGCTTGCCCCATTCCGGTTCGATCAGCGGAGTCAGCCAGGCGGGGGCGGCCTCGGCCAGCTCCTCCAAAGCGGCCCGCACCGTCTCCCCGACCAGCTCCAGACGGCTGAGGAAGCGCACCGCGGCCAGCACGTGGGTGGCGTCGGTGCGCTGCCGTCCACCGGCCTTGAGCAGGCCGGCCTCCCTCAGGCGGTCCAGCATCGCATCCAGCAGCCGGTCAACAGCGCCGTCCTCGGCCAGCCGAGCCCGAAACTCACACAGCACCGAGTAATCGAACCCGGGATCTTCCAACTCCAGGCCGAGCGCGTACTTCCAGCCGATCCTGGTCCGCACCGCGTCCGCCGCCGCCCGGTCGGACAGGTTCTCCGCGAACTGCAGCACCGACACCAACGCCAACTGCCCCGGCGACAGCCCCGGCCTGCCGTCCGCGGGATACAGCCCGGAGAACTCCCCGTCCTCGAACAGCACGTCCAACCGGTCCCTGATCAGCATCGCCGGCGTGCCCTTCGGACACGCCGCCCGCGCCGCCCGCGCCGTCCGCACCGTCCTGACCGGAATCCGCTGATGACTCTCCGGCCGCAGCGACACCGCGACCACCCCCACCGCCGACACCGCCCCGCTTACAAACAGCCAACCACCCACCGGCCCGGACGTCAGCACCCCGCCAACATCGCCAACAGAGTCACGGCCTTGGAGCTAGTCGACGACCACTACCGTCGTCCCCGTCTCGCCGAACGTCCACAGGGCCGAGCCGTCCGCCGTCCGCATGCGGATGCCGCCGGTCCGAGTGCCGTTCGCGGGCGTGGGCGACGCTCCGTCGACCGCGTTGGAGAAGGCGACGTTGACGCCGTTCACGGCGGTGAAGTTCACGATGTGCTCGATCTGCACGCCGTCGGACCCGGTGCTCATGCCCCTCATCAGCGGTCCGTCGATGCCTCCGGACCCGGTGACACCACCCCCCGGATCGTGAACAACAGGAAGGGGAAGTCATACCGGGCCCGAAGGCCGGAGGCTCCATTGCGGAGCCACGAAAAAAGGTAACGGGGGGCGGAGGCCGCACTCGGCTTCGTTCCCTTGTCGGCCTGCACGGCCAGGGCGACGACAGCGGCGATCGCCTCCACCGTCAGACCCGTCACCCAGACCTTCGCGGTTGGCACGGCACGCATCTCCTCGGCTAAGGATCCCCGACAAACGGGGGTCCGATCATCGCACCGGCTCCTGCCTCACGACCTGTCCCCTCGGCTCGGCGCCGGCCGCCCCTCGGAAGCCGTGTCTCAGCCGTGTCCCCAGCGATCCCGGAACGTGTGGACCGGGGTTGGGTGATCTTCCGGCGGTACGTGAGCGGTTCACCGTGACGGCCTGCCCCGATCGCCTTCCGAGTGGAGGTGCGCTTGGTAGTCGCTGGGGCTCCGGCCCGTCAGGCGGCGGAAGGCGTCCGTGAACGCCGCCGGTCTGCGGTAGCCGACGGCTCGTGCCGTGGCGGCGACGGAGGAGCCCTGGGCCAGCTGGCCGAGTGCCGCGCGGACACGGGCGTGGGCGCGCCACTGGCCGAACGGCATGCCGGTCTCGCGCACGAAGAGGCGGGTGAGGGTCCGGGCGCCCGCGTTCACGGTATCGGCCCACGCGGAGAGGTCACGGCTGTCCGACGGGTCCGCGACGAGAGCCTCCGCGATCGTCCGGATGCGTGCGTCCTGCGGCATGGGAAGCCGGAACGCCGCGCCGGGAACGCCTTCCAGGAGGTCCAGCAGGAGATTTTCGGCGCGCAGGCGGGTACGCGTCCGCTCCCGGTCGCGGGCGAGATGGGCGAGGAGCTCACGTATCAGAGGCGTGAGCAGCACATCGGTGGCCTCCGCCCGGGGAAACGGGGAGCGCCCCGTGTCGAGCAGCACGTCGTGACTGCGTCCGGGCCGCAGGACGGTACCCGAGTGCGGTGTTCCGGCTGGCACCCACAGTGCGTGGCTCGGCAGTACGGCCCAGTCGTGGCCGTCGGCGTGGACGGCGAAGGCGGCCGTCGTGGACCACACCACCAGGTGCCGGTCATGGTGATGCAGACCGCTGAAGTCTTCCTGATCCCGCACCGCGCCCCTTTCGACGATCGGTCGGCCCGTTCACGGTCACGGTTGGCCACATTCCGGTCACGCGAAATCTTAGGGTCGCCTTACCTGGCCGTTTCGCGAGGGTCCCCCACCGAGAGGAAGCCTGTGATGCAGTCCGACAACTCCCGCTCGATTCCACGTGCCGAGCGTCGGAAAGTCCTTGTCTCCGGTGCGGGGGCGGCAGGTCAGACGCTCGCCTACTGGCTGGCCCGGCACGGCTTCGAGACCACGGTGGTCGAGCGGGCACCCGCTCCGCGCATCGGTGGGTTCGCGATCGATCTGCGGGGCCCGGCGGTGCATGTCGCCGAGCGCATGGGCATCATCGACGCCGTCCGCGCAAGCCGGGTACGGATGAAGGAGATCGTGCACCTAGACCATCTCGGCGAACCGGTCTGGAGGACGGACGGCAACTTCGGGGCCGGCGCCGGGCTCACCGGAGACGTGGAGATCCTGCGCGACGACCTGACCGCGCTCCTGGGCCGTGCCTGTGCCGAAGTCGAGGGCCTGACCCACCGGTTCGACGACAGCGTCACGTCGGTCCGGCAGAGCGACGACCACGTCGACGTGACCTTCGAGAAGAGCCCGCCCGGCCGCTTCGATCTCGTGCTGGGTGCCGACGGGCTGCACTCCACCGTGCGCGCTCTGGCGTTCGGGGACGCCGAGGCGTACGAGAAGCGGCTGGGCTACCACGTGGCGATCTTCAGCATCCCGAATATCCTCGACATGGAGCAGCAGATGTTCATGTCGACGCTTCCCGGCAAGCTCGTCACCGTCATGCAGTACGGGCTCGGCAAGCACACCCGCGGGATGTTCGTCTTCGCCTCGCCGCCCATAGAATTCGACAGGCGGGACCCCGAGGCGCAGAAGGCGCTCATCCGGGAGGCATTCAAGGACGACCACGCCTACTGGGCGGTCGCCCCTCTGCTCGCGGAACTGGACCGTGCGACGGACCTGTACTTCGACGAGGTCACCCAGATCACCATGCCGGCCTGGTCGAGCGGCCGGGTGGCGCTGGTCGGCGACGCCGCGTTCGCGCCCACGCCGTTGAGCGGTCAGGGCACCAGCACGGCCGTCGTGGGTTCCTATGTCCTGGCGGGAGAGCTGAAGGCCGCCGGCGGCGACCCAGCCGTGGCCTTCTCCCGGTACGAGGCGAAGGTCCGTCCCTATGTGGAGCTCAACCAGGCCGTCCCCTTCCAGTCCCCGGAGTTGGCCATTCCGTCCACCTGGGAGGGCATCGAGCGGCGCGACGCGGACGTGCGCGCCGTCATGGCGAAGCGGGACAGCGGCGACACGGCCGGGGCCGACATGACCGCGGGAGACGTACTCACCCGAGCGGCCAACGCCATCGAACTCGACTCCTACTGACGAGCCCGCGCCCGCCGGGCCAGGTATCAGCGCTCCGTCCGCCCCGCTACGGCGTGCCGACGAGCCTGCCCATCACGTCGTACATCTGCTGACGGGTCAGCGGGCCGATGGGAAGTGGTCCTTGTGCGGCCTGTGTGCGCAGTCCGTCGAGGAGGAAGCGGACACCACGGCGCCAGGCGTCGGGCGCGGTGTCCGCGGACGCGCGGGCGAGCAGAGCGTTGGTGAACAGAAGGTCCTCAAGGGTGAAGTCCGGGCGGAGTGAACCCGCCTGCCGGGCGCGCTCGATGACCTGTGTGGCGGCGCCGTGCGCCCTGCCGCAGACGGCCATCAGCCGCTCGGCGCCCGGGTAGCGTCCGCCGACCACGTCGGCGACCGCGGGATCGGTGGTCTGGAGTTCACAGAGCTTCTCAACGTAGTACGCGAACCCCTCCCACGCGTCCTCCAGGGTCAGGGCGTGCTGGGCGACCTCGTCGAGGCGGTCCGAGGCCAGCTCGGTCACCACCTCGTCGATGAGCGCCTCGCGGCTGCCGAAGAGGTTGTAGAGGGTGCCGTGGCTCACACCGGCGCGGCGGGCGATCTCTTTCAGGGGCACCTGAAGGCCGCGCTCCTGGAACAGCTCGGCGGCGGCGGCCCTCAGCTTCTCCGCGTTGCGCTGTGCGTCGGCCCGCATCCGGTCGTCCTCCTGGTCTGGCGTCGCGGCGTCCATGGTCGCATCCCCGGCAAGGGTCAACTTGACCTCATGGTCAAGTTCCATGCTACCGTCGGAGTTAAGTTGACCAGGGGGTCAAGGTTGGCGCGAGAGGTCGATCGCCGTACCCGGCCCGGACCAGGCCTGATTCATGGACGCCGTCGCCTTTCCGAACGCCGAACCCTTCGCATCAGAGAGAGGTCCCCCATGAGTGACATTCCCATGGCGACACTCAACAACGGATTCGCCATCCCGCAGATCGGCTTCGGCATCTGGACCCTCGACGGGCGGTCGCCCACCGTCTTGAGGGCAGCGCTCGACGCGGGCTACCGCAGTTTCGACACCGCGGCCGTGACGGGCACCGAGGCGCCCGTCGGATCGGCCATGAGGGAATCCGGAATACGCCGCGAAGAACTGTTCGTCACCACGAAGCTCTGGAACCGCGATCAGGGGTACGACTCCGCCCTGCGCGCCTTCGACACGTCACTCTCGAACCTGGGTCTGGAGTACGTGGATCTCTATGTCGTCCACTGGCCCGTTCCGTTCCACGACACCTACGTGGACAGCTGGAGGGCGTTGGAGAGGATTCACGCCGAGGGGCGCGCCAAGGCCATTGGCGTCTCGAACTTCGAAATCGAGCATCTGCAACGGCTGCTCGACGAGACATCCGTGGTGCCGGCCGTCAACATGCTCGAACTGAACCCGCTCCTTCCGCAACAGGGCCTGCGCGCCTTCCACGCCCGGCACGGAATCACGACCTGGGCGTGGAACACATTGGGACAAGGGCGG
Source organism: Streptomyces sp. NPDC002680 (assembly GCF_042889145.1). NCBI lineage: Bacteria > Bacillati > Actinomycetota > Actinomycetes > Kitasatosporales > Streptomycetaceae > Streptomyces > Streptomyces sp. NPDC002680. The sequence goes on from NZ_JBIAQP010000010.1 coordinate 412,073, forward strand.
GGACTGCTTGAGGACGCGGTGCTCCAGCGCTTGGCACACAAGCATGGCAGGAGTGCCGCTCAGGTGCTGCTGCGGTGGCACGTACAGCAAGGGAACCTCATCGCCCCCAAATCCCTTTCGCCTGCCCGCATGAAGGAAAACCTCGACATCTACGACTTCGAGCTCGACGCGGACGACATCGCCGCGATCGCCGCCCTCGAAACCGGTGTCCGCACGGGCCCGCATCCGAACGAGTTCCACGCCCTCACCTACGAGCCCGCAGCCAACTGATTCCCTTGGAGATCTGCGTGGCAACTCTGCTGCACCTCGACTCGTCCCTCTGGCCCGAGTCGGCCTCCGCCTCCCGTTCCGTCACGGCCGCCTTCCGCAAGGCATGGCAGGAGCAGCGGCCCGACGGCACCGTGATCTACCGGGACCTCGACGCCGACCCGGTGCCGCACCTGGACACCGTCACCCACTCCGCCAGTCTCACCGATCCCGCCGGCCACACCCCCGAGCAGGCGGCGGCGTTCGCCGCGCGGCTCGAACTGATCGCGGAACTGGAGAGCGCGGACGCCGTGCTCATCGGCGCACCGATGCACAACTTCACGGTCCCGTCCACGCTGAAGGCCTGGCTCGACCAGGTCCTGCTCATCGGCCGTACTGCGAGCGTCGCGGAGGGCGCGAACCGCGGCAGCTCGGTCAAGGGCGTCCCGGTGTACGTCGTAGCCAGCCGCGGCGGTTCCTACGCGCCCGGCACCCCGCGCGAGGGCTATGACTACGTACAGAACTACCTGGAGGTGGTTCTCGGCGAGATGATGGGCATGGAGGTCGACTTCGTCGTCCCGGAGCTCACCATGGCGCCCGTGAACCCGTCCATGGCGGAGCTGATACCGCTCGCCGAGGAGTCCAGGGCCAGGGCCCACGAGGAGGCCGTCGCCAAGGGCAAGGCGGCCGCGCTGAAGGCCGCTTCCTGATATGACGCGTGACAGCGGGGACCCGGCTGCCCCGCGGACACACCGTGCCCACCGGCTGAGGCGAGGGGTGTCGGCCCGGCCCTGACGGACGCGGAGTGGGCGGTCGTCCGGCCGTTGCCGGCCCGGCTTCAGGGGCGGGACGGACGGGCCCGACGGCTGCCGTCACCGCCTGCTGCCGAACGCGGTCCGTCCGCTGGTCGCGGGCGGGATCTCGTGGCGGACGCCGCCCGTGGCGGCACGGGCCGATCGCCACGTTCCACGACCGGCCGCGCAGGAAGGTCCCTGCGCGAGAGCCCTGAGGCCGAGCCTTCGGCGGGCGCGCGCTCCTCAACCCGTGCGAAACCATGACCGACCGGCAGAGGTCAGGGCATCACGCGCGGTTGAGGCACAGCGGCCAAGGCCCGGCGCCCCGCCGCCCCCTCAATCCAGCACCGGCAACAACTCCGGCGAATGCCCGTCCGACGCCTCCGCCGCCCGTCGCCGCTCCTCCGTGACTTCGCCGTACAGCGTCGTGCGGGGGCGGGAGGGGCGTTGGCCGCCTCTGCCACGGCGATCAGGTCGCGTACGGACTTGTAGGAGCCGTACGACGAGCCCGCCATGCGGGAGATGGTCTCCTCCATCAGCGTGCCGCCGAGGTCGTTCGCGCCGGAGCGGAGCATCTCCGCCGCGCCCTCGGTGCCGAGCTCGACCCAGCTGGTCTGGATGTTGGGGATCCAGGGGTGCAGGAGCAGTCGGGCCATCGCGGTCACCGCCCGGTTGTCCCGCATCGACGGGCCCGGGCGGGCGATGCCCGCGAGGTACACCGGGGCGTTGGGGTGGATGAAGGGGAGCGTCACGAACTCCGTGAAGCCGCCCGTGCGCTGCTGGATGCCGGCCAGCGTGCGCAAGTGGCCCAGCCAGTGACGGGGCTCATCCGCATGGCCGTACATCATTGTCGACGAGGACCTGATGCCGACCTCGTGCGCCGTCTCGATCACCTCGATCCACGTCGCCGTCGGCAGCTTGCCCTTGGTCAGCACCCAGCGGACCTCGTCGTCGAGGATCTCGGCGGCGGTGCCGGGGATCGAGTCCCTGTCGGCCTCCTTGGCCGCGGTCAGCCACTCGCGGATCGAAATCCCCGTCCTCTTGGCGCCGTTCACGACATCCATCGGCGAGAAGGCGTGCACATGCATTCCGGGCAACCGCTCCTTCACCGCCCTCGCGATGTCGAAGTACGCCGTCCCCGGCAGGTCCGGATGGATGCCGCCCTGCATGCAGACCTCCACCGCGCCCACCTCCCACGCCTGCTGGGCCCGGTCGGCCACCTGGTCGAGGGAGAGTGTGTAGGCGTCCGCGTCCGTCCGCCGCTGCGCGAACGCGCAGAACCGGCAGCCCGTGTAGCAGACGTTGGTGAAGTTGATGCTCCGCGTGACGATGTACGTCACGTCGTCCCCGACGACCGGCCACGCCCGGGGAAAGATCGTCCTCACCTTCTAGCGCCGCCGCAGGGCAGTGTTCGCCGGACCTCAGGCGGGAGGGGGAGAGGCCGGCAGATGCTGGTCGGCGGCCCAGGAGGCGAGGATGCGCAGCCGGTCGTGGGTGGGGGAGCCGGGGGCGGCGGTCCAGACGGTGAGGTGCTGGTCGGGGTCGGTGTTGGCGGTCAACGTGTCCCAGTCGAGGACGAGTTCGCCGACGACCGGGTGGTTGAGGGTCTTGGTGCCCACGGTGCGGGCGGCGACGCGGTGTTCGCCCCACCATTGGGCGAACTGCTTGTCCCGCAGGGACAGTTCACCGACCAGCTCGATCAGCCGAGGGTCCTCCGGATACCTCGCGGCCTCCATCCGTAGCTGGGCGACGGCGATCTGGGCGGAGGCGTTCCAGTCGGCGTACAGGGTGCGCATGGCCGGGTCGGTGAAGATGAGCCGGGGATAGTTGCGGTGCTTCTCCGGGATGCGGGAGAAGTCGGTGACCAGCGCGGCGGCCAGGGCGTTCCAGGCCAGGATGTCCCCGCGCCTGCCCTGCACGATGGCCGGGGTGGCGGTGAGGTCGTCCAGGACCCGTTGCAGCTGCGGCTGGACCGTCTGCCGACCGCGCCGCCGGGTACGGGTGGTGGTCCTGCCGGCGAGCTGGAAGAGGTAGCCGCGCTCGTCGTCGTCCAGATGGAGCACCCGGGCGAGCACGTCCAGCACGGGTGCAGACGCCTGCATACGGCCCTGTTCGAGGCGCGTGTAGTAGTCGGTGCTGATGCTGGCGAGCTGGGCGACCTCCTCGCGGCGCAGCCCGTCAACGCGGCGGGGCCCACCGGTCTCGGGCAGGCCGACAGCGCGCGGACTCAGCTCCGAACGGCGCTTCTTGAGGAATTCTCCCAGCTCATTGAGGGGCACATTGCCGGTCATGCTGCCCAGCATGGCACTGATCGAACCTGAGGAAGGAGGGAGAGTTTCCACCCAGGATGTTTCCCTCCCCCGATAGATCCCTCCGCTTTTCGCCCCTGCCTTCGCGTGTGACGCTCGACATCGAACAGCTCCTGCACACCCCCGGCTGCGGCATGTCACCAAGGCCCTTCTCCAGCCCTGACCGAGCACGAATCCCTGCGAAAGCAGAGTCACCATGACGACCTTTGCACTCATCGGCGCCGGCCCCGGCCTCGGGCTCGCCACCGCCCGCCGCTTCGGAACCGCCGGCCACTCCGTCGCCCTCATCGCTCGCAATCCGCAGCGACTGGAGGAGCTGGCGGCCGAGCTGGCCCGCGACGGCGTCCAGGCCCGCGGCTTCACCGCCGACGTACTCGACATCGAGTCGCTGAACGAGGCCCTGTACGCGGCCGCGACCGCCCTGGGACCCGTCGAGATCCTCCAGTACAGCCCCGTGCCCCGTGCCGACTTCATGAAGCCGGTCCTCGACACGACTGCCGACGACCTCGACGCGCCCCTCGCCTTCTCCGTCAAGGGGCCCGTCAGCGCGGTGAACGCCGTCCTGCCCGGCATGCGCGAGCTCGGCCGCGGCACCCTGCTGTTCGTCAACGGCGGGAGCGCCGTACGCCCGCACCCCGACCGGGCCGGCACCTCTGTCGCCTTCGCCGCCGAGAGCGCGTACGCCCGCATGCTCCACGACGCCCTCGCTCCGGAGAACATCCACGTTGCCCAGCTGATCGTCCCGGGCGCGATTCGGCCCGACGCCGAGCACAGCAGCCCTGACGTCCTGGCCCGGCGTCTGTACGACATTCACCACGAGAGGGACGGTTTCCGCCACTACGCCGAGCCCCTGCCCGACTGACGCTCTGGAGGACGCCGTGACCACAACCACCCGTGTCGGCCTCGCCCGCGCCGTCCCGACTGCCTTACTGCTCGCGGTGACCGCCTGCACCGACGAGGCGCCGCCCTCCCCGTCTTCCCCGTCCTCTGCTTCCGCGTCCTCTGCTTCCGCGGCACAGGGAACACCGACTGCCACCGCACCTGTCACCCCGTCCGAAGACAAGAACACCACCGCCATGAACATCAGGCTCACCATCGACGGCCACCAGGTCGACGCCACCCTCGACGACAGCGCCACGGCCCGCGACTTCGCCGCCCTGCTCCCGCTCACCCTGAACCTGAGCGACTTCCACCAGACGGAGCGGATCGCCGATCTGCCGCGTCGACTGTCCACCTCCGGCGCCCCGGACGCCGCCGAGGCCAAGCCCGGTGACCTGGCCTATTACGCCCCCTGGGGCAATCTGGCCCTCTACTACCGCGGCAGCGGCTCCAGCGACGCCGGCCTGATCATCCTCGGCCGAGTGAACGGCGACACCGAACGCCTCGCCACCGCCACCAAGGTCACCATCGAAGCCGCCTCCTGAACCCGGCCCACTCTCAACGGGAGAAAAACGTGAACCCCGCCTACGACTTCACCGGCCAGGTCGCCTTCGTCACGGGCGCCGGCTCCGGCATGGGCCTGGCAACGGCCCGCGCTTTCGCCGAGGCCGGAGCCGCCGTCGCTCTCGCCGACATCGACGAAGCGGCGCTCGACGCGGCGGTCAAGGAACTCGCCGACGCGGGTCACCACGTCCTCGCCGTCACCTGCGACGTCAGCGACGAAGAGCAGGTCGCCGCCGCGGTCGACCGCACTGTGGAGACCTTCGGCCGCCTCGACACGGCCTTCAACAACGCCGGTATCCAGATCCCGCCCAGCGACGCGGCCGACGAACCCGCCGAACGGTTCGACCGCGTCAACGCCATCAACCTCCGTGGCGTGTGGGCCTGCATGAAGCACGAGCTGCGGCACATGCGCGCCCAGGGCAGCGGCGCCATCGTCAACTGCTCCTCGCTCGGCGGCCTGGTCGGCCTCCCCGGCCGTGCCTCCTACCACGCCTCCAAGCACGGGGTGATCGGCCTGACCACCAGCGCCGCTCTGGAGTACGCCCCGCGCGGCATCCGGATCAACGCCGTCTGCCCCGGCACCATCGACACCCCCATGGTCCGCGACATGATCACCAAGGGGGAACTCGACCGCGCCGAGGCCGAGGCCAACCAGCCGATCAATCGCCTCGGTACGGCCGAGGAGATCGCCCAGGCGGTCCTGTGGCTGTGCAGCCCGGGAGCGGGTTTCGTCGTGGGCGTCGCCCTCCCCGTCGACGGCGGCTACGTCGCCCGATGACGGCGTGGGGGCCGCCGTCACGCAACGGACGGCGGCCCCCAGGGCATCGTCAGGTGTCAGCAGACGGCGAAGGGATCGACCCCGTCCCACGCCTCGCGCCGGGCGTCGGCGAGGCGGTCGTCGACCAGACGCGGCTCCACGTCGAAGGACAGGCAGGCCCGATGGCGAGGAGTGAAGGCCGGCCAGTTCGGCAGCGCCCGGGTCGAAGGGGAACCGTGGCGGGCGAACGCGGCGAAGGCGTCCACCATCTTCGAGGACAGGGCCCGTGCCGTCGGGAGGTCGGCCGGCGCGGCACCGGTGAAGTCGCCCTGCCCGAAGTTGCCGAAGGTGTACTGGACGTCGCTGCCGTGGGTGGGCCCGAAGGGGCCAGCCTGCGCGTAGTCGAAGGTGTACTGCCACACGTTGGCGCCGGCTCGGTGGGCGTACTCGGCCAGCCACACCGACGGCATCACGACGAACCAGCCGCTGAGCACGTCGTTGAGGGTCGTGTGACCGGGGAGAGCGGTGTCGCCGTACACCTTGAGGAGACGGTCCCAGGCACGGTCGCCCGTGGCCTGGCGGGCGAGGGTCTCGAAGCGGCGCGGGAAGACCGGCGAGCCCATGAACGGCTCGATCTCCATGTTGCAGGTGCCGATCAGCAGATCGACGCTCCCGTCCACGGCCCCCAGCGGATGCCGGGGCAGCACCTGCCCGTCGATCACATGGCCGAACGGCTCCAGCAATTGAGGGTCGTTCGAGGCCTGCACCGAGGCGTCGAGCAGTTCCGCGGTCGACACCGCTGTCAGGCGTGAGGCGTCCGAGACCCCGAGGGAGCGCTTGACCGCCTCCCGGGTCGCGGACGCGAACTCGGCGGTGTGGACGGGACGCGGGCCGCCGCTCTGGATGACGGCCCGGCGGAACAGACCCCGCGCCTTGGGCGTACCGAGCAGCGCGCCGATGGACATGGCGCCCGCCGACTCACCCATGACGGTGACGGCGCACGGGTCCCCGCCGAAGGCGGCGATGTTGTCGCGCACCCAGCGCAGCGCGGCCATCTGGTCCAGCAGCCGCAGGTTCCCCGAACCGAAGCGGTCCGGCTGGTAGAGGCTGCCGAAGGCGCCCAGCCGGTAGTTGAAGGTGACCACGACACAGTCCCGCTGTACGTACTGCGCTCCGTCGAAGGTCGGGTCGTTGCCCGTCCCGGCGATGAACCCGCCGCCGTGGATCCACACGATCACCGGCTTCTTCCCGGTGGTCGACGGGGACCAGACGTTGAGGTACAGACAGTCCTCGCTCTGGTTCGGCGTCTCCGGCAGGCCCGGCAGCAGAGGCACCTGCGGTGCGGCATGGCCGTACTCCGTCGCGTCGCGCACCCCCGTCCACGACGCCGCCGGCTGCGGTGGAGCGAAGCGTCGCCGTCCGGTCGGCGCAGCGGCATAGGGCATGCCCTTCCAGACCAGCGCACCGTCGCTGCGCTCGACCCCCCGCACCCTGCCCGAGCGCGTGGCGACGACGACCGACCGGGTGCCATGGCCACCGCGGGAGTTCGCCGAGGCTCCGGAGGGGGCGAAGGCACCCGTCCCGAGTGCCGCACCGGCGACGCTCGCACCTGTGAGCCCGAGAAATCCTCTACGCCCAAGATCCTGACTCAATGGGGTGCCCCTTCCAGGGTGGAACCGTGAGACGAAAGCCGAGACCGGCAGCACGACGAGTCGACGTCGACGACCGCCTGATCGGCGAGACTTCCACGTCTCTCGCCAAGGAAGGAGGGAGAGATTCCTCCCCCTTGCGCCCAACTCTGAGAGGTGCCCGCAGGGGCTTGCCCGGTCACCACGGGACGATGGCGAGGTCTTCCACCTCAAACACGCGTTCCGGCCGGTACAGGTCGGCCACCTGTACGGCGGTATTGGCGGGCGGACGTGTGGTCTCGATGCCGGCGTCGAGGGCGGTCCGTACCTCCGGCGGGACGGCGACGCCCCCTTCTGCGCAGGCATCGCCGCAACTCCGCTGTGGGAGCCGACTTGGTGCGCAGGCGCCGCAATGACGGCATGGGCCCGCGCCCCCTCCCGAGGGGGCGCGGGCCCATGCCGTATGCGGGTCCTTTCCCATGCGGGCAAGGAGGATTTCTGTCGGACGGGTGTGTCACATACCTCGTCCGCCGATGGCGCCGTCGGGTGCGATCTCGGCGATGCGGGCGAGGTCGTCGGCGGTCAGCTCGATGCCGGCGGCGGCGACGTTCTGCGCGACGCGCTCGGGGCTGCGGGATCCGGGGATCGGGACGATGTAGTCCTTCTTCGCGAGCAGCCAGGCCAGGGCGAGCTGCGACAGGGTGACGTCCTTGCTCTCCGCGATCTTGGTGAGCTCGTTGACGATGGAGAGGTTCTGGTCGAAGTTCTCCGGGGCCCACCAGGGAATCATCTGGCGGAAGTCGCGGGCGTCGTAGTGCTCGCGGGACTGGACGGCGCCGCTGAGGAAGCCGCGGGCGAGCGGGGAGTAGGCGACGAGTCCGATGCCGAGCTCCTCCAGTACGGGGAAGAACTGCTCGGAGTCGTGGGCGAAGATCGAGTACTCGTGCTGAAGGACGGAGATCGGGTGCACCGCGTGGGCCCGGCGGATGGCGTCGCTGTCGGTGTTGGACAGGCCGAGGTACTTGACCTTGCCGGCGTCGACGAACTCCTTCATCACGCCGACCACGTCCTCGATCGGGACGCTGGGGTCGGGGCCGTGCTGGTAGAGCACGTCGATCACGTCGGTGTTCAGGTTGCGGAGGCTGTTGTCGACGACCTCCCGGATGTGCTCCGGCCGTGAGTTCGGGGCGAAGGTCGGGGTAAGGCCGAACTTGGTCGCGATGGTCACCTCGTCACGGATGGGTGCGAGAGCGTTGCCGAGCAGCTTCTCGCCTTCCCCCCAGCCGTACATCTCCGCGGTGTCGAAATGGGTCACGCCGAGTTCGTGTGCGCGGCGGATCGCGGTGATCGATCCGGTGTCGTCCGAGGGGCCGTAGCCGACGGCGGTGCCCATCGCGCCGTAGCCGATCTCGGAGACGGTCAGGCCCTGCCGGCCCAGAGTGCGCTGCTGCATGAGGTGCTCCTGTAAGTCAGACCGAACGTTTCGGTTCGATCGTACACGCGTCGGGCGCCCTGTCAAGACCGAACGGTTCGGTCTGATAAGCTGGATACATGCCTCCCCGTAGCAGCATCGACGCCACCAGCGATCGCATCATCGCTGCGGCCACCGCCGAGTTCGCCAGCCACGGCATCGCGGGAGCGCGTGTCGAGCGGATCGCCAAGGCCGCGCGCACCGGCAAGGAGCGTGTGTACGCGTATTTCCGCAGCAAGGAGGCGTTGTACCGCTTCGTCGCCGGCCGGGAACTCGCGGCGATGGCCGAAGCGGTCCCGCTGGATCCCACCGACCTTCCGGGCTACGCCGGCCGGATGCACGACCATGCCACGAGCCATCCCGAACGCCACCGGCTGATGATGTGGGGCCAACTGGAACTCCCCGCCGGGGAGACTCCTTCCGACGACCCGGTGCAGGAGTCCCTGCGGGGCAAGATCGAGCAGCTGCGGAAGGCGCAGGAGGCAGGCCACCTCGATCCCGAGTGGGAGCCCGAGGACATCCTCGTGTTCGTCAGTCAGCTGGCCCTGTCGTGGGCAGGCCAGACCGGCCTCGTTCCCGTCGGCGCCGAACGCGACGCGTTCATGGCGGCCCACCGGGCGGCCATCGTCGCAGCTGTTCAGCGACTGTTCCCCGCCGTCGCTGTCGGCGATGCGGCCCCAACGGCCGCTGATTCATAGGATCCTGGCGAGAGGTCAGTCTCTTCGAGCGGCGGCAGGACCGGGCTGCCGGAGGCGGAAGGGCTCGCGTGCTCTGCGGGCCGTGGGAGTGCGAGGACATCGGACGCAGTCGCCCCCTGCCGGTCCTGCCGGTCCCCTCTGGGGCGACATCGCTCCTCCTTGTGGAGCGCGACCCGGGGCTTCCGTGCAGGGATGCTGGTGGCGCGGGCGGCCTCAGCGTGTCCGGGGGAACAACTGCTCGACTGCGGTCACCACGGCGGCGCGCCGGGCTGCGAGGGTGCGGTCCGCGGCGTGTTCGGTCGCGGCCTGGCTCAGTTCGGGCTGGGCTGCCCAGGTGGTGGCGATCTGGTTGATCAGGGCGAGGACGTCGGCGGGATCCCAGGCGGGATCGAGCTGCCCGGCCCGCTGCGCCTGGCCGAGCTGGCCGATTTTGCGGGCGATGACCGCCTGAGTGGGATCGTCCTCGGCAGCCTCGGAACCTGACAGCTCCAGGCGGCCCCAGGTGATCAGGCGGTGGTGGTCGGGGCGGGCGGTGAAGTAGTCGAACAGGCGGCCCGCGTAGCCGGGCAGGTCGGACGGGTCCATCTGCGTGGCCTCGGCGATCACGGCCAGTTCCCGCGTGGCGACGTGGGCGTAGAGCGCTTCCTTGCTGCGGAAGTAGGCGTAGACGCGTTCCTTGCTGGTCCTGCCGAGTTTCGCGATGCGGTCCACGCGGGCGCCGGCGATGCCGTGGCGGGCGAACTCCTCCATGGCGGCGGTGAGGATCCGCTCCCGCGTCGTGTCGCCGCCGTCGGGGGCGGATGCGGGGGCGGCGGTCTGGCCGGCGTCGGGAGGGTGGGACACCACCACAGGATAGGACACCGAACTGTTCGGTTTGACGCTGAGGGCTTTCCGGCTCTAGGGTCAAACCAAACGGTTTGGTTTGAACCGTTCGGAGTGGAACCGGCGAGTACTGAGGAAGTGGATCCATGCAGCACCGCAATCTGGGCTCTCAGGGCCTGAGCGTCTCGGCGCTCGGTCTGGGCGTGATGGGGATGACCATGGCGTACGGCGCGTCCAACGACGAGGAGGGCGTCGCGACCATCCGCCGCGCCCACGAACTGGGAATCGACTTCTTCGACACCGCCGAGCTGTACGGCCTCGGCACCGGGAGCAACGAGGCACTGCTGGGCAAGGCGGTCAAGGACTTCCGCTCCGAGGTGGTGCTGGCCACCAAGTTCGGCTTCGACGTGGCCGCCGAGCCGCTGGGTGCCGGGGTCGACAGCCGCCCGGAGAACATCCGCAAGGTCGCCGAGAACAGCCTGCGCTACCTGCAGACCGACTACATCGACCTCTTCTACCAGCACATCTCCGACCCCGACGTGCCTGTCGAGGAGGTCGCGGGCGTGGTCGGCGAACTGATCGCCGAGGGGAAGGTGAAGTACTTCGGTCTGAGCAACGTCGGACCGCAGTACATCCGCCGCGCCCACGTCGTCACGCCGGTCACCGCGCTGCAGTACGAGTACTCGCTCTTCGAGCGTGAGCTGGAGGAGAAGATCCTGCCGGTCCTGAGGGAGCTCGGTATCGGCCTGGTGCCCTACTCCCCGCTCGGCCGCGGCTTCCTGACCGGCGTGGTCAAGCCCGCCGACCAGTATCCCGCGGACGACATGCGCAGCTGGGACGAGCGCTGGCAGGGCGACAACTACACCTACAACCTGCGCGCCACCGACCAGCTCAAGGAGTTCGCCGCCGCCAAGGGCCTCACCACCGCCCAGCTCGCACTGGCCTGGCTGCTCCACCAGGGCGAGGACGTCGTCCCGATCCCCGGCACGCGCAGCACCGTCCGCCTGGAGGAGAACGCCGGCGCCGCCGACGCCGAACTCACCGACGCCGACCTCGGGCGTATCGCCGAGATTCTGCCGCACGGGTCGGCCGGCAGTCGCTACCCGGCGGCGATGCTGGGTGGCTTCTCCACCGACTGACCTCCGCCACCACCCCACCGAGGAGAGCCGGCGTCAGGGTCCCGAACGCGTCCCGAACGGAGCGCGGATGGAAGGGTACGGCTGACATCGAGCCGATTGCGGCAGCAGGCGATGAGGTCTTCGAGGGCGGCACGGTGCTCGCGGTAGGGAGCGCAACGGCTCCACGCCCCCGCCACCTCCAGAACATCGAAGACGGAAGCGCGCGGGTTCGTACGTTCTCGAAGCTGAACAGCGAGGATCCCGTACACCAAGCACGGTGAACGTGACTTGGCGTACGGGTTGCCTGGATCGGCGGGTATCAGGATGACGCAGTCCGGCGGTTGCCGAGGCGCGGCAGGACGATGAGCAGGACGGTCGCCGCCGCGATCAGGTGAAGGACCTCGAGGGCCGCGATGGTCAGGCCCTGGTGGGCGGAGGTGAGGGGCCCTGCCGCCATCACGACGACGGCGAGCGCCACGAGCAGGACGAAGGTCCGCCCGGGCCGTGCGGTCCGCCGGGCGATGGCCAGGGCGATACCGCCTCCGACCAGGGTCATCAGGAGGGTCATGATGCCGGCCATCGGCGCGTTCACCGTGCTCTGGCTGCCGGACGTGGTGACGGTGTAGTCGGCTCCCGCCATGTCGAAGAGGAGGTAGGCGACGAGGACGGCGACCGCCGCGGCGATGGCTGCCGGCAGGACGGTGCGGACGAAAGCGGCCAGGGGGCGGGAGGAGACAGCGGAGGACATACGGACTTCTTTCCGGAAGGTCGGACGACGGGCGTCGTGGGGAGGTCGGGTGTATCGCGGGCGCGATAGACGTGCCGTGTGATGTGGCGTGGGGCAGCCGCCCGGCGACTTGGATGCGTGGGCGGTCCCGCGCCCGCGGCTCTACAGGGCGGCGAAGCCAAGGACGGCGGCAGTGAGGGTGAGCACGGCCAGTACCGCCGGCGCGGCCGGGGATTCCTTGCGGCGGGTGTGGACCTTGACGGCACCGAGCATGACCAGCGCGAGGCAGATGCCGGCGATCGGGCTGAGGACGGTCGCGGTGTCGGTCAGGGCGGGCAGGATCAGGCCGAGTGCACCGAGCACCTCGGCCAGGCCGATGAGCTTGATGGGCCCGGCGGAGAAGTCGTCCACCCAGGGCATGTTGGCCTCTTTGAGGGCGGCGCGGTCTCGGGCGAGCTTCATGCCGCCTGCGGCGAGGAAGACGAGCGTGCCGAGGCCGGCGACTATCCAGAAGGTGATGGTCATGGCGTAGTTCTCCGTGAGGTCGGATGCGGACAGAGAGAGGGGACTGGGGTGCCCCACGCCACTGCGGAGGGGGCGACCCGCGCACGGCGTGTGCGCAGGGGGAGGCGAGGGGGAGGCGCGGCGGGAATGCCGCGGCTCAGGCGGCTGTGCGCGTCTTTCCGGCTGCCGGAGGTGTGGGCATTTCGCGGCGCAGGACGGGGAGAATGTCGGAGCCGAACAGGTCGAGCTGTTCGTGGATGGTCTTCTCCGGGACGCCGCCGAAGTCCAGGCCGAACAGTTGGCGCTGGTAGGGGCCGAAGTAGTCGGGGAAGGAGAGGACCTTCTCGATGACCTGCTGCGGGCTGCCGACAGTGAGCCCGGTCTCCGTCGTGACCTGGTCGAAGTCGCCGGAGTGGAAGCGGCTGCCCGCACGGAAGTAGGGCATGTACTCGGCTACGGCGTCCTGACTGTTCCTGCGGACGAAGGCGCCGCCTCCTGCGCCGACGATCGCGCCGACGGCGGGGCCGTGGCCGTGGTGTTCGAAGCGGGCGCGGTAGTAGTCGACGAAGTCCTTGAAGTACTCCATGGTCATGAACAGGTTGTTCACGAAGAAGCCGTCGCCGTAGTACGCGGCCTGCTCGGCGATCTCGGGCGAGCGGATCGAGCCGTGCCAGACAAACGGCGGGGTGCCGTTCAGCGGCCGGGGCATCGAGGTGAAGCCCCGCAGCGGGGCCCGGAACCTCCCCTCCCAGTCGAGTACGTCCTCGTCCCAGAGTCGGCGCAGCAGAGCGTAGTTCTCGATGGCCAGGGGGATGCCCTGGCGGATGTCCTGGCCGAACCACGGATAGACCTCGGGGGTGTTCCCGCGGCCGAGCATGATGTCGACCCGGTCGCCCGCGAGGTGCTGCAGGGTGGCGAACTCCTCCGCGATCCGCACCGGGTCGGTCGTGGTGATCAGGGTCGTCGACGTCGACAGAGTGATGTTCGTCGTCTGCGCGGCGATGGAGGCCAGGATCGCGGCGCCCGCGCTGGAGATGAAGGGCGGGTTGTGGTGCTCGCCGATCGCATAGACGTCGAAGCCGACCTCGTCGGCGTGCCGCGCGATGCGGACGATGCCCCGGATCCTCTCGGTCTCGCTGACCGTCTTCCCCGTGACCGGGTGAGGGGACAGGTCCCCGACGCCGAAAATTCCGAACTCCATGACGCGACCTTCCAGGCGGGCACACCCGCCAAGTAGTTGATGCGTGTACAACCTAACCCGGAGGTAGTACACGCGTCAACTACACGCCCGAGGGGCATCAGCCGTCGGCCGCCCCCTCGGCCCGACCTGCGGTGGTCACATGCCGGATAAGGCTGGCGGAGATGTCGATCAGCGCTTCCTGCTGCTCTGCGGTCAGCGCGTCGATGAAGTACTTCCTCACGTGCGCGCGGTGCAGCGGCGCCGCCGACCGGATCGCCGCACGCCCGGCATCGGTGACCGCGACCACGGAACCGCGTCCGTCACCGCGATACCCCTCGCGGGACACCAGACCCCGCTTCTCCATGCGCATCGCATGGTTCGACAGCCGGCTCTTCTCCCAGCTGATGGCCGCGGCAAGGTCCGTGGGGCGCATCCTCCCCTCCGGCGCCTCGGTCAGCGCGACCAGCACCGTGTAGTCCTGCGGGGACAGGTCCGTCTCGCGCGCAAGATCCCTCTCCACATGCTCGCGCACCAGGCGCTGCGCATCCAGCAGACCCCGCCACGCCTGACTCTCTCGCGCATTCCAGTGTTCCGTGCTCACCGCGCCATCCTATCCCGATTAGTTCATGCGTGAACTAATCGGGGGTGGACACCTGACGCCACCCAATAAGTAGTTGACACGTATACCAATTCGACTCTAGGTTGTTCACATATCAACTATTCGGTGGGGCGTCGCCCGGAGTGGGCTCGTCATGGAATTCGGGATCTTGCCGGCTCCGCGGCACAGCACGGGGCGACACCCACCGATGACAACGCAACCCAACCCCCCACCCCCACCCTCCAGGAGCACCTTCATGACCACTTTATTCACACGCCGCACCGCGATAGCAGGGGCGCTGGTGATAGGCGTATCCCTCACGGCCACCACCCTGGCGCTGGCGTCGGCCGAGACCGGCCCCAGCACGAAGAGGACTGCCCCCACCGCTGACGCGGGTACCACCAGGCTGCAGTGGGGGGCGGTCGCCCTGACCGCCCGGCAGTACCCCGCGATGAAGGAATTCGCCCAGAAAGCCCTCGGCCTGAACCTGGTGAACAGCTCCGAGGAGTTCTCCGTCTTCACCACGCCCAACGGCAACCTGTTCGAGCTCTACGGACCGAAGGCCCCCCAGTACCCCTGGCGCACCAGCCCCACCTCGACAGCGATCGGCTTCGACTCCACCGACCTGGACGCCGCCGAGAAGACTCTGCAGGCCAACGGCGCCAAGTGGGCCTCCACCGTCCAGGTGGTCCCCGGCGCCGGAGCCGACGGCGGCGACTATCGCTTCCGGCTCTTCCGCGCCCCCGACAACCGCGTCTACGCCATCGCCCAAAGCGGCACCGACCCCCGGCAGCCGGTGAGCGATGAGGACACCGGCGCCGCAGGGATCAACAAGCTGCAATGGGGCGCTGTCGCCCTGACCGCCGAGCAGTACCCCACGATGAAGAAGCTCGCCGCGAACGGCCTGGGCCTCACCCCCCTCAACGAAGCCAAGCAGTTCTCCGTCTTCGGAACAGAAAACGGCGCCCTGTTCGAGCTCTACGGACCGAAGGCCCCCCAGTACCCCTGGCGCGCCAGCCCCACCTCCATCGCCTTCGGTTTCAACACCACAAATCTGGACAAGGCCATGACCCAGCTCCAGAACAACGGCGCCGAGTGGGTCTCCACCGTCCAGGTGGTCCCCGGCGCCGGAGCCGGCGGCAGCGACTATCGCTTCCGGCTCTTCCGCGCCCCCGACAACCGCGTCTACGCCATCTCCCAGAGCAACGCCACCAGCTGACTCCCTCCCCCTGCCGGGTGACCGACGTCCGCGTCGGCCACCCGGCAACGTCACGACAGGCACCAACGGCATGGCAGTCCGCCACGCCAGCGGCAAGGTCGCGCTCGCTGCCGACACCGGCTCAAAACATTGCCCGGGGCGCCCCAAGACCACGGGGCGCCCCGGTCGCGTCGCGGCATCACCGCACATAGGCATGCGTCGCAAGCGGGCGCCGCGCTGTTCGAGGGCATGGTGGGCGGCTCGCCGCGGGCCAGGACACGAAGGAAGCCGACTCGCGCTTCCGGTTGGCCACCGTCGTAGCGGGATCGAAGTGGCGACCCTCCTGCGGCTGTTTCCCTTACCCTGCGTCCTGCCAGCGTCCCGAATTCCCCGTCAATCGCCCTCGCAGGCCCCCTGCCGAGGCTCAGGCAGATCACGGAATAGCACATCGGTGCAGGTCAGCGCCCCACCAACTGCCGGTCGGGAACGGGCGTTGAACTCACGCGCAGCGGATTCAGTCCGTTCAGGCAAAGTTGACGATCCGACAGGAAAAAATGAACGTTTCCGCAGGTCAGCGCCCTGCTGAAGTCTCTGCTGGGATTGTTCGAGCGGCTGCTGGCGAAGTGGCG
Source organism: Streptomyces sp. NPDC002680 (assembly GCF_042889145.1). NCBI lineage: Bacteria > Bacillati > Actinomycetota > Actinomycetes > Kitasatosporales > Streptomycetaceae > Streptomyces > Streptomyces sp. NPDC002680. The sequence goes on from NZ_JBIAQP010000010.1 coordinate 428,195, forward strand.
AGCCGTGGACAAGGCAGTGGACGACTGGACATTGATTCGGCGTGCGCTGGCTTCGGTGGACGGCTGCGACAAGAACCCGTTCGCGGTGGCTGTGGCCCGGTTCCGACTGCTGATCGCGGTGCTAAAGGCTGCTGAGGAAGCACCGGAGAAGCGACGGCTGAACGCGCTGAAAGAGTTCCCGATCAACATCGCGGTAGGAGATTCGCTACTGCACGGGCGCGACGTGGGTCGAGAACACGACACACTACCGGAGGATGGAGACAGCGAACCGTTCCTGTACCGGACCGAGGACATCGACGCCTTCGTTGAGCGATGCGACCTCTTGCGAGCCAGGAGCCGTCCTCCGGAAGGGTCAGAGGGTGCCGATCACCACGCGGCTCGGGTGGTCCTCGCCCATGTGGATGGACTGGTGGGCGACGGCGGACTCGGCCGAGTCGTAGGCCGGCGTGCCGGTGTTGAGGTTGCGGTCCCAGCGGGGATGGCAGCTGGAGGTCACCTGGATGCGCAGCCGCTCGCCCGGGGCCAGGGTGCAGGCGGTGTTCCACAGGCTGACGGCGAACTCGTACACCTGCCCGGGTTCGAGCGGTCTCGGCCGGTGGCCTGGGCGGTAGGTGCCGGTGGCGTAGCTGTCGCGCCAGGACGCGCGCACGATGCCGTCGTTGAGGCCGATCGAGACTCCGTCCCGCGAGACCCTGCACAGTCGCACCACGAAGTCGGTGTCCGGGGCGCTGGAGGAGGCGTGGAAGGTGGCGCGGACCTCGCCGAAGAGGGTCAGCGGTGCGGTGAGCGGTTCGGAGGTGAAGGTGAGGACGTCGTCGCGGGCATCGACGCGCCGCTGGTCGGCCGGGCCCGGCCGGAAGCCGTGCATCATCGTGGCGCCACCGACGGTCGGTACGGGGTCGAGCGGGTCGTAGTCGTAGGTGGCACAGGAGTCGCGGCCGGGGTCGTCGAGGAGGCGGCCCCCGTCGGCCAGGTACCAGGTGCGGTGCTCGGCGGGAGTGGGCAACTCCTCGAAGCCGCGCCAGCGGTTCTCGCCGAGGAAGTACAGCAGTACCGGCGGGATGCGGCGCAGCGCGGTGTCGTCGTCCTTGAGGACGGCGTCGTACCAGGCGATGTGCATCGCGGTGAGGTCGCCGTAGCCGCCCATGGCGCCGGACGAGGCGGCGATGCCGAGGCTGAGGTCGGGGAAGTCGCCGGAGAAGTCGCTGTGTGTCCAGGGCCCGATGACCAGGCGCGGGGGTGGGAGGGAGCGGGTGCGGCGGTGTGCGAGCTGCATGCGGTACTGGGCGAGGGTGGCCGGCGCGAAGATGTCGAACCAGCCGCCGATGTGCAGGGTGGCCGCGTCGACGGGGTGGGCGGTGGCGCTGTCCCACAGCTCGGTGACGGGGCTGCCTGGGCCCTGCCCGGCCGAGCCCATGATGTGGGTGTTCATGAAGGTGTTGAGGCGGGAGCCGAGGGCGCGGATCGGCAGGGTGTCGAAGACGTCTCCGGCGACCACGTCCTGGTCGAGCGCCAGCCAGTCGCGTAGGGCGGCCTCGCGCTGGTCGGGGGCGTCGGCGAACTCGCGGACCAGGGCGTTGGGGGTGATGGCGGTGTGTCCCCAGGTGAAGCGGGAGCCGAACTCGTGGGCTCCGCCGCGGTAGAGGGCGCCGTCGTTGGCGGTGCCGCCGGCTGACACACCGAGGGCCAGGGCCTTGAGCGGTTCGGGGGCGGTGGCGGCGGCCCGCCACTGGGTCTCGGCGAAGTAGGAGCGGCCCCACATGCCGACGCGGCCGTCACTGGCGGGGAGCCCCGCCGCCCAGGTGACCGTGTCGGCTCCGTCGGCGGCCTCGTGCACGGCGGGGTCGAAGAAGCCCTCGGAACCGAAGCGGCCCCGGCAGTCCTGCATCACCACGACGTAACCGGCGGCGGCGACGGTCAGCGGGTTGAAGTAGGCGGAGTTGACAGCCAGGTCCCGGCCGTAGGGAGTGCGCGTCAACAGGACCGGGAACGTCTCGCCGTCCCGGTCGGGCCGGTAGACCGTGGCCCGCAGGACGGTGCCGTCGGTCATCTTGGCCTCGACGTCGTGCTCGACGAGGACGGGGTGTTTCGGCACGGGGAGCCTTGTCTGTGAGGGGAGGAAGGGGGGGTGGGGCGGCGGCGGGGGTCCGTCGCCGCCCCAGGGGTCATGCGGTTTCCGGCCTGAGGCCCAGTTCCTCGGTGGGGGTCCGGTAGTTCTCCCGTAGGCCGAACAGGACCACCGCGGCGGAGGCCAGACAGCACACGGCGGTGAGCACGGCGACCGGGACCCAGCCGGTGGGGCCGGGACGGATGACGGCGGCGGCGATGGTGGGGGCGAACCCGGTGGCGACGAGGCCGAGTTGGGAGGCCGTCGCGCCGCCCGAGTAGCGGATCCGGGTGGGGAAGAGTTCGGCGACCATGGGCGGGCCCAGCGGGTTGACGAGGCCGTATCCGACCGTCATGAGGAGGATCGAGCTCAGGAAGATCAGCGGGACGTTGCGCGTGCTGATCGACCAGAAGACCGCGAACACCGCGACGGAGCAGACCAGGTTGCCGGCGATGAACACGGGCTTGCGGCCGATGCGGTCGGCCAGGATCCCGGCGAAGGGCTGGACGACCAGGCTCAGTGAGGCGGTGAGGATCACGGCCTGGAGCATCACGGAGCGGGGAAGCCCGAGCTGTCCGGCGTAGGCCATGGCGAAGGCGGCGTAGATCGTCGAGACCACACTGAACAGGCCCAGGACGACGACCTTGAGGATGGTGGCCCAGTGCTCGCGGAAGACCGCCTTGATGGGCAGTTCCCGCTCGGTTTCGGTCCTGGCCGCCTCGAAGACCTCCGGCTCGGGCAGCCTCAGCCGGATCCACAGACCGACGCCCACGACCAGGGCGCTG